>CAZVST010000055.1:0-34249 GCA_964629725.1 uncultured Mycobacterium sp.
CTGTTCAAGAACAACACCGACTCGGCGGGCAACTCCTACGGCTGCCACGAGAACTACCTGATCGTGCGGGCCGGGGAATTCTCCCGGATCTCCGACGTTCTGCTGCCGTTCCTGGTGACCCGCCAGCTGATCTGCGGCGCTGGAAAAGTCCTGCAGACTCCTAAGGCGGCCACCTTCTGCCTGTCGCAGCGCGCCGAGCACATCTGGGAGGGCGTGTCCTCGGCAACGACCCGATCACGCCCCATTATCAATACCCGCGACGAGCCGCACGCCGATGCCGAGAAGTACCGGCGGCTGCACGTCATCGTCGGTGACTCCAACATGAGTGAGACGACCACGATGCTCAAGGTCGGCACGGCGTCCCTCGTGCTGGAGATGATCGAGGCCGGTGTCCCGTTCCGGGACTTCTCCCTGGACAACCCGATCCGGGCCATCCGCGAGGTCAGCCACGACCTGACCGGCAAGCGCCCGGTCCGGCTGGCCGGCGGCCGGCAGGCCAGCGCCCTGGACATCCAGCGCGAGTACTACAGCCGCGCCGTCGACTACCTGCAGTCCCGCGAGCCCAACACCCAGATCGACCAGGTGGTCGACCTGTGGGGCCGGCAACTCGACGCCGTCGAGACCCAGGACTTCGCCAAGGTCGACACCGAGATCGACTGGGTGATCAAGCGCAAACTGTTCCAGCGCTACCAGGATCGCTACAGCATGGAGTTGTCCGACCCCAAGATCAGCCAACTCGACCTGGCCTACCACGACATCAAACGCGGGCGCGGGGTCTTCGACCTGCTGCAGCGCAAGGGCCTGGCGGCGCGGGTCACCACCGACGAGGAGATCGAGGCCGCCGTCGACACGCCGCCGCAGACCACGCGGGCCAAGCTTCGTGGTGAGTTCATCGCCGCCGCCCAGGAGGCCGGCCGGGACTTCACCGTCGACTGGGTGCACCTCAAACTCAACGACCAGGCGCAGCGCACCGTCTTGTGCAAGGACCCGTTCCGGTCCTCCGACGAGCGCGTGAAGCGACTCATCGCCAGCATGTGACAGGGCGCCAGCATGTGACAGGGCGCCAGCATGTGACAGGGCGCGTTCAGCGCGGCTTATCGTCGCTTGTTCGTCGCGCGGCTAAGGTGGGCCAGCGTGGCGCCTGCGAAAACCGCCAAGATCGAGCGGTTGATGAATCTCGTCATCGCGCTGCTGTCGACACGCGGATATCTCACCGCTGAACGGATCCGGGCCAATGTCGCCGGCTACGCCGACCAGTCCGACGAGGCGTTCTCCCGAATGTTCGAGCGCGACAAGAGCGAACTGCGCGATCTGGGCATCCCGCTGGAGACCGGCAGGGTCAGCGCATTCGACGTGACCGAGGGCTACCGGATCAAGCCGGACGCCTATGCCCTTCCCGACATCGACCTGACGCCGGACGAGGCCGCGGCGGTGGCGGTGGCGACCACGCTGTGGGAGTCGCCCGAACGCATCACCGCCACCCAGAGCGCACTGCTCAAGCTGCGGGCCGCCGGCGTGGAATTGGATCGGGCCGACGGGGTCGCCGTCACCGCCGCGGCGGGCTCGGCCGGCCTGCGCGGCTCCGAGGAAGTCCTGGGAATCCTGTTCGCGGCCATCGACGTCCGCCGGGCCGTCCGGTTCCTGCACCGGCCCACCGTCATCGAGCCCTACACCGTGCGCACCGTCGAGCCGTGGGGTGTCCTGACTGCCCGCGGCCGCTGGTATCTGGTGGGCCACGACCGCGACCGCGACGCCACCCGGGTGTTCCGGGTGTCCCGCATCGCCGACGTGGAAGCCGTCGGCGCGCCAGGAGAGGCGGCCCGTCCCGACACGGTCGACCTGCGCGCACTCGTCGAGCAGTCGATCGACGCCGCCACCGGCGGCCCCTCGGGCGCGCTGGCCCGGGTCTGGGCGGCCGACGGGTACGCGACGGCCCTTCGGCGGGCCGGCCGCTTCGTCTCCCGACGCGCGATCGGGGGGCGCGACGGCGACGTCATCGAGATCGACGTCGCCAGCCTGGACGGCCTGGCCCGCGAGATCGCCGGCTACGGGGCGGACGCCCTTGTCCTGGAACCGGATTCGCTGCGTTCGGACGTGGTGGCCAGGCTGGCCGCGCAGGCCGGGGTGGCGTCGTGACCCCGGTCTCCAGCCGGCTGGTGCGGCTGCTGAACATGGTTCCGTACTTCCAGGCCAACCCGCGCGTCAGCTACGCCGAGGCCGCCGCCGACCTCGGCGTCACCCGCAAGCAGCTGCAGGCCGACATCAACCAGTTGTGGATGTGCGGGCTGCCGGGCTACGGACCCGGAGACCTGATCGACTTCGAGTTCGACGACGACACCATCAAGGTCACCTTCTCGGCGGGGATCGACAAGCCGTTGCGACTGAACTCCTCGGAGGCCAGCGGTCTGCTAGTGGCGCTGCGCGCGCTGGCCGACATCCCCGGCGTGGTGGACCCTGCTGCGGCGCTGAGCGCCATCGCCAAGATCGATGCCGCGGCCGGCGCCACGTCCGTGTCCGACGGCGCCCCCACCGCGCCGGATCGGGCCGCGCCGCGGGAAAGCGACGCCGTCGCCGCGGTGCGCGAGGCGCTGCGTCTTCGGCGGGCGGTCACGCTCGAGTACTACTCAGCCTCGCGCGACGCGCTGTCGGCCCGGGTCGTCGACCCGATCCGGGTGGTGCTCGTCGGCGACCACAGCTACCTGGAGGGCTGGTGCCGGGAGGCCGAGGGGGTGCGGCTGTTCCGGTTCGACCGGATCGTCGACGCCCGCGTTCTCGACGAACCGGCCGCGCCGCCGAAACCGGCGGTGGAGGCGCCGCCGCCGACCGCGTTGTTCGACGCCGATCCGTCGCTGCCGTCGGCCACCCTGCGGGTGTCGCCCCGGGCGGCCTGGATGCTGGAGTACTTCCCGATGCGGGTGGTCGCCGAGTTGCCCGACGGCTGGTTCGAAGCCACCATGACCTACGCCGCCGAAGATTGGATGGCTCGCCAGATCCTCGGATTCGGGGCCGACGTCGAGGTGCTGGCGCCGAAGTCGCTGGCCGACGAGGTGCGAGCGTCCTCGGCCAACGCCCTGGCGGCCTACGCCACGCTGGACTCCCCGTCGTAGGCCGCGGCGTCACTACGACGGGTAGCATCGACGGCGACGTCTGATTGCCGGACTCCTCCTCGGGACATCGTCCCTCGTCCGTCCGGCTGGGCCTGGAGGTGACCGAATGGGTGCTCTACAACCGTGGCACTGGCTAATCCTGCTTCTTGTGGTCGTCCTGCTGTTCGGGTCGAAGCGGTTGCCTGACGCCGCCCGGTCCCTGGGCAAGTCGATGCGCATCTTCAAGTCCGAGGTCAAGGAACTGCAGGCCGACAACAAGGCCGACACGCCGGTCGCTCCGGTGCAGCCGGGCTTCACCGCCGGGGCCCAGGCTGTCCCGTCCGAGCGCCTTGACGTCCCGCCGCCGGCCCCGAACCCGACCGACATCCGCCCGGCCTGAGCCGGCTATTCCAAGCGGGCGCCCCGGGCGCCACTAGGCAGACGCCGTGCGCACCCCTAAACTCCTCATCCATTTCGACCCGCGCCACCGGCGCAGCCGTACCAACCCCGACGGCACCATGTCGCTGGTCGAACATGTGCGTGAACTTCGCGCCCGGCTGCTGATCTCCCTGGCCGGCGTCGCGCTGACCACCATCTTCGGGTTCTTCTGGTACAGCCACGGGATCTTCGGGATGGAGAGCCTCGGTGAGTGGCTGCGCCACCCCTACTGCTCGCTGCCGCCGTCCGCCCGTGCCGACATCAGCGCCGACGGCGGCTGCCGGCTGCTGGCCACCGCCCCGTTCGACCAGTTCATGCTGCGGCTCAAAGTCGGGCTGACCGCCGGCATCGTGCTGGCCTGCCCGATCTGGCTGCATCAGATCTGGGCGTTCATCACCCCGGGCCTGTACCGCAACGAACGCCGGTTCGCGTCGGTGTTCGTCGTCGCGGCGGCGACCCTGTTCGTGGCCGGCGCGATCCTGGCGTACGTGGTGCTGTCCAAGGCACTGCACTTCCTATTGACGGTGGGCAGCGACGTCCAAGTCACTGCGCTGTCCGGCGACCAGTACTTCGGCTTCCTGATCAACCTGCTGCTGGTGTTCGGTGTCGGCTTCGAGTTCCCACTGCTGATCGTCATGCTCAACGTCGTCGGCATCGTGAGCTACGAGAAGCTGGCCTCCTGGCGCCGCGGCCTGATCTTCGCGGTATTCGCGTTCGCCGCCGTCGCGACTCCGGGGTCCGACCCGTTCTCGATGCTGGCGCTCGGTCTCGCGCTGACGTTGTTGCTCGAGTTCGCCATTCAAGTTGCCCGCTTCCACGACAAGCGCAAGGCCAAGCGGGAGGTCGAGGCCGCCATCCCCGACGACCAGGCCGCACCCATCGAGCCGCCCGTCCCGGTGGCCGCTCCGACGACCATCGCCCGCCCGGACCATGACGACATCACCTGAGGACAGCCAACTCGCCGACTTCACCGGCCAGCTGACCTTCCGGCTCGACCCATTCCAGATTCAGGCGTGTGAGGCTCTCGAACGCGGCCACGGGGTGCTGGTGTGCGCCCCGACCGGCGCCGGCAAGACGGTGGTGGGGGAGTTCGCGGTTCACCTGGCGCTGGCGGCCGGACAGAAGTGCTTCTACACCACACCGATCAAAGCGCTGAGCAACCAGAAGCACAGCGACCTCGTCCGCCGCTACGGTCCGGACAGGATCGGGCTGCTGACCGGAGACCAGTCGATCAACGGCGACGCCCCGGTGGTGGTGATGACCACCGAGGTGCTGCGCAACATGCTCTATGCCGGGTCTGAAACACTGCGGGCGCTGTCCTACGTCGTGATGGACGAGGTGCACTTTCTCGCCGACCGGATGCGCGGGGCGGTGTGGGAGGAGGTCATCCTGCACCTCCCCGACGAGGTGCGGCTGGTGAGCCTGTCTGCCACGGTCAGCAACGCCGAGGAATTCGGCGGCTGGATCAAGACGGTGCGCGGGGACACCACCGTGGTGGTCGACGAGCATCGTCCGGTGCCGCTGTGGCAGCACATGCTGGTGGGCAAGCGGCTCTTCGACCTGTTCGACTACGACGCTCCCACCAAGGGCGGGACCGCGGATCGGGTCGATCCGGAATTGGTGCGGCACATCGCCCATCGGCGCGAGGCCGACCGGCTGGCGGATTGGCAGCCGCGCGGCCGGGGCCGCCGGCCCGGCGGGCCGGGGTTGCAGCGGCCGCCGTCACGTCCAGACGTCATCGCCACCCTGGACCGTGAGGGCCTGCTGCCGGCCATCACGTTCATCTTCTCTCGCGCCGGCTGTGACGCCGCCGTCAAGCAGTGCCTGCGCAGCCCGCTGCGGCTGACCACTGAGGCCGACCGGGCCCGCGTCGCCGAGGTGATCGACCGCCGTTGCGGCGACCTCGCCGATGCCGACCTGGCGGTGCTGGACTACTACGAGTGGCGGGAGGGCCTGCTGCGGGGGCTGGCCGCCCACCACGCGGGGATGCTTCCGACCTTCCGCCATACCGTCGAAGAGTTGTTCACCGCCGGGCTGATCAAAGCGGTATTCGCCACCGAGACACTGGCGTTGGGCATCAACATGCCGGCCCGCACCGTCGTGCTGGAGCGGCTGGTGAAGTTCAACGGCGAGCAGCACCTGCCGCTCACGCCGGGGGAGTACACCCAGCTCACCGGCCGGGCCGGGCGCCGCGGGATCGACGTCGAGGGCCACGCGGTGGTGATCTGGAACCCGCACGACTCGACCTCGGAGCCGGTGGAGATCGCCGGGCTGGCCTCCACCCGCACCTTCCCGCTGCGCAGCTCGTTCGCACCGTCGTACAACATGACGATCAACCTGGTGAGCCAGATGACGCCGGAAGCGGCGCATCAGCTGCTGGAGCGCTCGTTCGCCCAGTACCAGGCCGATCGGTCGGTGGTGAGCCTGGTCCGCGGCGGCGAGCGGGGCGAGAAGATGCTCGACGAACTGGCCGCCGAGATGGGCTGGAACCGGCGCGACAGCGGGACCGAGCCGGCGATCTTGGAGTATGCCCGGCTACGCGCCCGCCTTTCCGATCGGGAACGCGCGGCGTCGCGGACGTCCCGGCTGCAACGCCGCCAGGCGGCCGGCGATGCGCTGGCCGCCCTGCGTCGCGGGGACATCATCACGATCACCCACGGCCGGCGCGGCGGGCTGGCGGTGGTGCTGGAGCCGGCTCGCGACGCCGACGACCCGCGTCCGCTGGTGCTCACCGAAAACCGTTGGGCCGGAAGGATTTCCTCGATCGACGTCCCGGGATCCGTGGCCCCGATGGGGGCCATGACGCTGCCCAAACGGGTGGAACACCGCCAGCCCAGGGTGCGGCGCGATCTGGCGTCGGCGCTGCTGTCGGCGGCTCAGGGGCTCTCGGTGCCGTCGGCCCGGAGGCGCCGCGGCGGAGAGGATCCTCCCGACGTCGACCCCGAACTGGCCGCGCTGCGCGAGCAGATGCGCCATCATCCCGCACACCGGCTAGCCGACCGGGAGGCCATGGCGCGGATCGCCGAGCGCTACCTGCGGGTCGAACGGGACAACGAGCAGATGCGTGCCAAGGTCAACGCAGCCACCAACTCGTTGGCCCGGACCTTCGACCGGATCGTCGGGCTGTTGACCGAGCGCGGGTACGTATCGGGTATCGGATCGGATGCGCACGGTGATGGCACAGCCGGACCTCACGTGACCGACGACGGGCGACTGCTGGCCCGCATCTACAGCGAGAGCGACCTGCTCGTGGCCGAGTGTCTGCGCAAGGGGCTGTGGAAGGGGCTGGCGCCGGCGGAGTTGGCGGCGGTGCTTTCGGCGATGGTGTTCGAGACGCGCGGCGGCGACGGGCCGACTCCCGCGCATGCGATCGAGATGCCGACCCCGGCCGTGCGCCGCGCGCTGTCCGAGACACGCCGGATCTCCGATTCGCTGCGCGCCGACGAGCAGCGGCACCGGTTGGCGACCTCCCGGCAACCCGACGAGGGCTTCGTGCCGGCGATCCACCGCTGGGCCACCACCGGCAACCTGGCCGCGGCGCTGGCTGCGTCGGACGTCGCCGGCAACGGTTCGCCGCTGCCGGCGGGGGACTTCGTGCGGTGGTGCCGGCAGGTGCTCGACCTGCTCGATCAGGTGCGAAACGCAGCCCCGGAGTCGAGTGTGCGCATCGCGGCCAAACGCGCCATCGACGACATCCGGCGCGGCGTCGTGGCCGTTGACAGCGGGTAGGGTGATGCAAACGCTACGGTGGGGACCGTGCTTTCGGGGCGAGAGCTCCTGACATCGAGGAGAGACGATGAGTGGTCCGCAGGGATCTGACGCCAGCCCCTGGGGCGACAAGCCTTACACCGGTTCCGATCAGCCCCCGGCGGCGCCGGCCTGGCAGCCCCCGGGCAGCGAAGCCCCGGCCTGGCAGCCCGCCGGCAGCGAGGCCCCCGCGTGGCAGCCGCCCGCGTACCCGCCGCAGTACCCCCAGTACGGCCAGCCGCAGGGCGTGCCCGGCTACCCGCCGCCGCAGGCCTACGGTGCGCCGGAGTACAACCCGGCTGCCTACGGCCAGCCCGGCCAGTACCCGCCGCCGCAGGCCTACGGTGCGCCGCCGCAGTACGGCCAGTACCCCGCGCCGGGGCAGTACCCGGCGCCGGGTCAGTACCCGCCGCCGCCCGGGCAGCCCGGACAGTTCCCCGGGTATGTGCCGCCGGGCGCCGAGGCCGGCGCCAAGCCGTCGAGCCGGACCATCGGGACCATTCTCGGAGTGCTCGGCGCGCTGGCGCTGGCGCTGCTGCTCATCCTCGGGTTCTGGAAGCCGGGCTTCTTCGTCAGCACCAAGCTCGACGTCAACAAGGCTCAGCAGGGCGTGCAGCAGATCCTCACCGACGACTCCAACGGCTACGGCGCCAAGAACGTCAAGGACGTCAAGTGCAACAACGGCCAGAACCCGACGGTCAAGAAGGGTGACACCTTCAACTGCGAGGTCAGCATCGACGGCACCAAGCGCCAGGTGACCGTGACGTTCCAGGACGACAAGGGCACCTACGAGGTCGGCCGACCGAAGTAGGCGCTAGGCGCCGTCATCGGATGAAGTGGGACCTCCGCGAGCGAGCGTGCAGTGTGTGCACGCTCGGCCCGGGTGAGCGTGTCTCAGAGATTGTCGAGCGCCTTCTGCAGCCGGGCGATCGGTGAGCTGAGACCGTAGGCCGTCGCCAATTCCGCGACCCGCTGCGGTTCAGCGGCGTGCAGGGGTAGCCGGTCGGTGTCGGTGGAGAACGCCACCGGCGCATCGCGGGCAACCCGCACCACCGGGATCGCCGCCTCGATGTAGTCCGTGGCCGCCAGCATCTTGGCGCGAAATGCTTTGGGCAAGGCGGACTTCGGGTCATGCGCGGCGGCGAGGATCGCTTCCAGCGACCCGTACTGGCTCAGCATGGTGGCGGCGGTCTTCTCGCCGACGCCGGGCACGCCGGGCAGCCCGTCAGACGGGTCCCCGCGCAGCAGCGCCAACTCGGCATAGGCATCCCCGGCCCGGTCGGGGGGGACGCCGTATTTCTCGGCCACCTCGGCCGGCCCGAACATCGTCGCTTTCGACAACCCGCGGCCCAGATAGAGCACCCGCACCGTAACCGGTTCATCGGCCACCAGTTGCAGCAGGTCGCGGTCCCCGCTGACCACCACCACCGGATCGCGGAGTTCGGCGGCGGCCAGCGTGCCCAGCACGTCGTCGGCCTCGTGGTCGGGTGCGCCGGCGGTGGCGATGCCGAACGCGTCGAGGACTTCCAGAATCACCTCGACCTGGGGGCCGAGGTCGTCGGGCACCTCTTCGACATCGCCCTCGGCGATGTCGTCGACCGGACTGCCGACCGGACTGCCGACCTCGGCGACGCGATGGGCCTTGTACGACGGGATCAACTCCACCCGCCAGGCCGGCCGCCAGTCCAGGTCCAGACACACCACCATCCGGGCTGGCCGCTCCCTTGTGATCAGGGTGGCGACGCTGTCGAGGAATCCACGCACAGCGTTGACCGGCCGGCCGTCAGGCCCGGTGATGGATGCGGGCACCCCGAAGTAGGAGCGGAACCACATGCTGGCGCCGTCGAGGAGCAGCACCGGACCGGAGTGGAGGACCATCGTGGCCAACCTTAGCGGTGGTTCAGAACCTTTCCGGGACGGGCTGGAAGCTGTCCATCGGGGGTGGGGTCGCCTTCGCCGAGCGCTTGGGCAGCTTTACCTTCTTGGTCTTGATGTGCTCGTAGGGGATGTGCGTCAACAGGTGCGAGATCACGTTGAGTTGCACGCGCTTCTTGTCCTCGCTGTTGGCGACGAACCAGGACGCCCACGATGTGCTCGTATGGGTGAACATGGCATCCCGGGCGGCGGTGTATTCGTCCCACTTGGTGTAGGAGGCGACGTCCATCGGGCTCAGTGTCCACTGCTTGCGCGGGTCGTCGATCCGGGCGGTCAGGCGACGGGCCTGTTCCTCGGGGCTCACCTCCAACCAGTATTTCAAGAGGAAGATCCCCGAGTCGACCACCGTCTTCTCGACGCCAGGGGTGGCGTCGAGGAACTTCGCCACCATCTCGATCGGGGTGAAGACCATCACCCGTTCGACGCCGGCGCGGTTGTACGTACCAACTGCGGTCGAATATCACGACTTCTCCGGCGGCGGGCATATGGGGGATGTAGCGCTGGATGTACATCTGCGAACGCTCGCGCTCGCTGGGCGCCGGCAATGCGATGAGGCGGAACACCCGAGGGCTTACCCGCTCCATGATGGCCTTGATCACCCCGCCCTTGCCAGCCGCGTCCCGGCCCTCGAAAACGATGCACACCTTGGCGCCGGTGGCCTTCACCGACTCCTGCATGGCCGCCAGTTCGCCGTGCAGGTTCTTGAGCTCGCGCTGATACTCCTTCTCCGACAGCTTCTTCTTCTCCGACAGCTTCTTCGGCTCGTCCTTGGTTTCGCGGACCTTTTTCGGCTCTGACTTCGCGCCCTTGCCCATGTCGATTCCTCCTTCGCGGCTCCCGTCATCGGGGCCGGATTCCCAATGGGGATCGCATGTGGACGGGCGAGGCAATTGTCCCCGGATGAATCAATGTGGGCCGATGGGTTGTCGGGGTCGACCACCTTCGAGGGGTATACCCGCGGCTACTCTGACGGCCATGAGTCTCAGCCGATTCCCCAGCGATGTGTACGCCCGTCGGCTGCGAGCCGCCTCGGCGGCGGCGGCCCATGCCGGTCTGGCCGGCTTGATCGTGACGCCGGGCTACGACCTGCGCTACCTGATTGGTTCGCGGGCACAGACTTTCGAGCGGCTGACCGCTCTGGTGATCCCGGCTTCCGGCGGGCAGGAGCGCAGCGACTCGGCAATGAGCACCTCAGAACCCACGGTGGTGCTACCGAAGATGGAGTTGGCGGCGCTGCGCGAGTCGGCGGCAGCTGATCTCGGGCTGAACATCCAAGACTGGGTGGACGGCGAGAACCCCTATGACCTGGTGGCACTGGCACTGGGCGGCCACGGGCGCGTCGCGGTCACCGACTCGATGCCCGCACTGCATCTACTGCCGCTGGCCGAACGTCTCGGCGCCGTGCCGGTCCTGGGCACGGGGGTCATGGCGGGGTTGCGGATGATCAAAGATCCGGCCGAGATCGAGGCGCTGCGCGCCGCGGGCGCGGCGATCGACCGGGTGCACGCGCTGGTTCCGGCATTCCTCAAGGTCGGACGCACAGAGCTCGAGGTGGCGTCGGAAATAGCGAAAGCCATTGTGGCCGAAGGGCATTCGGATGTAGCGTTCGCCAGAGTGTGCTCCGGGCCCAATGGTGCCGACCCCCACCACGAATGCTCGGACCGGGAGATTCAGCCAGGTGACATCGTCGTCGTCGACATCGGCGGGCCGGTGGAGCCGGGCTACAACTCCGACTGCACCCGCACCTACAGCATCGGACAGCCCGCGCCGGAGATCGCCGAGCAGTACTCGGTGCTGAAGCGTGCGCAGGCCGCCGCGGTGGCAGCGATCCGTCCGGGAGTGACGGCCGAAAGCGTCGATGCTGCCGCCCGCGACGTACTGGCCGACGCCGGGCTGGCGGAGTACTTCGTGCACCGCACCGGACACGGCATCGGGCTCTCAATGCACGAGGAGCCCTACATCGTGGCGGGCAACAGCCTGCCGCTGGCCGAGGGCATGGCCTTTTCCGTCGAACCGGGCGTCTACCTATCGGGCCGGTGGGGCGCACGCATCGAGGACATCGTGATCGTCACCGCTGACGGGGCGGATCCGGTCAACCGGCAGCCGCACGACCTGACGGTGGTGTGAGTCAGGAGCGGTCGAGCAGAGTCGACGACCCCAGCACCCGCGTGACGAACACCTCAATGGCCACCCGATTCGGGTTGGGCTTGGGCGTCCGGTAACGCTGGGCGTAGCGCAGTTCGGCTTCCCGGACGCCGTCGGGTTCACGGTTGACGCCTGCGATGCCCTCCAGGGACAGCCAGCGGGCCCCGTCGACCTGGGACAGCACGCCAACCTTGCTGCGCTCGGCGTTGACGGACTTCTGGGACCCATCGTTGGTGATCACCCGGGCGATGTGGGTCTCGGGATCGAAGGTGAATCCCACCGCCACCACGTGCGGCGACCCATCGGCGCGCAGGGTGGTCAGCATCGCGAGATGGCGCTCGGTGAGGAAGGCGAGGGCGTCGTCGGTGAGCCTGGCGGTGTTGGGCATCGGTTCTCACGCTAGCGCAGTGAATAATCCGATTCGTGGAGGACACAGCGACCGATCAGGGCCCCGTCGTCATCTTCGGCGGCCGCAGCGAGATCGGCCTGGAACTCGCGACGCGCCTCGCCCCGGGGGCCACAGTGGTGCTGGCCGCCCGCGACGCCGGCCGACTCGGGGACGAGGCCGCCGCGGTGCTTGATGCCGGGGCGGCCGTCGTCCACACCATCGTGTTCGACGCCGACGACCTGCACTCCCACGGGCCCCTGATAGAAAATCTGGTCGCCGACTTCGGGCCGATCGGAACGGCGGTGCTGGCCTTCGGAATTCTGGGTGATCAGGCCAGGGCCGAGTCCGACGCCGGACACGCGGTGGCGATCGTGCACACCGACTACGTCGCACAGGTCAGCCTGCTGACCTGGCTGACCGCCGCGATGCGCACGGCAGGGCACGGCCGGCTGGTGGTGTTCTCGTCGGTGGCCGGAGTGCGGGTGCGCCGCGCGAACTACGTCTACGGTTCGGCGAAAGCCGGTCTCGACGGGTTTGCCGGCGGACTGGCCGACGCGCTGCACGGCAGCGGGGTGAGCCTGCTGATCGTGCGGCCCGGCTTCGTCATCGGCCGAATGACCGAGGGCATGGACCCCGCCCCGCTGTCCAGCACGCCCGCGCAGGTCGCTGAGGCCACGGCCCGCGCTCTGGCGGCCGGGCGCCGGACCGTGTGGGTGCCGTGGGCGCTGCGGCCGATGTTCTTCGGGATGAAGCTGCTGCCGCAGGCAGTGTGGCGGAGGATGCCCCGGTGAGGGATCAGATTGTCGTAGTGGGTATCGGGGCAGACGGCATGGCCGGACTCGCTGAGGAGTCGCGGCGTGAATTGCGCAACGCTACCGTCGTTTTCGGCTCACCACGTCAGCTCGACCTGCTCGACGACACCGTCCCCGCCCCGAGACACCACTGGCCCAGCCCTATGCTGCCCGCCCTGGAAACCCTGCTCGACGAGCACCCGGACGGCGACATTCACGTCGTCGCGAGCGGCGACCCGCTCATGCACGGCATCGGCGCCACGCTGATCCGGATTCACGGCGCTACCCGGGTCCGGGTGCTCCCGCACGTCTCCTCGGTCACGCTGGCACGCGCGCGGATGGGCTGGGCCGGTCACGACACCGAGGTGATCAGCCTGGTCACTGCGCCGGTCCACACCGCGGTCCGCCGCGGCGGCCGAGCCGTGGTGCTGGCCCGGGACGCCGCCACCCCTGCCGCACTGGCGACCGCCCTTACCGAAACCGGCCGCGGTGCATCCGAATTCACTGTGCTGGAGAACCTCGGCGGGCCGGGGGAGCGGATCCGCACCCAGGCCGCCGACGTCTGGGCGGCCGCCCCGCCCGAGGTCGACGACCTCAACGTCATCGCCGTCCGCTACCTGCCCGACAGCCTCGACGGTCCGGCCGTGCCCGACGACGCCTTCCGCCACGACGGGCAGATCACCAAGCAGACCATCCGTACCCTGACCGTCGCCGCGCTGGCGCCGCGACCCGGAGAACTACTGTGGGACATCGGGTCCGGCTCCGGCAGCATCGCCGTGCAATGGTGCCGCGCGGCCCGCGGCGCCCGCGCCGTCGCCTTCGAGTCCAACCCGCAGCGTGCCCATAGCATCGTGGACAACGCTCGCGCGTTCGGTGTCGACGTCGCGGTACGCGGCCAGGCCCCCGGCGACTTCGACGGGGTGCCGCGCCCCGATGCGGTGTTCATCGGCGGTGGCGTCACCAACGCAGGCATGGTTCAGGCCTGTCTGGACCGGTTGCCCGCCGGCGGGCGACTGGTGGCCAACGCCGTCACCGCTGAATCCGAAGCCCTTCTGGTGGAATGGTATTCGCGCCTCGGCGGTGCGTTGAGCCGGTTCCAGCATTACCACGGCGAGCCGCTCGGCGGGTTCACCGGCTGGCGGCCGCAGATGCCGATCACGCAGTGGACGGTGAGCGTCCTGTGACCGTCTATTTCATCGGGGCCGGGCCGGGTGCGGCCGACCTGATCACGGTTCGCGGGCAGCGGCTGTTGCAGCGCTGCGAGGTCTGCCTGTACGCCGGGTCGATCATGCCCAGCCGGGAAAGCAGCGACCTGCTCGCACTGTGCCCGCCGGGGGCCCGGATCGTCGACACCGGACCGCTGACCCTTGAGGAGATCATCGCCGAGATCGCCCAGGCTCACGACGACGGTCACGACGTCGCCCGGCTGCACTCCGGTGATCCGTCGCTCTACAGTGCCGTCGCCGAACAATGCCGCCGCCTCGACGCCCTGCTGATCGACTACGAAATCGTTCCAGGCGTGCCGGCATTCGCCGCCGCGGCCGCCGCACTCGGCCGCGAACTCACCGTGCCCGGTGTGGCGCAGACGGTGACCCTGACCCGCGTCGCCACCCTGTCGACGCCGATGCCCAACCGCGAGGACTTGAGCATCCTGGCGGCGTCCGGGGCGACGCTGGTGATCCACCTGGCCGCCCATCGCATCGACGCCATCGTCCCGCAACTGCTCAACGGCGGCTACCGGGCGGATACCCCGGCGGCGGTGGTGGCGTTCGCCAGTTGGCCGAAGGAGGTGGTGCTGCGCGGCACGCTCGACGACATCGCCGAGCAGGTGCACGACGCCGGGGTCACCCGCACGGCGGTGATCATCGTCGGGGATGTCCTTGCCGCCGAGGGATTCACCGACAGCTACTTGTACTCCGCCGGGCGGCGCCGCGGAGCCCGGCAATGATGCGGCTGCTGCTGCTGGGCGGTACCGGCGAGGCCCGCGCGCTGGCCGCCCGGCTGCACCCGGACGTCGACATCATCAGCTCACTGGCAGGGCGGGTCCCCGACCCGGCACTGCCAGCCGGACCCGTCCGCCTGGGCGGCTTCGGCGGTATCGACGGACTGCGGAACTGGTTGCGCAACAACGGCATCACCGCTGTCGTCGACGCCACCCACCCGTTCGCCGCCACCATCACCTCCCATGCTGCGGCCGCCTGCGCCGCCACAGGTGTGCCGCACCTGGTGCTGAGCCGGCCGGCATGGGACACAACTGGCGCCGAGCAGGTGAACTCGGATACCCAGGCGGCCGAACACGTTGCTGCTAAGGGGTATTCGCGGGTTTTCCTGACGACTGGCCGCTCCGGGCTGGCCGCCTTCCGGGACAGTGCCGCCTGGTTCCTGATCCGGGTGGTGACGCCCCCTGACCCGGACACCGTGCCGCGCGCCCACCAGGTGCTGCTGTCCCGTGGGCCCTACGGCTACGACGACGAACGCGCGATGATGTCGCGGTACGGCGTCCAGGCCGTCGTCACCAAGAACAGCGGGGGAGCGATGACCAGCGCCAAACTTCGCGCCGCACACGACCTCGGCATCGACGTGGTGATGATCCAACGGCCCGGCCTGCCGGCGGGGGTGACGGTCGTCGGCTCCGTCGACGAGGCCGCCGCATGGGTGCTCAGCCGGGATAGCGCCGCGGAGTGAACACGGTGTCCCGGGAGTCGGCGCCCCGGGAATCCGTTCCCCGGGAGTCGGCACCGTGCCACTGGGTCTGCGACGACCCCACGATGAGCAGGCAGCGCATGTCGACCTGGGCCGGGTCCAGGTCGGCCAGGCGCACCACCGTCACCGACTCGTTCGGCCCGGAGACGTCCCGGCCGATCACCACCGGGGTGCCGGCGTCGCGGTGTTCGAGCAGCAGATCCCGCATCGCGCCCACCTGCCAGGTGCGGCTCTTCGACGCCGGGTTGTAGATCGCCAGCACCAGGTCGGCCGCGGCGGCGGCGGAGATCCGCTTGGCGATCACCTCCCACGGCTTGAGCCGGTCGGACAGCGACAGCACCGCGTAGTCGTGGCCCAGCGGGGCGCCGACCCGGCTGGCCACCGCCTGCGCGGCCGTCATCGCCGGGATCACCCGGACCTCGACCCCGGGCCACTGCTTGGCCTCCTCGAGAACCGCTGTGGCCATGGCGAATACGCCAGGGTCGCCGGAGGAGACGACCGCGACGGCGCGGCCCTGCTCGGCGAGTTCACAAGCCAGGCGGGCCCGCTGCGGTTCGTCGGTGTTGTCCGAGGCGTGCCGGCACTGGCCGGGCCTCAGCGCGATCCGGTCCAGGTAAGGGCCGTAGCCGATCAGGTCGGTGGCCGCGGCCAACTCGCGGCGGCTCTGCGGAGTCATCCAGTCGGTGTCGCCCGGGCCGAGGCCGACCACCGCGACCGTTCCCAGGCGCTGAGCCCGACGCCGGGACCCCGGCAATAGCGCCAGCGAAAAGTACGGAACCTCGCCGTCGTCGACCTCGGCGGCCGGCATCACCCGCTGACCAAGCGTGCTGGCCCGCTCGACATAGAGCGCGTCGTCCAGTCGTCCGGAGAGCGAAAGCGCCTCGCGCACTTGGGGATAGGTGCGACCGAGCTTCATCACCACCGCGGCGTCAGTGTCGGCGAGCCGGCGGGCCAGCTCGGCCACCGGCAACGTGCCCGGCAAGATCGACAGCACCTCCTCGCCGGTGACCAACGGGATGCCGGTCGCGGCGGAGGCGGCGCTCACCGACGTCACGCCGGGGATGATGACCGCGTTGAAACGCTCGGTGAGCCGGGTGTGCATATGCATGTAGCTGCTGTAGAACAGCGGATCGCCTTCAGCCAGCAAGGCGACGTCGCGCCCGGCGTCGAGGTGTGCGGCGATCCGTTCGGCGGCCTCGACGTAGAAGTCCTCCATCGCGCCGCGGTATCCGCCCGGGTGATCGGTGGCCCCGGTGGTCACCGGGTAGACTAGGTGTTCCTCGATCTGGCCCGGATGCAGGTACGGCTCCGCGATACGGCGAGCGATGCTGCGCCCATGGCGCGCACTGTGATACGCGACGACGTCGGCCTCGCCGATCACCCGGGCCGCTTTTACCGTCACCAGTTCCGGGTCACCCGGACCGAGCCCGACGCCGAACAGCGTTCCGCTCACGCGCACCTCATTCGCGGTTGATGGCTCATTCGGCAAGCCTCATTCGCGGGAACTCGCGATCGAGTTCACCGCGGCCGCCGCCATCGCGCTGCCGCCGCGCCGTCCGAGCACCACCACATACTCCATCCCCCGCGGGTGGGCGACGAGTTCGTCCTTGGACTGCGCCGAACCGACGAACCCGACCGGCCCGCCGAGCACCGACACCGGTGCAGCGGCACCCTCGTCGATCAACTCCAGCAGCCGGAACAGCGCGGTCGGCGCGTTGCCGATGGCCAGCACCGCACCGCCGAGCCGATCGGCCCACAACTCCACCCCCGCCGCCGAGCGGGTGGTGCCCAGCCGCTGCGCCAGATCGGCCGCCCGAGGGTCGGCGACCAGCGACACCACCTCGTTGCCGGCCGGCAGCCGCGCGGCAGTGATCCCGGCGGCCACCATCGACGAATCGCACAGGATCGGCGCCCCGGCGGCCAGAGCGGCGTGGGTGGCGGCGACGACGTCCGGGGTGAAGGCGATGTGACCGGGCAGGTCCACCTGACCGCAGGTGTGGATCATCCGGACCACTACTCGGGCGACGTCCTGGGGGAACCCGGCGAGGTCGGCCTCGTCCCGGATGGTCGCGAACGACTGCCGGTAGATCTCGGCGGCGTCGCGGATGTAGTCGAGCACAGGGTCACCCTACGGTCGGGCGGTCCAGAGTCTGGAAGCCCTCGCCGGTTGCCACCAGCACCGGGCCGCTCAGCGGGCTTCCGCAGGCGCGTTCGCAGCCGACGTAGTGCCCGGCGCCATCGTCCGAGGCCGCGGCCCGGGCGGCTGCGGCCCGCACGTCGGCCCGCGAGCGTTCGCAGCCGGGACTGCCCACACACGCGCTGATCCGCAGCCATGGCGAGGTGTCGTCGAACACCAGTCCCATCGGCGCCAGCACCCGCAGCGCGGTGTCGGCCACCCCCTCGGACAGGTCGCATACCAGCACCGACCGCCAGGGAGTGATCACCACCGGAGCCTCGACAGCCGCCAGAAAGTGGGCCTGCCGAGCGCTGAGCACACCCAGGGGAACCGCGGCGCCCAGGGCCACCCGACCATCGGCCTGGTCGATCCAGCCGACCGGCGGACGGCCCGGGGTGAACCGCCAGCCGGCCGGGGCCACCGGCGTCAGCCTGGCGAGCAGTGGTGCAGGATCGTCCAATTCCCTTACCCGCCAAGCTTTTCCGCGCAGGTCGACGAATCGTCGGGCCACCTCGATCAGCGCCGGCACGCCGTCCGACGGGCTCAGCCGGACGCCGGTGTCGACGCCGGCGAGCAGTAGCGCCACTCCTTCGACACCCGGGTCGCTTCGCTCCTGCCCGCCGATGTCGATTCCCGGGTCGCTTCGCTCCTGCCCGCCGATGTCGATTCCCGGGTCGCTTCGCTCCTGCCCGCCGATGGTGGCGCTGCCCATCACATGAAGGCCGGCGTCTGAACACACCCCGGAGACATCCCCGGTCCCGTCGTCGATGCTGAACCAGAACCGGCCCGGCAAGGCCGCGAGTACCGGGTCTGCCTGCAGAGCGCGGTCCAGCTCGCCGACCCAGTCCCGGACGTCGGTCAGGCCTCCGACCCGTCCCGACAACGGGGAGGCGACGATATTGCGCACCCGCTCGTGCGTCGGCGAGGGCAGCAGGCCGGCCTCGGCCACCGCTTCGGCGACCGCTTCGGGCTCAGCGATCCCGCGGATCTGCACATTCCCGCGGGTGGTCAGTTCCAGCGTTGCGGAGCCGAACCGTTCGGCGGCGTCGGCCAGCGCAGCGAGCTGCTCAGCTCGGATGATCCCGCCCGGCAGCCGGATGCGGGCAAGCGCCCCGTCGGCCGCCCGGTGCACCTGCAGCGCGCCCGGGCAGGCGTCGTCGTCGCGGGTACGGCTCACGCTTCCCACGGTACGGCGGAGCCCCTGCAACGAATGGAGCCCCTGGCACGGCGCCGGCCGTGCCACGAATGGAGGCCCTGGCGCGGCGCGGGCCGTGCCACGATGGAGCTAGTGAGGATTCATGCCGGGCAGACGCGCGGAGCGGTGGGGCCAGTGGCTCTGCTGCTCGTGCTGCTCATCGCCGCCGGGGCGGCTCTGCGCGGCCGGCTGCCCAATCCGCAGCAAACGCCCCGCACCGCTGCCTCCGAGGACGGCTCGCTAACCGGTGTGGTGGCGCTGCTCAGCATGTCGATGCTCGTGATGGCCTTCGCCATGCTGCAGCGGAAGGCGGGCCCGCCGCGCCCGCCGGCTCGCGAATTCCCGGAGGGGCCGCGCGGCGCGCGCCGGGGACTCAATCTGCGGCTCGGGCTGATCGCACTCGGCCTGCTGATCGCGTGGCTGGCCGCCGTCGCCATCTTCAACCGGCTCGGGGTGGAGCACGACCCCCAGCAGATCACGTCCCCCGACGCGGTGCCCAACCCCACCGGCACGAGGCCTCCCGACACCTCGCCGACGACGACGCCGCCGAAACGCGAAGACACCTCCCGGCTGCTCATCGCCACCACCGCGGCGCTGATGCTGATGATGGTGGTGGCTACGGTGCTCAGCGCGCTGCGCCGGCCGCGCCGGCCACCGGCGCCGGACACCGACGCGGCCGATACCGTCGCACCCGCCGGCCCCGAACCCCTGGCGGTCGCCGCCGAACGCGGGCTCGCCGAAGTCGCCAATCCCAATCTGCCGCCGCGTGAAGCCATCATCGCCTGCTACGCGGCGATGGAGCAGGCCCTGGCCGGCGCCCCGACGGCCGCCCCGCGAGCCTCCGACACCCCCTCGGAGGTACTTGCACGCGCCGTCGCCACCCGGGCGCTCAGCGCCCGCAACGCCGCGCCGCTCGTCGACGTGTTCACCGAGGCGCGCTACAGCACCCACGTGATGACCGAGCAGCACCGGCAGACCGCCGAGCGGGCTCTGCGGTCCGTCCTCGACGAGCTTCGGAGCCCGGTGTGACCCGGCTGCTGGCGGCGGGCATTGTCGGGGTGCTGGTCGCCGAGGTGGTCGGCGTGCTGATCGGCTGGCGCTGGGCGCTGCCCGCCGCCGGGGTGGCGGTGGCGGTGTTCGGCCTGCAGATCGTCGCCAACCTGGCCGCGGCCAGCCGCCCCGCCCCGGCTGACACCGCCGCCGACCCGGCCCTGGAGTCGCTGTACCGCTGGAAGGCCCAGACCGAGTCGATGCTGCAGTGGGCCGACGCCACCCGAGGCGAATGGGACCGCTACCTGCGGCCCAAACTGGCCCGCGACTTCTTGCAGGCCACCCGACAGAAGGACCCGGCCGCGGTGAAAGCCGCCGGACGGCTGCTCTTCGGTGACGACCTGTGGCAGTGGGTCGATCCGGACAACGTTTCACCCTCCCGACGCAACGAACCCGCGCCGGGCCGTGGCACCCTGGAGACCATCCTCGTGAGACTGGAACAGGCATGACGACGACATCAGCGGCACAGACCACTGCGCTGTGCGAAGCGGTCCTCGACGAGATGGAACGCGCCGTCGTCGGCAAACGGGCCGCACTCACCCTGATCCTGACCACCGTGCTGGCCGGCGGCCACGTGCTGATCGAGGACTTGCCCGGCATGGGCAAGACGCTGATCGCCCGGTCGTTCGCCGCCGCTCTGGGGCTGAGGTTCAACAGGGTGCAGTTCACTCCCGACCTGCTGCCCGCCGACCTGCTCGGTTCGACGATCTACGACATGCGGTCGGGGCAGTTCGAATTCCGCCGCGGACCGATCTTCGCCAACCTGCTGATGGCCGACGAGATCAACCGCACCCCGCCCAAGACCCAGGCCGCCCTGCTCGAGGCGATGGCCGAAGGCCAGGTCAGCATTGACGGCGAAACCCACCGTCTCCCGGCACCATTCACCGTCATCGCCACCGAGAACCCGATCGAGTTCGAGGGCACCTACCCGCTGCCGGAGGCCCAGCTCGACCGGTTCGCCGTCAAGGTGGGCTTGAAGTACCTCAGTGAGAAGGAGGAGGCTTCGATGCTGCGCCGGCGTCTGGACCGCGGATCCGCCGAGGCGGTGATCTCCGAGGTGGTCGACGCCGACCAGTTGCTGGCCATGCAGGAATCGGTCGAGGGGGTCAGCGTGCACGACGACATGCTGAGCTACGTGGTCGCACTCGCCGTGGCCACCCGCAGCCATCCGCAGGTGGTCGTCGGCGCCAGCCCTCGCGCCGAACTCGACCTGGTTCAGCTGTCCCGGGCCCGCGCGCTGCTCAGCGGCCGCGACTACGTGGTCCCCGAGGACGTCAAAGCGTTGGCGGTGGCCGCATTCGGCCACCGGATCAGCCTTCGCCCGGAGATGTGGGTCCGCAATATGGCCGGCTCGGATGTGGTGGAGCAGCTGCTGAAGAAACTGCCCGCGCCACGGACCCCGGGTTAGCCGCCGGGGTGAGCAGCACCCGTCAGGCCGACGTTGTCGTGCGTTGGCACACAACGGAACTCGCCAGAGTTCTGTTGATCTGCGCCGTGGCCGCGCTCGCCGCGGCGCTGATCTCCGGACGCTGGCAGCTGGTGGCATTCGCCGCGCCGATGCTCGGTGTGCTGGCCTCGGTCGGCTGGCAGCGGCCAGCGGGCCGGTTGTCGGTGCAGGCCACCCCGGACCTGATCCGCAGCTTCGAAGCCGAACAGGTCACCATCCAGTTGGGCCTGACCGCGCCGCCGGAGGGGTCGACGGCGGCCCTGTCGCTCACCGCCCCGCCGGGCATGCAGACCGAGGTGCTCGACGACACCGATCCGTACGCCATCAGCGTCGGCGCATCCGCCGACCGGTGGGGCCGCTACCCGCTCGCGGCCCGGGTCGACGTCGTCGCCTCCGGCGGTCTGCTGGCCGGCACCGGTTCGGTGGACATCGCCGACGTGTTCGTCTTCCCGATGGTGCCGCCCGCGCCGACCCCGCTGCCGCGCACCGACATGCTCGACCGCCTCGGCACACACCTGACCCGATTCATCGGCCCCGGCGTCGAATTCGCCGACATCCGGCCCTACATCCCCGGCGACCAGTTGCGCACCGTCAACTGGGCGGTCAGCGCCCGCCGCGGCAGCCTGCACGTCACCCAGCGGTTGACCGACCGTTCGATGGACGTCGTCGTCGTGGTCGATCTCAGCCACCAGCCGCCCGGACCCGCGACGACGGCGACCCAGCGGTCGGTCGAGGGGGCCGTCCAGGTGGTCCAGTCGTCGCTGCGCAACGGCGACCGGGCCGGCGTGGTGGGCCTCGGCGGCCAGCAGCCCCGATGGCTGGGCCCCGACATCGGGCAGCGGCAGTTCTACCGCGTCCTCGATACGGTGCTGGGCACCGGCGCCGACTATCAGACCATGACCGGCACGGTCGCCCCGAGAACCGCCATCCCGCCGCGCGCGGTTGTCGTCGCGTTCTCCACGCTCCTGGACGGATCCTTCGGCCTGGCGCTGATCGAACTGGCCCGGCGCGGCCACGTGGTTATGGTCATCGACGTGCTCGACGGCTGCCCCTTGGGGGAGGACCTCGACCCCATCGTGACGCGGATGTGGGCGCTGCAGCGCGCCGCGATGTACCGCGACATGCGGGTGGTCGGGGTCGAGGTGGTGGCCTGGCCGACGACCGTCACGCTGGACGCGGCGATGCGGTTGATGCCCGACGCCAGCCGGATCGCTGCCGCCAGGCGAATTCGATGAACGCCGCCAGGCGAATCCGATGAACGCCGTCAGGCGGGTCCGATGAAGAGTCTCTCGGCGGCGTTCGGGGCTGTCATGGTGCTCACCGCGGGGATCGACGGCCGCACGGTGGTGCTGGCGATACTCGCGGCGGCCGTCGCCGCGGTCGCAGCCGGCCTGTTCGACCGGCGTGCGGCGGTGGCCGCGGTGCTGCTGACCGTCGTCGCGCTCGCGCTCGGCACCCCGACGCCGGTTTTCGCGGCGGTGTCGGGCCTGGCCGCAGCCACCTATCTGCTCACTGTGTACTCCGACCGCACCGGAGCGGTCACGCTCACCGTGCCGACCGTGGCCGGCCTGGTCGGATTCACGCTGGCCGGCCTGGCCGCCACCGCGGTCACCACCGCCGTCACCTGGACGCCGCTGCTGGCCCCCGCCGTCATGACGGCGGTTCTCATGGTGGTGGCGATGCCGCTGCTGGGCAGCGGTCGCTCCGGGCCGGGACCCGCTGGCGACGACGGTCTGACGGATAGGTACGAATAGCGGGTGGCGCATCCCTCCAGTCCCACCGTCGTAATGCTGTCGACGTCGGACACCGACCTGATCACCGCCCGCGCCAGCGAGGCGATGTTCCGGTGGGCCAACCCGTCGCGGCTGGTCGACGGAGAGCTCACCGGGCTGCTGGCCGGCGCGGACATCGTGGTGGTGCGCATCCTCGGCGGTTACCGCGCCTGGCAGGACGGGATCGACGCCTGCGTCGCCAGTGGGCTGCCGGTCGTGGTGGTCAGCGGCGAGCAAGCCCCCGACGCCGACCTGATGCAGCGTTCCACCGTGCCCGCCGGGATCGCCGTGCAGGCTCACGCTTACCTCGCCCAGGGCGGCGTGGGAAACTTGGGCCAGCTCTACGCCTTCCTGTGCGACACCCTGCTGATGACGGGGTTCGGCTTCGCCCCGCCGGCCCCGACCCCGACCTGGGGGAAGTGTGAGCGCCGTTGCGACGGCTGCGAAGGGTGGGTGGCCTCCGGCGCTGCCGTGGATGCGGACCGCCCGACGGTCGCGGTGCTGTACTACCGCGCCCAGCAGCTGGCCGGCAACACCGCCTACATCCATGCCCTGTGCACGGCGATCAAACAGGCCGGGGGACGGGCGCTGCCGGTGTACTGCACGTCGCTGCGCAACCCGCCGGACGATCTGCTGGATCTGCTGCGCGGTGTCGACGCGATGGTGGTCACCGTGCTCGCCGCCGGCGGCGCCACCCCGGCCGCGGTCGGTGCGGGCGGCGCCGACGACGGCTGGGACGTCAAACACCTTGCCGCGTTGGACATCCCGATCCTGCAGGGGCTGTGCCTGACGAGTTCGCGGGCGCGCTGGGCGGCCAACGACGACGGACTGAGCCCGCTGGACGTCGCCACCCAGGTCGCGGTGCCGGAGTTCGACGGCCGGATCATCACAGTGCCGTTCTCGTTCAAGGAGATCGACGCCGACGGCCTGATCTCCTACGTGCCCGACCCGGAGCGCTGCGCCCGGGTGGCCGGCCTGGCGGTCAGTCATGCTCGGCTTCGCCGGGTCCCGGCCGCCGAGAAACGCCTGGCGCTGGTGTTCTCGGCCTACCCGACTAAGCACTCCCGGATCGGCAACGCCGTCGGACTGGACACCCCGGCCAGCGCTATCGCGCTGCTGAAGGCGTTGCGCAACAACGGCTATGACGTCGGAGAGGCGGCTGGCCTGGAAACCGGCGGCTTAGGCTCGATTATCGCCTCCGGCGATGGTGACGCCCTCATGCACGCCCTGATCGAACGCGGTGGCCAGGACCCGGACTGGCTGACCGAGGGGCAGTTGGCGGGCAACCCGATCCGCATTCCGGCCGCGCGCTACCGGGAATGGTTCGCCGCGCTGCCCGCGGAGCTGACCGACGCGATGGTGCAGCATTGGGGGCCGCCGCCGGGGGAGGTGTTCGTCGACCGCAGCAGCGATCCGGACGGCGAGATCGTCGTCGCCGCAATGCAATCCGGCAACCTGGTGATCGTGGTGCAGCCGCCGCGCGGGTTCGGGGAGAATCCGGTGGCGATCTATCACGACCCGGACCTGCCGCCCAGCCACCACTACCTGGCCACCTACCTGTGGCTCCGTCACGAGTTCGGCGCCCACGCCGCCGTCCACCTGGGCAAGCACGGCAACCTGGAGTGGCTGCCCGGCAAGACCCTCGGCATGTCGGCGAGGTGCGGACCCGACGCCGCCCTGGGCGACCTGCCGCTGATCTACCCGTTCCTGGTCAACGACCCCGGGGAGGGCACGCAGGCCAAACGCCGGGCACATGCGGTGCTCGTCGACCATCTCATTCCGCCGATGGCACGGGCCGAGAGCTACGGCGACATCAACCGGCTGGAGCAATTGCTTGACGAGCATGCATCCGTCGCGACGCTGGATCCGGTCAAGCTGCCCGCGGTCCGCCAGCAGATCTGGACGCTGATGCGCGCGGCCAAGATGGACCACGACCTCGGGCTGGCCGAACGTCCCGAGGACGACCACTTCGACGACATGATCCTGCACGTCGACGGCTGGCTGTGCGAGATCAAGGACGTCCAGATCCGCGACGGCCTGCACATCCTCGCTGCCGCCCCGGCCGGGGAGTCCGAGTTGGACCTGGTGCTGTCGATCCTTCGGGCCCGGCAGTTGTTCGCCGGTGAGCAGCACCTGCCCGGGCTGCGGCAGGCGCTCGGCCTGGCCGAGGACGGCAGCGACGACCGCGCCCATGTCGACGAAGCCGAACAGCACGCCCGCGACCTGTTGGCCGGGCTGCAGGCCACCGGCTGGGACGCCGACGCTGTGGCCGGTCTCACCGACGATCCGGCCGTCGCGGCGATCCTGCGCTTCGCCGCCGATGAGGTGGTGCCCCGGCTGGCCGGCACCGCGCACGAGATCGACCAGGTATTGCGGGCACTGGAGGGCCGCTACATCGCCGCCGGGCCGTCCGGCTCGCCGCTGCGCGGGCTTGTCAACGTGCTGCCCACCGGACGCAACTTCTATTCGGTGGACCCCAAGGCCATGCCGTCGCGGCTGGCCTGGGAGACCGGTGTGGCCATGGCGGATTCGCTGCTGGAACGCTACCGCGCCGACCACGGCGACTGGCCGCGCTCGGTGGGACTGTCGGCGTGGGGCACCTCGGCGATGCGGACCTCCGGCGACGACATCGCCGAAATCCTTGCGCTGCTGGGTGTTCGGCCGGTGTGGGACGAGGCTTCCCGCCGGGTCATCGATCTGGAGGTAATTGCGCTGGCCGAACTCGGCCGGCCGCGCATCGACGTCACGGTCCGGATCTCCGGTTTCTTCCGCGACGCGTTCCCGCACGTGGTCGCCATGCTCGACGACGCCGTGCGGATGGTGGCCGCCCTCGACGAGCCCGACGAGCAGAACTTCGTCCGCGCCCACGTGCAGGCTGACCTCGCCGACCACATGGGCGAACGCCAAGCCACCACCAGGATTTTCGGGTCCAAACCCGGCACCTACGGGGCCGGTCTGCTGCAGCTGATCGACAGCCGCAACTGGCGCGACGACGCCGACCTCGCCGAGGTCTACACCGCGTGGGGCGGCTTCGCCTACGGCCGCGGTCTGGACGGGCGGTCCGCCGCCGACGACATGCGTCACCAGTACCGCCGCATCATGGTGGCTGCCAAGAACACCGACTGCCGCGAACACGACATCGCCGACTCCGACGACTACTTCCAGTACCACGGCGGCATGGTGGCCACGGTGCGGGCGCTGACCGGGCAGGCGCCGGCCGCCTACATCGGCGATAACACCCGACCGGAGGCGGTGCGGACCCGCACGCTGAGCGAGGAGACCACCCGGGTCTTCCGCTCCCGGGTGGTCAACCCGCGGTGGATGTCGGCGATGCGCCGCCACGGCTACAAGGGCGCCTTCGAGATGGCGGCGACGGTCGACTACCTGTTCGGCTACGACGCCACCGCCGGCGTGATGGCCGACTGGATGTACGAGGAACTCACCGCGCAGTACGTGTTCGACCAGGCCAACCGCAAGTTCTTGTCCGAGTCCAACCCGTGGGCGCTGCACGGAATGGCCGAACGGTTGCTCGAGGCGGCCGGCCGCGGCATGTGGCAGCACCCCGAACTGGACACCCTGAGCGGGCTGCGGCAGGTGCTCCTGGAGGCCGAGGCAGACCTCGAGGCACGCTAGGGTGGCGGCCATGGCAGCCACTTTCGACGATGTGTCCAAAGCCCAGTACGTCCTGCTGACCACGTTCACCAAGGACGGCCGGCCCAAGCCCACCCCGATCTGGATCGCCCGCGACGGCGACCGCGCGCTGGTCATCACCGAGAAGAACTCGTGGAAGGTCAAGCGCATCCGCAACACCCCGCGGGTCACCCTCGCCGTCTGCGATATGAAGGGGCGGGTCAAGGGGGAGACCATCGAGGCCAAAGCCAGGGTTCTCGACGACTCGCACACCGAGGATGTCTACCGTGCGGTCATCAAGCGCTACGGTATCATCGGCCGGATCTTCACGATCTTCTCCAAACTGCGCGGCGGTGCCGGGCGCACCGTGGGCCTGGAGATCACGCCCGCTTGATGGGTCCTGATCAGCGAACGGCGGGCAGCACTCGCTCGGTCTGTCGCTGGTTGTACTGGTCGGGGGTCACAGCGCTGCAACTGGCGAAGGCCACGATCATGCCGCAGACCAATCCCAGGAGGAAGAAGGTCACCGCGGTGTCACGCTTTTCAATGACCTGCAGATACCCATTCGCCACCGGCTCACCCGCCTCCGACCGACGAGAGTTCACGCAATCGTGACCGTTACCCGGAACAGAACCCCCTTTGCGGCTCGTTTTCCAGGCATGGTGATCCGACCGCTCCTGCGTTACGTCGCGCTCTATGCCGCCGTCGAACTGGCCGCCGTCGCCCTTCTGATCTGGGCGATCGGGCTGGGCTGGACGATGGTGGTGCTGGCGGTCGCCTTCCTGGTCGGGCTGGTCCTGTCCGCTTCCCAGGTAAAGGGTCAAGTCGCCGCGATCCGCAAGGCGCGGGCCAACCCGCAGGGTGCAGTGGCCGACGGCTTGCTGGTCGGGCTCGGCTCGCTCCTGGTCTTCCTGCCGGGGCTGGTCACCACCGCGGCCGGCGCGTTGATGCTGGCCCCGCCCACCCGCGCGGCCATGCGGCCGCTGGCCACCACGCTGGTCGGCCGCGGAGTGGTCCGCGGCGTCAACGCGATCAACCTCGACTCTGTGGCGAACCTCGGCGCGTTCGCCGACCCGGCCGGGCGCGGCGAGTACATCGACGGTGAGGTCATCGGCGAGCCGATCCGCCGGAGCGCCCCGGCCCGCACGGCGATCGTGCGGCGCGCCGGCTTCTGAGCCCACATGACACGGCTGCTCCTCAACGGGCGGATCTACAGCCCGTCGCATCCGGACGCCACCGCGATGGCGGTGCGCGACGGGGTTGTCGCCTGGCTGGGTAGCAACGACGTCGGCCGGGACCAGTTCCCGGACGCCGGCATCGACGATCTCGACGGCGCCTTCGTCGCACCGGCGTTCGTGGACAGCCATGCGCATCTCACCGCGACGGGACTGCGGATCACCGGGCTGGATCTCGGTGCGGCTGCTGGTCCCGAACACTGCGCGCAGTTGATCGCCGCGCACGTCGCCGCCCACCCCGGCCGGCCCGTGTGGGGACACGGCTGGGACGACACTGCCTGGCCGAGGCCATTGACCACCGCCGACGTCGACGCCATCGTCGGCACCCTGCCCGCCTACCTGGCGCGGGTCGACGTCCATTCGGCAGCCGCCTCCAGCGCTCTGCGGGCGCTGGTCCCGGGCCTGGCGGTGGTCGACGGCTTCGATCCGCAGATGCCGCTGACAGCCGATGCCCACCATCTGGTGCGCGCCGAAGCCCGCACACTGCTCACCCGGCAGCAGCGCGACCAGGCCCGCCGGGCCGCGCTGGACGCCGCCGCGGCGGCCGGCATCGTGGCGGTGCACGAATGCGCCGGACCCGACATCGGCGGCGCCGAGGACTGGCAGGAACTCCGCGAACTGGGCCACGGCGTCGAGGTCGTCGGCTACTGGGGCGAGGCGGTGTCCACCGTCGCTCAGGCCCGGGCGCTCATCGACGCGACGGGGGTGCGCGGCCTGGGCGGGGACCTGTTCGTCGACGGCGCGCTTGGATCGCGAACGGCCTGGCTGGCCCGGCCCTACGCCGACGCCCCCGGCTGCATCGGCAACGAATACCTCGACGGCACAACCATTTCCGAGCACCTGGTGGCCTGCACCGAAGCCGGGATCAGCGCCGGATTCCACGTGATCGGCGATGCCGCCGTGACGGCCGTGGTCGACGCCCTCGAGGGCGTCGTCGAACGGTTCGGCGCGACGGCGGTGGCCCGGTGCGGGCACCGGCTGGAGCACCTGGAGATGGTCTCGGCCGACCAGGCCGGCAAGCTCGGGCAGTGGGGGATCGTCGCCAGCATGCAGCCCGGGTTCGACGCCCGGTGGGGCGGCGAGGACGGCATGTACGCCCGCCGCCTCGGCCGCCAGCGCGCCGCCGGGCTTAACCCGCTGGCACTGTTAGCATCGGCAGGCGTGCCCCTGGCCTTCGGTTCCGATACCCCTGTGACCTGCATGGATCCCTGGTCCTGGGTAGGGGCGGCCAGCCGCCATCACACCCCGGGTAGCGCGATCTCCCCGCGGGCGGCGTTCGCCGCGGCCACCCGCGGAGGCTGGCGGGCCGGCGGTGTCCGCGACGGCCTCACCGGCACGTTGGCGCCGGGCGCACCGGCGTCCTACGCAGTGTGGGAGACCGGCGACCTCGACGTCACCGCCCCCGCTGACAGCGTGCAGCGCTGGTCCACCGACCCGCGGTCCCGGGTGCCGGTGTTGCCCAGGCTCGACCCGGCCGATCCTTCGCCGCGGTGCCGTCTGACGGTGCACCGGGGAGTCGTGATCCATGGCTGAGCGCACCGTCGCGACAAGCGTGCCCGCCGCCGGGCGCACAGCGGGGTTGAGGGATGCGGTCGTCCCGCGGCTGGCCCGGGTCAGCGTCGCTCTCGTGGCCGGTCTGCTGTTCTACCTCAGCTTCCCGCCAACCGGTCTGTGGTGGGCGGCGGTGCTGGCGGTGGCCCTTCTCACCTGGGTGCTGGTACACCCGGGCACCACGCTCGGCGGTGGCTTCGGCTTTGGACTGCTGTTCGGCTTGGCGTTCTACCTCCCGCTGCTGCCGTGGATCGGCGGTCTGGTCGGCCCGATGCCCTGGATACTGCTGGCGCTGATGGAGGCGTGCTTCCCGGCGGCGTTCGGGGTGTTCGCTGTGCTGGTGTCCCGGTTACCGGGCTGGCCGCTGTGGCTGGCGTGCTTGTGGTCGATGCAGGAATGGCTGAAGTCCAGCGTGCCCTTCGGCGGATTCCCCTGGGGCGTAACGGCTTACAGTCAATCGAATGGACCGTTCCTGGTCCTGGCGCAGTGGGGCGGTGCACCGCTGGTGTCGTTCGCCGTCGCAATGCTCGGCACCGCGCTGTGCGCGCTGACCCTCGAGATCGTCCGGTGGATGCGCCACACCGGCGACGAGCACCACAGGTACGCCCACCTCCTCGTGCCCGGCGCACTGCTGGTCGCGGTCCTGGGGATGACGGCAGTGGCGGCACCCGGGGTTCGCCGCGCGGCGTCGGGGGTGGACGACGAGACCCCCGTCACCGTCGCCGTCGTGCAGGGCAACGTGCCGCGATTGGGTCTGGACTTCAACAGCCAGCGCCGCGCCGTGCTGGACAACCACGTCCAGCAGACCCTGCAACTGGCCGACGACGTCAAGGCCGGCGCCGCGCCGAAGCCCACGTTCGTGATCTGGCCGGAGAACTCCTCCGATATCGATCCGCTGGCCAACCCCGACGCCGCCGCTCAGATCGATCTCGCCGCCCGGGCGATCGGCGTGCCGATCCTCGTCGGTGCCGTCGTCGACCGGCCCGAGGCCACGCCCGACAACCCGGCCGCGTCCAACACCGTCATCGTCTGGGATCCGGTCAAAGGCCCCGGGGAGCGGCACGACAAGCAGATCGTCCAGCCGTTCGGGGAGTATCTGCCGTGGCGGTCGTTCTTCAAGCATCTGTCGTCCTACGCCGACCGGGCCGGCTACTTCGTCCCGGGCACCGGCAGCGGCGTCGTGCATCCGGCCGGGGTGCCGGTCGGGGTGGCTACCTGCTGGGAGGTCATCTTCGACCGCGCGTTGCGCCAGTCGGTGCGCAACGGCGCGCAGATTCTGGCGGTGCCCACCAACAACGCCACCTTCGATCAGTCCATGAGCGAGCAACAACTGGCCTTCGCCAAGCTCCGGGCGATCGAGCATGGCCGGTACGTAATCGTCGCGGGGACCACCGGCATCAGCGCCGGCATCGCGCCCGACGGCACCGAGATCGCCCGCACCGAGTTCTTCACCCCGGCCTACCTCGACCTACAGGTCAGGCTGCGGACGGCGCAGACCCCGGCAACGAACTGGGCGGTGCCGCTGCAGTGGCTCCTCGTTGCCGTCGCGGTCGCCGCGATCGGCGTAGCGATGCTGCAGAATGGGCTATTTGTGCGGCCGCGGCGTAGCGGACCGCGCGACGATCGCGTGATCGCCGATGAAGGAGTCGCATGAGCACCAAGGACAAGACCGGTCAGGTCGGCTCCGGGGACACCGCTGAGCAACCCAGCCGTCGTACCCTGGTGATCATCCCGACCTACAACGAGCGGGAGAACCTGCCGCTGATCGTGGGCCGGGTCCGTACATCCCTTCCGAATGTGCACATTCTGATCGTCGACGACGGCAGCCCGGACGGAACCGGCGCACTGGCCGACGAGCTGGCGGCGGCCGAACCGCACCGCATCCAGGTGATGCACCGGACCGTTAAAGACGGCCTGGGAGCGGCCTACCTCGCCGCCTTCGAGTGGGGGCTGGACCGCGGCTACACCGTCCTGGTCGAGATGGACGCCGACGGAAGCCATGCGCCTGAACAGCTCTACCGGCTGCTCGACGCGATCGATTCCGGCGCCGACGTGGCGATCGGCTCGCGCTACGTCGACGGCGGGACCGTCCGCAATTGGCCCTACCGGCGGCTGGTGCTGTCCCGCTCGGCCAACACCTACGCCCGGTTGCTCCTGGGTGTCGACATCCATGACATCACTGCGGGATACCGTGGGTATCGGCGCGAGGTGCTCGAGAAACTGGACCTGCGCACCGTCGAATCCAAGGGCTATTGCTTCCAGGTGGACTTGACATGGCGGGCCATCAACAACGGTTTCACCGTCGCGGAGGTCCCGATCACCTTCACCGAGCGCGAACTCGGCGTATCGAAGATGAGCGGGTCGAACATCCGCGAAGCGATGTTCAAGGTCGCCCAGTGGGGGATCGGTGGCCGGATGACGCGCCGAACCACCGCGAAGCGGTGAATCCGAGCCTGTGCCGCGAAGCGGTGAATCGAGCCTGTGCCGCCGCGGCTAGAAACTAGCCGCGGCGCTTGGACTTGATCAGGTCCAAGCGTTCTTTGAGCAGTTCCTCAAGTTCCTCGACCGACCGGCGCTCCAGCAGCATGTCCCAGTGGGTCCTCGGTGGCTTGACCTTCTTGGGCTCTGGGATATCGCCCTCGAGGAGGGTTCCCTCAAGACCGTTGCGGCACAGCCAGCTGCCGGGAATCTCGGCGTCATCGGCGAACGGGACCTCGAACTCCTCACCGTTGTCGGTCCGGTACCGCGCGACCTGCCGGGGCGCGAGGTCGTGGTTGCGGTCGGTCTCGTAGCTCACGGCGCCGAGCCGGCTGCCTCTGAGGACACGATCAGCCATGGTCGATTCTCCTTGTGGTCGTTAGTCGAAGCAACGCACGACCATAGGCTTTGCGTTCCCGACCCGACCTCCCATGATACCGGTGCGACGGCGTGGCGGGGACTACGCTTTCGGGGCGTGACCCGCCGAAGTCGACCTCAGCCCTGCCGCTGGTGCGGCCGTGATGTCGCCGACGCCGGACTAGGCCGTCGCCGTCAGTACTGCCGGCAATCCTGCCGCCAGCGGGCCTATGAGCAGCGGGCGCTGGTCAAGGGCTCGGCGCTGCCCGCCGATGCGGTGGTGCTGACCGCCGACGAGGCCGCCGAACTATCCGACCGTGTCTTCCAGGTGCGCTGTGCCGCCGAGGACGTGGCGACGGCGATCGACGAAGGCGCGGCGGCGGGAGAATTGCGTGAGTTGTGCGAGGAGCTGTTGCGGGCGGCCAAGGCCGCCGACGGTTGGCGTTGACGGCTGACGGGACGGCGCCTATGCGCCCTGATCGACCTCGTCCATCGCGGCCAGAGCGCTCTGGAAGCTAGCCGGTGCGATTTGCTATCTCCCCACGGACTGGCTGGTTTACCTCGGCGAGTAGAAAGACCACAGTGCCCAGGAAAGCGCCGATCAACCCTCGCGAATGACTTTTGTCGATTAACTCCAGGGCTACCTGATCGGGAGACCGGCACCGGTGACGACGACCAGCGGCTGTTGACTGATCTCATCCCCGCTCGGATAGAAACCCTGAAAAGCGTTGCCGGCAGACTCAGCACGAGGTGTCAGGGTGAAGTCGACGCGCCGCCCCGCGCTGACAGATAACCTAGAACCCGTAAGGAGTTCACCTGTCAGCATTCGCCCAGCGGGCGCGTATTGGCCGTCACCGGGCATTTGGCGCGGGGCGTGGGAGGTTTGTGGGTGACGGCTTCTGGATCAATGCGCGGAAGCGGTTCGGCTCCCCAGGGTTTTCGACGAGGCTTCGGACTGCTCCCAAGTCCCCACGGCCAGTGACGCGGCGCTGACCCTGCTCTGTGCCGCCGCAGACGCGATGCTTGATCCTCAGGTGCTTGTTGAGGCGGTTCGCGGCCCCGATGGTCGGGTGGTCGATCTGGTGTTCCGCAGCGTCAACCGCGCCGCCCTTTTTTCTGCAGGAACGCGCAGAGGACCTCCTCGACCGCAGTGCTATTGCCATGTTCCCGAATGTGCGGAATTCCGGGCTGATGGGCCGAGTCGTCCAATGCTTGGAGGACGGCAAGCCGCTGATCATCGAAGATCTGAAGTATTTCAGCGACCGTTTCGATGATTTTCGACGCTACGAAATCCGCTCCACCCGGGCCGGTGTCGACCTGATCGTCTTCACCTGGCGTGATGTCACCGAGTATTTCCAGAACGTGGAACGGCTCGCAGCCTCGGAGCAGACCTATCGCCTGCTGGTCGAGAATTCCGGCGATGTGATCGTGCACACCCGGGAGTGCATAGATGGCGGCAACGAGATCGTCTGGGTTTCACCGAATGTCGGAGAGATGCTCGGCGCACCCGTTGAACACTTTCTGGGCCGACGATTGTCGGAATTAGTTCCGTCCGAGGAGGCGCAGGCCCACGCCGCCCGATGGGAGAAGGTCAACGGGGGCGCCATCGTCAAAGGTCGTGTGCGGCTCAGACTTGCAGATGGCGCTCCGCGTTGGTTCCATTTACGCGTCAATCCCCCTTTTGCGATGCCGAGGGCCGTCGCGACGGTGCCGTCGCCTCGATCCGTCCGGCCGATCAGGAGGTGGCTGCCGAGCAGGCGGTGGAGGAGGCCCGCCGGCAACAGGCCAGGGCCGATGAACGGTACCGCCGGTCCATGGAAAACGCTGGTGTCGGCATGTGCCTGGTCACCCTGGATGGTCGCTTCGTGGAGGTCAACGACGCGGTGTGTCGCTTCTTCGGCCTCGACGCAGAATCCTTGAAGCAGAAGACCTTTCAGGAGTTGACCGCGCCGAAATAACTGGACGCCGACGTTGAGAACGCCAAGGACGATTTGGCAGGCTGCATCGACTCCTTCCGGATGACCAAGCAGTACATCCATGCCGACGGCCATCTGATCTGGGGGGATATGTGGCTCTTCCGACTTGGCGGGGGTCTGGTGTGACCGATTGGGATCGTGTCGGTGAC
>CAZVST010000056.1:0-34236 GCA_964629725.1 uncultured Mycobacterium sp.
AAACAGTGAACTCGGGGAAGTCCGAGTGTCTCATCACAGCCTGACAGTGAGGGGGCACGCCCCGTCCCCGGGCACCTTCCCTCCCGAGCTCAAGTGCTTCGCTTGATTCGCGAACGATGCGGGCGTGGCCTTGGAACATCACTCCCCGGATATCCGCCATGCCTGAGCCGTCTTCGAGCAAGACACTCACGTTCGGGTTGCTCTCGACGTTGGCAACTTTGCGCGTCCCGTCTCGCACACCCATGATGATGTCGCGGCCAAAGCGAAAGTATCCAAGGGGTACCGAGTGCGGGAATCCATCCTTGTCGATGGTGCTCAGTATCGCCCAGCCTGGGCGGCTATCAAGATACGCCTCAATTTGTTCGTCACTGAGTTTCCGTGGCATGAAGAGAGGTTAGCAAGAGCGAAATCGGCTCTGGGCGTATGCGGTTCGGCGATATCCAGCTTGGGTTCACCCCAACGGCAGAGGGCCGACAGCGTCGGTGCGCTTCAGGGCGCGGGGTTGGTGATACCCGGCAGGTGCGACGGAGGCAGTTGATGTGCCTTCTGGTGCGTCATCTCCAACCAGTGCGCGCCCCCGATGTACGCCATCACCATGAAGCCTGCGATCACCAGAGCGCAGAACAGAATTTTGGCCGCCGCTACAGCAGCACTGGTGGATGCCGACCTCCGAGACGTCGGCGAGGGATCCTTACGTTCGGTCCCTCGGGTCGTCGCCATCGGCAGCGGGTCGCTCTTGGCGCGCAGGAACTGCATCACCACATCGGTCGCTCGCGGAAGCTGGTCGCGGTCGACGTAGAGGTTCGTCGGCGCGTGGGGAAGCCCTCGCCGGCCGCTGGCCGCTGCGGCATATCCGCCGATGTCGGCATCGTGAAGGCGCGCCAAAAGGGTTGCCACGTCGGCGGAGTCGAGTTCGGCGATCGCCACCCAGGTGCTGGCCCACACACCGTTGTCCCGTCCGCCGGGAGGCAGCCAGAACATCACGCTGCGGAGTCGGAGGTCCTCCAGCTGTGTGATGCGGGACACCATGACTCATTCTCGGCTTAACCCAGTCATTCGGCAATCCCTGAGTCACTTCGATGCGACGCTAGTTCAGCAGCTCGCTATCGATGTAGCACCAGCGCCAGGTCTCGCCGGGTTCGATCGAGCGCATCACCGGATGCCCGGTCAGCTGGAAGTGCGCGGTGGCGTGCTGATGCGGGCTGGAGTCGCAGCAGCCGACGTGCCCGCAGGTCAGACACATTCGCAGGTGCGCCCAGCTGGACTCGCCCACCGCGCTGCACTCCGCGCAGCCGTCCGATGCCGGCTCGGGACCCTGGGTCCCGAGGCTCGCGGTCAGATGTTCGCAGCCCGGGGGCCGGGCCGGGGTCGGTGCTGGGCTACGGCGAAGTCGTCTCACCTGGGCACCCTTCGAGTGCGATCGGGCATGCTGCTCAAGAATAAGTGCGGGGCGGAAGGGAGGTTGCGTCGCGTGCGTCCCGAACTGTTGCTCGCCCTGGTGGTGGCGGTGCTGCTGGCGGCGCTCGCCCGTCGCTACAACGTGTCGGCACCGCTGGCACTGGTGCTGGCCGGCCTCGTCATCGGATTGCTGCCCGGAGTCCCCGACGTCACCCACGATCCAGAGATGGTGCTGTTCGTGCTGCTTCCGCCGCTGCTGTGGTCGGCCGGGTTGGAGAGCTCCTATGTCAACATGCGCCGCAACAAACACGCCATCGGAATGCTCGCCGTGGGCCTGCCCCTGGCCACCACGGCGGCCGTCGGCTTCGTCGCCTATCACACGGTGCCGCAGCTGACCCTCGCCGCCGCGCTCACCCTCGGTGCGATCGTGGCACCGCCCGACGCGGTGTCGGCCAGCGCCATCGGCCGACGACTCGACCTGCCGCGCCGGCTCATGACGTTGATCGGCGGCGAGAGCCTGCTCAACGACGCGACCTCGTTGACCGCGTACAAGTTGGCGCTCGGGACCGCGATCGGCGCGGCGGCGAGCTGGCAGCACGGGCTGGCGACCTTCCCGCTCGCCGTCGCGGGCGGCGTGGCCGTCGGCGCGGCGCTGGGCACCGTCATCGTCTACGTCCGCTGGCGATTGGACGACGCGACGGTCGAGAGCGCGATCGGCCTGCTCGCGCCGTTCGTCATCTATCTGATCGCCGAGCAGATCCACGGTTCCGGGGTGTTGGCCGTCGTTGTCGCGGCGCTGATCGTCGGTCAGCGCTCCACCACGGCGAGCCCCGCCACCCGGCTGCAGGACGAGGCGGTCTGGAAGGCCGTCCAGCTGATTCTGGAGTCGGTTGCGTTCCTGCTGATCGGCCTGCAGCTGCCGACCGTGCTCGACCAGCAGGACGGCAAATCGCCGATGACGCTGCTACTCGCCTCGGCTGCCGTCCTGCTCACGGTGGTGGTGGTCCGGGTGGTGTGGATCTATCTGTTCGCGTATCTGCCGAGACTTCTCGCGGCCCGGATCCGCGAGCGCGAACCGGCGCCCACTCCGGCGCAGGTCCTGATCGTGGCGTGGGCGGGCATGCGAGGCGTGGTGTCGCTGGCCGCGGCGTTCGGCGTGCCGCTGACCACACTGTCGGGCGCGCCCTTCCCGGGCCGGCCAGCGACGTGCACGAGCGCGCGGCGGAGCTCTTGCGCACCTGGAACACCCGGCGCAGTAACTCGGCCTGGGAACAGCTGGGCCGCAACGACGACGAGATCGGCGAGGGCGCGGCAGCGGCGTTCCGCCGACTGCGCCTGGAGATGCTCGACGCCGAACGCCAGACGTTCATCGCCGAACGAGACACCGGACGCATCGACGACGAGGTGCTTCGCACGGTGATGCGCGGACTCGATCTGGAGGAGGCGACCCTCAATCGCGGCTAGCACCCGCCCCGCAGGGCGGCAGTCCAATCCGCTCGATCTGCGCCATACGCCTGGCAGCGGCCGTGTCTCGATCCGAGGCAAGCGCGGATTCCGAAACGCCCGACACTAGCCGTCTTCGGCGCGAACCAGGGAATGTGTCTAGACGGGGCGGAAGGTGAGAGCCACACCGTTCATGCAGTAACGCAGGCCGGTCGGTTTCGGGCCGTCGTCGAAGACATGGCCGAGGTGACTTCCGCACTGGCGGCACAGGACTTCGGTGCGCGACATGCCCAGCGAGCCGTCGTCGCGCTCGATGACGGCGTCGGCGAGGGCTTGGTAGAAACTGGGCCAGCCCGTGCCGCTGTCGAACTTGGTTGTCGACGAGAAAAGGTCCAGCGCACAACCCGCACATCCGAAAACACCGGGGCGGTGCTCGTCGTTGAGTGGGCTGCTGAAGGGTGTCTCGGTGCCCGCAGCACGCAGCACGTTGTATTGGGCCGGTGTCAGTAGTTGTCGCCATTCCGCATCGGTATGGGTCACCGCAAAGCTGTCCGTCGAGGTGTTCGGCGGAGGGCTGGCTCCAGCGAGGCTCCCCAATGAGCTGCACCCGGCGGTCGCACCGAGCAGAGCGGTGCCGAGCAGCACGTGTCGCCGGGTCAATGTCGATTGCGGCTGCGGTGGTCTACGCGCGGACATAGTTCGACCGTACTGTCTGCTGGGCCGACGGCGTCGTGGCGCTGTGAGCCTCCTACACCGCGGAGCTAGTCCGCAAAGGGTTCCCCTCGGCCGGACACCGCCCTACGCTGGGGTGATCCGGCGTTGCCAGCCACAGGGAGCCACATCATGACCCGCACCATCACCCACGGACATCGCACCGGCTACGCCTCGCTCGGCGCGGGCGGTCTCAATGCAGAGTCTTTCCCGATGAAGCTGTTCCTCAAAGGCAACGCCAGGCACTGGAACCCTGCAGATATCGATATGAGGCAGGATGCAAGGGATTTCGCGGCGATGACCGACCGCGAGCGTCAGTACACCACCGTGCTGGCCGCGCAGTTCATGGCCGGCGAGGAGTCCGTGACCCAGGATCTGCAGCCGTTCGTCGCGGCGATGGCCGCCGAGGGCCGCTTCGCCGACGAGATGTACCTGACCCAGTTCGTCTACGAGGAGGCCAAACATGCGCTGGCGTTTCGTATGTGGTTCGACGCCGTCGGGGTGAAAACAGACCTGCATGAGTGCGTCGAACGCAACGAGCCGCTCTCACAGATCTTCACCCGGGAACTGCCCAACAGTCTCTATGCGCTCCAACAGGATCCGGGTCCGGTGAATCAGATCCGGGCCTCGGTCACCTACAACCACGTGGTGGAAGGGTGTCTGGCGCTGACCGGTTACTACGGCTGGAACAAGGTGTGCAACAGCCGCGGAATCCTGCCCGGCATGCGCGCGATCATCAAACACATCGGCGACGACGAACGCCGTCACATGGCCTGGGGAACCTTCACCTGTCGCCGTCACGTCGCCGCCGACGACAGCAACTGGCAGGTGGTGCAGGACCGGATGGGAGAACTGATGGGGCTGGCGGTGGCCAGCGTGGCGGCCGACCCCTTCAACTTCGCCGACGAAGCCCCGTTCGGCATCGACCGCGACGAGCTGTCGGCTTACGCCGCCGACAAGCTCACCCGCCGGCTTGGTGCGATCGAGAGTGCCCGCGGCGCCGACGTCCGGGTCATCGACCGGGACGTCACACCGGAGACGCTGGAGGAGCAGTTCCACACCGAGGATCAGCTGGCCGCAGCGCGCTAGGGCATTCGATGCTCAGCCGGTGATCGTCGGAGCGGGGAGCCACTGCGAACGGTGTTTACCCGTCGATGGGCGGCGGCGCCGGCGCGGTCAAACCGGCCGGGCCGAGGTTCTTCTCGAAGGCCGCCTTCCAGGCCCCGTCGGCTTCCATCTTCTCCAGCGCGCCGTTGATCTTGGCGCGAAGTTCGGAGTCGTCCTTCTTCAGCCCGATCCCGTAGCGCTCCTCGGAGAACGGCTTGCCGACGATCTTGAACTCACCGGGCGACTTCGCGGCGTACCCGGCGAGAATGACCTCGTCGGTGGTGACGGCGTCGATGGCCCCGTTGCGGAGCGCTTCCACGCAGGCCGAGTAGGTGTCGTACTGCTGAAGCTGCACACCCGGGTACTTGTCCTTGATGCGCTGCGCCGGCGTGGATCCCGAGACTGAGCACAGTTTCTTGTTGTCCTGCAACGAATCCGCACCAGTGATATCGGTGTTGCCGGACTTGACCAGCAGGCTCTGCCCGGTGAGCAGGTAGGGCCCGGCGAAGTCGACCTTCTGCTTGCGCGCGTCGGTGATCGAATACGTCGCCACGACGAACTTCACCTGGTCGTTGCCGATCAGGGTTTCCCGTTGGGCCGAGGGTGATTCCTTCCACTCGATCTTGTCCTCGGGATAGCCGAGTTCCTTGGCGACGTAGCGGGCGACGTCGACGTCGAAGCCGCTCATCGAGCCGTCGGGGTTCTTCACACCCAGTCCCGGCTGGTCGAATTTGGTTCCGATGACGATCTTGCCGCCGGCCGTCGAGCCGTCCCCACCCCCGCACGCGGTCAACGACAGGGGTAGACCCACCGCCACCATCGCGGCGCCGATCATGCGGATTGGTGACAGTCTCACGTCCGGAGTCCTCCCGTCTGCGCCGTCCGCAGCGCGGCGGCGTTCACGTCGAACACTATGGCATCGGGGGATGCGGCGGGCGGCACGAGGGAATGCCCACTTAGGCTGATCGGGTGAAACTCTTCGTGAGCGCAGGGGCATGCGTGCTGTTGGCCGGCGCCGCGGCATGCGCCACCGCCGCGCCCGCGGCCGCCTGCCCGTTAGGGACGGTGGCCAGCGATTTCTCCGGTGTGTGCGTCAGCGGCGTGTCCGGGGGCGGGCAGGTCGTCCAGCCCGCGCCGGCCCACGTAGGGGCTGTGTTCGCCGGTGGGCCCAACGAGTTGCCCTCGGTGGACGGCATCCCGTGCACCCCGCAGCACCTCGGCACCTGCATCGGGCTGGCGCAGAGCCAGGGCTGACCCGCCATCCCCTCGCTGGCGCTGGAGATGCCCAGCGGCCGCCCTCATTGCCGTCGCTATCCTGGCCGCCCCGAGTTCATGAAGATGTCGCCGAACAGGTTCGCGAAGAGGCTGAACAAAAATCCCGAGACACCGAAGAGGATGACCAGCGTGCTGGCGATTGCTCCGAAGACGGAGACCACGATGGCGGCGACGGCCGCCTTCCTGGGTTTGCCCGACTGAAGCGCTCCGACAACGCCGAGAACGAAAGCGACCGGAAGCAGCACCAAACCGATGTTCATCGATACCTGGATGCAGGCCAGGACGGAGGCGATGACGGCGACGGCGAGAGCGATGCGCCCCAGCGTGTTCTCGCGGTTCATCGCAGGATCGCCCGCGCCGCTCGCTCCGCGATGAGCATCACCGGAGCGTTGGTGTTGCCGGAGGTGATGGTGGGCATCGCCGACGCATCGACCACACGTAGGCCGGCGACGCGGTGCACGCGGCAGTCGGTGTCGAGCACGGTAGCAGTTTCCCGTGGATTGCCTTGGGCGTCAAAGGCTCCCATCGCGCAGGTGCCCACCGGGTGGAAGATCGTCGTCCCCAGTTCACCGGCTGCGTGCTGCAGGTCGTCGTCGGTGGTCAGCTGCGGGCCGGGCAGCAGCTCCTGCGGGCGGTAGCGGGCCAGCGCCGGCGCGGCCATGATCTGCCGCGTCATCCGCAGTCCTCGCACAGCGGCGCGACGGTCGGCCTCCGTCGACAGGTAATTGCACGAAATCTTCGGCACGGCAAGGGGTTCCGCGCTCGCTATCCTCACGTGGCCCCGCGAGCTGGGCCGCAGGTTGCACACCGAGGGGGTGATCGCCCCGAAATTGTGCAGCGGTTCGCCGAACTTCGGCAACGACAACGGCTGCACATGCCACTCCAGATCGGCACTGGCCAGCGCCGGGTCGCTCTTGGCGAACGCCCCCAGCGTGGACGGCGGCATCGTCATCGGGCCTGATCGCAGCAGCAGGTACTGCAATCCCATACCGGCCCGGCTAAACCAGTTGTGGTACAACGTGTTCACCGTCGGGGCGCCGTGAACACGGTAGACCGTCCGAAGCTGCAGGTGGTCCTGCAGGTTCTCACCCACCCCGGGCAGGTCGACTTCCACCGGCACGTCATGGTCGCGCAGCAGACCCGCCGGGCCGATGCCGGAAACCTGCATCAGATGCGGCGAGCCGATGGCTCCGGCGCTCAGGATCACCTCGCGGCGGGCGGCGACGTCGACCACGTTGCCGTTCTTGAGCAGCCGCAGTCCGGTGGCGCGGTGGCACGCGGCGGTCCAGGCGCCGCGGCGCTGGTGCTCGGCGACGTCGACGTCCATCAGAAGCCGCAACGCCTGGGTGTTGGTGTAGACGGTGAGATTGGGCCGGTGTGCCACCGGATGCAGGAACGCATCGGCCATCGACCAGCGACGGCCGCGGCGTTGGTTGACGTGGAAGTAGGCACTGCCGGCGTTGTCGCCCCGGTTGAACTCCTCGATGGGGGCGATGCCCACCTCGGCGGCGGCGGCCTGCCAGGCGTCGAGGATCTTCCAGCGCACCCGCGGCCGCTCGACGCGGATCTCTCCCCCGGCGCCGTGCCAGTCGTCGGCTCCGCCGAAGTAGTCCTCCAATTCCTGGTAGATGGACAACGTCTCTCCCGGATCCCCCGTACCGTCCGGGCCACCCCAGAGCCAGCGCTCGTCGCCGGTGGCCTGGGCCCACAGGTCGTAGTCGGAGGCCTGACCGCGCATGTGGATCATGGCGTTGATCGACGAGCTGCCGCCGATCACACGACCCCGCGCGTAGTGGATGCTGCGCCCGGCCAGCCCGGGGTCGGCCTCGGTGGTGAAGCACCAGTCGGTTCTCGGGTTGGCGATGGTGTATAGGTAGCCGACCGGCACCTTGATCCAGAACCAGTCGTCGTCGCCGCCGGCTTCGATCAGCAGCACCCGGTGGTCAGGGTTAGCGCTGAGCCGGTTGGCCAGCAGGCAGCCCGCACTGCCGGCGCCCACGATGATGAAGTCGAACTCGGCGATCGCGCTCATGGCGACTAATACTCGTTGACGGCGGTGTAGGGCGTGGGATGCGACCCGTCCCTAACCCCTCGCGTCAGGGTGCCGCGAACCTCCTCAGAGGCGGGGGTAACACCACCACTTTTGCCCACCTCGTAGCGACAACGACCGGAAGCCGACGGCGTGGGAACCTTCGAGAGTCACGTTGTCGCTCAAAGGTGGGCACTAGCGTGATACTCCCCGACGAGGCAATGGAAGAGGCAACATGACTCGGCTCGACGATGTTGGGGAGGCCGACGGCTGGCGGTGCTGGCTCTGCGACGAGGCGGTCGACCCGGACATGTCGGTCAACGACGACCGCGGTCCGAGCATCGACAGCATGACCACCAAGGCCAAAGCCAAAGCCAAAGGTGCGGACTCGATCTTTGGTAGCGAGAGGCTCGCGCACCGAGGATGCAACACCAAAAAGGGCGCCGTTGCACCAGTAGTCGAGTGGCCAAAGGACCTGTTTGTTGCCGACCCTGCTTCCATCATCACCAGCGCCGAGCGGTTGGCCCGAAAGCGCGGGAGCGAAGCCATGGGTCGATGCCCGACCGAAGCCGATGCCGTCGCGGCGGCCGATTGGTTGGTGGATCGCTTGAGTCGATTGGCACCGAGCCTTAACGTCGAATCGCGGATCCAAGCCGGTGGCGGGCAGTACCTGGTCGTGCTCACCTCGTAGGCCACCGGGCAATCTGAAGACATGAACACTCCATCGACGGCATCGACATCGACTCACACGGTCTCGTCGACGAATCCGCCGGCCATCACGCGCGCGTCACCCGCTGGTCGTGGAGCGCCGGCTGCGGAGCCTCCGACACCGGCGCGGCGATCACGTGGAATCTTGTTGACGGCGTTCATGATTCGCCGACCAATTCAGAGCGAACCCTCTGGGTGAACGGCGTCCCGCAAGAAGTGGGTCCGGTCGAGTTCGCCACGGACCTGTCCCAGGTCGGCGACCTCAAGTTCCACGCCGAGGCCGAGCGGGCGCGGCATGACCGGGTGGTGAGAAGCGGCCACCGTCGGGCCGGGAGTCGCAGGATCCATCGCCGAGGTGGTCGGACGCGTCTAAGCTTGACCCGGTGAAGCGGCGGACGACTCAGACGAGGCAGAGCCAAGCGGGCGGTCTCGGGCAACGGGCAGGTAGATGAGCGTTCCGCCCGGCCCGCCGCCGCCGCCCTGGCCACCACCGCCGTGGCCGCCAGGGCCCCCGCCGCCGTGGCCGCCACCCGGCCCGCCCTGGCCACCTGGTCAGCCGCAACCGAAGCCGATCAACATCGGCCTGGTGATCCTCGGCATCATCCTCGGCACCGTGCTGTGGGGCGGAATTCTGCTGGCCATGCTGGCCTTGAGCAGCGCTGCGGCCGGACCCTCCGGCCTGTCCGATGCGGCTCTCTTCATCGGTGGGAGCCTGCTGGTGGCGGGTCTAGCCATCGCCGCGATCATCCACCCGAGGACCCGCCAGTTCGGTGCGGGCCTGCTGCTGGGGGTCTCCATCGGCGCCGTCGTTTGGTCCGGGTTATGCGCGCTCATCGGAATCGGAATGTGACGCCGTGGCAACGGCATTAGGTCCGGCCGCGACCCACGGGGTGTTCGTCGCTGCGGGGGTTGCCGTCGCCGCGGCGGTGTTCGCCGTCGAGGCCCGGCGATGCGGCGCCACCGATGAACGAGTCCTCTACGTCGTGACCGGCGCTCTGGTCGGCGGCGCGTTGTTCATGCGCCTGGGAACCTGGGCCCAGCACCTCGACCCCGCCGAGAACGCCTCACTGGCGAGTCAGTGGCTGTACGGAAACCGGTCGATTCTCGGCGGCCTCGTCGGGGCCTGGCTCGGCGTGCATGTGGCAAAACACCTGGTGGGTTACCGCATGCGCACCGGAGACCTGTTCGCACCCGCAGTGGCGGCGGGCATGGCGGTCGGCCGGGTGGGCTGCCTGTTGACCGAGCTGCCCGGCACCCCGACCGCAGGCGGCTGGGGCGTGCACCTGAGCCCGCAACGCGCGGCGGAGTTCGGGGTGCCCGCGGGGGTCGGGCTGCACCCGTCGTTTGGCTACGAGATCGCCTTCCACGCAATCGCTTTCGCGCTGCTGTGGGGATGGGCGCGCCACCAGTCGCTGCCGCCCGGCGAGACCTTCGTGTGGTATGTGGCCGGCTACGGAGTGTTCCGGTTCGCAGTGGAGTTCGTGCGCGGCAACGAGGTGGTGTGGCACGGACTAACTCGGCCACAATTGTTTCTGCTGGCGACGGTGCCCATCGTGTTGGCCCGTATCGCCTGGCAGTGGCATAAGGGCGGGTACGCGGCACTGGGACTGAGACCCCGGCCGGTGAGCGCATGACCGCGCGCGGCGGCGGAATGCCGTTGCGCGGCGACCGCATTCACCGCTACGTCAACGCGTTCTGCCCGGTCTGCCACGAGGAGGATCCGAACCGGCCGCTGGCGGAGGTAGCACGGCTGAGCGGATGGCTGGTCGAGCGGGACGGCCGGATATGGCTGGAGCGAGGCTGCGCCCGGCACGGCCTGGTGCGCACGCTCTACGACGAGTTCCCGGAGATCCTGCGCTACCTGGAACAGTGGACCGCCCCGACGAAGGTCCACGAGCCCGACGGGCGCGGCAACTTCGCCCCAGTGCCGGCCGCGTACGCCGACGGCCTGCCGGAAATGCAGACTCAGCACACCTGCATCCTGCTGGAGGATCTGCTCGATCATTGCAACCTCAAGTGCCCCACATGTTTTGCCGAGTCCGAGCCCGCACTGTCCTCAGTGGCTCCGCTGGAGCAGGTGCTGGCCAACGTCGACACCAGGCTTGCGCGCGAGCAGGGGAGGCTGGACGTTGTCATGCTCTCCGGTGGAGAGCCCAGCCTGTATCCGCGGCTCGAGGAACTGCTCGCTGCGCTGGTGGCGCGGCCGATCGTACGAATCCTGCTCAACACCAACGGCCTTCGGGTAGCCCAGGACGATGCCCTGGTGGCGCTGCTGCGCCGACATCGGGAGCGCGTGGAGGTCTACCTGCAGTACGACGGCGAGTCGGCAGAGGCTTCGCGATTCCATCGCGGCGCCGATCTTCGTCGCTTCAAAGAAGCTGCACTGGAGCGGCTTTCGGCCGCGGAAGTGTTCACCACCCTGACGATGACGGCGACGCGCGGCGTCAACGACGATCAGATCGGCGCGGTGGTCAAACGCGCTCTAGACACCCCCTTCGTCGGCGGGGTGACCATTCAGCCGGTTTTCTCCAGCGGCCGCGGCACGGGGGTCGACCCGATGGACCGGCTCACCCACACCGGCGTGCTGGCCCGGCTGGGGCAACAGACCGGAGGCCTGGTGGAGTGGCGCGACCTCACCGCCCTGCCCTGCTCGCACCCGCACTGCTGCTCGGTGGGCTACCTGTTGCGCGACGACAGCGGTGCGTGGCGCTCACTGACCGCGCTGGTCGGCCACGACCGGCTCAAAGCCTGGCTCGACCTGGACCCGGGCCTGCTGGCCAACCGGATTGCCGACGACGCGATCCCCGATACCCTGCAGGCTGCGGTCAAAGAGTCGCTGCTGGGTCTGCTCTCCGAACAGTCCTCACTGTCGCACCCGCGGATCGGCGAGATCTGGCGCACCATCTGCACAAGTTGCGACCTGGGCATCGGCACACTGAGCACCCTGGCGGCATCCCGGCTCCCCGGCCGGAATCAGCGGCTGCGCCAGCTGTTGGCCGAGCGGGTGTTGCGGGTGACCGTCAAACCCTTCATGGACGTCAACACCATGATCGAGGAGCGGCTGATCCAGTGTTGCGTGCACGTCGGCACGGTCGGGGATTCCGGCAACCACCAGTGCGCGCCGTTCTGCGCCGTGCAGGCTTGGCCCGCGCTGGGTGCGGGCCGGCTGCCGAGCGCCACCGGAGGTCGGTCATGAGCGCCCAGCCCGATCCTCGGCTGGCGTCCCCCATGCGGGCCGACTCCGCGGAGCCGACGGCCTTCGACCCGCTGCGGTTGTGCGTCTTCGCAACGGTCGCCCTGCTTGGCTGGCTGCTGGGCCCGGTTGCGTTGATTTTCTTCGCCAGCCTGGGGTTCGCCGGCTACTGGCGGGCCCGCCGCGCCGGGCTGACCCGGTCCGCCTGCCTGCTGCGTGACACCCGACTGGTCCTGGTCTACCTCGGGGTGTTGGTAGCCGCCGGGGTGGCCGGGGTGGTGCTAGCCTTGCGCGGCCACTGGTTGGGATGGTGACGAACTCCCCCGCCTTGCTCACCGATCCCACTGACCTATCCGCGCTGCGCGCCAAGGGCGCCGACGCCGACGCGTTGTTCGACTCCTTCGCCGCCCGGGCGCAGTCGTGCGGAACTCCCCTGTATCCGGCGCAGGAGGAGGCGCTGATAGAACTTCTCGGCGGCGCCAACGTCATCCTGGCCACCCCAACCGGTTCCGGGAAGTCGCTGGTGGCCACCGGCGCGCAGTACGCCGCGCTGGCGGCCGGGCGGCGCAGCTACTACACCGCGCCGATCAAGGCGTTGGTCAGCGAGAAGTTCTTCTCGCTCTGCGCGATCTTCGGGGCGGCCAACGTCGGCATGCTCACCGGGGACGCTGCGGTCAACGCCGACGCGCCGATCATCACCTGCACCGCCGAGGTGCTGGCCAACATCGCATTGCGCGAAGGCGGCCCAGAAAGCACAGCCGCCGACATCAGCCTGGTCGTCATGGACGAGTTCCACTTCTACGGCGACCCCGACCGCGGCTGGGCCTGGCAGGTGCCGCTGCTGGAGTTACCCAAGGCCCAGTTCCTGCTGATGTCGGCCACCCTCGGCGACGTGACGTTCCTGCGCGAGGATCTCACCCGGCGCACCGGCCGGGCATGCGCACTCGTCGCGAACGCCGAACGCCCTGTGCCGCTGTACTTCTCGTACGCGACGACGCCGATGCACGAGACGATCGCCGAACTGCTCGAGACCCGGCAGTCCCCGGTCTACGTCGTGCACTTCACCCAGCAGTCGGCGCTGGAGCGGGCGCAGGCGCTGATGAGCGTCAACGTGTGCAGCAAGGAAGAGAAGGCGGCGATCGCCGAACTGATCGGCGGGTTCCGGTTCTCCACCGCGTTCGGCTCGACGCTGTCCCGGCTGGTGCGGCACGGCATCGGGGTGCACCACGCCGGGATGCTGCCCAAGTACCGGCGTCTGGTCGAGCAACTCGCCCAGGCCGGGCTGCTGAAAGTCATCTGCGGCACCGACACCCTCGGGGTCGGCATCAACGTGCCGATCCGCACCGTCGTCTTCTCGGCGTTGTCGAAGTACGACGGCACCCGCAGCCGGCTGCTGACCGCGCGCGAGTTCCACCAGATCGCCGGTCGCGCCGGGCGCGCCGGCTACGACACCGCCGGCACCGTGATCGTGCAGGCCCCCGACTTCGAGGTGGAGAACCTCAAGCAGTTCGCCAAGGCCGCCGACGATCCCAAAAAGCGCCGAAAGCTCGTGCGCCGCAAAGTCCCCGAGGGCATGGTGCCGTGGAGCGAGAAGACCATGACGCGGCTCGTCGAGGCGGCCCCGGAGCCGTTGACGTCCAACATGCGGGTCTCGACGGCGATGATCCTCGACGTCGTCGACCGCCCCGGCGACCCGTTCGTCGCGATGCGCCGGCTGCTCACCGACAATCACGAGCCGCGCAAGCGCCAGCTGAAGCACATCCTTGAGGCGGTCGGCATCGCGCGCTCGCTGCTGCAGGCCGGGGTCCTCGAGCGCCTCGACGAACCCGAGCCCGACGGGCGCCGGTACCGGCTGACGGTGAACCTACCGGACGACTTCGCCCTCAACCAGCCGCTGTCGACGTTCGCCCTGGCCGCCATCGAAGCCCTGGATCCGGCGTCGGAAACCTTTGCCCTGGATGTTGTTTCGGTGATCGAGGCGACGTTGGAGGATCCCCGTCAGATCCTGGCCGCACAGCTGAAGCAGGCCCGCGGGGAGGCGGTGGCGCAGATGAAGGCCGAGGGCATCGAGTACGACGAGCGGATCGCGCTGCTCGACGACGTCAGCTATCCCAAGCCGCTCGACGAGTTGTTGCGGCACACCTTCGAGGTGTACCTGCAGAGCAACCCGTGGGCCGCCGACGGGCGGTTGTCGCCCAAGTCGGTGGTGCGCGAGATGTGGGAACGGGCGATGACCTTCCGGGAGTACGTCAGCCTCTACGGCCTGGTCCGCTCCGAAGGCGCGGTGCTGCGCTACCTCTCCGACGCGTTCAAGGCGCTGCGATCAGGGGTGCCCGCCGCCGCGCGGACCGAGGAACTCACCGACGTCGTCGAGTGGCTCGGCGAACTGGTGCGCCAGGTCGACTCCAGCCTGCTCGACGAGTGGGAGCAGCTCACCAGCCCCGATCAATCCCTGGACGCGCCGGTGGCGGTGCCGGCCCGGCCACGGCCGCTGACCGGCAACGAGCGGGCGTTCACCGCGATGGTCCGCAACGCCCTGTTCCGTCGGGTGGAGCTGATCGCGCGGCGACGCTGGGATGCGTTGGGCAAGTTGGACTCCGGGTCCGGGTGGACGGCCCAGCGGTGGGAGGAGGTCATTGAGGACTACTTCGCCGAGCACGACGACGTCGGCATCGGCGCCGACGCCCGGGGGCCGGCACTGCTCATCATCGACCGCCAGCCCGGGGTGTGGCGGGTACGGCAGATCCTGGATGACCCGGCCGGTGACCACGACTGGGGCATCGAGGTGGAGGTGGATCTGGAGGCCTCCGACGAGGAGGGCGCGGCTGTGCTGCGGGTGACCGAGGCGGGGCGGTTGGACTGATGCCGGTATGACCGCTCCCGAACACTCGGACCCCGTCGTCGCCGACGAGCCCGAGGACTCGATGCGCGGCGCGGTGCTGATCTGCGTGACGGCGGCGGTGGCCGGCGTCGTCATCGGCTTCGTCGGCGGCGCGTTCCGGTGGCTGCTGGAAAAGGCGGATCGGCTGCGCCTGGAGTTCGTCGACTGGGCCTACGGGCTTCCCGGGCCGGGCTGGCTGATCCCGGTGGCCGCCGCCGCCGTCGGCGCCACCCTGGCTGCGCTGGTCGTGCGGTGGGAACCGCTCGCCGAGGGCAGCGGAATCCAGCATGTCGAAGCGGTGTATCGCGGGCAGGCGCCGCCGCCGAGGATCCGCCTGCTTCCGGCGAAGTTGATCGGCGGTGTGCTGGCCATCGGTTTCGGACTGGTGCTCGGCCGGGAGGGCCCGACGGTGCACATGGGCGCGGCGATCGGCGCCCAGGCCGGCCGCCGGGTGGGGCTGGACGACTCCGGGATCCGGATGATGCAGACCGCGCTGGGCGGTGCGGGGCTGGCGGTCGCCTTCAACGCGCCGATCGGCGGCACGTTGTTCACCCTTGAAGAGGTGACCCGATCGTTTCGGGTCAAGACCGTGCTGGCCACCCTGCTGGCGGCGGCAACCGCGGTCGGGTGCGCCCATCTGATTCTCGGTGACCATCCGGAGTTCACGCTCGGACACATCGCCGAACCCGAGATCGTCTGGCTGCCACTGTTCGTCGTGTTCGGCCTGCTGACCGGCTGTCTGGGTGCCACCTACAGCCGGCTGGTGCTGTGGTTCCTCGACCGCGTGACCGCGGTGCGCCGGGTCCCGAGTGTCGCCAAGGCCACCCTGATCGGTGCTGTCATCGGGGTGGTGATGATCATTCATCCGCTGGCGGTGGGCGGAGGTGAACAACTGAACCAGATGCTGTTGGGCGGAGAGAAGTTCTCGCTGGCGGTGATCCTGGGTTACCTGGTGCTGAGGTTCGTCGCGGGCCCGCTGTCCTACTCCGCGCCGGTGGCGGGTGGACTGTTCGCACCGATGCTGGCCATCGGCGCGCTGTGGGGCGTGCTGTTCGTCGGAGCCGTGGACCTGGTGCGGCCGGGAACCGCAGCGGTGCTTGCGATTCCGATGGCGATCGTGGGAATGGCGTCGTTATTCGGGGCGACCGTGCGGGCGCCGGTGACCGGCATGGTCCTGGTCATCGAGATGACGGCCTCGACCGCGGTGCTCGTTCCGATGCTGGCGGCGACCGCGTCGGCGGTGCTCGCCGCCTACCTGGTCGGATCGCCGCCGATCTACGACAGCCTGCGCCAACGGAGCCTGTCGAAGTCATAGGGGTTCACCGCTCGACCGCCAGCCCGCAACTCAATTCACTCGAAATCGCGCGACCGGGTAGCCGCCACGGCTGTCGCGTCCGTCCTGGGCGAGTTCCATCGTTGGATAGTTGACAACGTTGGTTGCATCCGGCTTGTGTTGGCTCCAAACGACTTTCGCCACCACGGTGTAGTCCCCGGCGGGCAGTCCGCTGGTCGGCAGTAAGAAGGTGTCGTCGCTCGTCGCTGGGGCTGGATCGTGCTTCACATCGGAATAGTCCTGCTCTGCGGCGATCGTGCCCAGCAACAGGCCCGACTTCACTTCCATCACCTCTGTGCCTGCGTGGTCGAGAATCACGTACCAGATGTCCCAGTCGTCATAGGCGGGCGCAGTACCGAAGTTGGTCCAACGGATGGTGATCGGCAGATCCGAGCCCACCGCGACGTTGTCCGGCAGGATCGAGGACGTCACCGCGTAGCGGTATCCGGCGTACTTGTTCGCACGCTCCCACAACGCGTACAAGTTCTCCCGCGGAGCGATAACGTTGCTCGCGACCAACGAAACATGATAGTTGACAACGTCTTTCAGCGCTCTCTTGAGGTATTGGGTCATCCCGTCGGGCTGGTTGTTGCACCATTCGGTGACGACCGGCGCGCTTTTCCACCGTGCCAATAGCTCTGAGACGAGTCTCTTGTCATTGTGCATGTACCAGGATTCAGGGTCAGTGGCCCAATACTGTGTTGGCGCAATCACGCCGAGGCAATCTCCGCGTATGCCGACCGGTTCTGCCGGCGAGGCGGCCAGGAGCTGGCGGGTGATTTCGGGGTTGCCGGCCGCGACGACGATCCGGGTGTCCGGGAAAGCCGACAGGGTCGCGTCGACCAGGCGTTTGATGGAGGATTTCGTGATCGCCTGATCGTGATACGGGTCGTAATAGCCGAGTTGCGCGACGCTTTCATCTTGCGGTGGACCTGGAGCACCAAGCTCTTTCGCCACGAATCCGATGTGGTTTTCCGACCAGTCGCCGTACCCGGAGAACTCGAACCATTCAACACGCTCGTCCTTGTTGTAGCGGGCGCCGAGCGCGGCGATCAGTTTCTCAGAAGCCGTCAGGTAGGCGTCGCTGTTCCAGTTGGGTACCACATACGTTATGCCATCTTTGGCAAAATCGCTGGTGGCGTCTTTGCGGGAACGCAGCCAATCCGGGACTGCGCTGTGGAGCTTGCCCTTGTGGCAGCCCTGACTGCACAGGGCCATGATCCGGAAATGGAACCGTTCATCCTCTGCGTGGGCGGCCTCGATCGCCTTGTCGATGACGGAGAAGTCGTACTCGTCGGCGCTGTTCGGTTGAAGTTTGGACCAGAGGAAGCGGTCGCCGGCATCGTAGGTCCCCGGCCACTGCGGTCTGTCGGAGTTCGCGCGTGGATACAGCTCGAAGCCAATGTCTTGGTACTGCCCCCGAAGCGGGTTGATCACCTCAGGGGCTGAATACGGGCGCACCGAACCCAGTTGCAGATCGGCGGGCAGCGGGTCAACAGTCGCGCGCGGTCCCGCGATGAGAGTAATCAAGAGCAGCGTCGCGGCCACCAGCGCAGTGCGCCGAATGAATCCGTGTCGGCGGTTCCAGTGCCGGCCGCGGCGGTCCCGGTGACGGCCGCGCACCGTCGCCGATCTACGACGAGTCGATGTGAACGGAGTGGTCAGAAGTCGCACGGCCTACTCATGCCGGGCGGGGTGGATCTTCTTCGGCATGCCGGTCATCCTTCCAGACAAAGCGCGCACAGCATCCCACTTCACCCAGCAGTCGGCGCTGGAACGCGCGCAGGCGCTGATGAGCGTCAACGTGTGCACCAAGCGTCAACGTGTGCACCAAGGAGGAGAAGGCGGCGATCGCCGAAATGATCGGCGGGTTCCGCTTCTCCACCGCATTCGGCTCGACGCTGTCGCGGCTGGTGCGCCACGGCATCGGGGTGCACCACGCCGACGGCCTGGTCCGCTCCGAAGGCGCGGTGCTGCGCTACCTCTCCGACGCGTTCAAGGCGCTGCGATCAGGGGTGCCCGCCGCCGCGCGGACCGAGGAACTCACCGACGTCGTCGAGTGGCTCGGCGAACTGGTGCGCCAGGTCGACCCGGCCGGTGACCACGAGTGGGGCATCGAGGTGGAGGTGGATCTGGAGCCCTCCGACGAGGAGGGCGCCGCGGTGCTGCGGGTGACCGAGGCGGGACGGCTGGACTGAGCGGCCGCGAGGTCGGTCAGAAAATCGCCAGTGGGTTGATGGCAGAGCCCGTTGCGCCACGGAAGCGCCACGGTGCGGCACTGACGAAGAACGAACAGCGATTCTCTTGGGCGCAGGCCTGCGCAAGTCCGTCGAGTTCTGCCTGGTCGAGCAGGGTCAGGCCCAAGAAGGGAATGGCCGCCGACGGTCACGTTGTGCGCCTGTTCGGCGGCTTCGAGATCGGCGGGCGTGATTGCGGTCCCCAGTGGCAGGGGGCCTCCGCGGACTTCGGCGACGTCGAGCAGAACCCCCCGTCCCACGATTCCCGTCGCGCCGACGTGCTCGATGCCCAGCGTTGAGGCCCCGGTGTCGGTGACATTGCTGATCGGGTACCCGTTGTACCTGCCCTGGCCGCCACTTGGCGTGAACATATGGCAGAGCGCATCCACATGGGTGACGCCGAAGCCATGGCAGTTCAGGGCAACTGCGTCGTAACAGCCCGACTCCCCGGGCAGTGGATCGTCGTAGGTGCGCATCGTGTGCTGAAGTTGCGCAATTCTGGCGTGCCGACACCGAATTCGCGGGCCAGCGACACGACACGTCCCGATCGGATCAGGGCCGCTGCCGCGGTCCCTTGTCGGCCGTGAGGAAGTTCAGCGTGCCGATCTGGTCGGCGGCACCCCAACGGCCCCAGTTCGATACAGCGGGCAAGGCCCTTTCCAACGATTCATCATCGACAATCGCACCGACCGCGCCTTCGTCGGCGTGCGCGGGCAGTGAACCCGACGCGACCATGGTCACCGCAATGGCGCCGCCCAGATGCAGCACCTGCCTGCGTGACATCGCCTAGGGTTCCTCGGTGGTCCCGTCTTGGCCAGACATCTGTTCTCCTCTAATTCGCCTTCATGATGTGCTCCGACGCCGCAAGTAGCAGCCTTCTCGGCGTGAACCGATATCCGTTGGCCAGCAACGTGTTCCGCAGCCCAGAAATGACCGTCGGCCCCGACTTGTCGATGGCGGCCATCGCGGTGTCGACGACTTGCTGAGAAGTCTGCCGGCCGCTGGTCAGGAACTCCTCGCCGGTGCGGGCGAAGAACTCGGTCTCGGTGGCGCCCGGGCACAGCGCGAACACCCGCACGCCCGTCGACTTCGTCTCCTGCCAGAGAGCCTCGGTGAAGGACAGCACAAAGGCCTTGGTGGCCCCGTAGACGGCCATCCCGGGGGTGGGCTGAAAAGCCGCGGTCGAGGCGACGTTGATGACTAGCCCGCGCCGGGCCGCCGTCATCGCCGGCATCAACAGCCCGGTGAGCTCGACCAGTGTCACGCAGTTCAACTGGATCTGCGCCGAGTTCTCGGGCACACCCTGCTTCACGAAGTCGCCGTGCAGGCCGACGCCGGCATTGTTGACCAGGATGTCGATGCTGCGCCCGAGCTCCTTGACTTTGGCGGCCAGTTCCGTCGCCGAGCCCGGCACTGACAGGTCAGCGGGAATGACGTCGATGGTCAGCCCCGGACTCAGTTCCAACAGCCTGGTGCGCAACTGGGCCAGTTTGTCCTCGCGCCGTGCGACAAGGACCAGATTGACCTTGCGTTTGGCGAACTCGACGGCGAAGTCCTCACCGATCCCGCCGCTGGAGCCGGTGATCAGCGCGGTCTGGTTCTCAAAGTTCATCGGCACTCCTGGCTTTGGGTAGACACCTGCGAATGTGCCTGGACCGCAATCCTAGAAGCGAGCCTGGCTGCTCCCGTTGCCGGAGTCGATAGTGCTGTTGCCCGCCTCGGAGCGACAACGGCGCCCGGGCATTGCGGATCGTGGCTCGTTGTCGCTCCGAGGTGGGCGCTGATCACATCTCCCCAGCCGCAGTTTCCGCCCGAACGGGACGAGGAAGGACACCTGACTCACGGCCCGCACGGCAATGGCCTCACACCGAAGTCAGGCGGACCGCGCCCGTTTGTGCCATCGTTGCCTCCTGCTCTGAGGAGGTTGGCGTGCCGGGGAGGACGACATTGCGCCGACGCACGCTCACGGCCGTGCTGTGTGCGGTGGCGCTGCTGCCGGCGACCCTGACCGGCTGCTCCACCGCCCCGTCGACCCCGCCGGGGATGTTCAGCGTCTATCTCGGCGAGCCTCAACGTCCGCTGGTCCCGGGCAACACCACCGAGACCGAGGGCGGAAAGATCATCAATGCGGTGCGGACCCCGCTGGTCACCTTCGACGAAGCCACCCGCAGCGTCACCTACGACGGCGCCGCCGAATCGGTCACGTCGTCGGACAACGTCAACTGGACCATAAAACTCAAGCGCGGCTGGACTTTTCACGACGGAACACCGGTCACCGCGGAGTCCTATGTCCAGGCGTGGAACTACACCGCACTGAGCACCAATGCCCAGGGCGGGTCGTACTGGACCAGGCGGTGTGGGACGAGCGGGTATCCGGGGTGGGCTACAACATCCTCGGCGAGATCGAGCTGGCCAACGTCGTCGTCGACGGCGAGGCGGTGTGATGCCTTGACCCGCTTCGTGATCCGACGTCTGCTGCTGACCATGCCGGTCCTGATCGGCGCCTCGCTGCTGATCTACGCGATGGTCTACGCGCTGCCCGGCGACCCGGTGCGCGCACTGGCCGGAGACCGGCCACTCAGCCCGGCGGTGCAGGCGCAGATCGCGCCGACTTCAATCTCGACGACCCCTTCATCGTCCAGTACGGCAAGTACCTGTGGGGCCTGCTGCACGGTGACTTCGGCCGCGACTTCTCCGGCCGCCCGGTGGTCGAGACCATCTCCCAGCGGCTGCCGGTCACCGTGAAGCTCACCGTCGTCGCCGTGCTGTTCGAGACCCTGTTCGGCATCACCGCGGGCATCGTGGCCGCGCTGCGCCGCAATTCCTTCTTCGACAACCTGGTGCTGGTCTCCACCACCGTGCTGGTGGCGATCCCGGTCTTCGTGCTGGGCTTCCTGGCGCAGTACGCCTTCGGGTTCAAGCTGCGCTGGCTGCCCATCGCCGGCGTCGCCGACGGCTGGATCAGCTACCTGCTGCCCGGCCTGGTGCTGGCCGCGCTGTCGATGGCCTACGTGGCCCGTCTGACCAGAACCGCCATGCTGGAGGCGGTTTCGGCCGATTACATCCGCACCGCCCGGGCCAAGGGCGGGATCGTCACGATGATGGTGTTCTTCTACATCTTCTTCAATCTGCTCGCCGACGTGCTGTGCGCGGTGGCCGATCCGAGGATCCGCTATGACTGACCCGACCGACACCAGCCTGGCCGCCGACCTCGCCCCGCGGGCCGAGCAGTCCAGCGTGTGGAGCGACGCGTGGCGCTACCTGCGCACCAACCCGATGTTCCTGATCGGGTGCACGATCATGGTGGTGATGGTGTCGATGGCGCTGATCGCGTTCGGCTGGATGACGGCCATGCGGCTGGTGCGCTCCTCGGTGGTGGCCATCCGAGGGTCGGACTATGTGCTCGCCGCCCAGGCTCTCGGCGCGCCGACGCTGCGGATCCTGGTACGCCACATCCTGCCCAATGCCCTTGCTCCGGTGCTCGTCTACGCCACCATCGCGGTGGGCACCTTCATCTCCGCGGAGGCTGCCCTCACCTACCTCGGCATCGGTCTGCAGGCACCGGAGATCTCCTGGGGCCTGCAGATCAACGTCGCTCAGTCACTGATCGGGACCTCCCCGCACCTGTTGTTCTTCCCCGCGCTGTTCCTGTCAATCACGGTCCTGGGCTTCATCCTGCTCGGCGACACTCTGCGTGACGCCCTCGACCCGAAGCGGCGGTGACGGCATGCACGAGTCGCTGTTGGAGATCCGCGGACTGACCATCGAGTTCGCTGTGGACAAGGTAAGGATTCCGGCCGTGCGCAACGTGGACCTGAGGCTGGAGAAGGGCGAGATCCTGGCCCTGGTCGGAGAGTCGGGTTCGGGGAAATCGACTCTGGCGATGGCGATTCCGGGTCTGCTGACACCCAACGCCCGGCTGGACGGCAGCATCCGCCTGGCCGGCGAGGAGTTGGCGCGCGCCGACGAGCAGACGCTGACCGAGGTGCGCGGCGGCCGGGTCGGGGTGGTGTTCCAGGAGCCGATGACGGCGTTCAATCCGGTCTACACCATCGGCTGGCAGATCACCGAGGCGATCCAGATGCATCGCGACATGACCAAGGAGCAAGCCCGGGCCCGGGCGGTGGAACTGCTGGAGTTGGTCGACATGCCCGATCCGGCCACCCGGATCGACTACTACCCGCACCAGCTCTCCGGCGGGCAGCGTCAGCGCGCGATGATCGCCCAGGCGCTGGCCTGCGACCCAGCGCTGCTGATCGCCGACGAACCGACGACGGCCCTCGACGTCACGGTGCAGAGTGAGATCCTGGACCTGATCCGCGACCTGCGCACCCGGGTCGACGCCGGAATCCTGCTGATCACCCATGACATAGGCGTGGTCGCCGACATCGCCGACCGCATCATGGTGATGAAGGACGGCGGGGTCGTCGAATCCGGCTCCGCGCAAACACTTTTCAGCAACCCGACCCACCCGTACACCCGCGCACTGCTCAACGCCGTCCCGCACCTGGGTGCCGGCCGGTTGCAGGTGTCCGAGCCGGTGACCGCCGCCGGGGAGGTGGTGGGTCTGGTCGGCGAGTCCGGGTCGGGCAAGTCGACGTTAGGCAAGGCGGCCGTCGCCCTGGTGAAGCTCACCTCGGGTTCGGCGCACCTGGCCGGTATCGACATCACCGGGCTGTCCCAGCGCGGGCTGCGCGAGCCCCGCAGGCGCGTCGGCGTGGTGTTCCAGGACCCGGGCTCGTCACTGGACCCCCGCTGGCCGACCGGGCAGGCGATCGCCGAGCCGCTGGCCTTGCACACGTCGATGTCGCGTGATGAGCGTTCGGCCCGGGTGGACGAACCGCTCGAGCAGGTGCACCTGGACCGCAGGCTGCGAAACCGCTACCCGCGTCAGCTCTCCGGCGGGCAGCGGCAGCGGGTCGGCATCGCCCGCGCGCTGGCGCTGAACCCCGCCCTGGTGATCGCCGACGAACCGACCTCGGCACTGGATGTCTCGGTGCAGGCCCGGGTGCCCAGACTGCTGCGGGCACTGCAGGCCGACCACGGCTTCGCCTGCCTGTTCATCAGCCACGACCTGGCCGTCATCGAGGAACTCTCCGACCGCATCGCGGTGATGCAGTCCGGCAAGCTGGTGGAGTCCGGCCCCGCCGAGACGGTGCTCAACCACCCGACCGAGAGCTACACCGCCAGGCTGATCGCCTCGGTGCCGGTTCCCGACCCGGCCGAGCAGGCCCGCCGCCGGCAGTTGCGGCTGGCGCAGGCGGCCCGATGAACCCCTCAGAGATCGACCAAGGACGGTTCGCGCTGGTGTTCAATCACCAACTCCACGACGACGAGCCGCCGTTTCCCCTGGTGGTCCGCTTCGATTGGGACGGCGGAACCACGGCGTCGTTCGAACTGGACTCCTGGGACAACCCCGACGAACCGACCTTCGGCGTCGAGCTCAACAACGACCCGGTCTCCGGTTGGGCGTCCTGGTCCAACGGAGAGGACGTCCTCATCGCGTTCACCCGGCCGATGGCGGACGAGGAGGGGTGGGCTCGGGTCGACGGCGGCGCGCCCGGCGCTACGCTCCACGACTACGGTGGCGAGCTCCACGAGCCGGAGACCTGGGTCAGCTTCGCGATGCTGATCAACGCGGTGGTGTTGGACCAACCGGTGGCGAACATGAGCCGTCAGACCTACTGATTGGACTCCCCCGCTGCGGGTCGCCGGGCTAAGTTGGACACGGGTCGGGGTCGAAGGAGGTTCGTCGTGTCCAACCATTTCACCGGACTGAGCCTGGGACCGCCGATGGGCGATCAGCGTCTGGATCTCTGCGACCTGTACGCCTTCCCGTCACCGGCCAACCCCGAGCACACCGTGCTCATCCTCAACGCGAACCCGAACGCCGATGCGCTGCATCCGGATGCCATCTACCGGCTGGCGATCGACAACGACGGCGATCTGCGCGACGACATCGCGTTCAGCTTTGTCTTCTCCGAGCCGCGCGACGGCCACCAGAGCGTCGACGTCTTCCTGGCTCACGACAGCGAAGCCGAATCCCCCGAGGCGGTCGGCGAGAAAATCTTCGACGCGGTCGAAGTCTCCACCGGGACAACGCCGGTCATCGCCCGCTCGGGTTCCTTCACCTTCTTCGCCGGGCCGCGCAGTGATGCCTTCTTCTTCGACTTCGACGGCATCAAGAACCTGTTCGACATCACCGGCGGGCGGAATTTCACCGCGCCGCATCTCGGCGGGACCTCCCCGTGGACGGGGGTGGATTCCAATCTGGCGGCCAACGTGTTCTCGATCGCGATCGAGATGCCGACGACGACACTCGGCGCAAACCCGGACATCCGGATCTGGGGGCGCTGCAGTCTGCGTCGCGACGACGGCACGCTGGTCCACGTGGACCGGGCCGGTCACCCCTCGGTGAGCAGCTTCTTCAACACCGACGAGACCAAAGAGGCCTACAACGCCAGCGAGCCGCCGCAGGACCGGGAGGCCTGGCTCGAGCTGTTCATCCACCTGATGGGGCACACCGGCGGGTACGACCGCGACGAGGCGATCGCCGCCATCGACAACGAGGGCACGCTGCCGGACATGTTGAGCTACAACCCCTCCCAGCCGGCCACGTACCCCAACGGCCGAACATTCACCGATGACGTCATCGACTACCGGCTGGCGTTCCTGACCAGAGGCGACTGCCCGCCGTCAGGACTGGCACCGCACACCGACACGTTGGACGAGTTCCCCTACCTCGGTCCGCCGCATCCGGCGGGATGACCTGGAGTTCCACTCCCTCGCCCCTCGCCCCTCGCGCTGCTGCGGATCGGCGTAGCGACGCGGCTGGATGAATGGCGGGGAACCACCAATACTGTTGCCCGCCTCGGAGCGACAACGTCCTGAAGCCCACGGTTTGGGCACCGTGGGAACTCACGATGTCGCTCGAAGGTGGGCACGCGCATCATGTACCCCCAAGGGGTGGGGGGTGCTCCTCAAGCACCGTCGAGGACCGCCGGAATAAGTCCGACTGGTTGCCTAAGCAGAATGCGCACAACGGGTTCAACGACCGATGTGCGGGCAGCGCGCACAACCGCGACACCCGATGCCACGGCTCGTAGCGTCTGTCGTGTCAGTTCGTCCACACGACAGAACGAGGAACCAATCATGAAGAGCTTCAAATCATTTCGAGGCGCGCCGTACTGGCTGGCCAACGCGATCCTGGCCCGCTGGCCGCTCACCATCGAACGGCTCCATCCGCTGCCGGACGAGCACGGCGAGCCGACGTGGCGCCACGTACTGGCGACCCGGGTGCACCGGCCCGACGATGAGGGCGGCCCGTTCGTCGCGGCCGGCACCCATCTGGAGCACGGTCTGGGGAACTCCGCGCGCCGGGGCGTCCAGATGGCGGCACTGGTAAACCACCTCGCCGACACCCTCGGCAATGAGACCAGCGGCGGACCGGGTTGCCGGCCATCCCCGGCGGTGACCTCAACTTCGTCCCGGAGTCCCTGGTGATCGCGCTCGCCCTGGGGATCACCTACCCGAGGGTGAGCACGCCGCACTCGCTGATCGGGCAACTCGGGCTGGTGTTCCTCGGGGTCGGCCTCATCGGCCTGGGCAGCGGGTTCTATCTCACCAGTGGCCACGGCCCTGGGCCGCGCGACGGCTGGATGACGGGCCTGCACCGCGTCACCGGCTGGCCGGTGGGCCGTGTCCGGCTGCTCATCGAAGTCAGCGTCTTGGTGCTCGGCTGGCTACTGGGCGGCATCGTCGGCGTGGGGACGGCGATCTTCGCGCTGCTGGTGGTCAGTCTTTCGCGCTGGGACTCGCGTTGGTCCATCGGCTGGCTCCGCACGACGAGGACGTCCCTGGGGGCGTCCTGGGCGAGGAGGGATTCCCGCAGGGCGAGGCGTAACTACTTGGTTTGCGGGTTGATCCCGAGTTGCTTCATACAGGCTGCGCGCGACATCGCGACCAAGGCGGGCTGGGCATTGTCGAAACCGGCCTGCACAGCGGGTGGGCGATCTCGTCGCGAGGCATCCGCGCCGCCGTGAGCGCGACTGCGGCCAAGACGATGGGGAGGACTCCCGCGACTCCGAAGCTGGCCTGCACGGGGACGACTTTCGACAGCGGACCGGCGAGGGCCATCGACACCGGCATGAACGCCAGCGGACGAAGAAGTCGAGGCCGGCGACCCTGCCCAGCATGTGGGGCGGCACCCGGCGCTGTGACAGCGTGCCCCAGATCACCATGCCGGCACCGCTGCTCAGCCCGACCATGAACAGTGCGAGCGCCATCACCGGGAACGACCACGTGGCGCCGACGACCGCCAGTTGCAGCGAGCCGAGTGACCACAGCATCATCATCACCGTCAGGTAGCGCCGCGGGAGCGTCCGCGTCGACACCGCCAGTGCACCCATTGCGCTGCCGAGACCGTAGGCGGCGAGCACGAAACCGTAGATCTGCCCGCCGTGGACGAAGCGCTGCCGGGCGATGAACGGCAGCAGCACGTCCATCGGACCGAGCGCCAGGAGCACCCACATGCTGGCGAACAGCAGCGTCCACAGCAGCCACCGAGCCTGCAGCACGAACACGAAGCCGTCGCGCAAATCCGTTAGCGGATGGCGCTTTTCGCGCTCGGCGTCGGCGCCGTCGCGCTCGGCGGGCTCAGGGCGCATGGGCACCAACAGGACCAGACCGACCGCGAACAATGCAGCCACCACCGTGCTGCCCCACGCGGGGAAGGTTGCGCCACCACGCCCCGATCCAGCCCGGGGCCGGGAGTGGTTAACCACCAACACTTTTGACCACCTCGAAGCGACAACAGTCACAAGCTGCGGGTCGTAAGCCCTCGGCCAGTGAGGTTGTCGCTCCGAGGTGGGCACCCACGTCATACACCGCGGCGACGCTCCCCTACCACTGAATGCTGGTCGCCAAATCGTCGAGGGTGGCGTAGTCGTTGTCGGTGAGCCCAGAATCGTAGGAGATCAGCGCTTCGACGAAGTCCCGGTTCGCCTGCTGCATGGCCGGATCGGCGAATTCGTAGTCCACGTCGACCAGCTTCTTCAAAGGCCATGGCCGCACGTACATCTCGTGCCACATGTAATGACGCAGACGGTCATCGACCTGGGTGAGTTCGCGCTCGTCGAAGGTGCATTCGGTCTTGGTGAACGGCGGCGGGATCCGCAGCCGAGTTGGCTTGTGCTCCATGGGAATCGTGTAAAATTCGCGATGGTCAGCGCTGTGCACGATCGAGCAATTCCAGATGATCATCGCCAGGCACCGCGCGAGCTCGTCCTTGTCGACCGTCCCGGCCGGACCGGTGAACCCGTCGCTGAACCCGCGCGAATAGTGCGAGCACTGCGCCACCCAGTCGCGAACCACGTCGTCGACTTCTGCGTCGGCGACGATCGTGCGGACGAACCCGAGAATGATCTCGTAGTAGCCCCGCATGAAGGCCAGATACTCGGTCTTGGTCGAGTCCAGCAGATAGCCGAAGGTGAACGGCGGGAAGGCCGGATGGTCGGGCAGCCCGGAATAGGAGATCTCGAACAGCCGGTACTGGGAGGCTCCGGCGCCGCTGAACGCGGTGTAGTAGAGCCGCGGATCGTTGTAGCCCGGACCGTTCTTGATGTGCAGGACGGAGTAATCAAGCGGCAACTGCATGTACATGTGGGGCTCAAGCAGCTTGGACAGCCAGTGCTCCTTGGGCACCATGGTCCTGGTGACGGCGATGACGGCGTCCATCGGGAAGTGACATTTCGGGTGGGTGACGAACGCCGAACAGAACGTGGCGGCTTGCAGCACATGCATTTTCGCGCGCAGCCAACTGTTGCCGTCGGTCGGCCGCAGCAGCTCACCGTAGGCGAATTGATTGTCCAGCATGGCGACACCGAGGATCTCGAACTCCCCGGCTTCGTTCTTGCGGAAGTAGCAGACCGAGCCGGTGCAATACAGACCTGGGAAGGGCTCGACCGTGCTTGCCGGCGCGAGGTCCGACTTCCACACCTCGTCGCTGGAAATGCCGTTCTTCGCCAGGATCTCCAGATCGGCGGCGTCGAGCGTGTCGGTCAGGAAGTAGGCGTAGATCGACCGTGTCAGGTAGCTCACGAAGGTGGCGTCGTCGGGGCAGTCGAGGTTGGGCGTGCGCTGCAGATATCCGACGGCCGCCAGCCACGAGACCTTCACCTGGCGTTCGAACCGGGAGACGATGGTCGCCAGGAACTCCTGCAGTTCGTCGCCGGCGACGTGCAGCACCGCATACGGCATTTTCGTCGAGATCGGCGACGGTTGCGGCCACGGGTTATCGAGCTTGAACCGCACGGTGCCCGATTCCTTCAGCCAGGGATACGGCACGCCCTTGTTGCGAAAGAGGTCGACTCGGAACGTGTGAACGAATCCCCTGAGCACGCTGTAGCCCACACGGGCGGTCTGGCTGATCACGGTGTGCCTTTCGGGTGCCGACGCCAGACAACGCTCTGCACAGCGGCCGGCTGATTAGCTGACGGGAGGGGCCTGCGCGAGGAGTGCTACCTGAAGCGTCCGTCAATACGTCGTTACCAAGGTAGCTGGAAGGCGGTGATTTGGAAAACCATGGGTGAGAGCAAGGCGCCTTCGGGGGTCAACCGGGGCAGGGTTGCGACCTTCGACCGCGGCCTCGCTTCGCTGCATCCCGAGATCGCCGAATTGGTCCCCCCACGCCCTGATCCTCCGGAACCCGATCGACGAGGGAACCGAAGGACGGACCTCCGACAAGAACCGTGTGATTCGGCGAAACGATCGGGCCGAACGGGGTGAAATGTGTTGTCCGCTAGACGATGCCTGCTGGACGCAACATCATCGATGAAGGCCGCGGACTAGTGTTGCGCGGCCGACCCAACGGTGCAGGAAATAGGCGCTGGAGGCCGCGGCGCCGAACACCAGCATCAGCCACAGCGGCGGGCGGGCGAGTTCCCAGACGAAGACCGCCGCCCATCCCGGGGCCCCCTGGGTGATGGTCAGGACCGCGGCGGCGCAGGCCAGCGCTACCGCCGGAACATTGAGGTGCACCGACGTCCAGGCGTTCACCGACAGCGCGACCACCGCCCCCAGAGCCGCCCCGGTCGCCAGCGCTGGGGTGAGCAGACCGCCTTCGGCGCCGGCCCGCAGGAAGAACGCCGTCAGCAGCGGCTTGAGAAGCAGGATCGCCACCGCCGCCGCGACACTGAGATCACGGTCGACGCTGACCAGCAGGACGCTGGATCCGTTTCCGGGCAGTTCCGGCAACCGGTGTGAACACAGACCGACCAGAAGGCCGGCCGTCGCCAGGGCGGGGATCAGCCGCGCGGTGTTGCGCGGGCCGCGCTCCGCCGCGGCAGCCCGGGCCCGCCTCATGAGCGTGTGGAAGGCGATGCCGACCGCGACGGTCAGCGGCGCCAGCAGCACGACAGCGGCGGTCAGCAGATAGGACAGCGAAGGATTAGGCCAGCGCAGGGCCGGCTCGTCATGGGTGAACGGCGCGGCCACCAGCACGGCCACTCCGGAGGTGATCAGGGCGGCCACCACAGCGCGAATGTTCCAGGTGCGCAGCACAACCCGCAGCGCGAACATCGCTCCACCGATGGGCACGCCGTAGACCGCGCCGAGGCCGGCGCCGGCGGCGCAGCCCAGCAGGATCGTGCGGTCCGACGCCGTGAGGGTCCAGCGCGCGGTGCCCAGATCCGCGAGGGCAACGGCGAACTGCCGTGGCGCGTTCTCCCGGCCCAGCGAGGCGCCGGATCCCACCAGCAGGGTCTGCAAGGCCGCGTCGACGATCATCGCGCCCCGGGCCAGCGGCGGAGGCAGGGTGATCGACTGGTCCACGGTGGGCACTGAGGTCCGTCGCCGCAGCAGCCACCAGCCCAAGCCGGCCAGCGCCGCGCCGATCATCGGCCCGCACGCTTTGCGGATCCGGGTCGAGTCGGACACACCGTCAAGCAGGCTGCCGAAGCTGTAGTGGTAGGTGAGGTGCTCGACGAAGTCGAGCAACACCGTAGTCGCCGCCCCCGCGACGCCGGCCAGCAGGCCGACAACAGCTATCGCACAACTGAATTCGACGGTGCGGCGATTCACCAGGATCAGCGCACCTTCGCAACGATGCCTTCGATGGCCAGCACGGCAGAGGGAACATTCGGCAGCGGCGGGGCTGCGTTGATGCGGGTGGAAGCGTCGTCGAAAAGAACTCCTTCGCCGCCGGGCGTGGCGGGAACCCTGCCGTCGCGGTCGAAGGCGGCGTTCTGCATTGGAGTGCCCACCGCGGGCAGGAACTCCGACACCGGATCGACCATCACCACACCACTGACGAGTTCGGGGTGGGTGCGTGCCAGCAGGTCGGCGGCCACACTGTGCGGCTGGTTCACCGGGGTGGACCGGTCGACGCCGTCAGGGCGGGTGTTCGGCCGGTCGTACGCGCACACGCGAGTGGTCCTGGCGACGGTGGGCTGCACTGCATCGCGACTCGGTGTCAGCGCAGCCTGCTCGATCATGTCGTAGGTCGAGGACCGGATCGGATCATCCTGTGGCACAATGACGTTCCAGGCATCGGCGTAGCTTCCCTTGCCCGGAATGATCAGCACCGTCGGCGACCCGTCGCCTTGGCAGTCCAGGAAGATCGTGCGGTCCGCTCGTATCGACGGCGCGGTGGTAGGTGCCGAGGTCGCAATAGGGCTCGGTGTCGACCAGCGGAACCGCCATGGAGGGGCATGATAGGCCACTTCGTCACCGTTGGCCCCGCAGATCCCTAGCACCGTGATGCATTGACGCCTTTTTCCACAGGCTTGCCGAAATTGGAATCCCACCGCTGTAGCACGCGTGCTACGTTCGGGTGGTCTGAGCAGCGAAATTACTCAGCGCGAGCTGCGCAACAACAGCGGCGACATCATGCGTCGACTCGACGAGGGTGAGGCCTTTGTCGTGACGCGCAACGGTGTCCCCGTCGGGGAATTGGTGCCATTACGGCTGCGCCGAGTCGTGAACGGCCCGGCGCTGGCTGCCGCGTTCCGCGGCGCTCCGCGCATTGACTATCAGCAGTTGCGGGCGGACCTCGACCGCCACGTCGATCAAGATGTCGCTCCGCGTGGCTGAGACCCCAAGCGGCTTGCTCGACACGTCGGTGATCATCGATATTGAAGTTGTTGCACCGGATGATTTGCCCGGGGAAGTATCCGTCAGCGCGGTCACGATGGCCGAACTGTCCGCCGGCCCCCACGCCACCGACGATCCTGCCGAGCGCGCACGACGCCAAGACCGCCTGCAGCAGCTTGAGTCCTGGATTGAACCCGTTCCGTTCGACAGTGACTGCGCCCGCGCGTTCGGGCGGATCTACGCCGCAGTCCTGACCGCCGGGCGCCAGCGCCGGCGCCGGATGGCCAATCTCCTCATTGCGGCGACGGCTTTGGCCGCCGGGCTACCGCTCTACACCCGCAATGCCGACGACTTCGTGGGCCTCGAGCAGATCATCCACGTCGTCGCGGTCTGATCACGGGGCATGAATACTGGCCCGACAGAGCCCGATCCAGCCCGGGCCCGGAAGTGGGTAACACCAACACTTCTGCCCACCTCCGAGCGACAACAGTCACAAGCCACGGGCCGCGAGCCTTCGGGCAGTGACGTTGTCGCTCCGAGGTGGGCACGTACGTCGTACACCCCGGCGACGCTCCCCTACCACAGATCGACCCGCAGCGTGTGGACGAATCCGCTGAGCACGCTGAGGCCCACACTGGCGGTCTCGATCACCACCGCCGCGCGCGGGAGCGCGGCCAGGTCGGCGACCTGATAGCGCAGCTTGCCGCTGGTGAGCCCGGAGACCAGATCGGCCAACGACTTTCGCTCCACGCTGGCGATCAGTCGTCCGTCGTCGACGATCGGATCACCGCTATCGGCTAGCTTTCACTGAATCCGATACGTTGATGCAGTCTGACGAGCGGGGCCGGCGCCCACCAGTTCCACCTGCCCATCACGCGCATGAACGCGGGAACCAGCACAGCGCACCAGGGTGGCATCGACGAGCACGGCCACGGTCAAGCCGACGCCGAATATCCGCAGGGCGGAGAGGTGCGCAGCGGCCAACGCGGCGAACGAGATTGCCATGATCAGTGCCGCGGCGGTGACCACCCGTCCAGTGTGGGCAACGCCCAGTGCGACGCTCTCGTCGTTGTCGGCGGACGCCTGCGGCCCGTCGGCCCCGAAGCCCAGCCAGAACTCCCGGATACGGGAGACCAGGAACACCTCGTAATCCATGGACAGTCCGAAGGCGATGCAGAACAACAACACCGGCATGTTCGCCACCAAGGTCCCCGTCGCCGTGGTGCCGAACGCACCGAGGTGGCCGTCCTGGAAGATCCAGACGATCGCGCCGAACGCCGCCGACAGGGACAGCACATTGAGTACCAGCGCCTTGAGCGGCAGGACCACACTTCCGGTCAGCAGGAACAGGAGCACCAGTGTGATGACCGCGATCAGGCCGAGTACCACTGGAAGCCGGGAGGTGATGGCGTGCACGGTGTCGCGATTCGTCTGCGCGGAGCCCGTGAACTCGACCGCTCGGCCACCGGGAGGTGTCCGGAACTCGCCGAAGCCCCGCCACCCATTGAGATCATCTTGCCGACCCCGCCGCCGACGACCGCACCGCTGTTCCCCGTTCCGGGGGTTGATCGTCAGGGGCCGTCTATCAGCAACCATTCCAAACCCGGCGGCAAAGCGGGCTCCACGGGGACAGGCTCGACGGGGACGGGCTCGCCCGGAGCGGGCTCGACGGGGACGGGTTCGACGGGGACAGGCTCGACGGGGACGAGCTCGACCGGGACAGGTTCGACGGGGACGGGCTCGACCGGAACGGGCTCGACGGGGACGGGGCCAAATGGGGGGTCCGGCAGCACGAGTGGGCCACCCCGCTGACCGTCGCGTGCGACAAAGAAGCTATTCCTACCGGGGCATGAAATCCCGCCGCCAGCACAGGCTGTTGCTGGGCCATTTTCGATTCCGGCGAGCCGGCGCGAACGACATACTGTCGTCGTGACGGAAGCCAAGTCCAACCTGACAGTGCCCGAACCGCCCTCGGCCGAGGAGATCAGGCGGGCACTTCGCCTGATGGAACCCCTGCGTAAGGTCATCAATCCCAAGGTCTACGGCATCGACAACGTGCCACAACGGCGCGCGCTGCTGGTGGGAAACCACACGGTGATGGGGATGCTCGACGCTCCATTGATGTGCGCCGAGCTGTGGGAACACGGGATCATTGTCCGCTCCCTGGGCGACCACGCCCACTTCAAAATTCCCATGTGGCGCGATGTCCTCACCGCCTGCGGAGTCGTGGACGGTACCCGCGCGATCACCTCGGAGCTGATGCGCCGCGGTGAGGTCATCCTGGTGTACCCCGGTGGTGCCAGAGAGGTGGCCAAGCGAAAAGGCGAAAAATATCAACTCATTTGGAAGGAACGGATGGGTTTCGCGCGCTTGGCGATTGAGCATGGCTATGCGGTCGTGCCATTCGCCGCAGTGGGTGCAGAGGAAGCTGTTGACATCGTCCTCGACGGGGACCACCCATTGCTTGCCCCCACTCGGCTGTTCTTCGAGAAGATCCTGGGCAGCAAAGACGCAATGCCGATGACGCGCGGTATCGGCATCACTCCCTTTCCGCGACCGGAGCGCCAGTACTACTGGTTTGGCGAACCGATCTCCACCGAGACTTCCCAGGGGCAGCAGGCCGACGAGGCGGTCGTGCGCACACTGCGGGATAGAACCAAGAAGGCAGTCGAGCAGGGGATGGAATTTCTTCTCAACGAACGGGAGAACGATCCCCACCAGTCAGTGGTGAACCGGCTCTTGGGACCGGAGCGCCGCTAGTCGCCACAAGGCGGCTATGCGCCCAGCGCCGGGTGGCTATGCGCCCAGCGCCGGTCCGATGGTGGTGTTCCA
>CAZVST010000057.1:0-32815 GCA_964629725.1 uncultured Mycobacterium sp.
ATAAAGCGTGAACCACGCCAGATCCGAAGTCCACCACTCCACGGGACGCTATCAAGGTGTTGGCATCCAGCAGCGAGTAGCTGGCGACCAATACCGCCGCCCCACCTGCGCGGATCAACGTAAAGCGCCCAGATCTCGCCGGCGTCCGGTAGGTCGACCTCCCGCGATCGACCCGTGGTGACGTGCCCACAGATCCTGTCGCCATCAACGGCGACGTGGGTGAAGGGTCCGCTCGGATTCATCAGCTCAACCCCATAGCGACTAGCCCTGTCCTCTGGACGCAGGGCATCGAGATAGTCCTGCGGGAGCAGGCCGCGGTACCCCACTTGCCAGGAGCGAACATGAGACTCCGCCACCGCCACAGCATCCTCGACGACGGCCGCCCTGATGTGCAGCACCCGCGCCCCCTTCCGCCCGGGTCATTGTGTCGGCCTGCGAGATGTTGGCGAAGATGTCGGGGTCGTCAGTGGCAAGACGGCGATAGCGCGCCGCGACCAGTTCGATCGCCTCCTCGGCGGAGCCGAACCGGTCCAGGGTTACCCGGCCGTCGGCCGGCGCCATGTCCCGGTACCGGGCCACATGGATACTCTGGTCAAGGATGACGTCGGGCCGGGCTGCGAGCAGTCCCGGCCGAGTCCGCAGCCGCAGATAGCGGATGTTGAAGTCCGACCACTTTCTCGTGACGCAGGCTTTTAGTTTAGGGCGTCGATGTCGTCGAAGTTGTGGGCGAGGACGTCGACGAACGGACGCCCGACGTCTCTCTGCCGTAGAAGCGGATACCGCCAAGTAACTCGCCCTGCGTCGTGCCGACGATGCGGTGAGCGTAGTCGGCAGGCGCGATTCCGGGCAGCCCGACGTGATCGGCGAATTCCTGCGCGAAGTCCACGTCAGCCACGAGATCTGTTTGTGCCGTCAACCATTCAGCGACACGTTGTTGGCCCGTCACCGACCCGAACAGTTCCCGTGCCACGGTGTTCTGATCACCCAGCGACGGCCAACGATCGAGAATTCTCACCGGGATATCATGTGTTTTCCGAACGCAGAGCGGAAATCCACCCGATGAATCTCAGTCGATGCGTGATTTACACGCCGCGCGGCGTGCGTTGCCTTCGGTGTCGGGAGATGACGATGATGCGTCCCTTGCCGAGGCGGCCGGTGACGTCGGTGAACCGCAGCCGTAGTGGTTGTCCGTTTCGTGAGGCGTGGATGTGCAGGTGAGGTTCGGAAGAATTGCCGGAGTTCCCCACCTCGCCGATGCGGTCGCCTGCTTGCACGCGGTCGCCGGTCCTGACGGCGACCGTTGACTGTCGCAGATGGGCCAGCGCGATGAGTTCGTGCCCGTTGTCGATGATGACGTGGTTTCCCGCCGCATAATCCAGGTCGAGGACACCGTCAGGTACGCCGTCTTGGGCGTGCACCACGATGCCCGTGCACGGTGCGAGGAGTTCGGTCCCGAAGGCGGGAAAGTCTTCCCGGTGGCGTCCCAGTCCGCGCCGCGCTCGTCCGGTCCACCGAAGGCGCACCAGATCCAGTGCCTCGCGTTGCTCGGGAGCTGGCCAGTGATGGTTGAAGATTCGTCCCTGGCCCGCAAGGACCAGCCAACGTCCTTCTCGTAAGGGAAAGATCAGCTCGCCCGTCATGGGGGTCGGCACACCGGTGAACGGCGCCGCGATCGCCGCGACGATCACCAGGGTGGCTATGACGGCTGGATACCATGCTTGGCCGCTGCTGAACGCCTCGTTCAAGGAGAATCCCGACCACAGTCCGTGACCGGCAACCCCCGCCGCACCGAGTGCGGTCAACGGGGCGATCGGAGCAGGCGCGATCAGCAGGGAAGGCGCGAAGAAGCGCCAGGCCATCACCGTAAAGAACACCAGCATCAGCAGCGCGCGTAACCACGGCCCCGGTTCCGTCTCGGTCATCCCGGTGATGACGTCGTACGTAACGGCCATGCACCACACGACCGACAACCCCCACTGCCACAACGGTGACATCCTCCACCGCCACAGGCACTCCCTCCACCGCCACCAGAAGGAGGCCATCAGACGGTTGAGCCCGCGATGGGTGCGTACTGGCTGGTTGCGAAGCGGCGCATGTCCGCAGACATCAGAACCAACAGTGAAGTCAGTGTGACCATCGCTCCCGCGAGAATCAGAAGCGTGTGGGCGTCGAGGACACTGACTAGAGCAGCACCGATGAGCTGTCCGACTGGAAGCGCGGCAAACGAGAAGAAGAAGTCGGCAGAAAACGCCCGACCCCAGTACTTTTCGGGGATTTCCTTGCGCATGGCGGTCATCTTCACGACGTCGCATGCCTCTTGGCCCACCCCACCAAGAACGAAGGCGATGAGCAGTAGGGGAAGCTCGGTGGTCAACGCTGGCGTGAGCACGGTGAACCCGAACAGTGACAGCAACAGCATCGCCCAGGTCCCGCGATGAGGGCCACGGATCTTGCCGCCGAGCAGCGCGCCGCCGACGGCGCCGATCGCGAACGCCGACAGCAACATCCCGTATCGGGCGGTGGACCCTCTCTGTGTAAGCACCACGGTCGGCAGGATGACGGTCCAAGGGCCGACCGCGAGCAGGACGTGCAGCACCGAAATGGACTGCACGATGCGGACCCAGGGAATGTTCCACAGCAGCCCCAGCCCCGCCACAGCATCACGCAGCAGCGACGCCCGTTCGTCGTCGTCGGACCTCGGTGGTCGTGCCACGCGCGCTCCCGCGATACGGGTCGCGGCTGCGGACAGCCCGAAGAAGCCTGCGGCCAGAGCCGCGGCGGTTCCTACTCCGAGAGCGCTGGCGATCACGGCGGCCAGAACCGGACCGACCACCGTTGCGCCGTGTCGCAGCACATCGAGGAGCGCGTAGACGGGGCCGCTGTCATCGGGGTCGCATTCGGCGACCGCGGGTCCAATGACGAGTAGGGCAGGTTCGCTCACGGCCTCGCAGGCTCCGACGAGGACGGCGACGCTCAGGGCGCCGATCCCGAGGCGGCCATCCCAGGTGAGCGCGAATGCGACGAGGGCGACCAGCCGGATCGCATCGGCGGTTACTGCTGCCGCAACGGGATTCACTCGGTCAATCAATCCCCCGGCGAACAGAACGAGGCCGCCGAGGGCGACCGCCCGCACGGCGAAAATGACGGCGATGGAGTAGCCGGTTGCGTGATGGGCGACGGCGGTTACCACGATCATCGGGAAGAGCGCGTCAGCCAAGAGGCTGACGACCTGGCCGCTGAGAAGCAGTGCAAACCGCTGATGGAGCAAGAGGCGAAAATACTCAGTCACGTCAGCGTTCCACCCTTGGCCCGTGTTCGGTTCTTAGGGCAGTTTAGGGACGAGCTACGACATCGCCGGCCCTGGTTCGGCGATCGTGGTCAGATCAGTGGTGCCAAATTTCGTGACAAAGGAGCGACTTGACTAGACCCAACCAGAGCCATGGCGCGACGGAAACGACACGGGCCGGTGACTTCACGACCACCAACACACCGCTGGCATTCGAGGCCGGCGACTTCGTCGCTCGCATCACCTTTCGCGACGATCAGACCATCGCGGGCCTCTTCATCCTCGATGCCGATAAGTGCTAACCACCGGTCTGCCCGCCGAGTAAGTTCCGCGCTTGAAACTGAGCTGTTGGCCTGCAGTCGAAAACTCGGGTGGTGTGTCGCCATTGCCCGCGATACCAACTGAACTCGCGCGATGGCGCCCCTGCCCGCCGCCGACAACAACTCAGTAGTCGCAAGGCACCAATTCATCGAATGCTCCGCGAAGGTCTCCTTGTTACGGACGGCGGCCTCAACACCGCGGGGCTGTCGTCTCTCATCCGACACACGGACAGCTTCGCGCCGCACCGCGACATCCAGGAAAAAGCGCTTACGCGGACCCGGCCGAACCGCAGGCGCGTCTCACGTTCGCTGCACATGTGCAGCGGTGATGCAGCCAAACTTGAGAAAGTGCAGCCAAACTTGAGAAAGATACAGCTCTGTTCCTCACCGAGACTTCAAATTTGAAGTTGATTTGAAGTCATGTGTGAGATTTTGAAGTCGTTCGCGAGAACCGACACATCTACAGCTCTACTGCCGCGCCATATTCGTAAACCGCGACAGATGAAGCTGATGCGCCACGGTCACAGTCCGGGTGGGGCCGTTACGGTGTTTGGCCACAATGAGATCCGCCTCGCCACCGCGCGGATCATCGCGTTCGAAGGCGTCGGGCCGGTGCAGCAGGATCACCATGTCGGCGTCCTGTTCGATGGCTCCGGACTCTCGGAGGTCGGACAGCATCGGCTTCTTATCGGTGCGCTGTTCCGGCCCGCGGTTCAGCTGGCTCATCGCCACCACCGGAACCTCAATTTCTTTGGCCAAAAGCTTGAGCTGCCTTGAGAATTCGGAGACCTCCTGCTGCCGGGACTCGACCTTCTTGCCTGACGTCATGAGTTGCAGATAGTCGATGACCACCAGGCGCAGGCCCGACTTCTGTTTGAGCCGGCGGGCTTTCGCGCGGATCTCCATCATGGTGAGGTTGGGCGAGTCATCGATGTACAGCGGCGCCTCGCTGATCTCACTCATCCGGCGGGCCAGTCGGGTCCAGTCGTCGTCGCTCATCCGGCCCGAACGCATATCTGCCAGTTTGATTTTCGCCTCTGCCGAAAGCAGGCGCATGACGATCTCGGACTTGCTCATTTCCAGCGAGAACACCACGCTGGGCAGCCGGTTCTTGATCGAGCAGGAGCGCAGGAAGTCCAAGCCCAGCGTGGAGTTGTGCGTAGGAATCATCGCCTGGCCGGCCAGATAGAGGTGTTCGTCGTTGTCGACCTGCACGCAACGCACCGGCACGCTGGGGATGGGCCGGACATCGGTGATTCCGAAGCTCCGCTCCGGATGAGGTGCGCCGGCCCCGACCAACTTACGGGCATCCACTGCCGAAACCACATCGGCGCCAACCCTCAAATGCGAGGTAACAACGATGCCGCGCAACGTCGGCCATTGATGCTCGGCGTCCGCCACGATCACCGATCCATCGGAGAACTCCACCTCAAAGCACGGCCGCCCCAGCATGACCTCGGTGGCAGCCACCACGCATGTCGGTATCCCATCGGCTCCGATCAACCAGTCACCGACCGCGACCTCTCCCATCGTCGTCCAGCCGGTCGGCGTCGGCAGTGGCGTATCCAAGGACAGGGCCTTCCCCATACCGGGCCGCGCCGCGATGACGATCATCTGCCCGGGGTGCAGCCCGTTGGTCAACTCGTCGAGTTCGGTGAACCCGGTGGGCACGCCGCGTGATATCCCGCCCGCCGAGGCGATGGCGTCGATCTCGTCCATCGTCGGTTGCAGCAGCGCTTCCAGCGGCACGAAATCCTCGGCGGTCCGCCGCTCGGTGACGTCGTACATCTCGGCTTGTGCGCGGTCGACGATCTCGTTAACGTCGGCGCCCTCGGCGCCCGCGTAGCCGTACTGCACCACCCGTGTGCCGGCCTCCACGAGGCGGCGCAGCAGCGCCTTCTCGGCGACGATGCCCGCGTAGTACCCGGCGTTGGCGGCGGTGGGCACCGTGGAGATCAGGGTGTGCAGATACGGTGCCCCGCCGATGCGGCGCAGCAGACCCCGGCGGTCGAGTTCGGCGGCGACGGTGACGGCATCGGCCGGCTCGCCACGGCTGTACAGATCCAGGATCGCGTCGTAAACGTTCTGGTGGGCCGGCCGGTAGAAGTCGCCCGGGCGCAGGCGCTCCAGCACGTCGGCGATGGCATCCTTGCTCAGCAGCATGCCCCCCAGCACCGATTGCTCGGCGACAAGATCCTGAGGCGGCTGGCGGCCGAAATCCTCCGCAGGCCGCGGGGAATCAGCGTGCTGTCCGAGATCGTCAACGACTGCCATCGGGTCGCCCCAACCTCCTTGCTCATTCGCCACCGTCGAACGGACGTTCGGCTTCCGTCGTCACGGTAGGTCGCCGTTCCGACAAATTCTGGAATCGACGCCAACCGGTCCATTCCCCGGTCGCTGCGCTCCTGCCCTCCGGACGGTGGCCCGCGATGAAACGCTAGACGTTGCTGGGACTACCACCAACCGGGGCTGTTCACCAACCTGTTAGCCGGCTGTGGATACCTGTGCCCAACAGTGTTGGCGGGTTGTGGAGAACTTGTGGATCGCTGTGAATTTTTGTTGGCGTTTTTCCACGTAAACCGCAGAGTAATGGCCCTGTGGGGTTGTGGATAGGAAGTGCGTCGGCGTGTCGGTCCAGGTTGCCCTCTCGGGCGTGTTGCGTAACACTCGCGCGTGCAACCGGTTAACGACCGGTGACGTTAGCTGAGATCACACGGTCCGCGCCTGTTCGCCAGACACCAAAAAACCCCTGGCGCGCCTGCGGCGCTGCCCGGGGTTTTTCGACGATTCCGCGGTTTAGCCCTGCGCGGCGATCTCCAGGGTGACGTCGACGTCCACCCCCGGGTGCAGGTGCACCGCGACGGTATGCGTGCCGGTCGCCTTGATGTGCGCCTTGGGCAGGTGCACCGAGCGCTTGTCGACGCTCGGGCCGCCAGCCTTCTTGATCGCCGCGACGACGTCGTTGGCGGTCACCGAACCGAACAGCTTGCCCGAGTCGTGGGTCTTGACGGGGAGCGAGACCGGCCCGAGGGCGACGATGGCGGCCTTGATCTCGTCGGCGTGCTCGCGGCCGCGGACGGTCCTGACGTCACGGGCGCGGCGGATCTCGTTGGCCTGCTTCTGCGCGCCCCGGGTGGCCACGATGGCCAGGCCGCGCGGCAGCAGGTAGTTGCGGCCGTATCCGTCCTTGACCTCGACGGTGTCGCCGGCCACGCCCAGGTGGTCGACCTCAGCGGTGAGGATCAGCTTCATGGTGTGTGCTCCGTTTCGAAAATGGCGGTCTAGCGCGTGGCCGAGGTGAACGGCAGCAAGGCAACCTCGCGGGCGTTCTTGACGGCGATGGCGATATCGCGCTGGTGCTGGACGCAGTTGCCGGTCACCCGGCGGGCGCGGATCTTGCCGCGCTCACTGATGTAGGTCCGCAGCATCGCGGTGTCTTTGTAATCGATGTTCTGCCCCTTGCCCTTCTTGGAGCAGAAAACGCACTTACGGGTCTTGATCGGCTTGTCCGGAGCAGGACGGCGCTTGGTCGCTTTGGCCTTCATTGTCAATCTCTTTCGTTCTCAAAGGTGTGCGCGCCTGGCGCGCTGGTTTGTCAGAAGGGAGGTTCGTCGTCGCTGCCGCCGAAGGAACCCGACGCCGGCGCACTGCCCCATGGATCCTCGGAAGCAGCCTGGGCAGCCGCGGGACGCGAACCGCCACCGCCGCCACCGAAACCTCCACTGCCGCCGCCCCGCCCGGCCTTGTTGACCTTCGCGGTGGCATAACGCAGCGACGGGCCGACCTCCTCGACCTCGACCTCCATGACGGTCCGCTTCTCGCCCTCTCTGGTCTCAAAGGAGCGCTGCTTGAGCCGTCCGGTCACGATGACCCGCGCGCCGCGCGTCAGGCTCTCGGCCACGTTCTCGGCGGCCTCGCGCCAGATGCTGCAGCGCAGGAACAGCGCTTCGCCGTCTTTCCACTCATTGCTCTGGCGGTCGAAGATGCGCGGAGTGGACGCCACCGTGAAGTTGGCGACGGCAGCGCCGGACGGGGTGAACCGCAGTTCGGGGTCGGCGGTCAGGTTTCCGACGACGGTAATGGTCGTGTCACCGGCCACAAGTTCCTCCTGAAATTGGCGGGGTGTATCCGCGAGCGTACGTAGGGGCTACGACGTCGCGTCTCCGTTCTCCACCGGATGAGTGACTCAGTGCTTGTCCCGGCGCATCACTTTGGTGCGCAGGACCGACTCGTTCAGATTGAGCTGACGATCCAGCTCGGACACCGTGGCCGGAGCGGCCTTGAGATCCACGACGGCGTAGATGCCCTCGGCATGCTTGGCGATCTCGTAGGCCAGCCTGCGCCGGCCCCAGATGTCGACCTTTTCGACCGTTCCGCCGTCACCGCGGATCACGTTCAGGAACGTATCCAGGGAAGGGGCTACGGTGCGCTCGTCGAGAGTGGGGTCAAGGATGACCATGACTTCGTATGGACGCATGGGAACCTCATCACCTCCTATGGTCGTCTGCGGCCGCGGCGAATTCCGCGGCAGGAGGGTCGCCTGCGTCGGCAACGTCGCAAGGCTACAGCAACGCGGTCTGATCAGCGAAATCAGCTGCGCTGGCTGCCGTACTCCACCGCCAGTAGCCGGGTGGCCTGCGAGGCCTTGTCCAGACTTCCGGAGTCGAACGGCGGCTGCGGATCGTACTCGATCATCAGCTGACTGGCCTCGGCGGCCTGCCGGTCGACGAGCAGTTCGACCAGGCGCAGCGCCATGTCGATGCCGCTGGACACCCCGGCCGCGGTGATGATCCGCTCCGGCAGGTGCTCAACCACCCGTTGCGGGGTGTAGACCGCACCGAGCGAACCAAGAATGTCGGCCGCAGACCAGTGCGTGGCGGCGGTCAGACCGTCGAGCAGCCCGGCCGCGGCCAGGATCAGGCTGCCGGTGCACACCGAGGTCGTGAACAACGTGGTGCTGTGCACCTGCCGCACCCACTCGAGCATGGTGTCGTCGCGGATCAGCGTCCGAGTGCCGACGCCGCCGGGAACCAGCAGGACATCGGGGTCGGTCACCTCGTCGAACGACGCGTCGCACATCAGGCCGAGCATCCCGTTATCGGTGCGCACCTCGCCTCTGCGCTCGCCGACGAACACCACATCGATGCTGGGCACTCGCTGGAGAACCTCGTAGGGGCCGATGGCGTCCAGTGCGGTGTTACGCGGGAACAGTGCTATCGCGACGCGCATCGCGGACCTCCTGTCGCTGCCGGGTTGGCCGCAGTCGTTGCGGCCACCAACTGGGGAACGCATCCGGCGCGCGGTCGAAGACGCCGCCGGCCGGGTCATCGAGCCGACCGTCCCAGCGCACCAAATCCTCTGCGGGACGATAGATCTGACGGACCACGAGCACGACCAGGGCCAGCACGGCGAGGTCGCGCAACAGCACCGTCGTGGTGAACCACAGCTCGGGCAGACCCTTGTTCTGCTCGCCGTAGAGGTAGAGCATCCGGGGTATCCACACCAGCGCGTCCACCGTCATCCACGCCAGCAGAATCCGCCGGTGCGGCAACGCCAGCACGGCCAGCGGCACCAGCCACAGCGAGAACTGCGGACTCCACACCTTGTTGACCAAGAGGAAGGCGGCGACCACCAGGAAGGCGACTTGGGCCACGCGGGGGCGCTGCGGCGCGGTCAGTGCGATGTAACCGATTGCCGCACAGCACAAGACGAACAACCCGGTGACGACGGTGTTGAGCACCACCGGGGGTTGCCAGAATCCGAGATCGGGATCGGGGCCCGGCCAGCCGGTGAACGACTTGATGACGTTGAACAGCGAATCCATGTCCAGGGTGCGACGGCTGTTCAGCCGGAAGAACTCCGACCACCCGCGCGGGTACATCAGTAGCACCGGCAGGTTGATCGCCACCCAGGTGATGACCGCGACGGACGTCGTCCGCACCGCCTCTCCCAGCCGCCCGGTGCGGACCCCGAGCAACAGCAGCGGCAGCAGGAGCAGCGCTGGATACAGCTTGGCGGCAACTCCCAGACCGATCAGCACACCGGCCAGCACCGGCCGGCGACGGGCCCACGCCAGCAGGCCACCGGCTGCCAAAGCGGTTGGCAGAGCATCGAAATTGGTGAAGATCTGGAAGATCAGGATCGGCGAGGACGCCACCAGTGCGGCGTCCCAGATGCGTCGGCCGGCCAGCATGGCGGTGGCCCACACGGTGGCCAGCCATGCCAGCGCCAGCCCGAACGCCGAGATGTTGAAGAACATCACCACCTCGGCCACCCCGTTCAGCACGGGCAGCTTGGTGGCCTTCGCGACGGCGGTATACGTCTTGGCCAGCGACATCGCCACGTACTGATAGAGCCCGGTCAGGACCGGATACTCCATGAAGCGCACGGCCGGAGTGCCGTCGAACTTCTGCCGCGGCTTGCCCTGCGAATCCAGTTCGAGCCAACTCGACTTGTAGGGAAACTTGCCTTGGCTCAACAACTCTGCGCCGTAGAGGGGCACCGTGTCGGAGTAGCAGAACTCGTAGTAGGCGCGCTGGTTGTCCCAGTTGGCCACACGCTGGTCGGGTGTGCCATGGCCGACGGTTTGCAGGCACGGCGCCTTGGTGGACCATCCGATCGACAGCAGGACCAGCGCGATGAGGAACATCACCCGCAGCGGGGTGAGTACCCGGGTGCGGCCCACCATGGCGTGGCGGCCCACCGGACCGCCCACGACTTCCGACACCGCGGCACCGAGAACGTCGGTGCGGCTTGGCAGGTCGCGGTCTTCGGCGCTGCGCAGATCCTCGGCCAGCGGCAGCGGCGACACCGTGGGGCGCTCCCATTCGGGTGCCTGCCCGTGGTCACGCCCGACCACCATCGGTCCGAGCGTCACGGAGGCGGCGGCGGTCCCGGCAACGGACCCGGCGGCGGCGGAGCGGGCTCGGGCCCAGGCGGCGGCGGGAACGGTGCCGGCGGTGGCAGCGGACCCGGCGGCGGCAGCGGTTGCTCAGGGGCCGGCGGCAGGCCGCCCGGCGCGGGCGGCGGAAGCGGAGCCGGCGGCTGCGGTAGCGGGATGGTGACGCCGGGCAGCACCTCGATGCCGTTGGTTGGCGCCTTCGTCGTCGGTGGGATGGTGGGCGGCGGGGTGTACACCGGCGCCTGCACCGGCGGCGGGGGCGGGGCCTGCGGAACGCCCGCATAGCCGCCGATCTCGCCCGGTGTCGGGAAGGACTCGAAGTCAGTGCCCTGCAGGGCGCCGTCCATGGTGGCCTTCCAGATGTCGGCCGGCAGGCCCGAGCCGTACACCGGTCCGCCCCAGCTGTTGACCAGGGGTACGTCGCCCTGGACGGTGCCCACCCACACCGCGGTCGACAGTTGCGGGGTGTACCCGACCATCCAGGCGTCGCGGTTCTGGCCGGTGTCGCCTAGTTGGTGCGTGCCGGTCTTGGCCGCTGCCGGGCGTCCGCCGGACAGGGTGTGGCCATTGGAGTAGCCCGCGATGGGCAGCATCGCGGAGGTGACGTTGTCGGCCACGTCGGCGGCGATGCGGCGTTCGCCCTTGTCCTCGGAGGAGGCGTCGAAGAGCACCTCACCGTTGGCATTGACGACCTTCTGCACGAAGTGCGGCGGATGGAAGATGCCCGACGCGGCCAGCGTGGCGTACGCCGAGGCCATGTCGATCACCCGGCTCTCGTACTTGCCCAGCACCACACCCGGTGCCGGCGGGCCGCCCTTTCCGTCTTCGGAGAGGGAGTGCTCCACCCCGGGGAAGCTCTCCGCCACACCGGCACGGTGGGCGGCGTCGGCGACGTCGGCCGGTCCGTTGCGCAGCTTGAGCATCAGCCGGTAATAGACCGTGTTCAGCGACCGCTTGAGACCCTCGGCGATGCTGCAGGTGCCGCAACTCTCGCCTTCGGAGTTGTTGATGGTGAGCTTCTCGTCGACCTTGTAGGGCGAGCTGTCCACCTGATAGCCCAGGCCGATGCCCTGCTCCAGGGCGGCGACCAAGGCGAACACCTTGAACGACGATCCGGTCGGCAAACCGCCCTGGGCGAAGTCCCAGCCGGTGGCGTCATTGCCGCCGTAGTAGGCCCTGACCCCGCCTGTCTTCGGGTCGACCGATACCACCGCGGCGCGCATCTCCGGCATCTGCCCGTCGAGGTAGGTCACGACGGCGTCCTCGGCGGCCTTCTGATCCTGCGGGTTGATGGTGGTGGTGATCTGCAGGCCCTGGGTGTTCAGCGTCTGCTGGTCGATGTTGAACAGCTCCAGCATTTCCTTGATGACCTGGCGCTCGATCAGCCCGTTGGGACCGGTGGTCAGGTCGGCCGTCTTGGCCTGGTCCGGCGGCACGGTCTGCGGGAAGACCTGCTGATCGCGCTCCTGCTGGGACAACGCACCGATGGTGACCATGCCGTCGAGCACCCAGTTCCACCGCTCGGTGGACTTGTCCAGGTTGACGGCCGGGTCCAGCGTCGAGGGGCGCTGGATGATGGCGGCCAGCAGCGCGCCCTCCGAGACGGTCAGCTGGTCGACGGGCTTGTCGAAGTAGGCCTGGGACGCCGCGGAGATGCCGTAGGCACTGCGGCCGAAGTAGATGATGTTCAGATACGCCTGCAGCACTTCGTCTTTGGACCACTGCCGGCTCATCTTGGTCGAGATGACCAGTTCCTTGGCCTTGCGGATCAGGCCGCCGATACCGGTGCGCTGGTCGCCGACGAGGGCGTTCTTGACGTACTGCTGGGTGATCGTCGAGCCGCCCTGGATGTCATTGCCGAACAGGTTGTTCCGCAGCGCACGGCCGAAGCCGCTCACCGAGAATCCCGGGTTGGTGTAGAAGTCGCGATCCTCGGCCGCCATCACGGCGTTGCGCACGTGGACCGGTACCTCTTTGATATCGACGTCGACCCGGTTGCCTTCCGGCGGAACGATTTTCGCGAGCTCCGAACCGTCGCTGGCGAGGATCGTCGAGACCTGGTTGGTGCGGATGTCACCGGGCTGGGGAACGTCGACGATCAGGTAGGCCAGGGCGAACGTCAGGATGGGCAGCAGGATGCAGGCCGCGACGGCCGCCGCCAGCCAGCGACCGACTCCCCAGCGACGCCGGGGCCGACGCGGAGGCTCCTCGCCGTCGTCACCGCCGTCGTCGGACACCGGTGGGTCCGGCGGCGCGGGCGGCGGAGTTTGCGGCTTGGACGGTGCGACGTAGGTCGCACCGATGCTGGGCGACGACTTCGTCAGCGGTACCCGCGGGGACGATCCGGACGGTTTGGGGAAGGCGTCGAGAGCGGCCTTGACCTCATCGATGGGATCCCGCAACTTGGGGTCGTCGCGGACCGGTTCCATGATGGCGGTCACCCGATCGTCGGGCAGGGCAAGGCGGCGCCGGGTCACGGTGACTTCCGCGTCGGCGGCGACGGTGGGCGAGCCGTCGCGGTCTTCCGCCCTATGACGGGGTCCGGAGGACACACCGTTAGCCGTCGTCGGCGTGGCGGTGGAAGACCGGTCCGGACCCTCGCCGCTATTCACTGGCCGTCCGCGCGCGGCCAGAGCGGCGTGCAGTCCGGGTGCCGGGCGAACCCTTCGAGGGGCGTGGCGCCCCGAGCACATACGACTTGACCAGATGATTCCAACTGCAAGTCCGGCATACCTCCACGACATGGACCGCGAATTCGGAGAACCGGGTGGTCAGCAGGACCAGTTCCTCAGCGCTGCGCGCCGACCCGGATACGGCCCCCAGATGATCCCCGAAAACCCACGACACCAGGGTCAGCTGCTCCTTGCGGCAGATGGGGCACATCACCGAACTGGGCTTGCCGTGGAATTTCGCGGCACGCAGCAGGTAGGGGTTGGCGTCGCAGACTTCGGTCACACCAGTGCGACCGGAGTACACCTGGGCAAGCAGAGAACGCCGCTGAAGGGCGTAGTCCACCACCTGTCGCTGCAATCGCACGGAGACCAGAGTACGTCGGTGCGCTTGACGCCGATACGCGACCGACCGGAGAACTCAATACGATCATCGGGTGGCAAACGCTCAGACCGCCCGGACGCGGGCCCGGGACAGCGACCGCACCGACACGTGCCAGATCTTGGACACCGCGCTGGCCGAGGGTCAGCTGTCGATGGCGGAGCACGGCGACCGCGTGAAGGCCGCCACCAACGGCGCGACGCTGGGCGAATTGCGATCCCTGGTGAGCGACCTGCAGACCGCCAGCGCTCCGGTGCAGCTGCCGTCGTTGCAGAAACCGGCACTCGTCGGCCCGCGCGCCACCTGGGCGCTGCGGCTGGCGACCGCCGCGGTGCTGGTGGCACTCGGGGTGGGAATCGGCTGGGGCCTGTTCGCCAACACCCGCCCGTTGTTCGGTCTCGGCCCCGATCCCGGGGCGCGCCCCGACGGCGTGGCCCCCGTGGTGCTCGACCCGCCCCGCCAACTGCACTCCCTCGGCGGCCTCGACGGGCTGTTCGCGCAGATGCGGACGAAGTTCGGCGACACCGTGGGCTACCGGCTGGTGATCTATCCCGAGTACGCCGTGCTGGAGCGTCCGGCCCCGGCCGACCCGAGACGCACGCTCAACTACACCTATCGCGGCGGATGGGATGACCCGTCGACGGAACCGAGAGCCGCCGGTGTGGTGGCCGTCGACCTTGACAAGTTCGACTCCCGCGCCATCATCGGCGTGCTGCGCGGCGCGCCAGAGACGCTCAACATCAAGCCGGCGGAAGTCCGCAGCACCTACCTGATCATCGAGCCGGCCAAGGATCCGAGCACCCCCGGTGCGGTCGCCATCACCACCCACATTTCCAGCGAGTTCGGTAGCGGCTATATCGAGACCAATCCGGACGGCTCGGTCAAGCGGATCAACTACCCGTCGAACTGACCGGCGCTCGCCTCGCGAACGTCGCACCAGCGCGCCTCTCGGCACCGGATGTGACGCCGGCGTCACTCGGCATGTGTTCCAGGCAGGCCGTTTGGCGCGGAATATATCGCTCCGATACTATTTTGGTACGTGTCGTAGAGTCGTAACGAGAAATGCATGAGGAGGTGACTCGATGTTGGAGCTGGCCGTTCTGGGTCTTCTCCTCGAGTCTCCGATGCACGGGTACGAACTGCGCAAACGTTTGACGGGCCTTCTCGGGGCCTTCCGCGCGTTCTCTTACGGGTCGCTGTACCCGGCGCTGCGCCGGATGCAGTGCGACGGTCTGATCGCCGAGGACGCCGCCCCCGAGGGCACCACGGTGCTGCGCCGCGCGCGGCGGGTCTACCAGCTCACCGACGCCGGCCGGCAGCGGTTCACCGAACTGGTCGCCGACACCGGCCCGCAGAACTACACCGACGACGGCTTCGGAGTGCATTTGGCCTTCTTCAACCGGACCCCGGCGGAAGCCCGCATGCGGATCCTGGAAGGCCGTCGCCGCCAAGTGGAAGAACGTCGCGAAGGCCTGCGCCAGGCCATCGCACGGGCCAGCAACTCGTTGGACCGCTACACCCGACAACTGCATCAGCTGGGCTTGGAGTCCAGCGAGCGGGAAGTCACGTGGCTCAACGAATTGATCGCCGCGGAGCGGGTCGCACAGGCCCGCTCCGAACAGAGCTGAACAAACAAACCCCGTAGTAGTACAAGAAAGGTATCGCCCATGACTGAGCACAACGCGTCGAACGAGGTGCGCGTCGCCATAGTCGGCGTCGGCAACTGCGCGTCCTCGCTGGTCCAGGGCGTGCAGTACTACCAGGACGCCGACCCCAACGCGAACGTCCCCGGCTTGATGCACGTCACCTTCGGCCAGTACCACGTCCGCGACGTCAAGTTCGTCGCCGCATTCGACGTGGACGCCAAGAAGGTCGGCTTCGACCTCTCCGAGGCCATCTTCGCCTCCGAGAACAACACCATCAAGATCGCCGACGTGCCGCCCACCAATGTGACGGTGCAGCGCGGACCGACCCTGGACGGCATCGGCAAGTACTACGCCGACACCATCGAGATCTCCGACGAGCAACCGGTCGACGTGGTCAAGGTGCTCAAGGAGAACAACGTCGACGTCATGGTGTCCTACCTGCCGGTGGGCTCCGAGGAGGCCGACAAATTCTACGCGCAGTGCGCCATCGATGCCGGTGTCGCCTTCGTCAACGCGCTGCCGGTGTTCATCGCCTCTGATCCGGTATGGGCCAAGAAGTTCACCGACGCCGGCGTCCCGATCGTCGGCGACGACATTAAGAGCCAGGTCGGCGCGACCATCACCCACCGCGTTATGGCCAAGCTGTTCGAGGACCGCGGCGTCACCCTCGACCGCACCTACCAGCTCAACGTCGGCGGCAACATGGACTTCAAGAACATGCTCGAGCGCGAGCGCCTGGAGTCCAAGAAGGTCTCCAAGACCCAGGCCGTCACCTCGAACCTCACCGGTTCGCTGGCCGGCAAGATCGACGACAAGAACGTCCACATCGGCCCGTCCGATCACGTCGCGTGGCTCGACGACCGCAAGTGGGCCTACGTCCGCCTCGAGGGCCGCGCCTTCGGCGATGTGCCACTGAGCCTGGAGTACAAGCTCGAGGTGTGGGACTCGCCGAACTCGGCCGGCATCATCATCGACGCCGTGCGGGCGGCGAAGATCGCCAAGGACCGCGGTATCGGCGGCCCGATCATCCCGGCCTCGGCCTACCTGATGAAGAGCCCGCCGGAGCAGCTGCCCGACGACGTCGCGCGCGCGCAGCTCGAGGAGTTCATCGCCGGCAAGTAAGCCGTATCGAGACTGCGCCCAGATCGCCCTTCCACCAAGGATCGCGATCTGGGCGCAGTTTCGTTTAACTGGTCAGATGGACGAGTTCGCCTACCTGCCCGACAACGCCGAACAGGCCGGGGTGACAGGGCCGCTGCCTCCGGTGGCGCGCATCGAGCGCGGACCGATCAGCGCGCTGCGCTGGGGGATGACGGCCCCGCGGGTGGTCTTCCTGCACGGCGGCGGCCAGAACGCCCACACCTGGGACACCGTCGTCATCGGGCTGGGCCTGCCGGCGCTGGCCATCGACCTGCCCGGCCACGGCCGCTCGGCCTGGCGCGAGGACGGCGACTACGGACCGACCCTGAACGCGACGACGATCGAACCCGTCATCCGGGACCTCGCCCCCGACGCCGACCTGCTGGTGGGTATGTCGCTGGGTGGGCTGACCGCCATGCGACTGGCGGTGACCGCGCCGGATCTGGTTCGGCGGCTGGTGATGATTGACGTCACCCCCTCCGCACCGGAACGGCACGAGCAGATGACGAAGGCGCAGATGGGCGCGGTTGCTTTAGTGCAGGGGGAGCGCATCTTCCCCAGCTTCGAGGCCATGGTCGACGCGGCCGTCGCCCTTTCGCCGCACCGCTCGCGCGAGTCGTTGCAGCGGGGGGTATTTCACAACGCGAAGCAACTGGACGACGGAACCTGGACGTGGCGCTACGACACGTTCCGCAAGGCGCAGTCCGATGAGCGGAGCCAATCGGGCAATCAGGTTGGAGGTTTCGTGGGACTGTGGGACGACGTGCCCTCGCTGAACGTCCCGACCACCCTGGTCCGGGGAGCGAAGTCGTTCTTCGTCAACGACGACGACGCGGACGCGTTCGCCCGGACCGCACCGGGATTTCAGCGGGCGATCGTCGTTGCGGACTCAGGGCATTCAGTGCAGGGCGACCAGCCCCGCGCCTTGGTGGAGATTCTGCGGTCGACGCTTTCGGACTAGGAATACCGTCACGCTATGAGCCTCCTCATCCGCATCGGCGTCCAGCTGCAGCCCCAACACTCCAGCCACTACGGCTACATCCGCGACGCGGTGCGCCGCTGTGAGGACATCGGCGTCGACGTCGCGTTCAACTGGGATCACTTCTATCCGCTCTACGGCGATCCCGACGGCGCTCACTTCGAGTGCTGGACGATGCTCGGCGCGTGGGCCGAGCAGACCTCGCGCATCGAAATCGGTGCGCTGGTCTCGTGCAACTCCTACCGCAACCCGGAGTTGCTGGCCGACATGGCCCGGACGGTCGACCACATCTCCGAGGGGCGGCTCATCCTCGGCATCGGCTCGGGGTGGATGGCGAAGGACTACGACGAGTACGGCTACGAATTCGGCACTGCCGGGAGCCGTCTCGACGATCTGGCCGCCGCCCTGCCGCGCATCGAGGCTCGGCTGGCCAAGCTCAATCCGGCGCCGACCCGAAGGATCCCGATCCTCATCGGGGGGCAGGGCGAAAAGAAGACCCTGAAGCTGGTCGCCCAGCACGGCGACATCTGGCACAGTTTCACCAACGCCGAGACCTACCCCGGCAAGGCCGCGGTGCTCGACGCGCATTGCGCGACCGTCGGCCGCGACCCATTGGCGGTGGAGCGCTCCGCGGGCGTGACCGGCAAGGATCCCGGGAGTCTGGTCGCCGCCGCCGAAGCGCTGGCCGGGTTGGGCGTCACCCTGCTGACGGTTGGCTGCGACGGACCGGACTACGACCTCAGAGCCGCCGAGACGCTGATCCGGTGGCGCGACAGCCGCACGGGAGGGTGATGCCGAAGGCGCGGGGACGCCCTGGAGAAAAATGGATTTCCTCTGTTCCGCCTCGCCGCCGATAGTGTTCATCGAATATCGCTACGGCATCCATTGCGGGCGCCTGTGTGTTTCACAGTTTCCTTGGTGGCAAGGAGCCACATTCGCGTGGAACATCGCAAGGAGCTGTCGTGGCGCTCACGTTCGAGCAGGCTTGTTGTGCTGTTGCAGTCGCTGCGGGCTGGGATCCGGCCCCCTGGGGGTGGGAGAACGACAGGGTGGCCGACACGATCAGCCCCGAGGACGTCCGGCCCGATGTCGGCCCGGAAGCCGTCGGAAACGGTCCATGGGTGCCACCTGCTATCCGACGCGATGGACTCCGATGTCATCGTCGGACTCGAACGAAGCTGGCTCAACCTTCTTCCAGGGCTCGTACCGGCCGAGTCGTTGTCCTACTTCCAACAATTCGTGACGAGAACGGCTCGCTCCGCCGGATCCGGCAAAGGTGGATTAACGATCACCATGAGGGCAAACCTGGGCTCGTGAAACCTGCGGCACTAGATTGCTCCGGATGAGCATTCGCCGGGTCTGTGCGGTGCTGGTGCTACTGCTGACTCTCGGCTTGATGTCAGCACCGCTGTCGGGCGCCGACCAGTGCAGTCCGCCCGGCGAACAGTCCGCGAGTGCGCTGCCGACGAATCTGGCTGCCGCGGCAGCCGGGCCGGCTGAGGACAAATACACCACCGCCAGCACCGAACCTCTGGATTCCGTGAAGAGGGCTGCCCTGCGGCTCATCACCCCGGGCACGCTGACCGTCGGAACGCTGTCCGACGCCCCGCCCAGCATCTGCATCAATTCCGCCGGACAGTTCACCGGGTTCGACAACGAACTGCTGCGCGCCATCGCGACCAAGATCGGACTGGACGTCAAGTTCGTCGGGACCGACTTCTCCGGCCTGCTCGCCCAGGTGGCCGGCCGGCGGTTCGACGTCGGCTCGTCGTCGATCACCACCACCGACGCGCGCCGCCGTACCGTCGGCTTCACCAACGGCTACGACTTCGGCTACTTCTCGCTGGTGGTCCCGGCCGGATCGCCGATCACCGGTTTCGGCGAACTCGGCAAGGGGCAGCGCATCGGCGTGGTCCAAGGCACCGTTCAGGAGGCCTACGTCGTCGACAGCCTAGGTCTGGAGCCGGTGAAGTTCCCCGACTACAACACCGTCTACGCCAGCCTGAAGACCAAGCAGATCGACGCCTGGGTGGCCCCGTCCCAGCAGGCGCAGGGCACGGTGAAGGCCGGCGATCCGGCAAAGATCGTCGAGAACACCTTCAGTTTGGACAACTTCACCGCCTACGCGGTGGCGAAGGAGAACAAACCCCTCATCGACGCGCTCAATGCCGGGCTGGACGCCGTGATCGCCGACGGGACCTGGTCGCGGCTCTACTCCGACTGGGTACCCCGCGCGCTGCCGCCCGGTTGGAAGCCGGGCTCGAAAGCCGCTCCGCTGCCAAAACTTCCGGACTTCGCCGCGATCATTGCGCGCCAGGACAAGCCCACGGCCGCAGTGGCGGCGGTGGCAGACAAGTCGGTACTCGCGCAGTTGCGGGATTCATTCCTGGACTGGGACCTGTACAAGAAGGCCATCCCGGACTTGCTCAAGACCGGCCTGCCCAACACCCTCATCCTGACCATCAGTGCCAGCGTCATCGGACTGCTGCTGGGGCTGGGCCTGGCGGTCGCTGGAATCTCGCGGTCTCGGTGGCTGCGCTATCCGGCGCGGATCTACACCGATATCTTCCGTGGTCTGCCCGAAGTGGTGATCATCCTGTTGATCGGACTCGGCATCGGGCCCCTGGTGAGCGGGTTGACCCGTAACAACCCCTATCCGCTGGGCATCGCCGCGCTGGGCCTGATGGCGGCGGCCTACATCGGGGAGATCCTGCGCTCGGGAATTCAGAGCGTGGAGGCCGGCCAGCTGGAAGCCTCCCGCGCGCTGGGCTTCAGCTATTCCTCCTCGATGCGGCTGGTGGTGGTGCCGCAGGGCATCCGTCGGGTGCTGCCGGCACTGATGAACCAGTTCATCTCGCTGCTCAAGGCGTCCTCCCTGGTGTACTTCCTCGGGCTGGTGGCCAGCCAGCGGGAGCTCTTTCAGGTGGGACGCGACCTCAACGCGCAGACCGGCAACCTGTCGCCGTTGGTGGCGGCCGGATTGTTCTACCTGCTGTTGACCATTCCGCTGACGCACCTGGTCAACTACATCGACAACCGTCTGCGCCGGGGGAAGCGCCCCGACCCGGATAACCCGGCCGAGCCGCTCGACCCCGTCACCGCGACGCAGGAGATGGTGTGATGGCGCGCCCTGAGCCGGTGTCGCTGGCGGCCGACGACATTCACCTCGCGTTCGGGGCGAACGCGGTGCTGCGCGGGGTCACTCTTGAGGTTCCGGCAGGCTGCACCGCAGCGATCATCGGGCCGTCGGGTTCGGGTAAGTCAACCCTGCTGCGTTGCCTCAACCGGCTGTACGAGCCCGACCGCGGCGACATCCTGCTTGACGGCCGGTCGGTGCTCCACGATGACCCCGATCAGCTTCGCCAGCGCATCGGCATGGTGTTCCAGCACTTCAACCTATTCCCGCACAAGAGCGTGCTGGACAACGTCACCCTGGGTCCGCGCAAGCTCAAGGGGCTGTCCGGCGACGCCGCCCGCGAGTTGGCGCTGGCCCAGCTCGAGCGAGTGGGGTTGCGGCACAAGGCCGATGCGCGTCCCGCCACCCTCTCCGGGGGCCAACAGCAGCGGGTCGCGATCGCGCGGGCACTGGCGATGGAACCGCAGGTGATGTTCTTCGACGAGGCCACCTCCGCGCTGGACCCCGAACTGGTCAAAGGAATCCTCGCGCTGATCGCCGACTTAGGGGCCGACGGCATGACCATGCTCGCGGTGACCCACGAGATGGGGTTCGCCCGGTCGACGGCGGACTCGGTGGTGTTCATGGACCACGGCGTGGTGGTCGAGTCCGGCCCTCCCGAGCAGATCTTCACCGCCGCGCGGACCGACCGGCTGCAACGGTTCCTGTCGCAGGTGCTTTGACCTCCGCCGGACCGTCCCGCAAAGCGGTTAGACTGCCGAACCATGTCGGAAGCGCAGTCGCAAGTCGCCGCGTTGGCCGGCGATCTGCAACGGGTGCTGGCCAAGCTGATCACGGTGGTGCGCCGGGGCGACACCGCCGCCGGATCGCGGCCAGACCTGACGATGGCGCAGGTGTCGATCCTGTTGACGCTGATCGACAGCGGGCCGATCCGGATGACCGAGTTGGCCGCGCGGGAGCGGGTGCGCACGCCGACGACCACCGTCGCGATCCGGCGGCTGGAGAAGCTGAGTCTGGTCAAGCGGTCGCGGGATCCGTCGGATATGCGGGCGGTCCTCGTCGAGGTCACCCCGGAGGGTCTCGTCCAGTACAAGGACGCCCTACAGGCTCGCCGCGCGCATCTGGCCGAGCTGCTGAGCCGGCTTACCGACGAGGAGCGCGCCGACCTGGTCCGCGCGCTCAAGCCGCTGGAGCGGCTGACCGCCAGCGAGGCTTCACATGACGATCACGCGGCGACGGGCGAGCCGCGATGAGGAATGCGACCACGGGGCGTCGCTAGCCCAACCAGTCCAGCACCGCCGCGGCCGTCCACGACTGCTGCATGCTGCCGAGCGGTTCGCCGGTGAAGGGTTCGTAGTATTCGGCGAAGCTGCCGTCGGCGGCCTGCCGCAGCCCTTCCCGTCGGAGCGCGAGGGAGCGCTCGGCCCATCCTCGTCGCGCGAAACCCCAGGAGAACAACCAGTTCAGTACCGGCCACACCGGTCCGCGCCAGTATTCGCGCGGCCGAAAGTCCTTGGACACCGGTGAGGTCGAGGGAATCAGCCCGAACCTCAGATCGGGGTGCGCACAGAACCGCGGGCCTTCGAAGAGCTTCAGCAGCGCCCGCTCCTGCTGGTGCGGTAGGCCGCCGCATAACAGCGGAGCGAACTGGGCGACGGTCTCGGTGCTGACCCAGGAGCCGCTGCGCAGGTCGAAATCGCTTGCGGCGCCGTTCCTTTCGTCGGTCGTGAACAGCACACCGGCGCGGAACCGGTTGGCCCAGTCGTAGAGGTCCCGCACGTCGGCGTTCGGCCGTTTGTGATCCTCACCGATCGTCGCCAGTACCTCGCAGGCGACCGAGAAGATCGCCGAGACGAAAACGTCCTCCACGGCGAAACTCATGACGCTCGGGAGCCGGTCGTCGTCGTAGCGGGCGGACTTCATCTCCTCCAGCAGCCATAGGTAGCGGTCGTACTCACCGTCGGAGGGTCGCTGGCCGGGATCGGTGATGATGTGGGTGTCGGCCCGCTGGAAGTCGGGCATCGCGCCGGCGATCACGGCTGCGAAAGCGGAGTCCCACCGCGGGGAGTTGTCCATGCCGGACTCCCACCCGTGGTAGATCGTGATGCGCCCGTGCTGGTCGGGATCACGCGCCTCGGCGAGCCAGCGATGCCAGCGCACCAGGTCGTTCCAGCGCCGGTCCAGGAAGGCTTCGGCCACCGCCCGGGTGGAGCGCCCACTGGTGCGCGCGCGGTCGAGGATGCGCTGCACCGCGATGGCGTGCACGGGCGGTTGGGTGATGCCCGAGGTCTGCCGGCCCTCGGGCGCCGCGGCAGCCAGCTCCTGGCAGGCCCATCGGTTCGGTCCGGGGAAGTAGCCGTCGACGCCGGTGGCGAAGACGATGTGCGGGATCATGCCGTTGCTCCACTGCGCCGAGAGCAGGGTGTCGAGTTCGACGACGGCGCGCTCGACGCTCAGCGCGGCCAGGCCCACTGCGACGAACGCCGCGTCCCAGCTCCACATATGGGGGTAGAGGCGGGGAGCCGCCGACGTCATCACACCCAGGTCGTTGCCCCGCAACAGATAGGCCGCCCGGGCGGCGAGCTGGGTCGGCGCAAAGCCGGCATCGAATGCCACGGGATCATTCTGCGGCTCGGGAGCGCCTGGCGCAGATGAGTAGGGTTTCGCACATGCCACCCGCCGGCGACGATGCGGAGCGAGCGACGAGGAGGAGCGGCGGAATATGCCAACAGCGATGATCACCGGCGCCAGCACCGGTATCGGCGAGGCCATTGCCGAGGCGCTGGCTGCCACCCACACCCTGCTACTGGCGGGGCGGCCGTCGGCTCGGCTGGACGCCGTCGCTGAGCGCCTCGGAGCCACCACCTGGCCGATGGACCTGACGGACATCGACGACATCGATTCGGCCACTGAGGTTCTCACCGACCTCGACGTGCTGGTGCACAACGCCGGGGTCGCCTATCCGGGTCGGGTGGCCGATTCCACCCCGGAGCAGTGGCGGGCGACCTTCGAGGTCAACGTGGTCGGCGCGGTCGCGTTGACCCTGGCGCTACTGCCCGCGCTGCGGGCCGCGCACGGCGACGTGGTGTTCATCAACTCGGGCTCGGGCCTGAACCCCTCCCCCGGCCTGGCGTCGTATTCGGCCAGCAAGTTCGCGCTGCGGGCGTTCGCCGACGCGCTGCGGGCCGACGAACCGCTGTTGCGGGTCACCAGCATCCACCCCGGTCGCGTCGACACTGAGATGCAGCGCGATCTGGTCGCCTACGAGGGCGGCGAGTACGACCGGACGAGGTTCCTTACTCCGCAGACGGTGGCGGCGGCCGTCGTGCAGGCGGTCACCACCCCGCCGGAGGCGCACACCCAGCAGGTGGTGATCCGCCCCCGCGGGCTCCAACCGCACTAAGCTAAGGAGCACGGCTCGGGCCGTCACCGCGGCAGCGGGATCCCCTGGGCGTAGGCGAACACCTGGTCGGGATCCCAGCGGGCTTTGAGGCTCTCGAGACGAATGAGGTTGTCCCCGTAGTACGAAGCAGCCCACTCCTGTAGTCCGGGGTCGGGGAAGTTTTGGTAGGAGTGGCCGTTGGTGTGGGGCAGCAGCGTCTCCCAGAGCTCCTCCTCCCGGGCCTTGATGTCGGGCGGGATCGGATCGGATTGTCCGGCAGCGTCGCCTCGCGGGGAGTGGCCCACCCTGCCGACATCTCGACCAGGATCTTCGCCGAGCGGTGCACGTAGGCACTGGACTGCGCCGCAACGTCATTCACGGCGCCGCCTACCCAGCCGTAGATCCCCATGGCACCGCCGCGTTCGGGATCGCCGTTGGCAGGGAATCGCTGCACCACGTCGAGCGCCCGCGCCAGCGCATCCTCCGCGAGGTAGTCGTCGGCGTAGAGCGAACGGTCCCAGAACGAATAGGCCGGCGAGGGTTCGGTGATATACCAACGGTAGGTGTCCCACCAGGGGCGCTCGACGATCTGGGCCTCGACCCCGGGCACCGCCAAGAGCGGCCGGAACAGCTTTCGGGCCTCGGCCTCACCGCTCAGTTCCTGAGCCTGCACGCTGCCCTCGATATCTCCGCCACTGTGGCCGAGGTACAGGTTGCCGCCGGTCATGCGTCCAGCGTCGGCGCGCACCTTCTGGAACGCCATCGCCCCGGCCAGCGCGGCGTCGCGACCGGAGAAGGCGAATTGCGCCGTGGTCGCCCGGGTGACCGGAACCTCCACCAGTTCGTACTCGAGATCGGTGATCACCCCGAAGTTGCCGCCCCCGCCGCCGCGCAGGCCCCAGAACAGGTCCGGATTCTCCGACGCGCTGGCCGTCACGACATCGCCGGCGGCAGTCACCATGGTGGCTTTGCGCAGCCGGTCTGCGGTCAGACCCGCCCACGGCGCATTGGGTCCGATACCGCCGCCGAGGGTCAAACCCACCACGCCGACCGCGGGGCAGTTGCCGCCCGGTAGCAGCAGACGACCCGATCCCCCTTGCGGCAGCAGCGCGGCGAGGTCGGCGTTACGCACCCCGGCCTGGGTTCGCAGTGTGGTCCCGGTGATGGCGGCCGCGTTCATCGCGCGGATGGAGATGACGATGCCGCGCGAACTCGATGCACTCGCGTGGTTGTGGCCGCTGCCGCGAACGGCGTGTGGGTCTTTCGCGCCCATGCGACGGCCGCGGCAACGTCCTCGACGACCGCGCACCGCACCACCGCCTCCGGCATGGTGGCCGCGAAGCGCAGGTTGCGTGGGGTGGCCAACTCCGCGTAGTCCGCGTCGCCCGGGCGGACGATCGAGCCGCGCAGCGCCTTTTCGAGGTCACGCCGGGCGCTGGGGCTCACGTCGACGTGCGGTGCCGGGGCTTGCTCTGCCGAACACGAGCCGACCAGCCCGGCGGCGGCCAACCCGGCCAGGGACAACAGTTCGCGACGGGTCAACCGGGCCATGGCCGTCAGTAGAGCACCGCGAGCCGTGTGGGCGCACGGCCTCAGATGACGACGTTCACCAGCCGGCCGGGAACGACGATCACCTTCTTCGGAGTCGCTCCCGCCATGGCATTGGTGACCTTGTCGTCGGCGAGGGCCGCCCGCTCGACGACGTCGTTGCCGGCGTCGGCGGCGACAGTCACGTGGCCGCGGACCTTCCCGTTGACCTGAACCGGATATTCGACGGTGTCAGCGACCAGATACCGCTCGTCGGCGAGCGGGAACGGCCCGTGTGCCAGCGAGGCGTCATGGCCGAGGCGGCGCCACAGTTCCTCGGCCACGTGCGGGGCCAGCGGCGCGACCATGAGCACGAGCGGTTCCAGCGCGTCGCGGGCGGTGATCCCTGCCTTGGTCAGGTGGTTGGTGTACTCGATGAGCTTGGCCGCGGCGGTGTTGTTGCGCAGGTTCGTGTAGTCGTCGCGCACCCCGGCGATGGTGCGGTGCAACACCCGCAGCGTCGCGTCGTCGATCGCGTCCGCGGAAGCCCTTGTATGGCCGGTGGATTCATCGACCACCAGCCGCCAGACGCGCTGCAGGAAACGGTGGGCGCCGACGACGTCCTTGGTGGCCCAGGGCCGGGACGCCTCCAGCGGGCCCATCGACATCTCGTACACGCGCAGTGTGTCGGCGCCGTAGGAGTCGCAGATTTCGTCGGGTGAGATCGAGTTCTTCAGGCTCTTGCCGATCTTGCCGAACTCCTGAAACACCTCTACTTCCCGGGCGAACTCGCCCTCCCCGCCGGGCAGGAAGAACCTGCCGTCGCGCTCGACGACGTCGGCAGCCGGGACGTAAGCGCCCCGGGAGTCGGTGTAGGCGAAGGCCTGGATGTAGCCCTGATTCACCAAGCGCCGGTAGGGCTCTCGCGAGGTGACGTGGCCCAGGTCGTGCAGCACCTTGTGCCAGAAGCGGGAGTACAGCAGGTGCAGGACGGCGTGCTCGACGCCGCCGACGTACAGATCCACACCACCGGGATCGCCGGCGCCGTGCTCGGCAGGTCGCGGGCCCATCCAGTAGGCCTCGTTCTCGATGGCGCAGAACTGTTCGGCGTTGTGCGGGTCGGCGTAACGGAGTTCGTACCAGGAACTGCCGGCCCACTGCGGCATGACGTTGGTGTCGCGGGTGTAGGTCTGCAGACCATCGCCGAGGTCGAGGTCGACGTGCACCCAGTCGACGGCTTTGTTCAGCGGCGGCGACGGCACACTGCCGGGGTCGTCGGGGTCGAACATGACCGGGGAGTAGTCCTCGATGTCGGGCAGTTCGACCGGCAGCATCGAATCCGGCAGCGGGTGGGCCCGGCCGTCGGCGTCGTAGACGATGGGAAAGGGCTCACCCCAATATCGTTGGCGGGCGAACAGCCAGTCCCGAAGTTTGTACTCGACGCGGGCGCGGCCGCGGCCGTTAGCCTCCAAGCGGGCGGTGATCGCGTTCTTGGCCTCCTCGACGGCCAGGCCGTCGAGGAATCCGGAGTTCACCAACGTGCCGTCCCCGGTGTAGGCCTCCTGTGAGATATCACCGCCAGCGATGACTTCGGCGACCGGCAGCCCGAAGTCGACGGCGAACTCCCAGTCGCGTTGGTCGTGTCCCGGGACGGCCATGATGGCGCCGGTTCCGTATCCGACCAGGACATAGTCGGCGATGAAGACCGGAATCTGTTGTCCATTGGCAGGATTCGTGGCATAGCTGCCGAGGAAGACCCCGGTCTTGGTCTTGTTCTCCTGGCGCTCAAGGTCGGACTTCGCCGCGATCGAGCGGCGGTAGGCGGCCACCGCCTCGGCGGGGCTGGCGGCACCGCCGGTCCAGCGCGGGTCCACGTCCCCGGGCCACTGCGCGGCCACCAGGCGGTCGACCAGTTCGTGTTCGGGGGCGAGCACCAGGTAGGTGGCGCCGAACAGCGTGTCGGGGCGGGTGGTGAAGACCTCGATGTCGTCCTTGCCGATCGCGAATAGGGCCGAGGCGCCGGTGGAGCGCCCGATCCAGTTGCGCTGCATGGCCTTGACTTTGTCTGGCCAGTCCAGCACGTCGAGATCCTCGAGCAACCGGTCGGAATAGGCGGTGATACGCATCATCCACTGGCGCAGGCGTTTACGGAACACCGGGAAGTTACCGCGCTCGCTGCGGCCGTCGGTGGTGACTTCCTCGTTGGCCAGCACGGTGCCCAGCCCGGGGCACCAGTTCACCATCGAATCGGCCTGGTAGACGAGGCGATAGCCGTCCACAACGTCGCGGCGCTCTCCCCTGGTGAGGTCGGGCCACTGACGTCCGTCGTCGAGAGTCCTTGCTCCGCTATCGAAGTCGGCGATCAGGTCCCCGATCGGCCGGGCCTTGTTGAGCGTCGGATCGAACCAAGCGTTGTAGATCTGCAGGAAGATCCACTGCGTCCAGGTGTAGAAGTCGACGTCGGTGGTGGAGAAGCTGCGCCGCTGATCGTGCCCGAGGCCTAGGCGGCCGAGTTGGCGGCGGAAGTTGGCGATATTGGCGTCGGTGCGGGTGCGGGGGTGGGTGCCGGTCTGCACCGCGTACTGCTCGGCGGGCAGGCCGAACGAGTCGAAACCCAAGGCGTGCAGCACATTGCGCCCGGTCATCCGGAAGAAGCGGGCATAAACGTCGGTGGCGATGTAGCCCAGCGGGTGCCCGACGTGTAGGCCTTCCCCGGAGGGGTAGGGGAACATGTCCTGGACGAACATCTTGTCGGCCGGCACGGCGCTGCCGTCCGCAGGCGCCAGCGACCCCACCGGGTTGGGCACGTTGAAGGTGCCCCACCGCTGCCAGTTGTCCTGCCAGTCCGCCTCGATACGGCCGGCCAGATCGGCGGTGTAGCGATACCGCGGTACGTCCTGGCCGTCGGCAGAGCCGTCCGTGGCAGCAGTCGGCGAGTCGGTCACGCCAGACAGGGTATCTCCGGCGGCCAGCCCGACGACGATGCGGAGCGCAGCGACGAGGAGGAGTCGGGCAATCAGGAGCCGGCCGCGACCCGTTGGCTACGGCTCGGTATCGGTTGCGTCGCAGCCCGGTCAGGGGTTGGTTCCAGGTCGGTTCCAGCGGTGTCGATGGCTCTTGCGGGCTGGTTAAGTCGGGACCGGAAGTGGACCGCAGGCCCCAACGGGGCGGCTCCAACCGAACGAGCAAGGAACAGTCGACGATGAAGAGGAATACCCGTAACTGGCGGGTGATCATGGGTGGTGTCGCAGCCGGCTCGGCAGCGGTGATCGGGTTCGCCGGCGCGAGCGCGTCGGCTGAGCCGGTGCCGCCCGCACCCCCCGTCCCCGCCCCGGTGACCGTCACCCAGACCGTCACGGTGACCCCGTCGGCGGCCAGTCCCGCCCCGGAGGCCAGTCCCGCCCCGGAGGCCAGCGCGTCCCCGGCACCGAGCGCCTCACCAGAACCCAGCGCATCACCCGCGCCGGAAACATCTGCGCCACAGACCTCCGCCGCGCCGACAGCAGCCGCCGCGGAGCCCACCGCGACTCCCACCCCGGCCGCGCAGCCGCCTTTGCAGCCGGCGACGTCGGGCACCATCGCGGAGTTCCTGAAGGAGAAGGGCGTCGCCCTGGAGGCGCAGAAGGCCGCCGGATTCACCGCGCTGAACGTCGTGCTGCCGGTGCCCCCGGGCTGGAGCGTCGTGCCCGACCCGAACGTGCCCGATGCGTTCGGCGTCATCGCCGACCGTAAGGGCGGCGACGGCCTCTACACGTCCAACGCCCAGGTCCAGGTGTACAAGCTGGTCGGAGAGTTCGACCCGCGGGAGGCCATCAGCCACGGCTACGTGGACAGCCAGAAGCTCCGCGTGTGGCAGTCGACCTCGGCATCGATGGCACCCTACGACGGCTTCCCGTCGTCGGTGATCACCGGCACCTACCGCGACAACGACGTCACCGTGAACACCACGCGGCGCTACCTGATCGCCGAGGCCGGCGCCGACCACTACCTGGTGGCGATGTCGGTGAGCACCGCGGCCAACCAGGCCGTCGCCGCCGCCACGGCGACCGACGCGATCCTCACCGGCTTTCGGGTCGGCGTGCCCACCGCCACAACGGCTCCGCCGGCCCCGGAAGCGGCCCCGGCGCCCGTGCCGGCGCCACCGCCGGCCGCCGCGGCGCTGGCAGCGCCCGCCGCCGCTCCGGTCACTCCTTTGGCGGCCCCGGTTGCTCCGGCAGGGGCAGTGCCGGCGGCCCTCGCTCCGCCACCGGCTGCTCCCGCACCGGGCGTTGCTCCGGTGGCACCGGCTGCCGCCGTGCCGCCGCCGGCCGAGCCGGCGCCGGTACCCGCCGCTCAGTAATTCCCGGAGCGGGGCACCCAGCCGGGCGACGATCAAGCGGCGACGCAGGAGCCGCGATGAGGAGTACGGCAGTTAGGACCTAGTCTCAGCTGATGACTGTCGCAGCGGTTGTCTGTCTCGGCATGGCCGTGTTGATCGGCGGGTCCGGGCTGTGGACGCTGGCCCGTACGCCGGGGGTCGATTTGACTGGCCAGGTGGTGCGCGCGGTGGCGCCGACGCAGATCGCGGCTGCGGTGATGCTGGCCGCGGGGGCGATCGTGGCACTGGCCGCTCGTGGCCAGTTCGGCTGGATCGCGATGATCACCGGAGTCGTCGGGGCGGTCGCGACCATCGCCGTCGGCTCCTGGCAGGGTGCGCGCTACGCCGCTCGCCGGGAAGCGGCGGCCAGCGGCTGCGGCTCCGGAGACGGCTGTGGTGGCTGCGCCAAGATCTGCGGGACCCAGTAGGGCGACGATCAAGCGGCGATGCAGGAGCGGTGACGGCCCGCCAGCAGGCGTGCTCAGCGTCGATCAGCTCGTTGGCCGGCACCTGAACGAGCCGCACACGTCCCAGGCCGGTTGGTGCCGATGGTGTTGCGCTTCATGGGCGCGGACATACCCAGCGCCGAGGGATCATTTGCACTGATGGAATGGCACGGGAGACTCGCGGGCCGGATCGCCAGGCGTGCAGAGCGCGGCCCGATCTGGATCAAGCTGTTCGAAGAACTCGTTGGTTACCAGCAATTCTCCTCGCTCGCCGACGTCTTCACCGAGTTTGGACGCCGTATTGACAGAGTCACCCCAAATATCGTCGGGAAGGACCAAGGTTGGGCCGTATCCGAGGCCGATCGCGACTCCGAAGTCATCATCAGGATGTTGTTCATCCCAGCGGCCAAGATCGGAACGGACCATTCGAGCGAAATCGAAAAGCGCTCGGGGGTCGTCAGCGATGATGAAAAGGTCGTCGGCCTCCATTTTGACCAGGTGGACCCCGTACTTGGCCTCGACCGGTCCGGCTAATTCGGCCAAGCGCCGAATCCTCGTTAACGCGGCGATAATCCCTTCCTTCTTGGTGCGCTGGGTTAGGCCGGACGTATCGCTGATCAAGACGGCCACTGTGCGTTCGAATTGCTTTCGGATTTGGTCGTCAGTTCGTGCCACCGCAGCGGTATCCGAGCGATCGAGTTCAGCGATGCGCTGATCGAGCAGGGCCTCGATCGATTTCGTCGATTCCGCTTGGCTGTTGTCGTCGTGGGGCTGATCTCGGGCCGTGGAACACGCGCCGATCGACGCGACGACCGCGGCAACCAGCGCGGCTCGCCACCCTTGAACGACGAGACCTCGAACAGCTCTGAGTGAAGTCGGCATGAAGCAAACGATAGGAGTCGTGTGCCGCAAGACAGCGCCGTTTAGCCATACTCAGGGATATTTTTCATTCCCATACTCAGGGATATTTTCATTACCGGAGCGGCCTCTGCCGATCTCGGTGACAATTCGGTATGCGCAGATTTTCAGAGCGGAACGCCCGCTTCAGGCGGGGTCTGGTGGTCATTGGCGCACTCTTCCTGGCACTTACCCCCAATTCCCCGGCTAATGTCTGGGCACAGGGAGATCCGATTCAGGAGCAATCGGCCGCCGAGGCGCGTACGGCCGCCGCCTTCGAGGCGGTTCGCAAAGACCCGACCGCGCTGACCGAATTCCTGGCTGGCATGCCGAAGGGCGGGGATCTGCATAATCACCCCTCGGGCGCTGAGTTCGCCGAACGCTATATCGATTACGCCGCCAAAGACCAGATGTGCATCGTCGTTGGCACGCTGACCATCGTGACGCCACAGGAATCTTGCGACCCTGCCAACGGCCAGATACCAGCGGCGAACGCACTGCTAGACAACGTCCTGTACAACCAACTGGTTGACGCGTGGTCAATGCGAAACTGGAACCCGGCGCGCATTTCCGGCCACGATCAGTTCTTTGCCACCTTCAGTCGCTACCGTGAGGTCTTCAACCGCAGAAGTGCGGATGTGATTGCTGACGTGGTCGCGCAGGCGGGAAGAGACAGTGTCTCCTATTTGGAGTTGATGTTCGAGCTAGACGGTGGGCGTGCCGGGAAGCTCGCTGCTCAGGTTGATTGGGACGAGGATTTTGGGCGCGTGCGCGACCGGCTCTTCGCCGCGGGATTGCCGGACATGGTGACTGCGGCGCGCCGAGACCTCGACGCGATTGAAGCCAGGGTTCGCGAGCGTTTGCATTGCGGCACGCCCGACGCCGACCCCGGTTGTGCCGTGACAGTGCGCTACCAGCAGACCGGCATTCGTATTCTTCAGCCAAAGAACGTCTTCACCCAGCTCGTCATCGGATTTGAGCTGGTCCGCGCGGACCCACGAGTCGTGGGCGTGAATCTTGTCGGCCCGGAGGACGCGCCCGTCGCGCTGCGCGATTACAGCCTGCACATGGCGATGCTCGACTACCTGCACGGTTTGGCGCCAGATGTCCCGATTGCGCTGCACGCTGGCGAGTTGGTGCCAGGATTGGTGCCGCCAGAGGATTTGCGGTTCCATGTCCGTGAGGCGGTCGAGCGGGGACACGCAAGTCGCATCGGGCACGGAGTGGACATCTTATTGGAGGACGACTCCTCGGGTCTGCTCGCCGAAATGGCCGAGCGAAACGTGGCGGTGGAGGTTCCCTTCATGAGCAATGCCCAGATCCTCGATGTCGTCGGCGATAAGCATCCCTTCCCGCTTTACCGCGCCGCAGGCGTACCGGTAACGCTTGCCACCGATGACGCAGGTGTTTCCCGATCCAACATGACCGCCCAGTACCAACTTGCGGTCGACTTCTACAGCCTCAGCTACGCCGATCTCAAGCAGCTTGTCCGCAATAGCCTCCAGTACGCGTTCCTGCCGGGGGGCAGCCTCTGGTCGCAGCCAGAAAGTGCGGTGCCAGTCGTGCCGTGCGCCGCGGATTGGCTCGGCAGCAATGTTCCCAGCCCCTCTTGCTTCGTCTACATACAGACCAACGAACGTGCTCACGAGCAGTGGCGCCTCGAGGCTGCTTTCGTCGATTTCGAAAGCCGCTACTAAGCAACAGCGCAGTAATTAAGTAGGTGCTGTTTGGCGTGTCGCGGTGTGGT
>CAZVST010000058.1:0-14490 GCA_964629725.1 uncultured Mycobacterium sp.
TCACCGAGTGCGGCGACGACGCCGTCACGCATCGCTTCAGCGCCCGGGCGCCCGGCATTCGACCACCGTGAGGTGACGCTCAGCGACATCGACCTCGACCCGAACCTCGGCACGGGCGAACGCAGGCACCTTGTCCCGACACCAGCGCTGCACCCGCGCAATATCGATCTCCGGCACACCCACCGAACTAGTCTGACAACCGTCCCGTTGCGACGTTGACTGGAATCCGCCCAGGACGGAAATGACCCACTACAACGTCAGTAGATCCTTGCCGAGCACCTCGCCGCGCACGGCTGGTTGTACTCGCCGAATGGCGCCGGCTATGACCGCGAGCGCGCCCTGTTCCCCGAGGATGCCCTTGGATGGCTGGCCGACACCCAACCCGAGCAGCTGGCGAAGGTCGTCAAGACCGGCGGGGGTTTAGTACCGTCGCCGACCACGGGCCGGTCCCAGACCTGGTGATTCCCCGCTCCTGCAGGCAGAACTTGTAATCTGGAAATCAGGATCACGAAACTGAGCTGGGGGTCGGTAGGCATGCGGGTACTGGTTGGATTCGACGGTTCGCCGGCGGCCTGGACAGCCATCGAGGCGGGGGCAGCCCTGCTGCCCGGTGCCCACTGCGGGATCACTTACCTTTGGGGCCCGCCCTTTGCCAGCGCCCCGGTCCGCCGCCGGTTGCGGGCGCGAATCGGCAACGTCAACGACCTCGTCGAGGCAGTCGATGTCGAGGGCAAGTTCGAAGCGCAGCGCATCGCGGCCATGGGGGTGGCCCTCGCCACGGCGGCGGGTTGGGAGGCCGTGCCGCTGATCGAACAGACCTACGGCGCGGAAGGGGCGGCCATTGTCCGCGCCGCCGAGGAGGCCCGCGCCGACGTGGTGATCGTCGGCTCCCGCGGCCTCACCGGCAAGGACGCCGTACTGGGCAGCGTCTCGGACATGGTGGCGCACCAGGCCTCGCGGCCGGTGTTGGTGGTCTCTCATCCGATGCTGTCGACCGAGTTCGCCGACCTGGCCACCGGACCCGTTGTGGTGGGCTGGGACGGGTCTGCCGGCGCCGAGCATGCGCTGGCCACCGCCGGACGGGTCTTCGGGCAGCGGCAGATCGTCGCGGTGTCGGTCGAGGACGACACCGACGTGCCCGCGCCGCCGGGCGGCAACGTCACTCACGCTCACATACGCCAGACCGGGGGCCGACGTGCCCGCGGGGTCGCCGCGGCGATGATCGCAGCGGCCGAGGAGCATGGGGCCGCGGTGATCGTCGTCGGGTCACGAGGGCGATCGGCCGCGCGGGAGATCATTCTGGGCAGCGTCGCGCTGGGCACACTGCACCGCAGCCACCGTCCGGTCATGGTGGCGCACGACTGCAACGCTACGACGACGGACCGGTAACCAACACCGGCACCGGTGAGTGTTCGACCAGTTCGGCCGACATACTGCCGAGCAGCCTGGACGACATCCCCTTACCCCGCCGGCCGACGACGAGCAGGTCCATGTCCTGACGCTCGGCAAAGCCGCGCAGCGCCGGGCCCGCCGGGCGTCGCCGGATCCGCTCCAGCGCGATCGGCAGGAACAACGGCCCCTTCGCTCAGGAGTCGATCCGAGTGATGAACGTCGTTGGCGCTGAGGCAAATCCGCTGGGCCGAGGTCAGGGCTCCGCCTAGACTCCTGTCGGGAGGTGTGGTGAGACGGGAAGCAGCAGGGCTGAGCCTCCACGGCGGGGCGGTGCTTGAGGCCGCCTTCGAGCACTTGTACAACGCCATGGTCATCACCGACGCCGACTTCGGCGGCGGCCCTTTTATCCGGCGCTGCAACCCGGCCTTCTGCGCGATGACCGGCTATACGGAAGAGGAGTTGATTGGCCAGTCGCCACGCATCCTGCAGGGGCCCGACACCGATCGAAAGATCATCGATCAGCTCAAGCGCAAGATCCGGGCCGGGGAGTTCTTCGAGGGCAGCACCACCAACTACCGCAAGGGCGGCGTGGCCTACGTCGTTCAATGGAACATCTCCCCGGTGCGCGATGCCGACGGCGTCATCGTGGCCTACGTCTCGATTCAGCAGGACATCACGGCGCGCTTCGCCGCGGAGCGCGAGCGCAGCCTGCTCGCCGAGGCGCTCAACGCGGCGACCGATCCGGTGATCGTCATGGACAAAGACTTCGACATCGTCTTCGCCAACAATGCCTTCGGCCGTGAGGTTGGACGCCCGGTGGAAGACCTTCTCGGGCGCTCCGCGTTCGAGTTGAAGCCGCGAACCCCCGAGGGCTTGGCCGAGCTGCAGATCCGACGGGTCCTTGCCGAGGGCAACCCCTATCGGGGGGTGGTGTCCTTCGAGCTCTCCACGGGCACAAGGCTGCACGTAGACCTCAGCATCTCCAGCCTTGTCGGCTACCACGACTCCAACGGTCACTATGTGGCGATCGCGCCGAACATCACCCACATGGTCGAGCAGCAGATGGCCCTGCAGGAAATGGCCTATATCGACGCACTGACCGGACTGTTGAACCGACGGTCCGGGCAGGTCGCCCTGGAGATCGAACTCCAGCAGGCTGCCGGGTCGGGGGCGCCGATGAGTGTGACCATGGGTGACGATGCATTACCGCTGGCCGAGCGGGTCCGGAACCTCGTCGAGACCACCCCTCAGGTGGCATCCGACCCGGTCACGATGTCCTTCGGTGTCGGCCAGTGGCGACCCGGTGAGAGTGTTTCGGCGTTCGTCGAGCGCATCGACGCCGCCATGTACGCGGCCAAGTCCGGCGGCCGCAACCGGGTCGTCTGCTCCCCCTGAAGCTGTGGATGAGACGGCGACCGCACTGCCTCGCGAAACACCTTGGTCAGGTGCATCATTGGCGGCATGAAGCGAGACGTTTCGGCCGAACTCGAGGTGAACATCGTGGCGCCGACAACGTTGGAGTTCCAGATTGCGATCGCCCCGCATCCCGATACCACGGTCTCCGAGTCGTTGTCATTCATGCTGAACGGAGAACCCCTCCATCCTCTGGAGATCAGCGGGATGCATGGGAACCGAATCCATAAACTTCACGTCCCTACCGGCGCACTGACGGCTTCCTACGCAGCGAGGATAGTGGGCCGGACCGCACCGGCGCCCATGACGGAGTACGACCTGTCCATGTATCTGCGCCCGAGCCGGTACGCCGAGGCGGATAAGTTCTATGGCTTCGCCGCAACGGAATTCGGCAATTACCGTGGCTCGGCAACCCTTTTGGAGAAGGTCTCACTGTGGGTGGGCAGCCGACTTAACTACGTGCCCGGCTCCAGCGACCCGATCGATGGAGCCGTCGACACGCTGCTGGCTGGCGCCGGGGTGTGTCGCGACTTCGCCCACTTGGTGGTCGCACTGCTGCGGGCGGTCAACGTACCGGCCCGCGTCGTCTCGGTATACGCACCGGGCCTCGACCCGATGGACTTCCACGCCGTGGCGGAGGCGTACGTCGACGGCCAGTGGCGAGTGGTCGACGGCACCTTGTTGGCGCCGCGCCAGAGCCTCGTTCGGATCGCCACCGGCCGCGACGCCGCCGACACCGCCTTTTTGACCAACCACGACGGTGCAATCACCTTGAAGGGGTTAAAGGTGGCTGCGATCGTCGATGGCGATCTGCCCGAAGACTCGATCGATCAACTGGTGTCGATCGGCTGAGAGACCGGGCTGCCGGCGGCTTTGGTCAGTACCAGTAACGTCTGCCGCCCACGGGCCTTCCGACTGCGCCGAGGATCACCATGACGACACCGACAATGAGGAGAATCCAGCCGACGACGTTGGCGATCTGGTCGAGCTGCGCGGGCAGCGGTGCGAAATAGCTGACGAGAAGCAAAATGATTCCGAGAACGATCACGGGTTGAAGTCCTGTTCTGTGCGATGTACTCGATAATGCCGATTAAGGCATTTGATGGGCAACGCCCGGCCTCACTGAATTCACCCAATGAGTCTGCCGTTATTAGTCTTTGAAGGCGTCCTTGAGTTTCTCGCCGGCCTCTTTGAGGTTGGACTTCATCTGATCGAGCTCGCCCTCATTCTCAGTGCTCTGATCACCGGTGACCTTGCCGATCGCTTCCTTGGCCTTGCCGCCAATCTCGTCGATCTTGTTCTTCGCCTTATCCTCGAAACTCACAATTAATGCCCCCCTGCTACATGTGGGAAGTGACCTCTGCCAGCCGCAACCTCAATCCTGATATTAACGTCGGAGCCTGGAATTTAGTTAGGGTCAAAAGACCTCCAATTCATCGGCCCCCGGGACGCCGGGGACACACTCGATGAATAGACGTTCGCCAGTGGGTAGGGCCTGACAGTTGATCGAGTGGACGCCTGAACTCCAAAGGTGTTTGTTGACAACGATTTTCCTGGCGGTGTGACTCGGCGATGCGTCGCCCGCATGGGGGTCTCGTGGTGGGGCGTCAGCGAACGCCCGTAGCGCCCACCCCTCCCAGCCGGTAGCGTTGCCTTAGGGAGGCGACCCCATGACGCACAAGCCCGCAGAAACCGAAGAACGACAGCGCGAAGAGGAATTCTTCGAGGAATGCCTGCGCGAGCATGGCCAGCTGGCCGACGAGGAATGCACCGTGTTGCCCCCCGGTGCGACGCACCAGATCGCCACCAATGAGAAGGGTGAGCGCGAAGTCACCCGAAAGCGGTACTCCGCTTTCTAAAAACCGGGCAGCCCGCAGGCGAACCGGATGCGCTGCAGTTCCTTCTTGGCCCCGCGCTTCCTCACGGCGTGCGTAGTACCCAAACCGGGGCGCGCCCCACCCGTCGGCACCGCACCCTTTTTCGGCTTCGTGACACCGTTCAGCTCGATCTGATTGTTGCGCAACAGGCTGCCGACGAAATCCAGCACCTCCGCGGCCGCGGCACCCGAGCGCGGAGCCGCCATCAGAGCCGCCGACCCGCCCGAGCTGCCCACCAGGGCGACGGTGTCGACCGCGGCCACCACACCTTCGAGGCACGCGGCAACCTGGCCCAGCGCCACCTCGCCCTGCAATGTCACGCTGGCCATCGGCTTGCCGCCCAGCTCAACCCTGTCGACCGCGGCCGGTTTGCGGCTGCCTGCTGCGAACCGCCGGCGCAGATCCTGGATCGTCGCCTCCTCGACGGCCATCGCGCCGCGGCGGACTTTCGGTGACGCGCCGGCCAGCGCCAACTCCGCCGACAGCAGCGCCTCGGCGCCCAGGGTCAGGCCGTGGTTGGCGAAGGCCTGCCTGATCAGGTCCCGGTGTGCCCCGCCGTGCCGCTGCTGGTCGGCCAGCACCATCGACCGGCCGACGGCGCGGAAGAAGCGGGGCACGGCAGGGGCATTGCGGGCGGCCTCGTAGAACAGCGCCGCCGTGGTCTTGGTGGCGTTCCACAGGCCGGTCTGGGTCAGCTTGCCGGACTGCAGGAAGATCGCCCGCAGCACGTCGTAGAAGCAGCCGCTCATGATCCTCGCGATGCTGTGCACCTCGGCGATCATCACGTTCGGTCCGCCGGTCTTCGGCATCGTCTCGGGCAGTTGCCAGGTGAACGTGTTCAGGGCACGCCGCGGCTGCGACGCGGAGAAGTTCGCGCCGTAGAACCGGCGAATGGCGGCTGACAGGTCCTCGGCGGTGGCTTCGACGAAATTCGGGGTGTCCAGCTTGGGAGACCGGGCGAGAAGCGCGTCGCGTGTCCTGCGGTCATGCAGCGCGGTGACGATCGCTGTAACGTCGCCGAACGCTTCGTGGAAGCCACCGACTTCCAACAGGTTCACCCCCCACAGATCGGGGCGCAGCGCATCCAGGATCGCGTGCCCGGCCTCATGGGCGACGACGTCGGTGCTCGCACCGGAATAGGTGGTCGTGGCCGCCTTGGTCGCGTGGAAGAACGACAGCGTCTCCCGGTCGTAGTAGGCGTTGAGGTCTTCCCCGGCGTCGTAGCGCAACAGCAACGACGCCGGGTCGCTGGCCTCCTGCGCCCAGGAGGTCAAGGGCTTGCCGAGCACCGCCTCCCATGCCTCGATCGCCGCCTGCCGTGCCTGCCAGGCCACGAACTCCGGCGCCCCTTTCGGATAGCGGGCCGGCGCGACGTCGCCGGCAAGGGTGACGCCGGCCCGCCCGGCCGGTCGGGCGGCCCGGGGCGTGACGCGCCGCATGGGCAGGATGTCGACGGTCAGGGGGTCGTTGGGAATGAAGTTGATCATGGGCGGCGCTTCCCCTTTACCTGTGTCGAATGCGGCGGCGCCGCCCCTGCCAGCTAACCGTAGCCGCCGTGCACAATTTCAGGGTCGAGCAACTGAAGGACACACGATGATCGAGATCCTCTCCGGCTTCCCCGACGACGTCGCCGCGTACTCCTGTCACGACCGCCTCACCAAGGCGGACTACTCCGAGGTCATGCGCGACATCGAGGACAAGCTCACCCGCCACGACAAACTGAGCATGTACTGCGAGGTGGCTCCGGACTACACCGGATCCGGACTGGACGCCGCCTGGGAGGACTGGCAGTCCAGCTTCAGCACCTGGTTTCACTGGCAGCGCGGCGCGATCGTGACCGACGTCGAATGGATGGTCTGGGCCACCCGCTTCTTCGGACTGCTGTTCCCCGGCGACTGGCGCGTCTACCCGCCGGACCGCTCCGAGGACGCCCGCCGATGGGTGATCGCCGGCGACGACACCGGGGCCAACTGCCGGTCCTGACAACTCGCCGGGATCGGTCAGTCAAGATAGGGGTATGACCCTCCCCCGCCGCATGCTCGAGGAAGAAGAACTCAAGCCCTTCCAGGTCGAGTTACTGAAGCTGCAGCGCTACCTCGAAGCAGAGAACCGCCGGATGATCGTGCTCTTCGAGGGTCGCGACGCGGCCGGCAAGGGCGGCACCCTCCGCCGGGTCACCCGGTACATGAACGAGAAGCACTACCGCGTGGTCGCGCTCGGCAGGCCCACCGAGGAGCAGCGCAGTCAGTGGTACTTCCAGCGTTACGTCGCGCAGTTCCCCACCGGCGGGGAGATGGTTCTATTCGACCGGTCCTGGTACAACCGGGCGATGGTGGAGCCGGTCTTCGGGTTCTGCACCGACGAGGAATACCGAAACTTCCTCAAGGGCGTCGTCGGTTTCGAGAAGGACCTGGTGCGCCAGGGCACCATCCTGGTGAAGCTGTACTTCAGCGTCACCAAGGAGGAGCAGGCGCGACGGTTCGAGCGCCGCCGCGACGATCCGCTGCGCCAGTGGAAGCTCAGTGAGATCGACGTCCAGGCTCAGGAGCACTGGGATGAGTTCACCGAGGCCAAGTACCGCATGCTGCGCCGGACCAGCATTCCCGATGCCCCGTGGACCGTCATCCGCTCGGAGAACAAGCACAAGGCGCGGCTCAACGCGATCAAGGTGATCCTGTCCGCAGTGCCCTACGACGGCCGCGCGGCGGACGTCGATTTCGTGCCGGATCCCGACATCGTCCTCCCCGGCGCCCACGAACTGGCGTTGATGGAAGCCGAGCGGATCCGCAGCGGCAAGTTCACCGGCTAAGGACGCCGCCCATCGCGGTAGCAACTCCCATCGATGTAGCCGCTCGCATCCGGCTCGAAGTTGCCGGATAGTTCTAGCCATGACGACGCAATCGGGGGTGGAAGACCTGCCGCAGCGGCAATGGTGGCAACTGTGGATCACGGTGGCAGTCCTGCTGGCCTTCGGGTCGGCCGCGGTCTACATGCTGTCGGTGGCAACCGACACCGACGCCGACGTGTGGCAGCGCCGGGTCTATGTGTTCTCCGGTGTCCAGGCCATCGCCTTCACCGCGGTGGGGTGGCTTTTCGGTCGCGAGGTGAACAGCGGGGCCAGGGCAGAGGCGCGGCAAGCCAACGCCGCCCTCGCCGATGCCCGCGGCAAGGAGGCCGCTGTCCGGGCGACCGTCGGTGTCATGGCCCAACAGGAAGCAGGCGACGAAAGCGCACAGCGCGGCTTCAACAGCGCCGGCGACACGACAAGTGTGCAACGCGTCCAGCAAGCGATCGAGGAGATCTACAGCAAGTAAGACTGCACTTCAGCGGCACGTTTGCCCGCTGGCAAACCCTCGGCCGCAGTCATAGGCTGAGAATATGAGCGCGGGGATCTGGACGTTCATCGGTCGTTGTGCGCCCCTCTGGGCGGCCATGGTTGCGATTGTTGTCAGCGCACCGGTTCCTGCACCGCGGTTGGCGGCAACCGCTCTCATCATGGGTGGCACCAACCAGGTGCTCAGCATCCCGCCCAAGACCCCGGACTTCATGGCGGATTTCGTCGACGGGGCGAATCAGTCATACATCGCCCCGTCCGGTCTGTGCGTCGGGGGCGACCCAGGGTGCACACTGGTCGCCGTCTACACCCCCGAGCAGATCCGATTCATCACCGGTTTCGACGACCTGACCCTCGACGAGTCGGTCGCCGTCGGCCGGGAAAACCTCGATGCGTGCTTGCGGGGTACCGCCTGTATGGCGACCTCCGCTCCGTACACCGACACCACTGTGCAGCGGTTCACCGACACCAGCTACGTCGTTCAGGGCATCTCGCAGAGTTTGGTCATCTCGACCTACGAGAAGAGTTACCTCATCGCCCATCCAGTCCAGCGGAGCGTCAGCTTCGTGATGCTTTCGAACCCGAACCGTCCGAACGGCGGACTACTCGAACGGCTCGTCGGCAGTTACCTCCCGCTCGTCGGGATCACCTTCAACGGCGCAACGCCGACCAACTCCCCCCAGCCCACTCCCCTGCTCACCGTGGATGTGGCACATCAGTACGACGGCTGGGTGGACGTCCCCACCAATCCGGTCAATCTGATCGCCGACGCTAATGCCCTATTGGGCGCGCTGTTCCTGCACGGCCAACCCCTTACCGTCGGTGGTACGTCACAACTGCAGGGCTACTATCAGGACAGCACGTACTACCTGGACCCGAGTCCTGTTCTGCCCCTGTTGATTCCCCTGGCCGCGATTCCGTTCGTCGGGTCCCCGCTGGCGGCCGCTCTGGATCCCCCGTTGCGGGTGCTGGTCGAGGCTGGCTACGACCGAACGATCAATCCGGGCCAGCCGACGCCGGCGCAATGGCTGTACGCCACGAACCCGGTCGACGCGGCGGTCAACCTGGTGCGCTCGATACCGACCGGATGGGACGACGCGATCGCCGATGTCACGAACGATCCGGCGAACCGTCCCTTTCACACCCAGCCGCAGGGCGTCTACGGCGTTGGCGGTCCGCCGGTCTATGCGGGAGCGATCGACCCGTACGGTCCGGTGCCCGCTGCGGTGAAATCCGTCGCCGCCAAACCGGTCGCCGCGCAAGCTGTTGGCGCACAAAGTGATCCAGCGCCAGTGGCATCGGATTTAGGTACGCCATCCGCGACGCGGGCAACGCCGGCCCCGCAGGCCTCGGGGCCGGACCGGGCTGCGCATCGGAGCACTCCGGCCCTGCACCGACCGGAACCGGGCGCGGCCACGAGTGCGCGCGACTACTCAGTGTCGTCGAAAATCGCCACCGCTCGCGTCCACCCGGCGGAGGCGGCGTGAATCTTCACCGGGAAGCAGGACACTTCGAAGCCGTCTGAGGGCAGTGACTCGAGGTTGTGCAGTTTCTCGATGTGGCAGTAGCCGATGGTGCGGCCGGCCCGGTGGCCTTCCCAGATGATCGACGCGTCGTGGCTGCGGACGTAGCGCTGTGCGGTGTAGGAGAACGGGGCGTCCCAACTCCAGGCGTCGGTTCCGGTGAGTCGCACCCCGCGCTCAAGGAGGTACAACGTCGCCTCCCGTCCCATGCCGCAACCCTTCCCGACGTAGTCGGGCCGGCCGTAATGCGTTCCGGCACTGGTGTTGACGAGCACGATCTCCAGCGGACGCAGCTCGTGGCCGATGCGCTTCAATTCGCGTTCGACGTCGTCGGCGGTGGCGACGTAGCCGTCGTCGAAGTGGCGGAAGTCGAGTTTCGCCGCCGGTTGCAGGCACCACTCCAGCGGCACCTCGTCGATGGTGATGGCGCGCTTGCCGCCGTCCATCGTGGAAGCGAAGTGATACGGCGCGTCGAGGTGTGTGCCGTTGTGGGTGGTGATCCGGACCCGCTCGATGGCCCAGCCTTCGCCGTCGGGCAGATCGTCGACGGTCGCCCCCGGGAAGAACGACACCACCTCGGCCGCGGTCTGCTTGTGGTCGTAGTAGTCGATCTCAGGCAGATGCCCGGGTGGGTCCGAGGCGATCCCCGCCTGCAGCGGAACCGAAAGATCGACGAACCGTCTTCCCATGGCCGTTGATCGTACGGCGGATCACCGTTGATCGGCGCGTGCGTCCGACGACGGCCCGTCCGGATCAGTGGAGATGTCCGGGGAGAACTCGTCGGGCGTCAGGTGGTGGGGATCGGCCGACATGTCGTCGATGACCGGGAGCGGTTCGGCGACAACATTCTTGCGGTCCTCGCGCCAGTCCCGCACCAGCAGCACGATGCCGGCGATCGCCAAGGCGACAACGACGACAGCCAGCGGTGTGCTTCCGGTGAGCACGGCGACGACCAAGGCGACCAACCCGGTGATCGTAAGTATCGCCACGGAGCGCACGCCTCTAGTGTGCGCCCGTCAGGGCCGCGAATCGCACATGCCGGCCGGTGTCGCGTGTTAGGCGACCTGGGAACCGGCAAACGCGCGCCACGCGGACCTGGCTGAGGTGCCGCAACTGGCCGGGCCGGGAGAGGATCGCACGCCGTGCCGGCGAGTCATCGAACCGGATTCGCAGCGCGTTCGAGAGCGAGGTAGACCCGGATTGTGGTGCCCTCGGCCGAGGTGTGGGTCCGCACCAAATCCGCCAGTGCGTTGACGAGAAAAAGTCCACGGCCGCCGCTTGTGCGCCGTTCCGGGAATCGTCGCCCGGCAAGGGGATCGTCCAACCGGCCGCGGTCGCTGACCTGGCAGACGAGGCTGGCGTCGCGCTGCCACAGCGCCAGCGTGCAGTCCCCAGCGGTGTATTCGAGGCTGTTGGTGGCCAATTCGGTGACGATCAACTGGAGATCGCCGATTCTCCCGGCTGACAATCCAGCGGACTGCGCGACGTGCGCAGCGAGCGTGCGGGCTGCGGCGAGATCGGCGACCGAGTGCAATGTGTAGGTGACGGCCTGCGGGTCGGCCGGCAGCGGCTCGTTGTAGCGGCGCACGGCATCCCAGTGGGCGAAATCCGCGCTGTCGGAGACGGTTTCGTCCTGCCAGATCTTCGGGTGGGTGGCCCGTGCGTCGGCCAGCACCGCCTCGTCCAGGCCCACAGCATCGTAGGGACACAACGTCATCAGGCGCCGGTCGGCGAACGCTTCGTTGAACAGCGCCTCATTCTGGACGCACGCGGGGTAGGCCTCGGGTGCCCGCTCAGGCCAGATCGGCTCCGCGACGAAGCGCGCCCAACCTGCGGTGTCGTCCAACTCGCTCAGGTAGGGAAAGGTACGGGCCGGATTCCGGCCGATCTCAGTCATATCAGCCAGCCAAACGCGGCCGGCGTCATCGCCCAGCGCAGCGCGGATCAACGCAAGCTTGCGGGTGGGGACGGCGACCATCACCGGCTCGCCCTTCTCAAGGCCTTCGCGGATGAAGGGCACCACAGTGTCGAGGTACTCGCGATCACCCCGATAGAGCAGGGCGATATGGATCAAGCTGTACGCATCCCCAGCCATTCACCTACCGTTCTCTGTGCGTTTCGCTCGCGACGTTACTCCGCATTCGCGCCTCCCCACTGCTTGCGGGGCGCCGATTCGACGAGACCGGTGGCCGGGTTTCAGCGCACCAATTCGGCGCGCACCCACCTCGCCAGCGTTCGCGCATGCTCACCCACCGACTCGATCCAGGTGCGGCTGGCGTCCTCTCCGGCGCTATCGCTGACCAACTTGATCAGCCGCACCGGAACCCCGGCGGTGCGGGCGGCCCACGCCACCGCGTAACCCTCCATATCCACCAGGTGGGCATGGCGGGCCAGAGCCGAGCGCGCGGCGCCGTCGGCGATGAAGCGATCCCCCGTGGCCAGCACCAACTGCGACTCGTGGGCGTCGGAGTGCAGCCCGATCGGCGTGCCGTAGTCGCGGTTCACCAGCGCGCGGATCGCCGCCGCGTCGAAGTCGTGCTGGATCACCGTGCCGACCTCGTACACGCCGTCAAGACCGTCGCGCAGACCGCCGGCCGTTCCGAGGTTGACCACCGCCGCCGGACGCGCGGCCGATAGTGCGGCACTCACAGCGACGGCCGCACACACCTTGCCCGGACCGGTGACCAGGATCGGTAAGTCGTCGCCGAGGCCGTCCGCCTCCTCTTGCAGGGCGACGACGAGTAGCGGACGGTCCGGTCGAACATCGCCGCGCAGTTCCATGCGCTGATCTTGACTGCCAATGTCGGCACCCCGCAACAACGAGCCGCCCTCGTCGTCAGGCGCTCAGGCGGCGGTCGGTCGCCGGCCGAGTGTGACATGAACGACGGAGGCTTCCGCAGCCGGCTGAACATCATTGCGTGACAGCAACTCTGCGCTTTCCGGCAGCTCCCGTGGATTGATCAGCCCTTCGGCGATCTGCCGCAACACCCGGTGGGCATGCGCAAGCTGGTGGCGTTTGCGGTACTGCCCGCCGGGCAGCTTCACCCCGGCCCACACGCCGTACTCCTCGCCGGCCTCCATCGCTTGGCGTGCGCACTGTCGCTGCTCGGCTAGGGGGCAGCGGCGCAGACAGATGGTCCGGGCCCGGGTGGCTGATTGTTCGTACACGCGAGCCTTGGCGGCGCCGTCGCTGGCGTCGTCGTCGGCATAGCCGAACCAGAGGTCCGGATCGGCGGAGCACGGGCGAGTGTTCATCAGGGCCTCCTCAAAGGGCGATTCGTTGACGAAAGCGTATACATCGATCCTCCGGAGCGCAACCAAAACATACACAAAAACATATAACAACAGACAGCTGTGTACGATTCGGCTATGGCCGGAGCCCAACGGTGACCCGCGAGGCGGCAGGTGCCGCCATCCGGGCCCTGCGGGAGTCGAGGGATTGGTCGCTCGCGGACTTCGCGTCAGCCACCGGGGTCAGCATCATGGGCCTGAGCTACTTGGAGCGGGGAGCCCGCAAGCCCCATAAAGGCACTGTTCAGAAGGTCGAGAACGGCCTCGGCCTGCCGCCGGGCACCTATTCACGGCTGCTCGTCGCCGACGATCCGGATGCCGACCTGGCCCAACTGCTGGCCGGTGCTGCGGGGCGTCCGCGCCCCAAGGATGTGGTGGTCGTCAGCCGTCACACCGACGCCGATGTCTTGGAGGCGCATGCCGAGGCGCACCTGGAATCGCTCAATTCATTGATAGCCCGGCTGCCGGCGGAGACGTCAAACGAATACGAGACATATATTCAGTCCGTGATCGCCCAGTGTGTGAAGGCCGAGATGCTGGCAGCCAACTCGTGGCGGGTCGCCGTCAACGCGGGAGCCGAATCCACCGCCCGGCTGATGACCCACCTCAAGACCCTCGAAGACATCCGCACCCGCCTGTTGGCGCGCATGCCGGGCAGCATCGGTGCCGGCTTCGACCGGGCGTGCCAGCGCAGCGGGCTGCCCGACGCCGTGATCACCACGCTGCTCGGCGTCACGGCCGAGGAGATGTGGAACATCCGCAACCGCGGCCTCGTCCCGCCCGGTGCGCTACCGCGGGTGCGCGCGTTCGTGCAGGCAGAGTCGTGAGCGGGGATGACATCGAGATCCTCCGCCGGGCGCATGCCCTGTTCGACGGGGACCCGGCTGATCCGTTGCTCGATATCGCGTCAGCGCCCCGGCCGCAGACCGCGACCACCAATGGTCGGATGGCAACCGCCTACTGGGCTGCGCTCTCCCACCGGCTCGACGAATTGCGGCAGGCCCGCGAGGTGGACGCCAGGCTCGCGCGGGTGCTGGCCGAGGCGTATCGCGATCACGCCGACGCCCGAGGCAGCACGGGCGCGGTCCTGGCCGCCGCGCGGGCCGACGCGACGACCCATCCCGACAACCCGATCGCAGCGCGGGAATTGATGCGGCGCAGGCTGACTCGTCTGCGCCACCAGCAGGCCCACGTCCGGACCGCCCATGCCCGCGCCCGTCGGCACCGCTCGGCACTGCGCAGCCTGCACTACCGGCCGAACCACGTGTCCAGACGGGACGGCCGCGCGGTGGTGGCGGTACGGGCTGCCCTGAGCAGGCTCGGGACGCCTTACGTGTGGGGAGCGACCGGACCGGACCGCTTCGACTGCTCCGGACTGGTGCAGTGGTCCTACGCGCGGGCCGGAATCCGTCTGCGCCGCACCACCTACGAACAGATCCACGATGGTGTTCCGGTGGTCCCCTCGCAGGTCCGCCCGGGCGATCTGGTGTTCCCACACACCGGGCACGTCCAACTGGCGATCGGCGGGGGCCTGGTCGTCGAAGCGCCTCAACCCGGTTCGGTGGTGCAGATCAGCCGGATGGGTCCCAGCGTGGCCATCCGCCGAATGGTCTAGTCCGACGACCGATGCGGAGCGCAGCGACGGGGAGGAGTCGGACAA
>CAZVST010000058.1:14590-32247 GCA_964629725.1 uncultured Mycobacterium sp.
TATGGTCCAGTCGACGACCGATGCGGAGCGCAGCGACGGGGAGGAGTCGGACAATATGGTCCAGTCGACGACCGATGCGGAGCGCAGCGACGGGGAGGAGTCGGACAATCGGGACTTGAGCCGCCCGGGGTGAGTTGTCCCGCCGTCAGCCCGTGGGTACGGTCGTGCCCATGTCGCAGCGGGGCAATTCGGCGGCGGCCCTGGAGGCCGCCCGGCGAGCGTTGGCTGCCCGCGATGCCGATCTGGCCGACGCCGACCGCGCTCTGGCAGCTGCGGTTGCCGATGCCCACGCCATCGCGGTCGAGTCGATCGGCCGGCTCGACGCAATCAAGGCCGAGGTCGAGACCGCGGTGAGCGACCAGCCGAAGGACACTGCTGCCGGCGCTCGTGAATTCGGCCGGAATCTCGTCGCCAAGAACCGCGACATCGCCGCGGTCATCACCGAAGCCGTCGCGTCCGCACAAGCGAAAACGGTTGTGCTGAAGGAACTTCAGGAGCGCTACCGCACTCCAGCGGTCGGCTGAACCCACTATCCCCAAGGTGAATTGTCCGTGCGCATCGGCGTGCCTACAGTCAGCGGCATGGGAGGAAACCGGTGGCGTCGTATCACGATCTGCTCGACGCGATAGCCCGCATCGGGGTGGCGACTGGCAATCCGGATGCCTGGAAGGACGGGCTGACGGGTGCCGATGTGGCGGTCGCGTGCACGCCGATGAGCCCACCCGGCGCGGTCACCGCCGTCCTGGCGAAGCTGGCCGCCGCCCACCCCGCGGTCTTCGCGCCGACCACGGCCCAAGACCCGTTGCTGCCGACGGCCGCCGAGGGGGCCACCGCGGACGCGATCCGCGGCGCGGAGAGCGTCCTGGCGCGGCAGCGCTCCGACGCCGCACACCTGGACCTGCAGGTCCTGACCGCCATTGCCGACGCCCACACGACCGCTGCCGAGGGGCAGGCCCTCCTAGCGGGGTTGCAGCGTGAGATCGAGACCGCGGTCGCGTCACGAACGGACCTGGACACCCCGGCCGGTGCTCGCGAACTCCAGCGCTTCCTCATCGGCAAGATGCGCGACATCCGGAATGTGGTGGAACACGCCGGCCTGGACTCCGGATCCAAGGCGTCGCTCGCAGAAGCCCTCGTGGCCCTCTATGCGTCGTCGACTCCCGAAGTGCCCGACCGGGCGCCCATCTCGGGATCGGAGAAGTCAACGCCAGCAACCCCGGTCGGTCGTGACCCGGTGACCACCTCGCCCTTCGCCGGCGATGCGGGCCCGCCCCCATCGACGGTGTTGGACGACTCAGGTGCCGCGCTACCGGACTATCTGCCGACCGACTTCCCGATGGCGGACTCGAGCCCGCTCCCCTCGCCCGCCGCGGCGATGACAACCGCGGCTGCGCCCACCATGCCGGTGATGCCGCCCTTCGGCGGCGCACTGCCGGCCGCGGCACCCTTTGCCGGCGCCACGCCGTTCGGCGGGCCGTTCGGCAGCGGTCCGTCGGCCGCGCCGTTCGGCGCTCCGCCCAGCCTGGGCGGTTCGCCGTGGTCGGACCTCTCCCCCGCGGAGCTGCCCACTGCGGACCTGCTCGGCAACGACGGGCGAGGCGTCGACGAGCCTTCGCCGGCCGGCGGACCGCCGCACACCTCCGAAGAACCTGTCCCCGACGCGTCCGTCGAGGAGTCTGCCGAGTCGTCGTCCCCCGAGGCGCCCACCGAGCCGACGCCGGTGTTCCTGCCCGACGGGCAGACCGTCATCGCGCCCAGTCCGGAGCTGGCGTCGGTGATCACCGCCGCCGTCGCAGGCGCACCGATCCCGGACGCGTTCGCCTGGCAGGGCATTACGATCCCTGCCCCCGGCTCCCCCGTCGTCGCGCCGGTCGATCCGGCCCGCGTGGTTCCCGGCGACATCGCCGTGCTCGCCGACCGGCACGCTCTCGCCCTGGGTAACGGCAAAGCGCTCCTAGACAAACAGATCCAACCTGTCGGCAACGTGACCGGCTCCGGATTCGTAGGGTGGCAGCATCCGCCGGCGCCGGTCCCGAGCAACACCCCGACGGTACTGCCGGCACCCGACCGGTCCGCGGCGACGGCCCCTTCCTGACAAGGAGAGAGCAATGGCAGAGCACCTTAACGTGGTTCCCGCACAGCTACGGCAGGCGGCCGGCGAGCACCGCGACACCGCGGACCACCTCGCCACAGTGCCGGGACGGCAGGCCGACGTCAGGTCGACGCTGGAGTCGCTGGGCCCGATCTTCGCCGAATTCCGCGATGCCGGAAGGGAATTACTCGACCAGCGAAAGGTCTGCTACGAACAGCAGGCCGCCGCCCACGCCGAGCTCGCACACCGGCTCGATCGCGCCGCGGACTTGTGGGAGCAGCACGACGAGGACGCCGCGCGGCAACTGCGGGATATCGCCGGGGGCGGCATGTGAGCGAACCTGAACTCGACGCCGACCCGCAGTTCGACGTCACGCACCCCAGCGGCCACCTGATGTTCAGGTCGTGCCACGGCGGCTACCTGCACAGTGTGGTGTTGTCCGAAGCGGTACTGGAGTGCGACACGGAAGCGTTGGCCGAGGCGGTGCTGCTCGCCGCCGAGGTCTCCCATCTGCGGGCGGTGATGCAGATACGCCGACAGATCACCGACGCCGGCTTCACCCCCTCGGGCGAGTTGGCAACACCGTCCGAACTGCGCCGCGCCGAAGCGGTGTTAAAGGACCATCGCCTGCGTGCCGCCGAGTGAGGCGGTGCTAGCGGGCTGTGCGCTCGTCGGCCTCTGACGGGATATCGTGCGGTGGCGCAATGGGATTCGATCCGAATAGCTCGCGCGCCCGCTGCAGCAGCGAACGCAGTTCGTCGAGTTGTTGTTGCAGCATCGACTCAGCCATTGGGCCACGCTAACGCCGCCGCCGGCGGCCGGCAATTCACCCGCGGGGAAACTCTGCGTTGATCCGGTCCAGCAGGGCCGGGTACCGGCCTGCTTCGGGATGACGGCCGGGCTTGCCACTGCTGACTAGGCCGACCGACAGCCGCCGCGCCGGATCGGCCCAGATCGCGATGTTCGTCAGCCCGGTGTGGCCGAACGCATCGGGAGCGTCCTTGCCGAACGGACCGAACCGCCGGGAGCCCAGCATGTACCCGGTGCCCCAGCGGATCGGCGCCAGCCCGGTGGCCAGATCCGGGCGCAACCGCCGGCACTCGCTTGTCGCCGCCAGCAGGGTCTGGGGCCGCATCACCCGCACGCCATCGAGTTCCCCACCGCGACAGAGGATTTCGGCGAACCGGGACAGCTCATCGGCGGTGGAGACGGTGCTGGACGACGGGACCACGCTGGTGAGGAATCGCTCACTGTTGGTCAACCGAACCACCTGCTCCATCGACCCACCGAGGGCGGCCTTCATCGCGGCGGCGATCGGGGCGCGCAACGGCGGCCCGGTCACGTGGCTGGGCGCTACCAGTGCGACGTCGTCGCGGCCGACCCCATAGTTGGTCCAGCGGAAGCCCAGCGGGTCGAGGATCTCCTCGGCCAGGATGTCGCGGATGTTGCGTCCGGTTGCAGCCGAGACGACCTCGCGGAGCAACGGCCCCCACGTCACCCCGTGGTAGATGTGCATCAAGCCCGGAGGGTGAATGGGCTTGAGCTGGCCGAGCTTCTCCCGGGCATAGTCGCTGTCGTCCATCCGCTTGAGGTCCGGGCGCGGGCCGGTGGCGAACGGGACACCGGCGCTGTGCGTCACCACATGCCGGACGGTGGTGCGTTCCTTGCCGTGACCGGTGTAGCTCGGCAGGTAGTCGCAGACGAGCGCGTCGAGGGACAACTCGTCGCGTTCGACCAGCATATGGACCACCGTCGTGGTGATGGCCTTGGCCGCGGAGTACACACAGAACGGTGTGCCGGTGGTGACCGGAATCCGTTCTGCCGAGGGGGGATCGGCCGGGCCGTTGCCCAACGCGTGCCCGATGGCGCGGTTGAGCACCACCTTCCCGTCGTAGCGCAGGCACAGCTGGATCGCGGGCTGGGTACCGGCGCGGTACCAGTGCCGGACTGCTTCCCAGATCCGCTCGACAGCGGCGGGGGAGAGGCCCGCGGAATCTTCGGCGCCGACGTCGGTGACGGCATCGAGGTTGGACAGGATCGCAATCCGGCCGTCGCGGGCAGCGCTCACGACTGGCGGCGCAGCGTCGCGCTGAGGTGGTGGACCAGCGGCTGGCCCACCGCGGCCATCAGCACGGTGTAGCGCAGTTCGTCGCCGCTGACGGTGATCGAACGCCGCAGGGCCATCACGTCTTTCGCCGATGCGGTCAGGCCGATGGTCGTCGAGTGCACCTCGATGTGTAGGTCACCGTCGCGCTCGGTCAGAGTGCCCTCGTCGATCTCGGTGACACCGGTCGGGTGAGCCAGGACCAGCTCGATCCGCTGCGACGACGGCATCCGCAGGTAGCCGGTCTCGGCGTGCAACGGCTGTCCGGCGTCGGACCGGGTGCGTTGGGTGTAGGCGAGGAACGGCTTGCCGATGTGGCCGAAGGTGACGTCTTCGACGTAGCTGAACGGCTCGATCGTCGGGTAGTCGCCGCGGCCCGCACCGGACCACGTTCCGAGCAGCGGAGCCAGGGCCGCGATGCCGGGATGGAGATCGGGCACGCCCGCAACGTTACTCACCGGTTCAGATCGGCCCGACCAGTTCGACCCAGTTGCCGTCCGGATCGGCGACGAAGCACCATCCCATCCCCGGCACCGCCGCGAAGTCGGTGGGCGGTTCGACGATGGAGTGGCCGGCGTCGGCCGCTTGCCGTGCGGCTTGACGGACATTGGCGACCACCAGCGTGAAGTAGCGCAGACCGGCTTGGGCGCGCCCGCCGCCGGGAACGGCGGGAGCCGTGGGTCCGACGTCATAGGTCACCAGTTTCAGGACGTTGGCGCCGACGGCGTAGCGCTTCATCGACCCCCCGGGAAACGCGAGATCGCCCTGGTGGGGCAGACCGAGGAAGCTCCCGTAGAAATCGGCCATCGCGTCGAGGTTGGTGGTCACCACACCGACTTCGATGCCGTTGGCGAGCAGTTCCAGGGCCACCGGCTAGTCCCGGGGCTTCGTGCCGACGGTGATCACGTCCCACACCGGTGTCCACACCGGACGGTCCACCCGGCGCTGACTGGTAATGGTGAACCCGGCGTCGGTGAACAGCCGTCGCAACTCGGCCGGCGACGGGCTGTGGGCGACGCTGGAGGAATCCTGCGACAGCCGCTCGAAGAGCTTGGCCGGCGGCGGGCTGATGGTGGCCACCGCAGCCATCCCGCCCGGCACCAGGATCCGGTAGAACTCCCGCATGGCCGCGGGCTGGTCGAACCAGTGGAACGCGGAGGTGGAGACGACGGCGTCGAGCGAGTCGTCGTCGAACGGCAGGCGTTCGGCAGGCGCCTTCATCCAGCTGACGGCAGCCGAGCGGGCTTTGGCCTGCTCCAGCATGCCATCGGACATGTCGACTCCGTAGACCTTGTCCGGGTGCAGTTCAGCCGCGATTCGGGAGGCCAAAATCCCTGTGCCACAACCGATATCGGCGACCTGGGCGGCTCCGTGGGCGCGCACCTCGGCCACCACCTCGTCTTGCGCCGGTCGGTAGACCCAGCGCTGCAGGAACGGCAGGTCGTAGAGGGGTGACGCGAGGCTCCAAAACCGCGTTACCGCGGCGTTGAACTGCCGACCCGGAGTGCTCATGACCCGCCTCGTCTCCACTGTGTCCGTGAAAGGGCAGTATGCCGCAGGCGCCGGGGAGCTATTGCGGCGTTCGGATCAACTGACCCGGCCGGTGTGGCTGCGGGCCAGCGTGGCGACCGCCGACACGATGTTGGGTGCGGTGGGCAGAATCCCGTCGGGATCGCAGACGCGGAGCAGCCGCTCGACTTCTTTTCCGGGAACCAAGACCCATTCCACCGCGGTCCGCAGACAACGGGAGTGCACCCGATGCAGCACCGAGTAGCCGGCGGTGCCGAAGAACGCGAGCCGGGAGAGGTCGAGGACGAGTTGCCGGTAGCCGCCGATATTCCGCTCGATGTTCTCGGACAGGTCGGTGGCGCTGGCGGCGTCGATGTCGCCGAAGGCCGCCACCAAGACGGTGGTGGAGCTGAGTTCGCGGACGCGGACGAGGTCGGGACTGGTCCTGGCGGCGGTGCGCGGGATCGCGAGCGGGTTCGCGGTGCGGGCGACAAGCATGAGGCCTCCAGGTCCGTACAAATATCGACGGCGTCGCGGCGAGGAGGGGAACGGCCTCGCGACCGGAACTGACTGATCTCGGCCGGCACGCCTTGAGAACGGCTGTGAACTCACCCTGTGCAAAATCTACTACGGATTTCGTCGCAGTGCCAGAGAGCGACGCAAAAAGGCAAAGCAGCTGTTCAAATGGTCCGATTTCCGATCATCGGGGCAGAGCTGACCACGCAAAATCGGGTGATTTTGGGCTCCGGTAAACGGAATCCGCAATGTGACGCATCGAGGTTTGCTGAAAACGCGTCCTCGGATGAAATGGCCTCGCCTGGCCCGCTCCTGCCGGTCGGCGCAGTATGGTCGTGGCGAGAATCATGACCATGCCTTATCCAGCACAGAGTTCGTCCGGGCCGCTCTCGTGCTACCGACACCCCGACCGCGCCACCGCAGTGAGTTGTACGCGGTGCGGCCGTCCGGCATGCCCGGACTGCATGCGTAGCGCGGCAGTCGGCCAGCAGTGCGTCGATTGCGTGCAGGCCGCCGCGGGCTCGATCCCGCCGGCGCGCACGGCGGCAGGAGGCCTCCTGCGGGAGGGTGCGCCGCTGGTCACCTACGCGCTGATGGCGGCCAACATCGCCGTCTACATCATGCAGATGGCGATCCCGCGGCTCGTCAACAGATTTGCGCTCATCCCGGGTCCAGTGGCGGTCTGGGGCCAGTGCGACCGGCTGCTGACGTCGGCGTTTATGCACTACGGCATCGTCCACATCCTGTTCAACATGTACGCGCTCTACGTGCTAGGACCGCCGCTGGAGCGCCACCTCGGGCGGGTGCGGTTCGGGGCGCTGTATCTGTTGAGCGCGCTGGGTGGTTCGGTCGTCGTGTACCTGTTCTCCCCACTCAACGCGGCGACGGCGGGCGCCTCGGGCGCCATCTTCGGACTGTTCGGCGCCACTCTGGTCGCGGCCCGGCGTCTGCGACTCGATGTCCGATCGCTGCTCGTGCTGATCGCCATCAACCTGGTCATCACGTTCACCGTTCCCGGGATCAGCTGGCAGGGCCATGTCGGCGGTCTGATCACCGGAGCCTTGGTCGCCGCGGCCTACCTCTACGCTCCGCGCGCCCAGCGCACCCTGGTCCAGGTGGGGTTCACTGTCGGCCTGCTCGCGCTGTTCTACGTGCTGATCACGTGGCGCAGCCACGAGATCATCGACCTGGCCACCCGGGTCAGCGGGCGCTGACCCAGGTCCGACGCCGATGCGGAGCGAAGCGACGAGGAGAAGTCGGACAATCTCGACCTAGAGCCGCACCAGGCGGAACGGGTAGGTGAGCGTCCCGGGCGCGCCGTCGCAGCCCTGGGCAAAGGTGGATTGCAGCGTGCCGGTCAGCGTCGCCGCATCCCAGGTGTAGGTGTCGTGGGTCGGCAGCACCGGCCCGTAGTACACGTCGCCGCACCGCAGACCGTCGGGAACGTCGACCGTCAGGGTGTAGGTGCCACCCGTCTGGTGCGCTGTCGCGTACCACTGGAACGCCTTGGCGATCGGCATCGGATTGGCCGAGACGTTCGCGCACTCGCTGACACCCTCGGGCGGGTTGCACGACGTGAACGCGAAGACCCACGTATGGAAGTCGTAGCGGCCGTCGATGTAGGCGTTGTAGTGGCCGATGTGCAGGGCGGCCTGGGCCGGCGGCGCCAAAGCGAGGGCCGCCGGGACCAGCACCGCGCCGAAGAGCGCCCAACCGTCGCGCATCGTTGCCCTCCCTCGACATCAGCCCTGATGAAAATCTAGACGCTGCGATGCATTTACTGCCAGGGAATACGATAGGCCGGATTCGCTGCGACAGGGCGGGGTGCGGCGGATACGATCGTCGACCTGTGCTCACCGAAACTGCAGTGGCGTCACACCCGGGTGCCCAACGCCTGCGTGCGGGCATGGTCGTCGGTGCTCTGGGAGTGGTGTTCGGCGACATCGGAACGTCCCCGATCTACACGCTGCAGACGCTGTTCAATCCGGACGATCCGCACCCGGTGCCGATCAGCGTGCCCAACGTCTACGGGGTGGTGTCCCTGGTCTTCTGGTCGGTGATGGTCATCGTCACGCTCACGTACGTGACGCTGGTGATGCGCGCCGACAACGACGGCGAGGGCGGGGTGATGGCGTTGATCACCCTGGTCCGGCGGATCGGCGGAAAGTCCCACCCGAAGGTCATCGCGGTGCTATCCACGCTCGGAATCCTCGGCGCCGCTTTGTTTTTCGGCGACAGCATGATCACCCCGGCGATCTCGGTGCTCTCCGCCGTCGAAGGACTCAAGGTCGTCGACCCGGGCCTGGCCGAACTCGTCGTTCCGCTCACCGCGGTCATCATCACCGGCCTGTTCCTGGTGCAACGGCACGGGACGGCGGCGGTCGGCCGGTTCTTCGGGCCGGTGATGATCGTGTGGTTCATCGTCCTCGGCGTCTGCGGGGCGCGCGGCGTCGCCGAGCATCCGCAGATCCTGAGGGCGCTCTCTCCGCTGTACGCACTGGAATTCATGGCGGGTCACTTCCAGATCGCGTTCGTCGCTCTGGCCGCCGTCGTGCTGTCGGTCACCGGTGCGGAGGCCCTCTACGCCGACATGGGGCACTTCGGGCGCGCGGCCATCACCTGGGGGTGGCTCGGTCTGGTGCTGCCGGCACTGGTGCTCAACTACTTCGGCCAGGGCGCGTTGCTGCTGGGCGATCAGAGCGTTGTCAATGCGCCCTTCTTCCTGCTGGTGCCGGGCTGGGGGCAGATCCCGATGGTGGTGCTGTCCACCGCCGCGACGGTGATCGCCTCGCAGGCGGTGATCACCGGTGCGTACTCGGTGGCCTCCCAGGCCGCCCAGATCGGTTATCTCCCACGGCTGCGGATCACCCACACCTCGGAGTCGTCCATCGGCCAGATCTACGTCCCGTGGATCAACGGCATCCTGTGGGTGGCGGTGCTGATCCTGGTGTTCGCCTTCCGTAGTTCGGCGGCGCTGGGCTACGCCTACGGCATGGCGGTCACCGGCACCATCACCATCACCACGTTGCTGTTCCTCTATGTCGCCCGAACCAAGTGGCATGTCCCGATGTGGCTGATCGTCGTCGGCGGCGGCGCGCTGTTGATCGTGGACCTGATGTTCCTGGCCGCCAACATGACCAAGATCTTCCACGGCGCCTGGCTTCCGCTGCTCATCGGGATCATCGCGTTTGCCGTGATGACCACCTGGCAGCACGGCCGTCAGGTGGTCACCGACGTCCGCGACCGGATGGAGGGCTCACTGCGCGAATTCGTCCGTGACCTCAAAGAACGCCGGCAGCCCCTGCCGCGAATTCCCGGAACGGCGATCTTCCTCAACCGCGGCGGGGTCACCACCCCGTTGTCGATGAAAGCCAACGTCGACCACAACCATGTGCTGCACGAGCACGTCATCATCGTCTCCATCGAGACTCCGCCCGTTCCAAGGGTTCCCGCAGAGCAGCGCATCACCGTCGATGATCTGGGCTACCGTGACGACGGCATCTTCTTCGTCTCCGCCCGCTACGGGTACATGGAACGGCCGGATGTGCCGGCGGCACTGCGGTTTGTCGACCCGATCGACACCGAGGGCAGGATCAACCTCGACGAGGCCTCCTACTTCCTGTCGAAGATGGACCTGGTCGCCGGGCCGCAACCCACGATGGCGCCATGGCGGAAACGGCTGTTCATCGCGATCTCGCATATGACCGGCGACGCCGCCGGGTACTTCGGGCTCCCGTTGGACCGCACGGTGATCATCGGCGCGCGGGTCGAGGTGTAGCCGTCGATAGGGTGGAGTGATGTCTGAGCGCACGACCTGTGCGATCGTCGGTGGGGGACCCGCCGGCATGGTGCTGGGGCTGCTGCTGGCCCGGGCCGGTGTCGAGGTCACTCTTCTGGAGAAGCACGCCGACTTCCTGCGCGACTTCCGCGGCGACACCGTGCATCCCAGCACGCTGCGGTTGCTTGACGAACTGGGACTGTGGGACCGATTCTCCGCACTTCCGCAAAGCCGGATCGACCACCTCGGCTTCGACACGCACGGCCGGGAATTGACGCTGGTGGACTTCCGACGTCTGCGCGGCCAGCCGCACCCCTACATCGCGATGGTTCCGCAGTGGGATTTGCTGAACCTGCTCGCCGAGGCCGCCGCCGCCGAGCCGACCTTCACCCTGCTGCTGGAGCACGAAGTCACCGGGTTGCTGCGCGACGGTGCGCGGACCACGGGCGTGCGCTACCTCTCGCCGACCGGTCCGGGGGAGTTGCGGGCGGACCTCACTGTCGCGTGCGACGGCCGCGGTTCGGTGGTGCGCGCGGCGTCCGGCTTGCCGATCCGCGAATGGCCGGTGCCGTTCGACGTGTGGTGGTTCCGGCTGCCCCGCGACGGGAGCGCCAAGTACTCGCTCATCCCACGCACCGCTCCGGGGCGGTTGCTGATCATGATCCCGCGGGAGGGCTACTTCCAGATCGGCTACCTGATCCCCAAGGGCAGCGACGCGCAATTGCGGGCCCGGGGCCTGGACGCCTTCCGCGCCGAGGTGACCGCCATGGCGCCGGAGGCCGACACCTCCATGTTGACGTCCTGGGATGACGTGAAACTGCTCGACGTCAAGCTCAACCGGCTCAAGCGCTGGCACAGCGACGGCCTGCTGTGCATCGGCGATGCGGCGCATGCGATGTCGCCGATTGGCGGAGTCGGGATCAACCTGGCCGTCCAGGACGCCGTCGGCACCGCCACCCTGCTGGCCGAGCCGTTGCGCCGCCGGGCGCTGACCGACGCCGACCTGGCTGCCGTGCGGCGCCGTCGGCTCGCTCCGACCGTGATCACCCAGGCTATCCAGCGGGCGATGCACCGGGGGCTGGTGGCCCCGGTGTTTCGCGGTGCCGAGCCGGAGCCGCCCCCGGCGCTGGCCGCGGTGCTGCGGAAGGCGCCGTGGCTGTCGGCGATACCGGCGCGCATCATCGGCGTCGGCATCCGCCCGGAGCGGGCGCCGGCGTTCGCTCGCCGCTGACGTGGAACAGATGCGACTGGGCCTGTACGAAACGCATCCCGCTTCCCGCCGAGCGTGACCCCAGGGCAACGATCGAGCACGAAGGTCACTCTGGCGTCACAGTGGACGTTCGCCACGGGCAGGCGCGATGCGCTCACGCCGTGACGGTGAATCCGGCCAGCCATTCCTCGTGCATCTCCCCGTCGATGGTCACCCGCCACTGATAGCGCTGGCCGACGGTGAGGGTCAGCTCCGGGATGGTCGCAACGAACGGGATGGTGACCGGCGTGCCCTCCGGGTGGACGGGGTGGCGGCGGGCGTTGATGATGTTCTCCTCGGTCTGAGCGACGCGGCCGCCGTCGCCGTCGACCAGTTCGGCCCGGATGGGAAACGATGCGCCGATCTCCGACCAGTCGACGTCGACGAACACGATCAGCGCGTGCTGCGGAGCCGGGGTGGCGGTCGTCGTCCAGCCCAGACCGAGCGCGTGGACGGTGCCGGCCTGGTCCAGGTGCGCGCTGTGGGCCAGCAGCACGATTGCTCTCACGCGAATTCCGTTGCCAGCAGCTTCTTGTCGAGCTTCTCGGTGCCGATCGTCGGCAGCGGTTCGGTGCGGATCACCCAGCGGGTGGGCACTGCGAAGTAAGCGACCTCGCCGCGCATGTGCTCAGACAACTCGTCTTCGGTCGGGGCGCGTCCGCCTTGCCGGTACACCACCACCGCGGCGAGTTCCTCGCCGAGATCCGGATGTGGCAGCCCGATGGCCGCCGCCTCCACAACGTTGGGATGGCGCATCAACGCCGCCTCGACGTGCGGGCAGGCGATGTTCTCTCCGCCGCGGATCACCATATCCTTGGTGCGGCCGTCGATGAACAGATAGCCGTCGTCGTTGAGGTGGCCGACGTCGCCGGTGTGCAACCAGCCTTCGGAATCGATTGTGCTGTGTTCGATTCCGATGTAGCCGAGCATGTTGGTGGGGGCGCGGGCGATGATCTCGCCCTTGCCGTCGGCGTCGGGATCCTCGATACGCAGCTCGGTGGTGGGCAGCGCCCGGCCGACCGTTCTCGGGAACCGCGCCAGGTCGGCTCCGGTGGCGACGGTGAAGAAACCCCCGCCCTCGGTCATTCCCCACATGTTGACCATGCCCCGGCCCTGCAACTGCGGCAGACGCCGCGCCAGCCGCTCCAGCAGGACTGGCGGTACCGGTGCACCGCCCAGCGGGAAGGACCGCAGCGAGCTCAGGTCGTAGGCGTCGAAGTCGGGATGCTCCAGCAGTCGGGCCGCCATGGTGGGCACCGCGCCCCAGTGCTGCACCCGCTCGGACTCGATCAGTGCCAGCACCCGCTCGGGATCGAAACGCCCTGTGCTGAAGACGATTCGGCCGCCGGTAATGACCTGAGTGATCAGAGTGGCGAAGGCGCCGATGTGGAACAGCGGCGTCGAGACGAGGTTCACCGCTTGCGAGCCGTCGGCCGCAGGCGAGCGAAGCGAGGCAGGTTTCGAGTCCGGGATCAGATGCGGCAACTGCCGCGAGCGGGCCAGGACGTTCTGCTGGTTGGCGACGAGCGAACGGAACGGCAGTTGCACCGCCTTGGGCATGCCGGTGCTGCCGGAGGTGAACAGGACGACCGCCGGGTCCTCCTCGCCGGACGGGCCGGGGATGTCCGGCATCTCGGCGGTGCGGGCGGTGAAGCAGTCCTTCAGATCGGCGATGTCCCCGACGGTGATCCCGTGGGGGAGAAGTCCGGGGGCGTCGGTGATCACAGCCCGCGGTTCGACCGCGGTGACGCAGTACTCCGCCTCCGGGCTGCTCCACCACCGATTGCCCAACACCGGCACCCCGCCGGCGGCCCAGATCGCCCACAGTGCGAGCACCCATTCCGGGCTGTTGTAGGCGAGCAGCATTACCCGGTCACCGCGCTGAATCCCCAAGGTGACCAACCGGTCCCGTGCAGCGCCGATCGCGGCGAAGAACTCCCCGAAGCTGTTGCGGCGCTGGTCGTGGACGAGGAAGATGTGCTGCCCCCAGCGATCCACTCCCGCCAGCAGGTCGGCGAAGGAGCGTGGCCGCACCCGGTAGACCAGACCGGTCTGACCGCCGTAATCTCCGGCGACCACCTCGTCACCCCAGGGCGAACTCACGGTGGGAGATCCTACGGACGCTATCTACGGTCGAGTGCGAACACCCTGATCTTGCGATCCGTGCGGTTCAGAAAGTCGGGACATGCCTTGAGGTACCTCGTGAACAGTCCGAATGCGTGGTCGTAATCGTCACCGGAGAGCAGGGTGGCCACCACGGGAATCTCCTGGCCGGCCATGGTGACCCAGGCTTGCGGGTTCGCCAGCAGGCTGGACGTCCATGCGGGGTGAGTCGACTGCCCGAAATTGCTTCCGAAGAGATAGAGACGATCACCGTCGCGGGTGTAGATCAGCGGGGACTGGCGCCGTTGGCCAGACTTTCTGCCGATGGTGGTGAGCACAAGGATCTGCAATCCGAACGGGCCCAACACCGTATAGCGGCCCTTGGTGGCATTGATCAGTCGGCGATCCAGTGGAACGAGTGCGCGGATGCACCGAGAACCCAGGGGCGTCGCGGCGAATGCGTCGACCAGACCACGCAGCGGGCTCGATTCAGAGCCCCATCGCGCATCCGGAAATCCTGCCTCGGTCGATGCGAACCCCGATCAGTAGGACGGTAACTCGGGTATGTCAGGTCGCTGGAGCCGAGTCGCGACCACGCCGAATCGGGATGACAGCCGACGCGGTGGAGCACGACCTCGTCGCCGAGCCGGGCGACGTCGGCGGTGTAGCGACCCTTCAGGACGTCAGCCATGAGGCCCCGTTTCGGCCGAAGACCAGGCATTCGGCATAGCCCGGTTCCGGGGAAGGCGCGCCATGGCCTGGCGGCTCTCAGACGGAAACCGGTTCGATACGGGCCGGCACATGCTTGTGCCAGGGGGTGCCCGCGTAAGCATCGCGCCACTCCGATGCCGTCAGCTCATTGGCCGCCACTCCGGGGGTGCGGTCAACGCCGTCCTTCCCGACGAAGTCCAGGCCGAAGCCGTTGGGCAGCGACGCATGACCGGGTTGCATCACATCGGTCACCTCGACGCTCGCCTCGGCGCTGCCGGTCGCGGTGGTGATGCGAGCCCGTCCGCCGTCGCTCAAGCCCAGCGCTTTGGCATCAGCGGGACTGACCCGCAGGGCTCCGTCAGCGTCGCGTTTGCGCCAAGAGGGGTCGCGGAAGATGTCGTTGGCGGTGTACGCGCGTCTCTCACCGGCCGATAACACCATCGGAAATTCGGTTGTGGTCCAACCCGGCCGGCTTTCGCGCAGGGTGCGAATCTCGGCCAACATCTCGGGCATGGACAACGCGATCTTGCGGTCGGGGTGGCTGATCAATGTCCAGTCGTCGACGTATTCGTGGACGGTGAAGGTCACCCCGGACCGGCCCGCCAGGATCGCGTCGAACAGGGCGTTACCGTCGGCGTGCCCGGCGCGACGGACGGCATCGGGATAGGTGAGGAAGGCCTTCTGCGACAGTCCCCACAGCGCCGCCGCCCCCGCCAGGCCGTCAGGCAGCGTCGGCCCCAGCGTCTCGTACAGCAGGTAGGGCAGCACCTTGTTGAGGACCGGATTGGCGACCAGCGCGCCGAAGAAGGCGGCGGTGTAGGCGTCGCGTCCCTGCGCCGCCGCGTCCCGCAGTGGGCGCAGGTCGTCGTCGCTGACGACGCCGAGCGCCCGCACCAGCCGCGCCCAGATCTCGGGTTCAGGCAGCGTGCCGGGCAGCGGCTCGAAAAGCCGGTGGCGCAGCTGAAAGGTGTTGTGCGGGAATTCCAGATTGAAGAACGTCGCCTCGGGCTTCTCGAACTGGCTGGCGGCGGGCAGCACGTAGTGCGCCAGCCGGGCGGTCTCTGTCATGGCGACGTCGATCACGACCAGCAGTTCCAGAGCTTCGAACGCGGCGCGGCATGCCGCCGAGTCGGCGATCGAATGCGCGGGGTTGGAGCTTTCGACGATCATCGCCCGGAACCGGCCGGGGTGGTCGGTGAGGATCTCCTGCGGCACGGAGTTGGACGGCACCAGACCGCCGACGATCGGAGCACCCGTCACCGGCGTCCTGCCGACACCGACGCTGTGGTTGAACAGCGGGCCGAACGACGAATGCAGATGCTGGGAGCCGATTTTGGCGAAGTTGCCGGTCAGAATCCACAGCAGCTTGTTCAGATACGAGCACAGCGTGCTGTTCGGGCCCTGCTGCACGCCGAGGTCCTCGAACACCGACACGCTCTGTGCGCCGGCGATCCGGCGGGCCGCGGCGCGCAGCAGGTCCTCGTCGACTCCGCAGAGGTGCGCGTACTCGGGGACCGGCACGGCTCGCAACACGTCGCGGACCTCGTCGGCGCCGTGGGTGTGCTCAGCGAGAAACGTTTCGTCGCAGAGGTTCTCCTGCACCAGGATCGCTACGAGTGCGGCCAGGCACCACGCGTCAGTGCCCGGCGTGACCCGCAGGTGGAAGTCGGCCAGCTTGGCGGTGTCGGTGACAACGGGATCGATGACGATCATCGAACGGGCCGGATCCTTGGCGATCTCATTGAGCACCACCCGCGCCCGCGGGAAACTCTGCGACATCCAGGGGTTCTTGCCGATGAACACCGACACCTCGGCGTGTTCGAACTCGCCGCGGGTGTGGCCGCCGTAGAGGTGGGCATCCACCCACGCCTCGCCGGTCTTCTCCTGGGCCAGTGCGTTGGAGCGGTAGCGCGAGCCCAGCGGCTTGAGGAAGGCTCCGCTATAGGCGCCGCCGAGGTGGTTGCCCTGACCGCCCCCGCCGTAGTAGAAGATCTTGTCCCCGCCGTAGGTGTCGGCGATGCGGCGGAACCCGTCGGCGATCTCGGAAACAGCAATGTCCCAGTCGATCTCCTCATAGCTGCCGTCCGCGCGCCGGCGCATCGGCGAGGTCAACCGGGTGGGGTTGTTCTGGTAGTGATTGAGCCGCAGTGCCTTGTTGCAGGTGTAGCCCTGCGATCCGGGGTGGCCCTTGTCGCCGCGGATCTTGGTGAGGTGCCCGGCGCCATCCTTGACGTCGGTCTGCACGACGATGCCGCAGTTGCATTCACAGAGGATGCAGGCGGTGGGCGTCCAGTCGGTGGTCATGAGCGCTTCCTCTCGGTGGCCGCCTTGAGCAGCTTTCGCAGTTGCCGGTGCACCGCGTCCAGCGGTGCGGTGTCGTGTTCGGCGCGGGCCAGTGCCAGCGCCCCTTCCAATGCGGCGATGACGAGCGTCGCCAACTCCGATGCCCTGGAGCGGGATACCCCGTCAGAGATCAGCCGGCCGGTGATCAGCTGCCGCCAGCGGTCGAACGCGGCAGCGGTGTGTGCCACGACGTCGGCGCTGGTCTCCGGATCGCCCACCTCGACCGCGAGGGCCAACACCGGGCAGCCGGCCCGGAAGTCGCTCGCCAGCAGACCCTCGCGGTAGAACGCCACCGCGGTGTCGAGCATCTGGATACCGGAGCCGCAGTCGGAGATCGCGGCTGCCACGTACTCGGCGGCGTAATCAACTGCTGCACAGAGCAACTCGTCTCGGCCACCAGGAAAGTAGTGGTAGGCCGAACCACGCGGGGCGCCGCTGTGCGCCAGCACATCGCCCATCGCCGTCGGGCGGGCCCCACGCTCTCGGATGAGGACCGCCGCAGAGGCGATCATGCCGTCCCGATGCGAAGCCATCTATGTATGTAACCATACATAGATTCTGTCGTCGACAAACATAATTGGGGCGCCGAAAGATATCCCCGGTTTTCCGGCTCTTCTGACCCGTCCGTGGGTCGATTTTTGGTCTGAGGGGCGCACCTCGTTGTCGCTTAAGTTTTCTGGCTTCTCGAAGGTCAAAAACCGAAGGAGCACCGTGATCGAAGACGTGGAGTTCGAAGAAGCCGAGGAGCTCGAGGAGTCCGACGACGCCGGCGGCGGCACGCGGGTGGTGGCCGCGAGTGCGGCCCCGAAGTGGGGTCTCACGTCGCTGCGGCCTGTGTGGGCGGGGGGCCCTGGTATGACCGTGGTGAGGGCCGGCGTCGGTGGCGGGGTCTGGGCTGGGGCACCGTGCAGGTCATCCTGGCCCGGCGGCCTTGGTCAACGCCTCATCGGTGATGATCCCCGTCTCGGGTTCGGCCGCCACGTGCGACTGATATCCGTCGCGACGCGGTCGGGTCGAACCCGTTGTGGTCCAACGCCATTCCCGTCGCACCGATTATTCAGCGCCCTCCTAGATGATTTGACCCGGTTGGCCGGGAGTGCCGTCGGAGCCCTTCTGGCCATTGTCGCCCTTGCCGCCGGTGTCGCCCGGGGCGCCCGGGGCGCCCGTACCACCGACTCCGATTCCTCCCGCACCGCCGGTACCGCCCCCGCCCCCGGCGCCACCGGCACCACCGGCACCGCCGAGGCCCTTG
>CAZVST010000059.1:0-30884 GCA_964629725.1 uncultured Mycobacterium sp.
GACAATCCGGCCTCCGTCGCGGATGGCGACAATCCGGCCTCCGTCGCGGATGGCGACAATCCGGCCTCCGTCGCGGATGGCGGCAAGGCCACGGCGGCTTCCGCCGGACTGCTGGTGTTCCCGATCTCGTCCACCTCGCCTGATCAGCTACGCCGGACCGCCGGCCGGCTGGCCGACTGGGTGAGCGAGTCGGGTGATCGGGCATCGGATCTCTCGCTGGGCGACCTGTCCTACACGCTCGCGCAGCGTCGCGGTTACCGCCCGGTGCGCACCGCAGCCGTCGCCGCCACCCGAGACGAACTGGTGGACGGTCTGCGCCGGATCGCGACCGGCGACGAACCTCATCCGCCCGCCGTGGGGCAGGACGACCGCGGACCGGTCTGGGTGTTCTCCGGCCAGGGTTCGCAGTGGGCCGCCATGGGCGCCGCCATGCTCGGCAGCGAGCCGGCGTTCGCCGCCAAGATCGCCGAGATCGAGCCGCTGATCGCCGCGGAGTCGGGTTTCTCGGTCACCGAGGTGCTGATGGCGCCCGAGACGGTGACCGGGATCGATCGGATCCAGCCGGCCATCTTCGCCATGCAGGTGGCGATGGCCGACGTGATGACCGCGTGCGGGGTGCGCCCCGGTGCGGTGATCGGGCATTCCATGGGCGAGGTCGCCGCCGCCGTCGTCGCCGGTGCGCTGTCGCTGGCCGACGGTGTCAAGGTCATCTGCCACCGCTCGCTGCTGTGCCGGAGCCTGGCCGGCGGCGGTGCGATGGCCGCGGTCGAACTGCCCGCTCAGCGTGTCCGGGAAGAACTGGAGCGCAACGGAATTGACGATGTGGTGGTCGCCGTGGTCACCTCGCCGGTGTCCACCGTGATCGGAGGCTCGCCGCAGGCGGTCCGCGATCTGGTCGATGGGTGGGAGCAACGCGGCGTGATGGCCCGCGAGGTGGCTGTCGACGTCGCGTCCCACTCGCCGCACGTCGAACCGGTGCTCGACGACCTCGCCGAACGCCTCGCCGACATCACTCCGCTGGCGCCGGAGGTGCCGTACTACTCGGCCACCTTGTTCGATCCGCGCGAGCAGCCCTACTGTGATGCCGACTACTGGGTCGATAACCTGCGCCACACGGTCCGGTTCTCGGCTGCGGTGCAAAGTGCGCTCGAGGACGGCTACCGGGTATTCGCCGAACTGGCTCCCCATCCGCTGCTGGTCCGTGCCATCGAGCAGAACGCCGCCATCATGGAGGTTCCGGTGGCGGCACTGGCCGGCATGCGCCGCGAACAGGGCCTTCCGCACGGCCTGCGCACCTTGGTCTGCGACCTCTACAGCGCTGGGGCCGCCATCGATTTCGCCGCGTTGGTCCCGGTGGGCAGGTTGGTCGATGCCCCGTTGCCGACGTGGACCCACCGTGATCTGGTGTTGCAGCCGCAGACCGGAGGGGCCCGGCGCGCCCACCTGGTCGCGGTTCATCCGCTGCTGGGCGCGCATGTCCGACTGCTCGAAGAGCCCGAACGCCACGTGTGGCAGGCCGACGTCGGCACCGACGCGCTGCCGTGGCTGGTCGACCACCAGGTCAACAACGTCCCCGCCATGCCGGGTGCGGCGTTCTGTGAGATGGCGCTGGCCGCCGCCCGCGCGGCGCTCGGCGACGCCGTCGAGATCCGCGATGTGCGGTTCGAGCGCATGCTCCTGCTCGACGGTGAAACCCCACTGAGTGCAACGGCTTCGGTGCGCACACCGGGCACCATGGAGTTCGTTGTCCATACCGACCTCGACGGTGAGCGGGAGAGGCGCGCGAGCGCGGTCCTGCAGGCGATCGATGAGGCCGACATCGACCGTCCGGCTGACTATGACATCGACGCACTGTTCGCGGACTGCCCGCAGAACGCCGACGGCGGGGTCGTCCGGCAGTGGTTCGACACCCGCGGGGTGCAGTTCGGCCCGGCGTTCGCCGCGCTGTCCGCGGTCAACGCCGGCGCGGAGTCCGACACGCTGCTTGCTGAAATCGGGCCGCCCTCGGTGATCCGCAACAACCAGAGTGCCTATTCGGTGCATCCGGCGCTGCTCGACGCCTGTTTCCAGTCCGTCGCCGCCCATCCGGGCGTGCAGAACAGCGGCAGCGGGGGATTGCTGCTGCCGCTTTCGGTGCGCCGCATGCGCACCTACGGCCCGGTGAACAAGGCGCAGTACTGCCTGACCCGGGTGGTGTCCCTGGACGGAACCGGCGTCGAGGCCGACATCCGCATGCTCGACGACAACGGCGCCGTCCTACTCACCGCCGACGGACTGCGGATGGGCAGCGGCCGGTCCGACGGTCACGGCCTGCTCAGCGAGCGACTGATGGCCGTCGAGTGGCGTAAGCAGCTGCTGCCGGAACTGCCGGCGCACCGCAATGCCGGTACCTGGCTGTTGATCAACACCTCGGACTCGCCGGATCTGCTGGCATCCGAACTCGCTGACGCGCTCAAGCTCAATGACGCTGCGGTGACCCCGATGTCGTGGCCCCAGCACGCCAACCTCGCCGACCAACTCGCTCACGCCGAACGACTGCGCACGTACTTCGCCGAGGGCGGCTTCGGCAACGTCGTGGTGGTCGCCGCTCCGGTCAATAGCGTTGCGCCCGAACAGGTCCCGGCCCGCGGCGCCGACCACGTCCGGACTCTGGTGAGGATCGCCCGCGAACTGGCCGACGCCCCTTCTTATGGACAAGCGGGCGAGCCGCCGCGTCTGTACGTCGTGAGCCGGGACGCCGCGAGCGTGCTGCCCGGGGACCGCCCGAACCTCGAACAGGGCGGCCTGCGCGGCCTGGTCCGCGTGATCGGCGCGGAGCATCCGGAGTTGACGCCGACGCTCGTCGACGTCGACGAGGACACCGCCGGCAGGCTGGTGGCCCACCAGCTGTTGCTCGGCGGCCGGCACGACGAGACCGCCTTCCGCAACGACGAGTGGTACACCGCCCACCTGCACCCGAGCCCGCTGCGGCCCGACGAGCGCTGCACCACGGTGGTGGACAACAGCCGCGAGGGCATGCGGCTGGACATCCGCACCCCTGGCGACCTGCAGACTCTCGAACTCGCGGCGCATCGGCGGGTGGCACCCGGCCCCGAACAGATCGAGGTTGCGGTCACCGCGTCCAGCCTCAACTTCGCCGATGTCCTGGTCGCCATGGGTCGCTACCCGAGCTACGCGGGCAACCCCCGGCTCGGCATCGACTTCGCCGGTGTGGTCACCGCGGTCGGGCCGGGCGTCACCACCCACCGGGTCGGCGACCACGTCGGCGGGATGTCGCCCAACGGCTGCTGGGGCACGTTCCTGACGTGTCCGGCCGATCTGGCCGTCACGTTGCCCGCGGGTCTTCGCGACGACCAGGCCGCCGCGGTGTCGACCGCCGCCGCCACCGCCTGGTACGGATTGCAGGATCTGGCCGGGATCCGCGCCGGTGACAAGGTGCTGATCCACTCCGCCACCGGTGGGGTGGGACAAGCCGCCATCGCCGTCGCCCGGCTCGCCGGCGCGCAGATCTACGCCACTGCAGGTACCGCGGAGCGCCGGCAGATGTTGCGGCGCATGGGAATCAACCACGTCTACGATTCCCGCAGCCTCGCCTTCGCTGATCAGATCCGCGAGGATACCGCGGGTTACGGCGTCGACATCGTGCTCAACTCACTGACCGGCGCTGCCCAGCGGGCCGGTATGGAACTGCTCGCCTTCGGCGGACGGTTCGTCGAGATCGGCAAGAAGGACATCTACGGCGACACCCGGATGGGTCTTTTCCCGTTCCGCCGCAACCTGTCGTTCTACGGTGTCGACCTGGCGCTGATGTGCTCGACGCACCCGGAGCGGATCTCGGCGCTGCTGCAGACCGTCTACCGGCTGACCGCCGAAGGCGTTCTGCCGCAACCGGAGACGACCCACTATCCGCTCTCGGAGGCGGCCACCGCGATCCGTGTGATGGGTGCCGCCGAGCACACCGGCAAGCTGATTCTCTCGATTCCGCATACCGGCCACCTCAACGTGGTGGTTCCGCCCGAGCAGATCCGGCTGTTCCGTCCCGACGGGTCCTACATCGTCACCGGCGGTCTTGGGGGCTTGGGCCTGTTCCTGGCCGGCGGGATGTCCGCCGGCGGTGCGGGACGGATCGTGCTGAACTCCCGTTCGGGGCCGAATCCGGCTGCGCTCGAACAGATCGAGCGGATGCGTGCGGTAGGCACCGAGGTCGAGGTGGTCGCCGGAGACATCGCCTCGTCGGAGACCGTCGACCGGTTGGTCGCCGCGGCCACCGTGAGCGGTCTGCCCATCCGTGGTGTGCTCCATGCCGCCGCAGTGGTCGAGGACGCGACGCTGACCAACATCACCGACGAGCTGGTGGAGCGGGACTGGGCCCCGAAGGTCTGCGGCGCGTGGAATCTGCATCGCGCGACCACCACCGAACCGCTGGACTGGTTCTGCTCGTTCTCGTCGGCCGCCGCGCTGCTCGGCTCGCCGGGCCAGGGTGCCTACGCGGCCGCCAACAGCTGGCTGGATGCGTTCACCCAGTGGCGGCGGGCCCACGGTCTGCCGGCCACCGCGATCGCATGGTCGGCGTGGGACGAGATCGGCGCGGGCAAGCACTTGGCCGACACCGGCACTACCACCATGATCAAGCCCGACGAGGGCGCGCAGGCCTTCGAGGCACTGCTGGCCCACAACCGGGCCGTCTCCGGCTACGTCCCGGTGATCGGTACCCCCTGGCTGACGGATCTGGCTGCCCGCAGCCCGCTCGCGGAGGCGTTCGCCTCCAGTGCCGGACGGGCGTCGGACACCAACGGTTTCCGGGCTGAATTGCAGGGCCTGGCGCGCGACGAGTGGCCGACCCTGGTGCGCCGCCTGGTGAGCGAGCAGCTCAGCCTGATTCTGCGCAGGTCGGTCGACCCGGATCGGCCGATCTCGGAGTACGGCCTGGATTCGCTCGGCAACCTCGAGCTGCGAACCCGGATCGAGACCGAGACCGCCGTCCGCGTGCGGGCGATGGACATCACCACTGTCCGCGGTCTGGCCGACAGCCTGTGTGATTCGCTGGCGGGTGCCGTTCAGGCGTCGCGCTGAGCCGTCGCAGAGCCATCCCCGCGCTGAACTTTCGACAACAAGGAGTGACTGAGTAGTGGTTGCGCTTACGGCGATCAATGACTGGGCCGATGCGCCGGGCTCGTTGGTGACATGGAGCCCGTCGCCCGGATGCCTCGCCAAGGTGGCCCAGGCGCCCGTCAGCGATGTCCCGGCGAGCTATCAGCAGGAGCAGCACATCCGCACCTACCGGCGTCACCAGACCAATGGCCTGGAGATGGCCCGGCTGCTGATTCCCGGGTGGAATATCCCGGGCCGCTGCGACACCCGCGCCATGACCTTCGTCATCAATTCCTACCTGCGGCGCCACGACACCTATCACAGCTGGTTCGAGTTCGACGACGCCGACAACGTGGTTCGCCATGCCATCGCCAACCCCGCGGAGATCCAGTTCGTGGCCACCAAGCACGGGGAGATGACGGCGGCGCAGTGGCGCGACCAGATCGCCCAGACTCCCAGCCCGCTGCAATGGGACTGCTTCCGGTTCGGGGTGATCCAGCGTGCCGATCACTTCACCTTCTTCGCCAGCATCGACCATGTGCACGCCGACGCAATGTTCGTCGTCGGGTTGTTCGTCGAGATGCATATGACCTACCTGGCGCTCGCCGAGGGCGGTGCGCCGATCCGATTGCCCGAGGCCGGCCGCTATCTGGACTTCTGTGTCCGCCAGCGGGAGTACACCTCGGCTCTCACGCTGGATTCCCCTGACGTCGCCGAGTGGATCGACTTCCTGAAGCGCAATAACGGCACGCTGCCGAAATTTCCGCTGTCGCTGGGGGATCCGGACGTCCCGTGCACCGGGGACCTGATCACCGTCACGCTGATGGACGCGCAGGACTCCGACCGGTTCGAAGCCGTGTGCGCCCAGGCCGGCGTGCGCTACATCGGCGGGGTGTTCGCCTGCGCCGCGATCGCCGAGCGGGAACTCACCGGCAGCGACACCTACAACGTCATCACCCCGACGACGACGCGCAGCACGCCTGCGGAGTTCATGACCACCGGGTGGTTCACCGGCATCGTGCCGCTATCGGTTCCGGTGGAGGGAAAGTCGTTCGCCGCCGTCGCGCGGGCCGCCCAGCAGGCCTTCGATGGCGGCATGTACCTGGCGAACGTTCCCATCGAGCGGGTGCTGGAACTTGCCGAGGCGGTGCCGGGTATCCGCACCCCCGAGCCCGGCGTTCCGATGCTGTCCTACCTCGACATCGGCCTGCCGCCGCTGAATCCGGTGGTGATGGCGCAGTGGCAGGAGCAGAACGGCACCCTGTTCGTCGACCTCGGCGCGGCCAACCAGATCGGCATGTGGGTGAGCCGCAATGACAACGGGACCACCATTACGGTGGCCTACCCGGACAACGCAAGCGCCCGCGAGTCGGTGGCGCAGTACGTCGACCAGATGAAGATGGTGTTCCTGCGGGCGGCTCAGGGCCGCGCCGACTCCCTGTCGTCGCCGTGGATTCCCATGGCGACGGCGTGATCGACGGGAGAGCAATCGTGTCCATCGAAATTCAGCCGGCGCGACAGTCGTTGAGCCGCAACGAGTCCGACGCGCGCCCGGGTGCGTCGAACCTGATGTCCTATGCCGACCAGGGGCTGTTCCTCACCCTGCGCTCCATGGACCAGGAATCCATCATCCAGGCCGCGTGGATCTACGAGCATCCGCTCGACGAGGCCGGGTTGCGGCGCTTCCACCAGAACTTCGGCTACGGCGTGGCGGGCCGGTCCATCGAGCGGTCGGCGCTGCCGTTCGGCAGGCACCGGTGGGTCGCCGCACCGGGGGCGCCGATGGACATCGAATTCTGTTCGCCGCGGCCACGATCCGAGCTGACCGCGTGGCTCGACGAACGTGCCCAGCGGCCGGTGGACCCAGAGTGGGGACCCGGCTGGCGTATCGGCGTTCTGCCGATGACCGACGGGTCCACGGCGGTGAGTCTGACCGGATCCCACGCGCTCGGCGACGGGATCGCCGCGTCGATGCAGGTCTTCCAGGCGGTCCTCGGGATGCGCAACGATCTCGGCTATCCGCCGCCCGGATCACGGACCCGCACCCGCGCGGTGCTTGCCGATCTGCGTCAGGCCGTCGCTGACCTGCCGGAGACCTTCCGGGCCCTGGTCGCCCTGGTGAAGTTCCTCTATCGGGAGCGCGGCAAGGGTCGCCGCCCGGCCCGCGTGCTGCCGGCGATCCCGGCAGCAGAGTTGCGGCGCAACGTCGTTCTGCCGGCGGTGTTCGTGACCATCGACGTCGACGGGTGGGATGCCACGGCGCAGCGCCTGGGCGGCAACGGCCACTCGCTGCTGGCCGGGTTCGGCGCCAAGATCGCACAGCGCATCGGCCGGCTCGGCGACGACGGCGATGTTACCCTGCTGATCCCGATCAGCCAGCGCGATTCCCTCGAGGACGGTCGGGCCAACGCCGTGGTGATGGCGACCGCAAAAGTGGACCCGGCCGGAATCGAACATGATCTTTCGTCGGCCCGCTCCGCGATGCGGGACGCCGTTGGCAAAGCCCGCTCCGAACCCGATCAACTGGCCGATGTCATGGCTCTGGTGCCGTGGGTGCCGCGCCGCGCGATGCGCGGAATGGCTGATGCCACTTTCGGTTTCACCGCCGACCGCCCGGTGTTCTGTTCCAATGTCGGCGACCTGCCCGCGGAGATGATGCGCGCCGACGGCACTGACGCCGAGTACCTGTTCATCCGGGGCATCGACCGCAGGGTGACCCGGGAAGCCCTGGAACGGCGCAGCGGGCTGTTGACGGTCATGGCCGGCCGGGCCGCCGGCAAGGTGGTCATGTCGGTCGTCGGGTATCAGCCGGGTCAGGACAACACCCGGGAGTGGTTGCGTGACGTCGTCCTGGCGACGCTGGCCGACTTCGGCCTCGACGGGCATCTCGAGTGACGAATACAGCCATGACGACCACCCCGCACGGCGTCCTCGACTACTTCGATCAGACTGCCTTTGAACTGCTGCGCGCCACCGGGCGCGGGCAGCTCATCCAGGGCGTCTGGATCTACGACCACCCGGTCGACACCGACGGCCTCGCCGGGTTCCACACCCGGTTGGGCACCGGCATGCTCGGCCGGCTGATCGAGCGCTCACCGCTTCCGTTCAGCCGCGCCCGTTGGGTGTCCGTGCCGGGGCCGCAGTCGCCCATCATCTATGAATCCGAACCGAGGCCGCGCTCGGGTGTGATGGCGTGGGCGGACGAATTCGCCACCCGCCCCATCGATCCCCAGCGCGGGCCGGGCTGGCTGCTCGGTGTGGCTCCGCTCACCGACGGCTCGACCGCGATCACCATCGTCGCCTCGCACTGCCTGGTCGACGGCGGGGGATCGATGGTCGTGACGTGGAATGCGGTCACCGGCAAACAGCGCGATCTGGGCTATCCGCCGTCGACGTCGCGAACGCTGATCGAGGCGGTGTCGCAGGATCTGCGCGCCACTGCGCGAGAACTGCCGAAACTGGTGTCGGCCGTCAGAGGCGTCGCCGGGCACGCGCTGCGCACGCGCCGGCACGCTAAACCGAAGCCTGCGCCCAGACCGGAGCCGCCCGCGCCGGAGGCCGCCGACGACACCATCGTCCACATTCCGTCGGTGGTGGCGTTCATGGATACCAATCAGTGGGACGCCACGGCCGAATCCCTTGGCGGCAACACCTATTCGCTCGTCGCGGGATTCTCGGCCAAGCTCGCCGCACACCTCGACCGCCGCCGGGCTTCGGACGGAACCGTGACCTTGGTGATGGCCCGCAACGCCCGGGAGAGCCTCGACGACGACCGCGCACTGGCCATGACCTTCGCCACCGTCGGCGTCGATCCGGACAGGGTGACCGAGGATCTCACCGAGGCGCGCACCTCGATCCGAGTGGCGCGGGAACGTGCTGAGTCCGAACCGGATCCCTCGCTGTTGCTGCTGCCGATCGTGCCGTGGTTTCCGCGCCGGATGGCGCGCATCCTCATCGGGCAGATGTTCGCCTACGACGAGGCGCTGCCGGTGTCGTGTTCCAATCTGGGGGAGATCCCCTCGGATATCGCCAATCTCGACGGAACCCCGGCGGATTTCTTCTTCGCCCGCTCGTTCGACCAGAACGTGACGCTGCGTGATCTCAAGCGGTCTCAGGGCACCCTCGTAGTCGTATCCGGGCGTCTCAACGGCCGGATCTGGATCGCTGTGGAGGCGTTCCAGTTGGGTGCGGACAACACCAGCGCCCGGTTGCGCGAACTCATGGAGAAGACGCTGGCCGAGTTCGGGCTCGATGGCGTCATCTTCTAGCCCGGCCGGAGGAAGACCATGTGGATGACGGTCGTGGTGCTGGCCACCGCGGTGAATTTCGAGCCGAGTCGTCCCACCCTTGTGCCGCTGATGCTGGCCCGTCCGCGTCCCATCGTCCAGTTGACGGCCCTCTACCTCGGCATCTTCAGCACTGGGATGGTCGCGGGCCTGCTGACGCTGTTCGTGTTCCATCGCACCCCGCTGGGCAACGACCCGGTCAACGGCGGACGTGTCCAGATCGGCATCGGCCTGCTCGCCTTGCTGATCGCCGCGGTGACGGCGTCGAACTTCCTACGGCGCCGGGGTAACTCGGCGAAGGTCGACGCGGCTACGAACGACGACGCCGGCCAGCGCCCGGTCGAGAAGGTCGCCGAGCACGCCCGGAACATCCTGCGAAGAGGCAGCTCCGCATGGGTGTCCTTCCTGCTCGGTCTGGGTATCGGGTTGCCCTCGGTGGACTATCTGGCCGTCCTCGTCGTCATCGGCGCCTCCGGCGCGCCGCCGCCGGTGCAGATCACCGCGCTGCTGGTGTTTCTGGTGCTGGGTAACGCGTTCATCGCCATCCCGCTGGCCGCCTATGTCCTCGCCCCGCACCGCACCAACCGCCGGATCGCGCTGTGCCAGAGCTGGATCCGCGACCGTACTCGCCGGCAGATCGCGGCGGTGCTGGTCGCGGTCGGTCTCATCCAGATCGGGCTGGGCGCCTCGACGCTCTGGCAAAACCGCGGTCAGGACGGCGCGGTGACCGCCTCGCCGACCGGCCGTATCGGCTTCATCTCCGGTTCCGGCAGTGATCGCGACGGCCACCAGTTGGCCTTACCCACCAGTACCGCGGTCGCCGGGACGGTGATGGTGCGAACCAGGAAGGTGTCCAACAGGATTCCCATGCCGATGATGAAGCCCATCTGAACCAGCGTGGAGATGGTCGAGAACTGCAGTCCGAGCATGGAGGCCGCGAAGATCAGCCCGGCCGCGGTGATCACGCCGCCGGTCTGGCCCACCGTGCGGATCACGGCGGATCTGATCCCGACCGCTGATTCGTCGCGGATGCGGGATATCAACAGCAGGTTGTAGTCGGCGCCGACGGCCACCAGGATGATGAACGTCAGACCGGGCACGCTCCAGTGCAACGGCTGGTTCAGGACGACCTGGAACAGCAGAATGCCGATGCCCAGCGCCGACAGGTAGGACAGGATCACCGACAGGATCAGGTACAGCGGGGCCACCAGGGCTCGCAGCAGGACGATCAGGATGGTCAGCACCACCAGGATCGTGGTGATCACGATCAGGTGCAGGTCGCGGTAGTAGTAGTCCCGGGTGTCGCGCAGTGTCACCGAGAAGCCCGACATCGAGATCTTCGCGTCCGCCAGCGTCGTATTGGGTTGCGCCGCTTGGGCTGTCGAGACGATCGCGTTGACCTGGTCCATCGCTTCCGGGCTGAACGGGTTGAGCTTGGTCTGCACCAGGTACCGGGCGGTGTGCCCGTCGGGGGAGATGAAGATCGCGGCGGCCTTTTTGAACTCGTCGCCGGTGAGGATCTGCGACGGGATGTAGAACCCGGCCATCGCCGGGGTGGTGGCGTTGTTCTTCATTCCCAGCAGGAACGACGACGCCTGGTCGAGTCCGACGCCGAGATTCTTGGTCTGGTCCACCAGCAGTTGGACGCCGTCGGCGACCTGACGGCTGCCGTCGGCCAGGCTGGTCACCCCCTGGGACAGCTGTGACAGCTGGGCGGTGACCCCGGCGGGGCTGGCAATACCGGCCGACCGCAGGGCCTGGTTGACCGAATTGAACGCTGAGGTCACTGTATTCTCGGTCGCGCCCAGGGTCTGGTCGGCTTGGACCGCCTGAAGCTGGGCGGCCAGCTGGGCGATCCGGTCCAGGGTCCCGTTGTCTCGTGCGGTCGCCGCCTGCTGCAGCCGGCTGCGGCTGGCGACACAGGCCGGGTCGGCGTCGCACATCGGGCTGGCGTTGAGCGCGTTGAGAACCGGGTCGATGTCGCGGCTGAAGGTGTTGACCGCCTCAGACACGCTCCCGCCCAGGCTGGTGCCGAGATTGTGGATCGCGTTGAGCAGTTGGTTGGCGGTATCGAATTGTGCCAGGGTCTGTCCGCCGCCGAACTGGTTCTGCAGCGCGGTCAGTGCCTGGGCCAGCACGCTGACGGTGGCGATCGACTGGCCGAGTTGGCCGCGCACCGCTCCGAGCACGTCGGCGATCTGATCGGCGCCGCCGGTCAGCTGGTCCAGCTTCGAGGTGTTGCTGTTGATCACCCCTGAGGCCTGGCCGATCCGGCTGCCCACCTCACCAGCCTGGAAGGACAACCGGGCCTGCTCCAGCGAGCGGCCGCTGGGCCGGGTGATTCCGCGGACGATGTCGATGTCGGGCAGCTGACTCACTCGGTTGGCCATCTGCTCCATGTCGGCCAGCGCCTTCGGGGTGCGCAGATCCTGTGGCGACTGAACCAGAATGTATTGCGGCAGACTGGCATTGATCGAGAAGTGCCGGGTGATGGCGTCGTACCCGCGGATACTCTCGGTGGTGGGCGGCAGCGCCTTGCGGTCGTCGTAGTTGTAGTGCGCCAACGATGATGTGCCGGCCAGTGCCAGCAGAATCAGCAGACTGACCACCAGGTGGCTCACCGGCCGCCGCACGATGCGGATGCCCGACCGCTTCCAGAACCGGCTGGTCAGGTCGCGGCGGGGTTTGATCCAGCCACGCCGGCCGACCAGCACCAGTAGCGCCGGCAGAAACGTGAGCGCTCCGATGCAGCCCACCGCGATCGCGGTGGCCAGTGCCACACCGACGGTGGAGAAGACCGACAGTTTGGTGAAGATCATGCCCAGGAAGGTCACCGCCACGGTGGCGGCCGAGGCGGTGATGACCTTGCCGACCGAGCCCAGGGCGTTGCCCACCGCGCTGTCGGAGTCGTAGCCGTACCGCAGATAGTCGTGGTAGCGGCTGATCAGGAAGACGGCGTAGTCGGTTCCGGCGCCAGCCATCATGGCGGTCAGCAGGACGATGGTCTGGTTCGAAATGCCAAGTCCGGCGGTGCCCATGGCGGCCACCACGCCCTGAGCGGTCACCAGCGACACCCCGATGGTGATCAGTGGCAGCATCATCGTGATGGGGTTGCGGTAGACCATCAGCAGGATGGCGAGCAGGCCGACGATGGTGGCCACCTCGATCCGCACCCGGTCGCGCTCGCCGATCTCCTGGACGTCGTAGAGCGTTCCGGCCGGGCCGGTCATGTTCGCCGTCACGTCGGTGTTCGCGACGGCCGCCCGGACCGTCGCGATGACGTTGCGGGTGGCTTCGGTGGATTGTGGCGTGCCCGGAAGCCCGACGATGTTGACCGGCAGCAGCCAGGCCTTGCCGTCCTTGCTGGCCAGGATTTCCTTCAGGGGTGGGGTGGCGACGAAGTCCTGGATCGCCGCCACGTCGTTGGTGTCGGCGCGCAGTTTCACCGCCAGGTCGCGGTACACCGCCTCGTCTGCCGGCGACATTCCCTTCTCGTTGGTGAGGACGACCAGCAGGATGTTGTCCGAGCCCGCTTCCTTGAACGCCTCGGCGATCTGTTGGGAACTGATCAGCGACGGCGCCTCAGGCGGCAGGATGGACCCCGGCGCCTTCTGAGCGAGCACCGCCAGCGGGGGAAAGGTCTGGGTCAGCCCGGCGGCCAGGGCGATCCACGCCGCGATGACGAACAGCGGCCGGCGCACCACGATGCGCCCGACCCACCCGAAGATGCCGTCACCTTCTGCGGTGGCCTCGGTTGCTCCCGGCAGCCGGTGACGACCCACTGCTCTATGGTACTGACCCATCGCGGCTGTTCCGGGCACCCAAAGCGGCCCCGCAGCCGGCCGGCGATCCCATTCCACGGGGCCGGTAGAATCTTCGGATCGGCGTCGATCCGGCCATCACCGGGGAGCCTTCGGCAGAACGGCCAGCCGCGCGCTCAGCGCGGGTGGCCCAGTAGAACCGAACGGGCGGGCCCGTCACAGCCTGGCAATGAGCGACGTGCGCCGCACCGCGGCGTGCGTAAGCGGGGTGGTACCGCGGCGCTCGCGCAATCGCGCGTCGTCGTCCCCGTGCTGGTGAAACGGCACAGGAGGACGCCCGCGTGACTCAGACCGGCTATCCGAGGCCGCCCGGTGGGGCCCCTGACTTCCCGTCCCTCGAACGTGACGTGCTGGCCTACTGGGCGGGCGACGACACCTTCCGCGCCAGCGTCGAACGCCGCGACGACGCGCCGGAATACGTGTTCTACGACGGTCCGCCGTTCGCCAACGGCCTGCCGCACTACGGCCACCTGCTCACTGGCTATGTCAAGGACATCGTTCCGCGCTACCGCACCATGCGCGGCTACAAGGTCGAGCGGCGCTTCGGCTGGGACACCCACGGCCTGCCTGCCGAGTTGGAGGTGCAGCGACAACTGGGCATCACCGACAAGGCGCAGATCGAGCAGATGGGCATCGGGACGTTCAACGACGCCTGCCGGGATTCTGTGCTGAAGTACACCAACGAGTGGCGCGCCTATGTCACCCGCCAGGCCCGCTGGGTGGACTTCGACAACGACTACAAGACTCTGGACATCTCGTTCATGGAGTCGGTCATCTGGGCGTTCAAGCAGTTGTGGGACAAGGGCCTGGCCTACGAGGGCGTGCGGGTGTTGCCGTATTGCTGGAACGACGAGACACCACTGTCGGCCCATGAACTGCGGATGGACGACGACGTCTACCAGAGCCGGCAGGACCCGGCCGTGACCGTCGGATTCCGAATCGCCGCAACGGATTCCGATCTTGACGGCGCCCACCTTCTGGTGTGGACGACCACGCCGTGGACGCTGCCGTCCAATCAGGCCGTAGCGGTCAATCCGGAGGTCGAATACGTCCTGGTAGCCGGCCCAGCCGCGCACGAGGACCGCCGCTACGTCATGGCGCGCGCCCGGCTGGCCGCCTACGCCCGGGAACTGGGGGAGAATCCAGAGATTCTCGGTAGCTACACCGGCGAGCAGTTGCTGGGTTTGCGCTATCTGCCGCCGTTCCCGTACTTCGCCGACGCTGCCAACAGCTTCCAGGTCTTGCGCGGCGACTTCGTCACCACCGAGGACGGGACCGGAGTGGTGCACATGGCCCCGGCATACGGTGAGGACGACAAGGCCACCACCGACACCGTCGGCATCGTCCCGGTCACCCCCGTCGACGCCAAGGGCCGCTTCGACGCCAGCGTGCCGGACTACCAGGGACTGCAGGTCTTCGACGCCAACCCGCAGATCATCCGGGACCTGAAGAACGGCACCGGATCGGCGGCTGTCAACGCCCCGGTGCTGCTGCGGCACGAGACTTACGACCACCCCTACCCGCATTGCTGGCGGTGCCGCAATCCGCTGATCTACCGCGCGGTTTCGTCGTGGTTCGTCAAGGTGACCGACTTCCGCGACCGGATGGTGGAACTCAACCAGCAGATCACCTGGTATCCCGAGCACGTCAAGGACGGTCAGTTCGGCAAGTGGTTGTCGAACGCGCGGGACTGGTCGATCTCCCGAAACCGATACTGGGGCACCCCGATTCCGGTGTGGGTCAGTGATGACCCCGCCCACACGCGCATTGATGTCTACGGCAGCCTCGACGAACTGGAGCGCGACTTCGGGGTGCGGCCGGACAACCTGCACCGGCCCTACATCGACGAGTTGACCCGGCCCAATCCCGACGATCCGACCGGCAACTCGACGATGCGCCGCATCGAGGACGTCTTCGACGTGTGGTTCGACTCCGGGTCGATGCCGTTCGGGCAGGTCCACTACCCGTTCGAAAATGCGGACTGGTTCCGCGGTGTCGATTCCGTCGACCCTGACAAGCAGGTCGACGCGCATTTTCCGGGCGACTTCATCGTCGAGTACATCGGGCAGACCCGTGGCTGGTTCTACACCCTGCACGTCCTGGCGACCGCGCTGTTCGACCGGCCGGCGTTCAAAACCTGTGTGGCACACGGGATCGTGCTCGGCAATGACGGTGCGAAGATGAGCAAGTCGTTGCGCAACTACCCCGACGTGAACGAGGTGTTCGACCGCGACGGCTCCGACGCGATGCGCTGGTTCCTGATGGCCTCACCGATCCTGCGGGGCGGCAACCTCGTCGTCACCGAGCAGGGTATCCGCGAAGGGGTGCGCCAGGTTCTGCTGCCGCTGTGGAACGCCTACAGCTTCCTGGCGCTGTACGCGCCTCACATCGGCACCTGGCGCACGGATTCGGCGAATGTGCTGGACCGCTACATCCTGGCCAAGCTTGCAGTGCTGCGCGACGATCTCACCGCTGCGATGGACGTCTGCGACATCTCCGGTGCCTGCGAACTCCTTCGGCAGTTCACCGAGGCGCTGACGAACTGGTACGTGCGCCGGTCGCGTTCGCGGTTCTGGGAGGAAGACCCCGACGCCATCGACACGTTGCACACGGTCCTGGAGGTGACCACCCGCCTGGCCGCGCCGCTGTTGCCGATGGCCTGCGAGGTGATCTGGCGCGGCATCACCGGTGAACGCTCGGTGCACCTGTCTGACTGGCCGGAGGAGGGCATCGTGCCCGCCGACCCGGCGCTGGTGGCCGCCATGGACCAGGTCCGCGACGTCTGCTCGGCGGCGTCCTCGCTGCGCAAGGCCAAGAAACTACGGGTGCGGCTGCCGCTGCCGAAATTGACTGTGGCAGTCGACAACCCAACGCACCTGCACCCCTTCACTGGTCTGATCGCGGACGAACTGAACGTCAAGACTGTCGAGTTGACCGACGACATCGCCGCACACGGCCGCTTCGAGCTCACGGTCAACGCCCGGGCGGCCGGCCCCCGACTGGGCAAGGCCGTTCAGGACGCCATCAAGGCCGTCAAGGCGGGTCAGGGTGTGCTGAACGCCGATGGCACGCTGAGCGCCGGGGAAGTGCTGCTCACAGAGGGGGAGTACGACTCCAAACTGGTGGCCGCCGACCCGGCGTGCACCGCGGCGCTGCCCGGCGGCGCCGGTCTGGTGGTCCTCGATGACACCGTGACCCCGGAACTGGAGGCCGAGGGCTGGGCCAAGGACCGCATCCGCGAACTGCAGGACCTGCGAAAGTCTTCCGGCTTGGAGGTCAGCGACCGGATCACCGTCGTCATGGCGGTTCCCGACGCGCACGCCGGATGGGCGCGCGCGCACCGCGACCTGATCGCCAAGGAGATCCTGGCCACCGGTTTCGAATTCGGTGAGCCCGACGACGGTGTGGAGATCGGCGACGGTGTGCGGGTGGCGATCAGCAAGGCGTGACGGCCTGGCCCTTACTTCCCGCGTCGATCCATCAGGGCCTCGACGGTTGACGTGCCCCAGTACGTCCCGATGTGCAGTGGTTTCGGGTGGTCGGGTTGGTTGGCCTGTGTTTTTTTGCCCTGAGTGGCGATGAGAAAGTGGCCGCCGTTCTTAGCGGCGACGACTGCCAACGACTGCGCGAACATGTCGTTCGACGTGCTGACGACGAAGTGGTTCAGCAGGATGAACGGGTTGGTCCGATCGAGCGCATCGACATGGGCAATGCGGTAGACGTACGTGTCACCTGGAGCGCCGAGTTCGAAGATCTGATCGTTCCACTTTCGCAGATCGTTTCTCGGGATGGTGGAGTCGATCTTGTCCAGCTGGGTCCGGGCTTCTCGTATGAAAGCTGTCAGATGAATGTGAAGTTGGTCCTGCGTTCTTCCGTCATAGGAGTTGATTCCCACCAGGATGTCGACGTTCTTGCCGAAGCTCTTCCTCGCCTCGTCCCAGGCGGCCTGCCAGTAATTCGGCAAGGTCGTATCGAGGACTTTCGGGCATTCGATGCCGGTAATCCGGAATTTGGGGACCAGCAGCTTGTTGGTGTCCTTATTGAATTTGAAGAAGATGTCGCCACCGAGGAACACGTATCCCAGGTGCGCGAGGTCTGGCTTCAATTGGGCTGCCTCCCACAGCTCAATGCGGTTTCCGTGAACGGTGTCCTTGTCACAGTCAGAAGGCGGGGTAAAACCCGGCGATGTTTCAGTCATGGGGAATCTCCTCGCGCCATCGGTGCAACAGACGAATAGTTTGATCGGTCGAGACGCTACCGGGCGCACAGGGGACCGGCGCGGAAACCGGGATAACCTGCAGACGTGTCGCGCTGGGTGCTGCATTTCGACATGGACGCGTTCTTCGCCTCCGTCGAGCAGCTGACCCGGCCCACCCTGCGCGGCCGTCCGGTGTTGGTCGGCGGCACCGGCGGGCGTGGTGTGGTGGCCGGCGCGAGCTATGAGGCGCGCGTCTTCGGCGCGCGGTCGGCCATGCCCGTGCATCAGGCGCGCCGTCTGGTCGGCGCCGCGGCGGTGGTGCTCCCGCCGCGCGGGGGGGTCTACGGCGCCGCGAGCAGGCGGGTGATGGAGACCGTCCGTGCGATCGTCCCGGTGCTCGAGCAGTTGTCCTTCGACGAGGCCTTCGGCGAGCCGGCCGAACTCGTCGGGGCGACGACGGAAGAGGTCGAACGCTACTGCGCCGGTCTGCGCCGTCAGGTGCTCGAACAGACCGGGCTGGTGGCGTCGGTCGGCGCCGGTTCGGGTAAGCAGATCGCCAAGATCGCTTCGGGTCTGGCCAAACCAGACGGGCTGCGGGTGATCCGACGCGACGAGGAGCAGACCCTGCTGGAAAGCCTTCCCGTACGGCGTCTTTGGGGCATCGGGCCGGTGGCCGAGGAGAAGCTGCACCGGTTGGGCATCGACACCATCGGCAAGTTGGCGGCGCTGACCGACGCCGAAGTCGCCGACGTGCTCGGCGCCAGCATCGGGCCGGCGCTGCACCGCCTGGCCCGCGGCATCGATGACCGGCCGGTGGCCGAACGCGCCGAGGCCAAGCAGATCAGCGCCGAATCCACCTTCGCGGCCGATCTGACCACCGTCGAGCAACTCCGCGACGCCGTCAGGCCGATCTCCGAGCACGCCCACCGCAGACTGCTGCGCGACGGCCGGGGCGCCCGGACGGTGACGGTGAAGCTGAAGAAGGCCGACATGTCGACGGTGACCCGCTCGGCCACCCTGCCGTACGCCACCGCCGATGCCGGCACGCTGACCGCCACCGCGCACCGGCTGCTGCTCGACCCGCGCGACGTCGGCCCGATTCGCCTGCTCGGCGTGGGCTTTTCCGGGCTCAGCGATGTTCGGCAGGAGTCGCTGTTCCCCGATCTTGAACAGCATGAGATCGCGTCCTCGGATAGCGGATCCGGTTTTGCGCCAAGCGAACTGGCCACCGGTACGACCGGGTGGCGGGTGGGGGACGACGTCGTCCATCCCCAGTTCGGTCACGGCTGGGTACAGGGCGCCGGACACGGCGTGGTCAGTTTGCGCTTCGAAACGCGAAGCAGCGGGCCGGGGTTGATGCGAACCTTCGCCATCGATGACCCCGATCTCACCGTGGCCGACCCGCTCGACAGCCTCGACTGGCCGGATTTCCTGGCCCGCCGTTCATCCCCAGCGGGCGACGACCTCGCCGACGGGTAGGTCTGCCGCCAGCGCCGCGGTGAGCAGCACCCGCGCCTGGCTGCTGCGCAACCGCGGCACCAGCACCGCGCCGGTGGCCGCCAGGTCATGTCCCGGTCCATAGGCCGCGCTCGTCGCGCTGCCGACCACTCGGGTCGTCACCACGACCGCCACGCCGCCGGCGCAGGCCCTGGCCGCCGCGTCCACGACCGCCGGGCCGGCGTTGCCGGCGCCCATCGCCTCGACCACCACCCCGCGGGCACCGGCCGCGACGAAGGCGTCGATCGCCGTCCCGTCCGCCCCGGGATACGCCGCGGCGATATCCACCCGCGGGGCCGACCCCAGCGCTCGCAGATACGGGCGTTCCTTGGGGCTGTGGGTGGCGAAGACGCCGTTGGCCACCGACCCCACCCGGGTGCCGCCGAAGAGGGGCGGGGCACCCAGCTTGGTCATGCCAAGCGGCGCGAAGACCGCCCCGGCAAAGCTCACCAGCACGCCCAGGCCGCGGGTCTGGGCGCTGGCCGCCACCGCGCACGCGTCGCGCAGATTGGCCGGTCCGTCGGCGTCGGGGGCGTCGGCGGCGTGCGCCGCCCCGGTCAGCACCACTGGCACGTCCATGCGGTACCCGAGGTCCAGCCAGAGCGCGGTCTCCTCCATGGTGTCGGTGCCGTGGGTGATCACCACGCCGTCGGCGGACCCCGCCGCATCGTCGACCGCTGCCGCGATCCGCAGCCAATCGGCCGGGGTGAGCTCGGAGCTGTCGACGCTCATCAGATCAACCACATCGACGACGGCGCCGGTGTCCAGCGCGGCGGTCAGGTGCTCGCCGCTGCGCGCCGGGCGCAACACCCCGTCGGCTCCGGCGCTGGTCGCGATCGTGCCGCCGGTGGTGATGACGACCAGGCGTGGCATGCCTACATCATGCCGAGAGCGGGGCCTAGGGAATGATGGGGGAGTGACTGACGAGACCACGCCCGGCTCAGACGGGTCCCGTCCGGCCGTCGGCGTGCCGGCAACCGCCCCGCCACGACGGCGTCTGCGCCTTCTGCTGTCCGTGGCGGCCCTGGTGCTGATCCTCGATATCGTCACCAAGGTTCTGGCCGTCAAGTTCCTGACGCCGGGAGTTCCGGTGTCGATCATCGGTGACACCGTGACCTGGACGCTGGTGCGCAATTCCGGGGCCGCCTTCTCGATGGCCACCGGGTACACCTGGGTGCTGACTCTGGTCGCGACGGGCGTGGTGGTCGGCATCATCTGGATGGGCCGGCGGCTGGTCTCGCCGTGGTGGGCCGTCGGGCTGGGCATGATCCTCGGCGGCGCCCTGGGCAACCTGGTGGACCGGTTCTTCCGCTCGCCCGGCCCGCTGCGCGGACACGTGGTGGACTTCCTTTCCATCGGCTGGTGGCCGGTGTTCAACGTCGCCGACCCCGCGGTCGTGGGCGGAGCCATCCTGCTCGTCGGCCTGTCGCTGTTCGGCTACGACTTCGACGCGCCGGAACGGCGGCACAATTCCGACACCCCCGACGCGACCGGAAGCCGCGCCGACGCTGGCGCCGAGTCGGCCTGATGACCGAGCGGTCGATGCCGGTCCCCGAGGGGCTCGCAGGGATGCGGGTCGACGCCGGGTTGGCGCGGCTGCTCGGCTTGTCGCGCACTGCGGTCGCGGCCGTCGCCGAGAACGGTGGCGTCGAAATCGAGGGAGTCACGGTCGGCAAGTCGGACAAGCTCGAAGCCGGCGCCTGGCTGACCGTCACGCTGCCGGAAGATCCTGCGCCGGTGGAGAATACGCCCGTCGATGTCGAGGGCATGACGATCCTGTACGCCGACGACGACATCGTCGCCGTCGACAAACCACCCGGGGTGGCCGCGCACGCGACGGTCGGCTGGCACGGTCCCACGGTGCTCGGCGGGCTGGCCGCCGCCGGCTTTCGGATCAGCACGTCCGGCATCCACGAACGACAAGGCATCGTGCACCGCCTCGACGTCGGAACCTCCGGGGTGATGGTCGTCGCGCTGTCCGAGCGGGCCTACACCCTGATGAAGCGGGCGTTCAAGCAGCGTATCGTCGACAAGCGCTATCACGCTGTGGTGCAAGGACATCCGGATCCGTCCAGCGGCACCATCGACGCGCCCATCGGCCGTCACCGCGGCCACGACTGGAAGTTCGCCGTAACCGAGGACGGCCGGCACAGCATCACCCATTACGACACCCTGGAGATGTTCCGCTCCGCCAGTCTGCTCGACGTTCATCTGGAAACCGGTCGCACCCACCAGATCCGGGTGCATTTCGCCGCCCTGCATCATCCCTGCGCGGGTGACCTCACCTATGGGGCCGACCCGGTGCTGGCGAAAAGGCTTGGGCTGGAACGGCAATGGCTGCACGCCCGCTCGCTGGCGTTCGCGCATCCGGCCGACGGGCATCGGGTCGAGATCACCAGCCCGTATCCGGCCGACCTGCAGCACGCTCTCGACGTCCTGCGAACCGAGTCGTGACCCGGAGCCGGCCGGCCGGAAGGGACGCGACCGGACTGCTCTTCGGGCTCGGCGCCTACGTCTCCTGGGGGATCTTCCCGGCCTTCTTCCCGCTGCTCAAACCGGCCGGACCTGCCGAGATCCTCGCCCACCGCATCGTCTGGACCGTGCTGTTGATGACAGTGGTGCTGGCCTTCGGCGGGCGGGAGCGAAGCGACTCGGGGGGTGGGTCCGTCGGGCGGCTGTCCGACCTGCGGTCGCTGAGCCGCCGCACCTGGCTGCTGCTGATCTGCGCCGCGGCGCTGATCTCCACCAACTGGCTGATCTACATCTACGCGGTGAACTCCGGCCACGTCGTCGACGCCGCCCTCGGCTATTTCATCAACCCGTTGGTCAGCGTTCTGCTCGGAGTTGTGTTGTTCGGTGAGCGCCTCAACCGGGCCCAAACGGTCGCGGTGCTGATCGCCGTCGTCGCGGTGGGACTGCTATCCAGTGGAGCCGGCGGCGCACCCTGGATCGCCTTGGGTCTGGCCGTGTCGTTCGGGCTGTACGGGGCGGTGAAGAAAGTGGTGCCGGCCGACCCGCGGGTCAGCGTGGCGGTGGAGACCGCTGTCGCGTCGCCGTTCGCGCTGGCCTACCTGGTGGCCCTGCAGATCGGTGGCACCAGCCAATTCACCGGCAACGGCGCCGGGCATGTGGTGCTGCTGCTGCTGTGCGGGCCGATCACCGCCGTGCCGTTATTGTGTTTCGCCGCCGCAGCCCAACGACTGGCGCTGGTCACCTTGGGGCTGCTGCAGTATCTGACACCGTCGATGCAGATGACCTGGGGCCTGCTGGTGGGTCACGAGCCGATGGGCCCGCTGCGCTGGGCCGGTTTCGCGTTGATCTGGCTGGCCCTTGCGGTGTTCAGCGCCGACGCACTGCGGCGTGCCCGGTCCCGGCGGTGATGACGACGAATCCGACTGTGGCCCTTAAAAATACGGGCTCGATAGTGGACGCCGAGGCCTCATGACCGTCAGTTCCATCAGCCCGCACCGCCGGCGCGGGTATGTGATCGCCGCCGTACTGCTCGTGGTGTGGGCGGCCGCGCTGCTGGCGATCGCGGTGACCGTCATGCCCGACCTGTACTGGTATTCCTATTTCGCGGTGGACTACTCGCTGGGATTCATCCGCCGAGGACTGGCGGGGGAACTGCTGGGTGTGTTCGGCCCTGAGTACTACTTCGCCGGATTGCGGGTGCTGCGCTGGCTGCCGACGGTGTTGTTCCTCGCCGGCCTGGCCGCCCTGGCGTGGACGGTCCGACCGCGACGCTCCGAACGGCGGCTGCTGCTGGCCTTGCTGATCCCGGTGCTGCCGTTCGGCTTTGCGTTCGGCGTCTTCTCGGCGCGCACCGACCTGCTCGCTGCGACCGCGCTGGCCGTCTTCGCCTGCGTATTGACCCAGCTTCACTCCACCCGCTCCGTCCTGGTCGCCAGCGCGGCCTACGGCGCGATCACCGCGGTGCTGACCCTGATCCACGAGGCCACCCCGTTCCTATTCGGCCTCGGCAGCATCGCAGCATTGACTGTGCTGGCCAGCGACCTGGGCACGCGGGCGTTCCGGGTCGCGGCGGCCCTGGCGATCGGGCCGTCGGTGCTGACCGGGCTCGCCGTGGCCGCGCTGGGCCGACGCGGACTGTCCGGCCAGCTGTGCCTGCTCGTGCCGCACGGCCCGGCGAACCATCCGCTGGCCGGGCATCCGACGCTCGGGCAGTTGTTGCGCGGCTTCCACTACGACATCGATTACCACGACTGGACCTGCCGGGCGATCCTGCCGCTGTTCGACCAGAGCGTCGGCGACGGTCTGCGGTTCGTCGCGAGCAACGGCGTCGGCGCCCTGGTCGCCTCGACCGCCTACGGGATCGGGGTGCTGGCCATCACCCTGCTGGCCATCAGCCACGTCTCCGGCGTCCCCGTGGCCCGGTTCCGCTTGCTGCTGGGCCGGCGGCGCCTGGAAGTGCTGGCCGGAGTGGTGCTGCTGCTGCCGATCTTCGCCACCGGCGTCGACTGGATCCGATGGTGGGTCATCGCCGCCTTCGACCTCGGCATTGTCTTCCTGCTGTTCGCATCCGCCCAGCCCGAACCCGACCGGCCGGCCACCCGGCGCACCATCAGGGCTTTCGCCGTCTTCGCCGTCCTGCTGGCCCTGGTCCCGGTGGGAATTATCCCCGGGTTCGGCGCTCCGGTGCCGATGTGACACCGCTGGCGCCTCGCTGACAGGTACCTTGCAGGCATCATGACTGACTCCAAGAAACGCAATCGGCGCATCCTGATCGCGGTGATGGCGGCCATTTCGTCGGTGGCGATCATCATCCCGCTGGTCAGTGCGCTGCTGGGCTTGTTCGGATCCGGCGCGCTCAACAAGGCTGACGGGCCGGTCACCACGACCAGCACCGCGCCGGTCTACACCATCAAACCGCTGTCGGTCCGCCCGGTGGTCAGCGCCTTCGTCACCACCCCCGACCAGTGCCCGCCCGCCGCCCCGACCCCGCCGGATCAGCCGATGCGGATCTGCGACATCTCCAAGACGGCCGTCTACGAACTTCAGCCCGAGGCCCTGCGCGTGCAGCTGACCAAGGTCGACTCCTTCGTCAACCCGCTGACCGGCGTGCAGACGGTGGAGATGTCGATGACCAAGGATTCGGCCGACAAATTCGCGACGTTCACCGGAGGTCAGGTCGGCAAGCAGATCGCCTTCGTGCGGGCCGGGACGGTGGTCTGGGGCCCCAAGATCGGCGGACCGATCGAGGGTGAGGTGCTGCAACTGTCCGGAGATCTCAAACCCGAGCAGGCCAAGGAGATCACCCGGATGCTCAAGGACGAAAGCTGACCCGGGGCCGGCTCCGCACCCGTCGGCTTGCCGGAAGCCCCCCGACCCCGAACGTCTTGGGCGGGGTCCGCGTGGGGTGCCGGGTCCCTTTCCGCTGCTAGTTGGGGGCCGGGGCCGTGGTGGCGCTTTGGCAGGCCGCGCCCAGCGCCCTGGATGAGTTGGTTATTGCGTCGGCCATTGCTTGACCGGCAGGGTCGGCGGCCAGAACGTTCGGGTTATCAGCGATCGCCTGGTAGGCGGCGGCGACTGCCTCGATCAGGTCGGCATCCGGCGTGGTGACCTGAGCCTTGATGTCTTCAAGTTTCATGGCCGTCGTGGCTGCGTCCGCGTCCGAATTGGCCTCCATGACTGCGTCGATCTGAGTGCAGGACGCCGCCAGCGTACCTTCCACGGCGCTGGCCGGGGCAGCGGCGGAGGTCGCTGAGCTGGCTGGTGAGGCCGACGAGGCGGGCGACGATGACGCGGTCGACGATGACGCGGTCGACGAGGTAGACGAACCGCCGCACCCGGACAGCGCCACGCTGAGGGCGGCCACCGCTAAGGGTGCTACCAGGGTGGTCCTGAGAACTCTCGACATCGCGTTCCTTCCATCGGTCTGATTGCGCGGAAGCATATGCGCTCGGTTTCGCTGGCGCCACGGCACGAATAGGACCGCTCGGTTTCTCACGCCGCGGGGTTCCAGTCGTGCTCATGCACCTCATCTGACCCGATCCCGCGGCATCGACCGACTAGCGCGGGACACGGCCGGCCGACACGCCGAACGCGTCGGCAGGCAGCCATAGACTGACGGGCCTATGGGCAGCTCCTTCGTGCACCTGCACAACCACACCGAGTACTCGATGCTCGACGGTGCCGCCAAGATCACGCCCATGCTGGCCGAGGCCCAGCGCCTGGAGATGCCGGCGATCGGCATGACCGACCACGGCAACATGTTCGGCGCCAGCGAGTTCTACAACGCCGCCACCAAGGTCGGCATCAAGCCGATCATCGGGGTCGAGGCGTACGTCGCCCCTGGATCTCGTGTCGATACCCGCCGGATCCTGTGGGGAGATCCCAGCCAGAAGTCCGATGACGTCTCCGGCAGCGGGTCCTACACCCACCTGACGATGGTCGCCGAGAACGCCACCGGCCTGCGCAACCTGTTCAGACTGACCTCGCTGGCCTCGTTCGAGGGGCAGTTGGGTAAGTGGAACCGGATGGACGCCGAGATCATCGCCGAGCACGCCGAGGGCATCATCGCGACCACCGGCTGTCCCTCGGGCGTGGTGCAGACCCGCTTGCGGCTGGGGCAGGACGCCGAAGCGCTGGAAGCGGCCGCCACCTGGCGCGACATCTTCGGCGCCGAGAACTACTTCCTGGAGTTGATGGACCACGGTCTGTCAATCGAGCGCCGGGTTCGCGACGGGCTGCTCGAGATCGGCCGCAAGCTCGGCATCCCGCCGCTGGCGACCAACGACTGTCACTACGTCACCCGGGATGCCGCGCACAACCACGAGGCGCTGTTGTGCGTTCAGACCGGCAAGACGCTCTCCGACCCGAACCGGTTCAAATTCGACGGTGACGGCTACTACATCAAGTCGGCCGCGGAGATGCGCGCGCTGTGGGATGCCGAGATCCCGCAGGCCTGCGATTCCACCCTGCTGATCGCCGAACGGGTGCAGTCCTACGCCGACGTGTGGTTGCCGCGGGACCGGATGCCGATCTTCCCGGTGCCGGAGGGACACGATCAGGGGTCCTGGCTGCGCCACGAGGTCGAGGCCGGTCTGCGGCGGCGCTTCCCGGACGGGGTACCGCCGGAGTACACCGAGCGGGTGAGCTTTGAGATCGACGTCATCTGCGGCAAGGGTTTTCCGTCCTACTTCCTGATCGTCGCCGACCTGATCAACTATGCGCGCTCCATTGACATCCGGGTCGGGCCCGGCCGCGGGTCGGCGGCCGGCTCGCTGGTGGCCTACGCACTCGGCATCACCAACATCGACCCGATCCCGCACGGCCTGCTGTTCGAACGCTTCCTCAACCCGGAACGCCCGTCGGCCCCGGATATCGACATCGACTTCGACGACCGCCGCCGCGGCGAAATGGTGCGTTATGCCGCCGAGAAATGGGGCAGTGACCGCGTCGCCCAGGTCATCACCTTCGGCACCATCAAAACCAAAGCGGCTCTGAAGGATTCGGCCCGGGTGCACTACGGGCAGCCCGGGTTCGCGATCGCCGACCGGATCACCAAGGCGCTGCCGCCGCCGATCATGGCCAAGGACATCCCGCTCTCGGGGATCACCGACCCGACCCACGAGCGGTACAAGGAAGCCGCCGAGGTCCGCGGGCTGATCGACACCGACCCCGACGTGCGCACCATCTACGAGACCGCCCGCGGCCTGGAGGGTCTGGTCCGCAACGCCGGCGTGCACGCCTGCGCGGTGGTCATGAGTTCCGAGCCGCTCATCGAGGCGATCCCGCTGTGGAAGCGGCCGCAGGACGGCGCCATCATCACCGGCTGGGACTACCCGTCCTGCGAGGCCATCGGCCTGCTGAAGATGGACTTCCTGGGTCTGCGGAACCTGACCATCATCGGCGACTGCATCGAGAACATCAAAGCCAACCGCGGCATCGACCTGGACCTCGAAGGCCTGCTGCTGGACGACCCCAAGGCTTACGAGCTGCTCGGCCGTGGCGACACCCTCGGGGTGTTCCAGCTCGACGGCGGCCCCATGCGGGATCTGCTGCGGCGCATGCAACCCACGGAGTTCAACGACATCGTCGCGGTGCTGGCGCTCTACCGCCCGGGCCCGATGGGCATGAACGCCCACAACGACTACGCCGACCGCAAGAACGGGCGCCAGGCCATCAAGCCGATCCATCCCGAGTTGGAGGAGCCACTCAAGGAGATCCTGTCGGAGACTTACGGCCTGATCGTCTACCAAGAGCAGATCATGTTCATCGCCCAGAAGGTCGCCTCCTACAGCATGGGCAAGGCTGACGCGCTGCGAAAAGCCATGGGCAAGAAGAAACTTGAGGTGCTCGAAGCCGAGTACAAGGGCTTCCACGAGGGAATGACCGCCAACGGTTTCTCCGAGCGGGCGGTCAAGGCGTTGTGGGACACCATCCTGCCGTTCGCCGGGTACGCGTTCAACAAGTCGCACGCCGCCGGATACGGGCTGGTGTCCTACTGGACGGCCTACCTCAAGGCGAACTACCCGGCGGAGTACATGGCCGGTCTGCTGACCTCGGTCGGCGACGACAAGGACAAGGCCGCCGTCTACCTGGCCGACTGCCGGCGCCTGGGCATCACGGTGCTGCCGCCCGACGTCAACGAGTCGGTGCAGAACTTCGCCTCGGTGGGTAACGACATCCGCTTCGGACTGGGTGCCGTGCGCAACGTCGGCGCGAACGTGGTGAGTTCGCTGGTCGCCACCCGCACCGGGAAGGGCAAGTACACCGACTTCTCCGACTACCTGAACAAGATCGACATCGGCGCCTGCAATAAGAAGGTCACCGAATCGCTGATCAAGGCAGGCGCTTTCGACTCCCTGGGTCACCCGCGCAAGGGTTTGTTCCTGGTGCACTCCGATGCCGTCGAATCGGTGCTGGGTACCAAGAAGGCCGAGGCGATGGGTCAGTTCGACCTGTTCGGCAGCGGCTCGAACGACGGTGGCGGCACCGACGCCGTCTTCACCATCGAGGTGCCCGGCGAGGAATGGGACGACAAGCACAAGCTCGCGCTGGAACGCGAGATGCTGGGCCTGTACGTGTCCGGCCACCCGCTCAACGGGGTGGCGCACCTGCTGGCGACGCAGGTGGACACCCAGATTCCGGCGATCCTCGACGGCGACGTCTCCAACGATGCGCAGGTCCGCGTCGGCGGCATCCTGGCGTCGGTGAGCCGTCGCGTCAACAAGAGCGGGATGCCCTGGGCATCAGCCCAATTGGAAGACCTCACCGGTGGTATCGAGGTGATGTTCTTCCCGCAGACCTACTCGCTGTTCGGGGCGGAGATCGCCGACGACGCGGTGGTGATCGTCGGCGCCAAGGTCCGCATCCAGGACGACCGTGTCACCTTGATCGCCAATGACCTTGTGGTGCCGGACTTCTCCAACGCCCAGCCGGACCGGCCGCTCGCGGTGAGCCTGCCGACCCGGCAATGCACGCTGGATAAGGTCACCGCCCTCAAGCAGGTGCTGTCCCGCCACCCCGGCACCTCCAAGGTGCATCTGCGGCTGATCAGCGGGGACCGGATCACCACGCTGGAACTCGATCAAGCGCTGCGGGTCACGCCCTCATCGGCGCTGATGGGCGATCTCAAGGCCCTGCTGGGTCCGGGCTGCCTGGGGGGTTGACCCCCGCCGATCACTCAGCGGCGAGATCCCAATCGTCGGGCGGCATCCGCTCGGGGTGGTGGTAGGTGTTGGTGCCACCGGACATGGGCAGGTGTGGTGGCGGAAGCCATTGGGTGGAGCCGTCTTTGAGTTTCCGGGTTCTCCAGCCTCCGGGTCGGAGGAGTTTGTGGTCGCCCTTGCAGGCGGAGGTGAGGTCGTCGATGTTGGTCAGTCCGCCGTCGGCCCATTCGTCGACGTGGTGGACCTCGGAGAGGTAGCCGGGCATGTCGCAGCCCGGTGTGGTGCATCCGCGGTCCTTGGTGTGCAGCACTATTCGCTGGTCGGCCGGTGGCGATCCGCTTGGAGCAGCCGAGGTACAGCGCGCCTTCGGTGTGCTGTCGAACACCGCCAGGTAGTGCCAGGCGTGGGTGGCCATCCGGATCACGTCGCTCATGGGCAGCAATGTGTCGCCGGCGGTCGTTTTCGCAGTTAGCCGGCTCCTTTAGCCCCGTCGGTGGGGCGTTCTTGGTGGGGCGCCTGGAAGGGCGCGCCAAAGTTCGGCACCTCGAGTGGACCATCTCTGCGGGCCGACGCGATTGCGGTGGTCAGCAACGGAGCCAGCGCCGCAAACGAGCCCGTGTCGAACACCATCAGCGTCAGCAACCGGTTGTGCACGTAACCGAAGGAGCTAGCGGTCTGCGGATCGGCCCACCCGATGGTCCCGCCCAGACCGATATGGCCGAATCCCGGCAAGAACCCCGGGATCGGGGACGATTGGAAGCCCCGATGATAGGAGAAGGGAATGCCGAGGTTCAGGTCCACTGTCAGATCGATGTTTCTCGTCAGTCCCTGCACCAAATCCGACGAGAGCAGTCGGGTCTGACCCATGACGCCGTCATTAGCCAGTGCTCCGTACACCTTTGCCAGGGCTCGGGCGGTCACGACGCCGTTAGCCGCCGGCATCTCCGTGTCGAGAAATTGCATGTCTTCCTGGAGAAGGGAGGTGATTCCTGGGAAATAGGTAGCGCCCAGTAGACCCGAGAATGACAGGGCGGCTACCTTCGGCACGATGAAGTCGAAAACTGGTGTGGGAATGGAGCTTTGAGGGAACAACGTCTGCGCTGCCGCCGTCGGGGCGTCGGCCGGTGGCCGGCCGAGATGAAGACCGTCGGTGTCGAGTGGGCGTGCAAGTTCCTCGCGGAAAAGCTCGCGCATGCCTTTTCCGGTGACCGCGCGGGCCAGGCCCGACAGCAACCACCCGTAGGTGATCGCATGGTATGTCAATGATCCGTGTGTGGAGTCAAGCCGCGCGGCGGCCAGCTTTTGTTCCATGAGGAGGTGATTCAGAACCTCGCCTTTGCCGACTCCCTTTAGGTGCGCGAGTCCTGCTCGATGCCGCAGCATGTCGTTGACGGTGACCGCCGATTTGCCGTTGGTCCTGAATTCGGGCCAGTAGTCTGCAACCGGCGCGTCATAGGACAGCAGTCCGCGGTCAACCAATCGATGGATTACGGTCGCGGCCAACCCTTTTGTCGCAGAGAACACCATGGCCCCGGTATTGGCCGTCCACGGCGTCTCACCGCGCCGATCCGACCAACCCATCCACACATCGACCACCGGACGGCCATCGATATAGACCGACAGCGCACCACCCCCATACTGGCGTGTGGGGTAGAGCGCGGCGAAGGCCCGGATCAGTCCGGCGAAGTGCGGGTCCGCCGCGCCGCGTACACCGGTTGGCAGGCCACTTTCGGTCGTGAGCACAGATGAACGCGCCATAGCGTCAACCTTGCTACTGGGGGGCAAGCCAGTGTGCAGGAATTGTCGATCTGGGGTAGGTCCCTGGGGTGGTGGGGTGTTGACCGTTCTACTGCGTGACGACCACGGCGGACCCGCCCCGCACCACCGCCTTGCCGGCCGCAGCTTTGCTGATGGCGGCCCGCCGCGGCCGGGGTTTCGCAGTCCCGGCAGACTCCTGGGCGGCGTCGCCCTGGGCGACGCCCTGATCGCCGACGGTCATCAGACCCCCCACTGTCACATCAGTTCCGTCGGCCACTGGCGGTGTGTCGACGGGCCCCGCCTCGTACTGCCCACATGCGGCGCTATCGCCGCCGGCCGCGAGTGCACCGTTCAGCGGGGCGGTCAGCGCGGCGGCCATCTGGTCGGGGCTTCAGCGCAGCTCAGACGCTCATAAACCACCGACGCACGTCACTCCAGGAGAGCCGCACCCATATCCGATCTTGCCTTCCACATCGGGCAAGCCTCCCCGGCTACGCGCTCAAACTGCGTGAGGCACCACCACCGACCACGCGCTCAAAGTGAGTGAGGCAGTGCGTCCAGAAAGTTGGTGGTTGATCATGTAGATGGTTGATGGCTG
>CAZVST010000060.1:0-28937 GCA_964629725.1 uncultured Mycobacterium sp.
CTTTGAGTTTTAGCCTTGCGGCCGTACTCCCCAGGCGGGGTACTTAATGCGTTAGCTACGGCACGGATCCCAAGGAAGGAAACCCACACCTAGTACCCACCGTTTACGGCGTGGACTACCAGGGTATCTAATCCTGTTCGCTCCCCACGCTTTCGCTCCTCAGCGTCAGTTACTGCCCAGAGACCCGCCTTCGCCACCGGTGTTCCTCCTGATATCTGCGCATTCCACCGCTACACCAGGAATTCCAGTCTCCCCTGCAGTACTCCAGTCTGCCCGTATCGCCCGCACGCTCACAGTTAAGCTGTGAGATTTCACGAACAACGCGACAAACCACCTACGAGCTCTTTACGCCCAGTAATTCCGGACAACGCTCGCACCCTACGTATTACCGCGGCTGCTGGCACGTAGTTGGCCGGTGCTTCTTCTGTAGGTACCGTCACTTGCGCTTCGTCCCTACTGAAAGAGGTTTACAACCCGAAGGCCGTCATCCCCCACGCGGCGTCGCTGCATCAGGCTTGCGCCCATTGTGCAATATTCCCCACTGCTGCCTCCCGTAGGAGTCTGGGCCGTATCTCAGTCCCAGTGTGGCCGGACACCCTCTCAGGCCGGCTACCCGTCGTCGCCTTGGTAGGCCATTACCCCACCAACAAGCTGATAGGCCGCGGGCCCATCCCACACCGCAAAAGCTTTCCACCACAAACCGTGAAGTCCATGGTCATATCCGGTATTAGACCCAGTTTCCCAGGCTTATCCCGAAGTGCAGGGCAGATCACCCACGTGTTACTCACCCGTTCGCCACTCGTGTACCCCAAAGGGCCTTACCGTTCGACTTGCATGTGTTAAGCACGCCGCCAGCGTTCGTCCTGAGCCAGAATCAAACTCTCCAAACAAAAACTTCCGGACAAACCGGCAGAATTCGAATCAGAACAATCTGACCAAGCACCAGTATCAAAACTGGCAAAAAACGTCACACCCCAACACGGGGGCGCCAAGGTGCGACAAAAAACAAACAACAAACAAAAACCACCAAACACACTATTGAGTTCTCAAACAACACACCTGCTTTGCCCTGCGATCTTGGGCAACCCTACCAGCCTAAGCCTTGGCGCCAGTCCGAGTCAAATCGGGGGTCAGAACCCCTCTGTGGAGATCCTGGCGCCGGTCGCACTCAGTCCAGCGCTCTTGGGTAACGCCTAGTGTACCCGTTCTATTTCCGCACCCAAATTCTGCAGGTTGTCGACGAAGAGCGGATAGCCCCGGTCGATGTGGAAGACGTCGTGGACCTCGGTCTCTCCGTCGGCCACCAGGCCCGCGAGCACCAGCCCGGCACCGGCCCGGATATCCGACGACCAGACCGGGGCGCTGGACAACTGAGGGATACCCCGCACCACCGCGTGATGACCGTCGGTGCGGGCATCGGCACCGAGGCGGATCATCTCCTCGACGAACCGGAATCTGGCCTCGAACACGTTCTCGGTGATCATCGATGTTCCGTCGGCGATCGATGCCAAAGCGATGGCCATCGGCTGCAGGTCAGTCGGGAAGCCCGGGAACGGCAGAGTCGCTACGTTGCACGCCTTCGGGCGGTCGTACTGCACCACGCGGAAGCCGTTGTCGTGTTGTGTCACCGTCGCACCGGCGTCGTGCAGTTTGTGCAGGACCAACTGCAGGTGGGCCGGGTCGACCCCGGTGACGGAGATGTCACCACGGGTCATCGCCGCGGCGATGCCCCAGGTGGCGGCAACGATCCGGTCCCCGATCACCCGGTGCTCGGTGGGGTGCAGCTTGGGCACCCCAGTGATCGTCAGAGTCGACGTGCCGGCGCCGGTGACCTGCGCGCCCATCTGATTGAGCATTTCGCACAGGTCGACCACGTCGGGCTCGCGGGCGGCGTTGCGGATGGTCGTCACGCCCTCTGCCACGACGGCGGCCATCAGGATGTTCTCCGTGGCCCCCACCGAGGGGAATTCCAGTTGGATCTCGGCGCCTCGCAGGTGATCTGCCGAGGCGACGACACAGCCGTGCTCGATGGTGCACTCCGCGCCCAGTTGCCGCAGGCCCGACTGGTGCATGTCCAACGGACGGGACCCGATCGCGTCACCGCCAGGCAGCGCGACCCGGGCTCGCTTGCACCGACCCACCAGCGGACCCAGCACACAGACGGAGGCCCGGAACTGCCGCACTGCGGCGAAGTCGGCTTCGTACTTGGGCTCGTCGGGTGAGGTGATGCGCACCACCGAACCATCGAGTTCGACGTTGGCCCCCAGACCCCGGAGCACCTCAGCCATGAGCGGCACGTCGAGGATGTCCGGGCAGTTGGAGATGGTGGTGGTTCCCTCAGCCAGCAGACTGGCCGCCATCAGCTTGAGGACGCTGTTCTTGGCCCCGCCGACGGCGACCTCACCAGCTAACCGGTTGCCGCCGATCACCAGGAAACGCTCGCCCACGGAAGCAGTTTAGAGTAGGCGGGCCGGGATTCCCTCGTCGTAGGCCGGGTACGGTCTAGAGCTATGGCAGTGCACCTGACCCGCATCTACACCCGGACGGGCGATGACGGCACGTCCAGCCTCAGTGACTTCTCCCGCGTCGATAAGAACGATCCGCGGCTGCTGGCCTATGCGGACTGCGATGAGGCCAATGCCGCACTGGGTGTGGCGGTGGCACTCGGCCACCCGGAAGGACCGCTGCGCACAGTGCTCACCTGGATCCAGAACGATTTGTTCGACGCCGGCGCGGACCTGTCCACCCCGATTGTCGAAAACCCAGGACATCCGCAGTTGCGGATCACCGAGGCCTATATCGACCGTCTGGAGAAGTGGTGCGATGAGTTCAACGAACCACTGCCAGCACTGAATTCGTTCGTCCTGCCCGGCGGTACCGGGCTTTCGGCGCTGCTGCACGTGGCACGGACGGTGACCCGGCGGGCCGAACGGTCCGCGTGGAACGCGGTCAAAGCACATCCGCAGACGGTCAGCCCGCTGCCGGCGCGCTATCTCAACCGCCTGTCGGACCTGCTGTTCATCTTGTCGCGTGTCGCCAATCCCGAGGGTGACGTCCTTTGGCACCCGGGCGGGCCCGGCCAGCAAAAGCCTGCCTGACGGACGCCGACCTAGACGATCGGACGGCGCGAGCGGGACGAAGGGCGGGATTCCACCCACGCCAGAAAAGCCGTCAGTGCGCCTCGGTCCAGCGCCAATTCGTAGCCGCACGCCTGGCTGCCGGTCACGTCCTGGAGTTCGAGGACGACGACGTCGTCGGTCATGATGTCGAATTCGTCGCCGCGCGGTGCCCGGCGCGACAGGACTTCCAGACCACGTCGGCTCAACCGCCGATCCGGCCACAGCCGGACACTGGACAACCGGTAGAACCGGGCTTCGTCACCGCGATAACGGATGACGCCGTGGCGCCATCCGTGGCCACCCACCGCAGGGATATCCCGGAGGATCGCCGGCGTGCCGCCCTGGCCCAGCTTCCACAGCCGGAAGCTCAGCGCCACAACGGCAAGCAGGAGAAGGCTGACGAGCGCGACCATGACGAACATCGACGCGCTCATCGCCGATCAGTCGCGCAGACCGAGAGCTCGAAGTCGGGCCCGACCGCGTGCGGCGATCCGTTCGTCGTCGGAGGCTTCGTCTTGCCTGGCCTCGTCCTCGTTGATCTCCGATTCGAATTCGGCAGCCTCCGCGAGGATCTTAACTCCGGCCTCGGTCACCGACATGAATCCCCCGAGAACCGCGATCCGCAGGTCCGCCTCGCCCTCGCGCTCGACGCGCACCATTGCGTCGTCGACCAACTGGGCTACCAGCGGGATGTGGTGGGGCATGACGCCGATCTCACCGGCCGTGGTGCGAGTGAACACGAAAGTTCCCCTGCCCGACCAGATCTTGCGATCGACGGCGACGATCGCAACGTCCATATCGGCCATCTCACATCACCTTTCGTGTTCTGCTCGACGAGCGCCCGTCACAGCTTGACGCCGAAGGTCTCTGCCTTCTTGGCCAGATCGTCGAGACCGCCGATAAGGAAGAACGCCTGCTCGGGCACATGGTCGAAGTCACCCTTGGCGAGCCGGTCGAACGCCTCTACGGTCTCCTTGACCGGAACCGTCGAACCCGGCTGACCGGTGAACTGCTCGGCAGCCATCATGTTCTGGCTCAGGAAGCGCTCGATACGCCGCGCCCGGCCGACCAACTGCTTGTCCTCTTCGGCAAGTTCATCGATACCGAGGATGGCGATGATGTCCTGAAGATCCTTGTAGCGCTGCAGGATTCGGATGACTTCTTGGGCCACCCGGTAATGCTCGTCGCCCACGACGGCGGGGTCGAGGATGGTCGAGCTGGAGGCCAGCGGGTCCACCGCGGGGAAGATGCCCTTGGAGAACACCGCTCGGGACAGCTCGGTGGTGGCATCGAGGTGGGCGAACGTGGTGGCCGGGGCCGGGTCGGTGTAGTCGTCGGCGGGCACGTAGACGGCCTGCATGGAGGTGATGGACTTGCCGCGGGTGGAGGTGATGCGCTCCTGCAGCTCACCCATCTCGTCGGCCAGGGTCGGCTGGTAGCCCACCGCGGACGGCATGCGGCCGAGCAGGGTGGACACCTCGGAGCCGGCCTGGGTGAACCGGAAGATGTTGTCGATGAAGAGAAGAACGTCCTGACCCATCTCGTCGCGGAAGTACTCCGCCATGGTCAGCGCCGAAAGGGCGACCCGCATGCGGGTGCCCGGCGGCTCGTCCATCTGCCCGAACACCAGCGCGGTGTCCTTGAGAACGTTGGCTTCCCGAAGCTCGACCCAGAGGTCATTGCCCTCACGGGTGCGCTCCCCCACGCCGGCGAACACCGAGGTGCCGCCGAAGTTGCGGGCGATGCGGTTGATCATCTCCTGGATGAGCACGGTCTTGCCCACGCCGGCGCCGCCGAACAGGGCGATCTTGCCGCCGCGCACGTACGGGGTGAGCAGGTCGACGACCTTCAGGCCGGTCTCGAGCATCTCGGTACGCGGCTCAAGCTCGGAGAAGGCCGGCGGGCGGCGGTGGATCGACCAGTGCTCGAAGTCCTTGCCGTAACCGGGCTCATCGAGGCACTGGCCCAGGGCGTTGAAGACGTGGCCCTTGACGCCGTCACCGACCGGAACCGAGATCGATTTGCCGGTGTCGGTGACCTCGACGCCACGCACCAGGCCGTCAGTCGGCTGCATGGAGATGCAGCGCACCAGGTTCTCGCCGAGGTGCTGGGCTACCTCAAGGGTCAGGGTCTTGGCCAGCGAGCCGAACGTGATCTCGGCGTGCAGAGCGTTGAACAGCGGAGGTACCGACCCGCGGGGGAACTCCACGTCGACCACGGGGCCGGTGATGCGCACCACGCGACCGGCTCTGTCGTTGCCGGGGGTGGCGTATTCGCTTGTGCCACTGGTGGTGTTGTCGCTACTCGTCGTGTACTCGACGCTGCCACTGGTGGTGTAGCCGCTGGGGTCGCTCTCGTAGATGACGGTCATGGTCCCTCTTCGTCTCCTGGTGGAAGCTTATTGATGTCTATTTGGATGCGTCGGCGAGAGCGTTTGCGCCACCGACGATTTCGCTGATTTCCTGGGTGATCTTGGCCTGCCGTTCACGGTTGGCCATCAGTGTGAGGAGCTTGATCAGATCATCGGCGTTGTCGGTTGCGGCTTTCATGGCGCGACGTCTCGACGCCGACTCCGAGGCCGCAGCCTCCAGCAGGGCCGCGTAGATCCGGGTGGCCACATAACGCGGGAGCAGGTTGTCGAACAGCGTCGTGGCGTTTGGCTCGAACGAGAACAGCGTCTTGGGGCCGGTGTCGGCCTCACCGATGTACTCCACCACCATCGGGGCGATCCGGCGCGCCTCGGCGATCTGGGTGAGCATCGACCGGAATTCGGTGAAGACGATGTGCAATTCGTGCGTGTCGATGCCGGGAACACCGTCTAGACCCGCACCGCCGTCGGACTCGTCGTCATAGCCCGCCAGGAATGCCTCCAGCAGGGTGTCGGCGATCTCCTGGGCCTTCTCGTACGTTGGCTTCTCAGTGAACCCGGTCCAGGACTTGTGGATATCCCAGTTGCGGAAACTGAAGTAGCCCTGGGCCTTGCGGCCCACCACGTACAGGATCGGGGTCTTGCCCTCTTGGCGCAGCAGCGCCATCAACTCCTCGGCCTTGCGCAGGACGTTGGCGTTGTAAGCGCCGCACAGTCCGCGGTCGGAGGTCACCACCAGCACCGCGGCCCTTTTCGGGTTCTTGTGCTCGACCAACAGCGGGTGATCCAGGGCCGCTTCGGCCGCAAGATCGGTCAGCATGTTGGTGATCTCGATCGAGTACGGCCGAGCCGCCTCCACCCTGGCCTGGGCCTTGGAGATGCGCGACGTGGCGATGAGCTCCTGGGCCTTGGTGATCTTCTTGATGGACGAGGCCGACTTGATCCGCCCGCGGAGTTCGCGAAGTGTTGCTGCCATTACTTCTTCTTCGGGGCGGGCTTACGAACCTGAACGGTCTCGCGCTCGAGGTCACCCTCGGAGAGCGGCTTGATGTTCTCCTCGGGGATGACCGAACTACCGTCGGAAGTCGCGAAGCCGCGCTTGAACTCCGCGACCGCGCGATTGAGCGCCTCTTCGGTCTCCTCGCTGAGCTTCTGAGAAGTCTTGATCTCGTTGAGGATTCCGGCGTTCGCTCCACGCAGGTGCTCAAGGAACTCGTCCTCGAAGCGGCCGACGTCGGCGACCGGGACCGAGTCGAGATGGCCCTTGGTACCCAGGAAGATCGCAACCACCTGGTCCTCGACCGACAACGGGCTGTACTGCGGCTGCTTGAGCAACTCAACCAGCCGAGCGCCACGCTCGAGTTGGGCCTTCGAGGCCTCGTCGAGGTCGGAGGCGAAAGCGGCGAACGATTCTAGTTCGCGGTACTGGGAAAGATCCAGACGCAGCGAGCCGGCCACCTCCTTCATCGCCTTGATCTGAGCGGCGCCACCAACCCGGGACACCGAGACGCCGACGTTGATGGCCGGACGCACACCCTGGTTGAACAGGTCGGTCTCCAGGAAGCACTGGCCGTCGGTGATCGAGATGACGTTGGTGGGGATGTAGGCCGAGATGTCGTTGGCCTTGGTCTCGATGATCGGCAGGCCCGTCATCGAGCCGCCGCCAAGCTCATCGGAGAGCTTCGCACAACGCTCCAGCAGCCGGGAGTGCAGATAGAAGACGTCACCGGGGTAGGCCTCGCGGCCCGGCGGGCGGCGCAGCAGCAGCGAGATCGCGCGGTAGGCCTCGGCCTGCTTGGTGAGGTCGTCGAACACGATCAGGACGTGCTTGCCGTCATACATCCAGTTCTGCGCGATGGCCGAACCGGTGTAGGGCGCAAGCCATTTGAAGCCGGGCGAGTCCGAGGCCGGGGCAGCGACGATGGTGGTGTAGTCCATCGCGCCACCCTCCTCCAGCGCGCGACGCACGCTGGCGATGGTGGTGCCCTTCTGGCCGATGGCGACGTACACGCAGCGGACCTGCTTGCTGGGATCGCCGGTCTCCCAGTTCTGCCGCTGGTTGAGGATCGTGTCGACGCAGACTGCGGTCTTGCCGGTCTTGCGGTCACCGATGATCAGCTGGCGCTGGCCGCGGCCGATGGGCGTCATGGCGTCGATGGCTTTGATACCGGTCTGCAGCGGCTCGCTGACGCTCTGCCGCTGGACCACCGATGGCGCCTGCAGCTCCAAGGCGCGGCGATCCGTGCTGGCGATCTCGCCTCGGCCGTCGATCGGCTGGCCGAGCGGGTTGACCACGCGGCCCATGAACGCGTCGCCGACCGGAACCGAGAGCACCTCGCCGGTCCGGCGGACTTGCTGCCCCTCCTCGATCTTGTCGGATTCACCGAGGATGACCACGCCGATGCTGTGCTCGTCGAGGTTGAGCGCCACGCCGCGGACGCCGCCGGGGAACTCCAGGAGCTCCTGGGTCATCACCGAGGGCAGACCCTCGACGTGGGCGATACCGTCGCCGGTGTCGATGACCGTCCCGACCTCGTCACGCCCGGTGCCGGCCTCGAAGCTCGAGACATAGCTCTCGATCGCGCCCTCGATGTCCTGAGCGGAGATTGTCAACTCTGCCATGGCTTTTCGTCTTCCTGCCTTCTCGTCCTTGGGTGGCTTCAGCGGTTTTCGGGGGGAACTAGTCGGGCAGCTTGGTCGCCGCTGCGTCCAGCTTCGACGACAACGTTCCGTCGATCACTTCGTCTCCGACGGCGACTGCGAGGCCGCCCAGCAGCTCGGGGTCGACGACGAGCTGCAGCGAGACGGGAGTGTGGTAAATCCGGGAAAGGATTTCGGTGAGGCGGCGACGCTGGCTGTCGCTCAGCTCGGCCGCAGCGCTCACCAGGGCGACGATCTCGCCCCGGCTGGAGACTGCCAGTTCGGCCAGATCCTGCACGGCTTCATCGGCCCGCTCGCCGCGCAACAGTTCCACGGTGTGGCTCAGCAGCGCGAGCGCGGTCGGATTGAGGCCGCCGGTGGACTGGTCCAACACGCTGCGCAGCAGCGCAACCCGCTGGGCCGGCGGCCTAGCGTAGTCGCCGAGCAGAGCGGTCAATTGCGGCTCGGTGTCGATGATGCGGCCGAACCGGAACAGCTGCTCGGCGACCTCGTCGGCCTGGCCCTCGCGCTGAGACTTCTGCAGCAAGCTCAGCCGGGCGACGTGCTCCAGTGCGCTGACGAGGTCTTCGGTCTTCGACCACCGCACCGACACCGCGGTGTCGATCAGGTCGATCGTGGTGGAGTTCACCCGGCCGCCGAACACCCGCGCAATCAGCTGCGTTTTGGCCTCGCGCTCGCCGTTGGCCTCGGCGAGATGCCGCGCCAGCATGGGCTCGCGCAGCAGCAGACTGTCTACCGCCACGAGTTCGTCAGCCAGCGTGGCAAGGTCACCGGAGCTCAGCGAACTAGCCAATGCCTCAAAACGATCCACGACGGCGGCTTGCGCTTCGCGGCTTGCCGACCGCATGTCGGTGGGGGCCACCTCGGGCGCGAACGCCGCAGGCGCCATCGAGTCCAACTCGTCGAGCAACCGGTCGACCGTGGCGGACTGGGCCTGCGGATCGGCCACGTGCGCTTTGACCAGCTCGGTTGCACGCCTGACCGACTCAGCACCGAGATCGCCGCGGAGCTGGCGCACCAACTGGGATTGCAGCAACGAAACCTGCTGGCCGCCTTGCACTTTGATGCGTTCGGCCTCGGCGCCGGCCTGCACTCGCAGCTGCTCGCCGATGCGGACCGAATCAGTGCGGGCCTCCTCGACGATCCGCCGGCCCTCGACCTTGCCCTCCTCGACCCGCTTGGCGTGGTACTGGTCGGCAGCGGCGAGCCGTTGGGTGGCCTTGGAACTATCGTCGAGCTGGGTGCGGACGGCCTCTTGCTGTTGGGTCATCATCTTGCGGGCCGGCGGCACCACATATTTGGTGATGATCCAAATGATGACGGCGAAGCCGATGAGTTGTCCGATAAAGGTTGACAACGGTGCTCAGCCTTCCGAAACCGTGTGAGAGGTGTCTGAAACCGTATACGAGCTGTCCGCCGGGGTGTACGCGTACGCCGACGAGGTTGGGCCGGCGGCGGAGGTGCCCGCCGGAACGCCGAGCACCCGGCTGGCCAGGGTCTGCGACAAGGTCTCCACCGATGCCCTCAGATTCGGGGCGATCGCGTCGCTCTGCGCCTGGAGTTCCACGTTGGCCGCCTGGAGGGTGCCGGCGACAGCTTCATTCGCCTGCGCCTTCTCGGCGTCGACCACCTCACGGCCCTCGGCCCTGGCGCCGTCCCGGATGGCCGCGGCCTCCGAGCGCGCCGCCGCCAACTCAGCGTTGTGGTCGGCTTCGGCCGCCTTCTCCAATTCAGCAGAGCGGCGGTTGTCCGAGGCGGTCTGTGCCAGCATCCGTTCGCGCTCACCCAACACCTGCGTGACCGGCGGCACCACGAACTTCCAGATCACGCCGAGCACGATCAAGAAGATGGCCAGCACGAAGAAAAAGGTGCCGTTGGGAATGAGGAAGTTGCTGGTGCCGCCGCCTTCCTCAGACGCCAATACAGTGACGCTTAGGTGCCTCATGGCCGACTAGGAGGCGCCGGGCGTGGCGAAAACGAACAGCGCCATGAACGCCAGGTTGATGAAGTAGGCCGCCTCCACCAGACCGACGGTGATGAAGAACGGGGTGAACAACCGTCCCTGGGCCTCGGGCTGCCGGGCGATACCGGAGATCAGGGCGTTACCGGCGATACCGTCGCCGATACCGGCGCCGATCGCGCCGCCGCCCAGAATCAGTCCGCCACCGATCAGGGCACCGGCAACGATTTGTGGGTCTGCCATTACTTTCCTCCTTGATGACTGGTAGGGGTCCTACCAGAGCCTGTGGGTTCCTACGTTTGGTCTAGTGGTGCTCGTCCATTTCCATGGACTGACTGAAGTACAGGATCGTCAACAGCGCGAAGATGAACGCCTGGATCAGCCCGACGAACAGGTCGAACGTCTTCCAGATCGCGTTAGGCGCCCACTGGATATACCAGGGGAACAGCGCGATCAGCGACACCATGATGCCGCCGGCGAAGATGTTGCCAAAAAGACGGAGGGACAGCGAGATCGGCTTGGCGATCTCCTCGACGAGGTTGATCGGGGCCAGGAACGCCACGTGTCCCTTGAGGACCTTGATCGGGTGACCGATGATCCCGCGGCGCCAGACGCCGGCCGCGTGATAGCAGAGGAACACGAACAGCGCGAGCGCCAGCACGAAGTTGATGTCCGCGGCGGGGGGTTTGAGTAGCTCGTGCGTCTTGCCATCGGCCGTGCCGTATTGCACCGGCAACACCGATATCCAGTTGGCGACAAGGATGAATACGAACAGGGCCACGGCTAGGGGCAGCACGAACGGGGCGATCTTCATGCCGATCGCCTGCTCGATCTGACCGCGCATCTGGATGGTGATGGCCTCCCAGAACAACTGGACTCCGCTGGGCACGCCGGTCGAGGTGACCTTGGCGCGGAGCAGGAAGGCGAGCCCGATCACAACGGCACCGGCGATGGCCGTCGCCAGCACCGTGTCGGTGTTGACGGTCATGCCCAGCCACTGGGCCTGCTCGTGGTGGCCGACCTCGATCGCGCCCTCGGCGAGGATGGTTTCGGTCATAGTGCTCAATCCTTGAACATGTCGTCGGCAATTGAGGCGGGATTGCTATAAGAAATGCCCTGCGCGGATTCGGCCTCGGGAAGTTGGTCCGCACCCGGGGTGCGGATCTTCTTCCACACCGGAAGGGCAGTGGTAAGCACCAGGACGACCTGGAACAGCGCCAATCCGAACACGACGCCAAGTCCCTGAGGCCGGAAGAACCAGGCGATCGTCAGTCCCACCATGGTGATGACCATCAGCCGGGTGGCGGAATTGACCGCCATCTTGCGTTTCACCGGGTTGGCTTCGGACGTGATCGCCGCCACCGAGCGCTGCACCAGGAGTGCGTTGATCAGACCCAGGCCCAGTCCGACGCCGAAGAACACCCCGAACATGACGTGGCCGGCCCACGCAGCGACGGCAATCGCCAGGGCGGTGAGCGCGGCACAGACGATAAGAAGTTGCATCGGCCGGAAGGCGACGGACGGAAACACCAACGGCGCTTCCGGCGCTGGCGTCGTCACACGGTCACCCACAATCGTGTCGGCTTGTTCGGCGATGAAGCGGCTGTCCCGACCACCCTCGCCAAGCCCGGAAACCGGTGCGGCTTCTCAGGTTCGACAGCACCGTACCACAGGGTAGACCGGCCTAAACGGCCTACTACCTGCCGTCGTACGGGCGGCCGTAGATGCTGTCCCGCAACAGGGTCAGCTCCTCGTCGTCGGCCAAGGTGTCGCCCCGGATCAACGGAATCACGGTGACCACCACCGCCACCGCGATGGCGACGAGCATGACCGCCCCGGTGTAGCGGGGGTCGAAGAAGATGGTGCTCGCAACGCCGAGGGCAACCAGGCCGACCCATAGGTAGATCAGCAGCACCGCGCGGCGGTGGGAATGCCCGATCTGCAGCAACCGGTGATGCAGGTGCATTTTGTCGGGGCTGAAGGGGCTGCGCCCGGCCCGGGTCCGCCGGACGATGGCAAGCAGCATGTCCAGCGCCGGCACGAACACCACGGCGGCGACCAGCAGGAACGGCGAAAGCAGAGCGAAGACGTCACGTGCCCCGTAGGCACTCTGCGAGATCGGACCGGCCGCCGTGGTGGCCGCCGCCGCCAGCATCAAACCGATCAGCATCGAGCCCGAATCGCCCATGAAAATCCTGGCGGGATGGAAGTTGTGCGGCAGAAAGCCCAGGCACGCCCCGGCCAGCACGACGGAGATCACCGCCGGCGGATAGAACAGCACGTCGCCGCCGTGATCGCGCAGCAGCCCGACGGAATAGATGCAGATGGCCATCGCGGTGATCAGCCCGAGCCCAGCAGCCAGGCCGTCGAGGCCGTCAACGAAGTTCATCGCGTTGACCACCGCGACCGTCAGCGCGAGCGTCAGCATGATCGACGAGACCTGGTCGAGCACGATGGTGCCGATCGAGCCGAACGGGATGTAGAGCACCACCCAGGCCACGCCCATCGTGACCAGCACGCTGGCGGCGGTGATCTGGCCGGCGAACTTGGTCAGGGCGTCCAGGCCCCAGCGATCGTCGATCAGCCCGATCGTCATCACCAGCCCGCCCGCGATCACCACGGCCGGCATCCCGGAGGAATAGACGAACCCTCGGGTCAGCGCCGGCAACTGGGAGGCCAGGAACACCGCGGTGACGACGCCGAGATACATGGCCAGACCGCCCATGCGCGGCGTCGGCGACAAATGGACGTCGCGCTCGCGGGGATAGGCGACCGCACCCAACCGGGTGGCCAGCACCCTCACGCCGCCGGTCGCGAAATAGGTGACGGCCGCGGCGGTCAGGCCGACGAGAGCCAATTCACGCAGCGGGACGCCAGCCCCCCGGTCGGAGAGCGCCAGTATTACCGAATCCGCCGCCATGCCAGCCCGACGCTACTCCGCCTCGGCGGGGGCCGACCCGATCAGTGTCGAGGTGTCGACACCGAGCACCGCGGCAATCGCCGCCGCGCTGACCGGCCCCTCGCGCAGGACGAGCGGCGACCGCCCGGTGAGGTCGACGATGGTGGAGGCGGCCTGCTCGGGAGAGGGTCCGCCATCGAGGTAGACGTCGACCAGAGGGCCGAGCTGAACCTGGGCCAGCGGTGCGGTGGTGGCCGGGGGCTGCCCGGACACGTTGGCGCTGGACACCGCCAGCGGACCGGTCTCGCGGAGCAGTTCAAGGGCTACCGGATGCAATGGCATGCGCAACATCACCGTGCCGCGCGCGTCGCCCAGATCCCACTGCAACGACGGCGCCTGCTGGACAACCAGACTCAGGGCACCCGGCCAGAAAGCCCGGATCAACTCCCGCGCCTCGTTCGGGACGTAGTAGACCAGGCCGTCGATAGTGGTCCACGACCCGACCAGGACGCCGACCGGCATGTCGCGACCCCGGCCTTTGGCCGCGAGCAGACTGGCGACGGCGTCGTTGTCGAAGGCGTCGGCGGCCAGCCCGTACACCGTGTCGGTCGGCATCACGACCAGTCGGCCACTCTTGAGTGCGGCGGCGGCGGCGGAGATGGCAGGCTGGCGCTTCTCCGGGTCGCGGCAGTCGAACACCTGACTCATGACGGTTCCTGCGTTCGCCGTTGAGCCGTGACGAAGCGTGGGCGGCCGGTCAAGTCTCGACGCGCGGTGACATCGCAGTAGGCGCCCGTCGCATCGATAAGGGCGACGGTCGCTTCGGCGGTGTCGTCGTCGTGCTCGACGGCGAGCAGGCCGCCGGGCACAAGCCAGCGGACCGCGCGGCGAACGATCGGGGTGATGACAGCCATGCCATCGGGGCCACCGAACAGGGCATGAGCCGGATCATGGTGAGCCACTTCAGGTTCCAGTTCGGCACCGTCGGGAATGTAGGGCGGATTGGCCACCACAAGGTGGACTTCGCCGTCGAGTTCGGGCAGCAGGTGCGGATCCGTCACGTCACCGGCGAAGAGTTCGACCTTCGTTCCGGCAGCATTACGCCGGGCGTAGTCGAGCGCGGTCGGATCGTCGTCGACGGCGATCAACCTGGCCTTTGGCAGCGCGGCAGCCAACGCGACGGCCAGCGCGCCCGAGCCGGTGCAGAGGTCCACAATGACTGGCGACGGCGGAAGTTGTTGTGCGCAGGCCCATTCCAGCAGCGACTCGGTTTCCGGGCGGGGAACGAAGACGCCCGGCCCGACGTCGAGCACCATCGGGCCGAAGGGGGCTTGGCCGGTGATGTGCTGCAACGGTATCCGCTGTGCCCGCTGGCGCACCGCCGCCGAGAACCGGTCGAAAAACACCGGATCAGGATGATCCAGCAGCGACAGCCGACCGCGGTCCGTGCCGGCCACGTGGGCGGCGAGCAGTTCGGCATCGGTACGCGCAGAAGCGATTCCGGCCTTCGCGAGGGTGTCAGCGGCAGTCGCGAGCGCCGCACGAATGGGGCTGGTCATGCCTGCTGCAGCCGCGACTGCTTGTCCGCGGCGACCAGCGCGTCGAGCAAGTCATCCATGTCGCCGTCGAGGACCTGGTCGAGGTTGTGGGCCTTGAAGTTGATCCGGTGGTCGGCGATCCGGTTCTCCGGGAAGTTGTAGGTCCGGATCCGTTCCGAGCGGTCGACGGTGCGGATCTGGCTGGCCCGGTCCGCCGAGGCGTCGGCCTGGGCCTGCTCCTCCGCGAGCACCTGCAGACGTGCCGCGAGCACCTGCATGGCACGCGCCTTGTTCTGCAGCTGCGAGCGCTCGTTCTGGCAGGTGACGACGATCCCGGTGGGCAGGTGGGTGATCCGCACCGCCGAGTCGGTGGTATTAACTCCTTGGCCACCCTTCCCTGAACTCCGGTAGACGTCGATCCGCAGGTCCGATTCGTCGATCTGGACCTGCTCGACCTCGTCGGGCTCGGGATAGACCAGTACGCCGGCCGCCGAGGTATGCACCCGGCCCTGGGATTCGGTGACAGGCACCCGCTGTACGCGGTGCACGCCTCCCTCCCATTTCATCCGCGACCAGACGCCGTCGGCCGAATCCCCTTTGCTGCCAATGGCGATGGTGGCTTCTTTGTAGCCGCCCAGATCGGAGAAGGTCTCGTCGAGGATGGTGACCGTCCAGCCGTGACGCTCGGCGTAACGGATGTACATCCGGGCCAGGTCCGCAGCGAACAACGCCGACTCCTCGCCGCCCTCGCCGGATTTGACCTCCAGCACGATGTCGTCCGCGTCGTGCGGATCGCGGGGCGCCAGCATGTCGGTTAGCTGGTCGTCGAGTTCGGCGACCCGGGCTTCGAGTTCGGTGGCCTCCTCGGCGAACGATGCGTCGTCGGCGGCCAGTTCGCGCGCAGCCTCAAGATCGCCGCGGGCGGCGTCGAGTTTTCGGTAGGTCGCCGCGATCGGCGCCAACTGGGCGAACCGCTTGCCCACCCGGCGGGCGTTGGCGGCGTCCGAGTGCAACTCGGGGTCGGACAGCTGCCGCTCGAGGTCAGCATGCTCGGCCAGGACGGCGTCGATCGCGTCAGCGGGGGCGCTCTGCGTCATTGTCGGTCCTCTCGGGGCGGCCCGAACACAAACCGACGCCCGTCCTCTCGCATCTGCGACAGTCGGGCGTCGGCTGGGTTGCTACTTCTTGGCGTCGCCAGTGGTGCGCTTGCCGTAGCGCTTCTCGAAGCGCGCCACCCGGCCGCCACTGTCGAGGATCTTCTGCTTGCCCGTATAGAACGGGTGGCACTGCGAGCACACCTCGACCACGATGTGGCCGCTCTCCTTGGTGCTTCGCGTGGTGAAGCTGTTGCCGCAGCCGCAGACCACTGTGGTCTCGACGTAGGCGGGGTGAATTCCGCTCTTCATGAGGTCCTCTTCATTGTCTGGTCGCCGGGTCGCCCGCGGCTGAGCGCCGCACGGACGTGAACCGGTACCTGAGGTGAACGTCTTCCAGTATGCCAGTTCGGCCGCCACCGGCCTAAACGGGCTGAAGACACAGGTCAGGGCTGTTGGCGTCCCGCGAGAATCATGACGATGTCGCGGATCGGCGCGCGTACCTCCCGGCCCTCGCCGACAGCGAAGTCGGCGTCGCCGGCCACCAGGCGGAAGCCCGCCAGGCGGGCCGCCGGGTTCATGGGGAATGTCATGCGCCACAGGTGGTTTGCCACTTCGACTGCGGCATCGGCGGGCATCGGGCGGTCGATGCCCAGCGGCACAGCGATGTCCTGGCCGTGGATCAACACGTCCATCAGCGGGTCACGGTCGGTCGTCATGGGGACCTTCCGCCGCGATCCCACCATGCCGCGCAGGGCCGCGACGATCTGCTCCTGGGAGCGGCGATCCTCAATCGCGATCCGGCGGATCATCGGATCGAACCGGAAGCCCGACCGCACCGCCTCGAACGCAGCCCGGAACGGATTCATGTGTGAATGCGTCAGGTGCGCAGCGACGTCACGCACCTGCCAGCCGTCACACAGCGAGGCCGTCGTCCACTGATCGGCGGTGAGGCCTTGGAGCATGCCGGCCAGATCGGCGCGCTGGGAGTCGATAACAGCCCAGATCTGGTCGGTGTTCACCGGTCAGTGGTCGGCGTCGGCCATGCCCGGCGCGGTCTTGGAGACCTGGACCAGGAACTCGTAATTGGTCTTGGTCTTGCGCAACTGGCTCATCAGCAGATCGATCGCCTGGTGGCTGTCCAGACCGGACAGCACCCGCCGCAGCTTGTGCACAACGGAGAACTCGTCGGGCGAGAGCAGCAATTCGTCCTTGCGGGTGCCCGACGGGTTGACGTCGACGGCCGGGAACACCCGGCGCTCGGCGATCTTGCGGTCGAGTTTGAGCTCAGCGTTGCCGGTGCCCTTGAACTCCTCGAAGATCACCGTGTCGCCGGTGGAACCGGTCTCGACCATGGCGGTGGCGATGATCGTCAGCGAGCCGCCGTGTTCGATGTTGCGGGCCGCGCCGAGGAACCGCTTGGGCGGGTACAGCGCGGTGGAGTCCACACCGCCGGACAGGATGCGCCCCGACGCCGGTGAGGCGTTGTTGTAGGCGCGGCCCAGCCGGGTGATCGAGTCGAGCAGCACGACGACGTCCTTACCCTGCTCGACCAGGCGCTTGGCCCGCTCGATGGCCAGTTCGGCGGCCTGTGTGTGGTCGGACGGCGGACGGTCGAAGGTCGAGGCGATGACCTCGCCCTTCACCGAGCGCTGCATGTCGGTGACCTCTTCGGGCCGCTCGTCGACGAGCACGACCATCAGATGGCATTCCGGGTTGTTGCGGGTGATCGCATTGGCGATGTCCTGCATGATCGTGGTCTTACCGGCCTTCGGCGGTGACACGATCAGGGCGCGCTGGCCTTTGCCGATCGGCATGATCAGGTCAATCACGCGGGTGGTCAGCTTCTCGGGAGTGGTTTCCAGGCGCAGCCGCTGGTTCGGATACAGGGGAGTGAGCTTGCCGAATTCCGGACGGTTCTTGGCCGCATCGACCGGTCCGCCGTTGACGCTGTCGAGGCGCACCAGGGGGTTGAACTTCTGGCGCTGGTTGCCGCTACTGTCGCCGCCGCCGTCACGGGGCACCCGCACTGCGCCGGTCACCGCGTCGCCGCGGCGCAGACCGTTCTTACGGACCATGTTCATCGACACGTAGACGTCGTTGGGGCCGGCCAGATAGCCGGAGGTGCGGACGAATGCGTAGTTGTCCAGGACGTCGAGGATGCCGGCGACCGGCTGCACGACGTCGTCCTCGCGCAGTTCGGCTTCACCGCCGCCGCCGCCTTCGCCGCCGGTGCGCTCACCTCGGCGGCGCCGGTCACGGAATCGCCGGCCACGCCGACCCCCGCGGTCGCCATCGTCGCCCTGTTGACCGCCGGGCTCGCCGCTGCTCTGCTGGCCGGAGGCCTCGCCACCGGTGGACTCGGCGGACTCGCGCTGACCGCCGCGGTTGTCCTGGCGGGGCCCGCGGTCACTGTCCTGGCGGGGCCCGCGGTCACTCTCCTGGCGGGGCCCGCGGTCACGGGACCGGCGATCGGCATCGGCCTCGCCACTGGCCGCAGGGGCGGCGGAGGCGTCAGGCGTGGCGTGCGAAGCGGGAGCGGCGGCTTCGGCGGTTGCCGGCGCGGCCTCGTCACTACGGTTGTCGTTCGGCGCGGCGGATTCGCCGCGGTTGTCTTTCAGCGCGGTGGATTCGGCGCGGTCATAGCCGCCGTTATGGCCCTTGCCGTTTCCGCTGCCTTGATCGCCGCCGCCCTGAACCTCCTGGATCGCGGCGATCAACTCGCTCTTGCGCATGCCGGAGGTGCCTTTGACGCCGACCTGGGTCGCCAGGGCGCGCAGCTCGGGCAGAACCAGGGTGGACAGAGAGCCGGTCTTCGGAGCCTTCTCGGCATGGCTCTCGGATTTCACGGCCGCCCCCCGGAGGTTGTGGTGCTGTCGTCAGCCGTGATGAGGTCCGTATCGGTCACGGATTTCCTTTCTTCCCTCGCGGTCACATCTCGCGGGGTTTCTGGCGCTCAGGCGAATTGCTGAGAGCGCAAGTCTCACCGGGGTTCGGTGTCAGTGGTGGCGGCGGGTGGCCGAAGGGCCGACCGGCAACGCACTGGATTCAAGCACAGAATTTCGGTGATCGTCCTAGTGTCGGCGCAGCGCATAGCTGCGGTTGTGAGGACGGTTCCGAGAATAGTCCCCCGCGACCGCAAGGGCAAGAACGGCTCACCGTCGGTTCACCGGTGGTCCGCAGCGACAGCGGGGACACCAGACTCCCAGCTCACCGGCTCACCGACGCGCACCTCCCGCACAGCGAACCCATGATCGTCGGCGAACTGCAGCGCCACCGCCGGCAGGTCGGCTCCATCGGTGAACGCCAGCACTGACGGCCCGGCGCCCGAGAGCACCGCTGCCACCCCGTGACGACGGAGAAGTTGCAGGTATTCGCCCGATGCCGGCATCGCTGGGGCGCGCTGCGGCTGGTGCAGCAAATCCTCGGTCGCGGGGAGGAGCAGATCCGGCCGCTCGGTCAGCGCCAGCACTAGCAAAGCCGCCCGGCTGACGTTGAAGCGTGCCGCCTCGTGGCTGACCTGCGTCGGCAGCAGCACCCGGGTCTCGGCCGTCGACGATCGCACCTCCGGGATGCCGGGAAACAGCCGAATGTCGGGATGTAGCCGCAGCGGTGCAGCGAAGTAGGCCGGAGGCGAGTGGTCCACACCGGGCGGCGGCTCCGACCAGGACACCACGGCTCCGCCAAGCACCGACGCCGACGCATTGTCGGGATGACCCTCGAATTCCCCGGAAAGCTGGATCAGCTCAGCGACCGTCAGCGGGCGTTGATCTGACTGGGCGACAAGGGCATTGGCGATAGCAAGACCGCCGACCACCGCTGCAGCGGAGGATCCCAATCCACGGGAGTGCGGAATAGCGTTGCGGCAGTGCACCTTCAGACCGGCGGCCGCGACCCCCGCCGCTTCCAGTCCGCGGCGGATGGCGACCGCGACCAGGTTCTCCGGCCCGGACGGCACCTGACCCTGACCTTCACCATCGACCTCGACAACCGTTGCACCCGAGGTCGTTTCGGCGCTGATCGCGTCGTAGAGGGCCAGAGCCAGACCGAGGCTGTCGAATCCAGGGCCGAGATTCGCGCTGGACGCAGCCACGGTAGCGCGGCCGCTCAGCCCGGCGGGCAGTTGGACGGTCATCGGGTCAGCCCAGACCGAGTGCGGCCACCACTGCGGCCGGTTCGACCGGCAACGGCGTGACCGGCGGGATGTCGCGAAGCGCGGTGTCGGGGTCCTTGAGTCCGTGGCCGGTCACGGTGCAGACCACCGTCGATCCGGGGCGCACCCAGCCGTCCTCGACGGCCTTGAACAGCCCCGCGACGCTGGCCGCCGACGCGGGCTCGACGAAGATTCCCTCGTCGCGGGCCAGCAGGTGGTAGGCGGCGAGGAGTTCCTCGTCGGTGGCCGCCAGGAACCGCCCGCCGGACTGCTCCTTGGCCGCCATCGCACCATCCCACGACGCCGGGGAACCGATCCGGATGGCGGTAGCCAGGGTTTCCGGCTTGCTGACCGGGTGGCCCAGCACCAGCGGCGCGGCGCCCGCAGCCTGGGTGCCCAGCATCTTCGGCAGCTCACTGATCCCGTCGCGGTGGTACTCGGTGTAGCCCTTCCAGTAGGCGGTGATATTGCCGGCGTTGCCGACCGGCAGGGCGTGGATATCCGGGGCGTAGCCCAGGGCGTCGACGATTTCGAACGCCGCGGTCTTCTGGCCCTCGATGCGCACCGGGTTGACGCTGTTGACCAGCGAGATGGTCGGATAGTCGGCGGTCAGCTTGCGGGCCAGTTCCAGGCAGTCGTCGAAGTTGCCGTCGATCTGAATGATCTTGGCGCCGTGCATGACCGCCTGGGCGAGCTTGCCCATCGCGATCTTGCCCTGCGGGATCAGCACCGCACAGGTGATGCCGGCCCGCGCGGCGTACGCGGCGGCCGACGCCGAGGTGTTGCCGGTCGACGCGCACAGCACAGCCTTCTGCCCGTGCGCCACCGCTTCGGTGACCGCCATGGTCATGCCGCGGTCCTTGAACGACCCCGTGGGGTTGAGCCCCTCGACCTTGACATGCACTGTGCAGCCGGTCTTCTCGGACAGCCGGGGAGCGGGCACCAGTGGGGTTCCGCCTTCTCGCAGCGTCACCGGCGTCCAGTCGGCAGCCATCGGAAGCCGGTCGCGGTAGGCCTCGATCAGGCCGGGCCACGGGTTATGAACTGCCCGGTGGGCATCGTTCGTCTTCGGGCTCATTCGGTGGTTCCCTCCAGACGCAGCACGCTGGTGACCTCCTCGACGACGTCGAGTCCGGCCAACGCGGCGACGGTGTCGGACAGCGCGGCGTCGGTGGCGCGGTGCGTGACGACGACGATGCGCGCGGCGCCGTCAGCCACCCCCTCCTGGCGCACCTCGGCGATGCTGACTTCGCGTTTGCCGAATTCGGTTGCCACCGCCGCAAATACGCCCGGGCGGTCCTTGACCCGGATGCTGACGTAGTAGCGGGTCGGGATGATGCCGATCGGCGCGATCGGCAACTGGGCGTAGCGGGACTCCCGCGGTCCGCGACCGCCCTGCACCCGGTTGCGGGCCGCCATCACGACGTCACCCATCACCGCCGAGGCGGTCGGGTTACCGCCGGCGCCCTGGCCGTAGAACATCAGTCGGCCGGCCGCCTCGGCCTCGACCACGACGGCGTTGAAGGCGCCGTTGACCGATGCCAGTGGATGCTCCAGCGGCACCAGCGCCGGGTAGACACGGGCTGAAACACGTTGCTGCCCATCATCTCCGGTGATCCGCTCGCAGATGGCGAGCAGTTTTATGGTACAGCCGAGCGCGCGCGCCGCCTCAAAGTCGGCGGAGCTGACCTTGGTGATGCCTTCGCGGTAGACGTCGTCGGCGGTGACCCGGGTGTGGAACGCGATGGAGGCCAGGATCGCGGCCTTGGCCGCCGCGTCGTAACCCTCGACGTCGGCGGTGGGGTCGGCCTCGGCGTAGCCCAGCGCGCTGGCGTCGGCCAGTGCGCTGGCGTAATCGGCTCCGGTGGAGGCCATTTCGGACAGGATGTAGTTGGTGGTGCCGTTGACGATGCCCGCCACCCGGATCACGGTGTCACCGGCCAGCGACTGGGTCAGCGGCCGGATCACCGGGATGGCGCCAGCCACCGCCGACTCGAAATACAAGTCGACGTGGGCGCGTTCGGCGGCCTCGGCGAGTTCCCCCGTGGACTGCGACAGCAGCGCCTTGTTGGCCGTCACCACCGACTTGCCGTGGTCCAGTGCGGTCAGGATGGCCTTGCGGGCCGGTTCCACCGGGCCCATCAATTCCACGACGATGTCGACGTCCTCGCGCGAGACCAGATCCTCGACGTTGTCGGTCAGCATCGCCACCGGCACGCCGCGGTCGTCGCTGACCCGGCGCACGGCCACACCGCGCAGTTCCAGCGGCGCGCCGATACGGGCGGCCAGGTCGGCCGCACTCCCCTCGATGATGCGCACCACTTCGCGCCCGACGTTGCCCATACCGAGCACTGCCACACCGATCGGCTTCTCGTTCGTCACCGCACCTCCAAACTCAACAAATCCTCGATGGTCTCTCGGCGCAGCACTAACCGGGCCTGCCCGTCGCGCACCGCCACGACCGCGGGCCGGCCGATCAGGTTGTACCTGCTCGACATCGAATAGCAGTACGCGCCGGTGGCGGCGACGGCAAGCAGGTCACCGGGCGTGACGTCGTCGGGCACCCAGGCGTCGCGGACCACGATGTCGCCGCTCTCGCAGTGCTTGCCGACGATGCGGGCCAGCGTCGGGGCGGCCGTGCTGGCCCGGGACGCCAAGCGGACGTCGTAGTGCGCGCCGTACAGCGAGGTGCGGATGTTGTCGCTCATACCGCCGTCGACGCTGATGTAGCGCCGGTGCGCCGCTCCGCTGATCGCGACGTCTTTGACCGTTCCCACCTCGTAGATGGTGATGGTGCCCGGACCGGCGATCGCACGGCCGGGTTCGACGACCAGCCGGGGGGTCGGCAGCCCGACGGCGGCGGACTCGTGGTGCACGATCGAGGTCAGTTTGGCGGCCAGATCGGCGACCGGCGGCGGATCATCTTGGGGCACATAGGAAATACCGAGCCCTCCCCCGAGGTCGACGGTGCTGATCTGCGCCTGTGCGCCGAATTCAGCAACGACGTCGCGCAGCAAGCCGATGACCCGGCGGGCGGCCAGTTCGAAGCCGTCGACCTCGAAGATCTGCGAGCCGATGTGGCTGTGCAGGCCGACCAGGCGCAGGTTCGGCGCGGTGAAGACGCGGCGGATCGCGGCCATCGCGGTGCCGGAGGCCAGCGACAGACCGAACTTCTGATCCTCGTGGGCCGTCGCAATGAACTCGTGGGTGTGGGCTTCCACGCCGACGGTGACGCGCACCATGACGTCCTGTACCACACCGGCCTCGCCGGCGACGGCGTCGAGGCGGTCGATCTCGGTCACTGAGTCCAGGACGATGTAGCCGACACCGGCCTTGACGGCGGCGGCGAGCTCGTCGACGGATTTGTTGTTGCCGTGCAGGGCAATCCGCTCAGCGGGGAAACCGGCGTGCAGGGCGACGGCCAGTTCGCCGCCGCTGGCGACATCGAGGCACAGGCCTTCCTCGGCGACCCACCGGGCGATCTCGCCGCACAGGAACGCCTTCGCGGCGTAATTCACATTCGCCCCACCGCCGAAGGCGTCCGCTATGTCGCGGCAGCGGCTGCGGAAGTCGTCTTCGTCGATGACGAAGAGCGGTGTGCCGTAATCGCCAGCCAGCGTGGTCACGGGAACACCGGCGATCCGCACCACACCGTCGTCGCCCCGAACGACGTTGCGCGGCCACACCCGCGGGGACAGCGCCAAGACGTCGGCCGCACTCTGCGGCCGCGGGGGCGCATCGTCGTGGTGGATCTCCTCGGCGTGCCGCGGTCCGGCGGGGTGGACGCTCACATCCGCTCCGGAGCGCTAACACCCAGGATGCCAAGGCCATTGGCGATCACCTGACGGGTGGCCTCGCAGAGCGCCAGTCGGGCACGGTGCAGATCGCCGGCCTCTTCATCGCCCTGCGGCAGCACCCGGCACGAGTCGTAGAACCGGTGGTAGTCACCGGCGAGGTCTTCGAGGTAGCGGCACACCCGGTGTGGTTCCCGCAGCGCGGCCGCCGACTGAAGAACACGGGGGAACTCGCCGAGATTGCGGATCAGCGTGCCCTCTTTGTCATGGGAGAGCAGATCCAGGTGCGCGGTGTCGGGGGTGAGGCCGTGGTCGGCGGCGTTGCGGGCCAGCGCGCACAGCCGGGCGTGGGCGTATTGCACGTAATAGACCGGGTTCTCACTGGAGGCCGAGGACCACAGCGCCAGGTCGATGTCGATCGGTGAGTCCACCGACGAGCGGATCAGCACATAACGCGCCGCGTCCACCCCGATGGCCTCGACGAGGTCGTCGAGAATGATGACGGTGCCGGCCCGCTTACTCATCCGCATCGGCTGACCGTCGCGCACGAGGTTGACCATCTGCCCGATCAGCACCTCGACGGTATCGGGGTCGTCACCGAGGGCGGCGGCCGCGGCTTTGAGCCGCGCGATGTAGCCGTGGTGGTCGGCGCCGAGCATGTAGATGCACAGGTCGAATCCGCGCTGGCGCTTGTCGAGGTAGTAGGCGAGGTCACCGGCGATGTAGGCGGGTTCGCCGTCGCTCTTGATGACGACGCGGTCCTTATCGTCGCCGTAATCCGTTGTGCGCAACCAGGTTGCGCCGTCCTTCTCGTAGATGGCGCCGTTGGCCCGCAGCTGCGCGATGGCCTGATCCACCCGGCCGCTGGTGTGCATGGAGTCTTCGTGGGTGTAGACGTCGAAGTCAGTACCGAACTCGTGCAGCGAGGTCTTGATGTGGTCGAACATCAGGTCCACGCCGACTTGGCGGAACGTCTCGTGCATCTGCTCGTCCGGCAGGTTCAGCGCGTCGGGGGCCTTCTTCAGGACGTCGGCGGCGATGTCGGCGATGTAGGCGCCGGCGTAGCCGTCCTCTGGGGCGGATTCGCCCTTGGCGGCGGCGATCAGGGAGTTGACGAACCGGTCGATCTGGGCGCCGTGATCGTTGAAGTAGTACTCGCGGACCACATGGGCGCCCTGGGTGCTCAGCAGCCGACCCAGCGCGTCGCCGACTGCGGCCCAGCGGGTGCCGCCGATGTGGATGGGGCCGGTCGGGTTGGCCGAGACGAACTCCAGGTTGATGCTTTTTCCGTCGAGGATCTTCGAGTTGCCGTAGGTGTTCCCGGCTCGGGCGATGTTGGCGACGATCTGGCCCTGGGCCGAGGCCTCGATGCGCAGGTTGACGAAGCCCGGGCCGGCCACCTCGGCCGAGGCGATGCCGTCGGCGTCGGCGAGCGCAGTGGCCAGCCAGCCAGCCAGCTCGCGGGGATTGGCGCCGACCTTCTTGGCCACCTGCAGCGCCACGTTGGTGGCGTAGTCGCCGTGCTCGGGGTTGCGCGGACGCTCGACGGTGACCGTCGCCGGCAGCGCGGCCGTATCCAGGCCGTGCTCAGCGAGCACCTTTGTCGCAGTGGTGCGCAACAAATCGGCGAGGTCGGCGGGGGTCACGGGGGTTCATCCTATGCGTTACGCTGTGTCAGCCCGACGGCGCACACATGCGCCCCCGTAGCTCAGGGGATAGAGCGTCTGCCTCCGGAGCAGAAGGCCGCAGGTTCGAATCCTGCCGGGGGCACCATGTGATTGTCGGTTTCCAACCGCACCGGGCTATATCCGGGATATAGGGGTCTCGCCTGTGGCGTCCGACGACTACCACGACTAGATCAAGAAGATCGTGGACGCTGCCCCGCCGCCATCCCCAGATCAGCGAGCCCGACTACGGGTGTTGCTTCGCCCCGTAGCGATGAGCCTGCACGCGGACGCAACGACGGACGGCGATGCAGTCGAGTTCCGGTTTCAAGCAACGTCTGGCCAACTACCCAAGAAGTGATAGTCATGGTATCGCTGCGTGACGCGGACCCCGATGTCGTGAAGACGGCAATCGTATTGATGATCGAAGCGACCTTCGACGGGAACGATTGGGTGCGCCTGGGGATGGCGACCAACACCGTCGAAACCATCGGGAGCAAAAGCGGCTGCTTCGTAGCCTGGGCTGGGGGGACCCCACAACCACCGACTGATTCGCAATCAGCCCACCACCCTCCTGTGAGTTGATTGATCTGCTAATTTCCTTTCAAAGGCTAGCGAGCCGCAAGAATCGGGTTTTTCTGACAAAAGGTTACTCATGTCGATACTGCAAATCGGTGCAGGCAGCGTAGGTTGGGTCGTCGCGCACAAGTTGGCGCAGAACAATTCCGCTGTCGGCGATATCGTCTTGGCGTCCCGGACACGCTCTAAGTGTGAGGAAATCCTCGCGAGTATCGAGCGCAAGAACAGCTGCATGGATGCTAGCCGCTCGTTGGTAGCGCGTGAGGTCGATGCCGACGACGTGGACGCGCTGCGTGGATTAATCGAAGACGTCGGGCCCGACCTTGTGGTGAATGTCGGGCCGCCGACGATCAATATCCCAGTCATGGAGGCGTGCCTACAGGCTGGTGTCAGCTATCTCGACACGTCGGCCGCTTCTGACGGCGATGATGGCTCCCTGGGCCAACACCTGGCCGAAGTTTACGATTGGCAGTGGGCCTTTCGCGAGCGCTTCGCCGAGCGTGGCATAACCGGGATTCTGAGCATCGGCTTCGATCCCGGTGTGGTCAATATCTTCTCCGCCTACGCCAAGAAGCATCTTTTCGACACGATCGACAGCATTGACATTCTGGACGTCAATGCTGGAAGCCACGGCAGAGCGTTCGCAACAAACTTCGATCCGGTGACGAACCTGATCGAGATCCAGGACGACTCGTTCTTCGTGGAAGACGGCGTAATGAACCAGGCGCCGTGTCACACCCGAATGATGGAGGTGGACCTTCCCGAAGTGGGCCGTCACAAGCTGTACTCGGTGTTCCACGAGGAGGTCCGCTCGCTGGCGGAGTTCATACCGGCCCGGCACATCGAGTTTTGGATGGGATTCAGTGACGAGTACCTGAAGTACTTCAATGTGCTACGCGACGTAGGCATGCTCGCGATGAAGCCGGTTACGACCACCGACGGCATTTCCGTGTCGCCGCTGCACGTGCTGAAGGCGGTGTTGCCCCATCCGAATTCGCTAGCTGCAACATACACGGGCAAGACGTGCATCGGCTCGCGCATTTCCGGTAAGAGCGCCAACGATCCGCGAAGCGTGTTCATTTACAATATCTGTGACCATGTCCGCTGCTATGCCGAAGTCGAGTCTCAAGCGATCGCTTACACAACGGGCGTGCCCGCTGTGACCGCGGCTCTGTTGTATCTCACCGGTAAATGGCGGATTCCCGGTATCTTCAATGTCGAGCAGTTGGACCCGGATCCGTTCCTGGATCTGCTGCCACAGATCGGCCTGAGCTGGCAGGTCCAACAGCTTCCGCCATCGCAGAAGTTGGATTTTATACAATTGGGCTCAACCACTCCGTCCCGGACTCCAGAGGACGGGTTCAGTGCGTAATGCCACATTCACATAATCGCTGCCAAATGCGAGGAGCGCAATGACGACGTCTCTCGGCGACGCGCCCGTGACTGCAGATTCCGAGTACTTCGACCTGGTCATCATCGGCGCCGGTATATCCGGTCTGGGCGCGGCCTACCGGATCTCGGTCGGCAATCGGCATCTGACCTACACCGTGCTCGAGAGGCGCGGGGCTGTCGGCGGAACCTGGGATCTGTTCCGCTACCCGGGCGTGCGCTCTGACAGCAGCATCTTCACACTGTGTTTTCCATTCGAGCCGTGGTCAGGCAAGGAAGACTTGGCCTACGGGGACGACATTTGCGAATACCTCGCGAACACAGCACATAAGTTCGGCATTACCGCCAATGTCCGGTTCAACACATACATCCGCTCGGCTAATTGGGATTCGTCCACCGACACGTGGGCTCTGGTCGCCGACCAAGGTGGCAGAGAGAAGGTATACCGTTGCCGATTCGTGTTCTTCGGTACGGGTTTCTATAACTACGACAACGGCTACACCCCTAACCTTCCCGGCGTCGACCAGTTCGCTGGCACTGTTTTACACCCGCAGCACTGGCCCGAATATCTCGATTGCGCTGGCAAGTCGATCGTCGTGATCGGCAGCGGCGCGACCGCGATCTCGATGGTTCCGAAGTTGGCGGAACAAGCGTCCAAGGTCACTATGCTGCAGCGTTCGCCAAGTTACATAGAATCGGTGTCGCGATATAGCGCGTTCGCCAATCGGCTGCGACGAATCTTGCCGAGCAGAATTGCTCACCGCATTATCCGGATGTACAACACACTGTGGGATGCGATCGAATGGCTGTCGATGCGCACCAGGCCTGCTGCCATGAAATCGAAGATCCTCCGTGAAGCGATCGCCAACCTGCCGGCGGGCTACGATGTTGAAAAGCACTGTGTCCCCCGGCACAACTTGCTAGAACAAGCCACGCTCTATACCCCCGACGGCGAGTTCTTTGAAGCCGTTTGTAGTGGCCGCGCCGAGGTCGTCACCGACTGCATCGACCATTTCGACGCCACTGGCGTAGCCTTGGCGTCCGGTGGTCACCTCGATGCAGACATCATCGTGACTGCCACCGGCTTGGAGTTGCAGGCGCTCGGCGGGGTGCGTATCAGCATCGACGGCGTCGAGATCAAGCCGTCCGATCGATTCGTCTACAAGGCGCGCATGCTCGAAGACATTCCGAACTTGTTTTGGTGTGTAGGCTATCCGCCCGTCGTCTGGACGTGGACGCAGCGCACGGATCTGACGGCCCGAGCGGCAGCGAAGCTGATTGCGTACATGGCGTCGAAAGGATACACACACGCCTACCCGCATCGCGGTGACCTGCCGATATCCGAACGACCGGCCTGGCAATTCGAGGCCGGGTACGTGCTGCGGTCGCCGCACGTGCTGCCCAAGTCGAGTTCCAAGCAGCCGTGGAAGATGCCGCAGAACTATCTTGCCGACGCCATCGCTTTCCGGTTCGATCGGATCAGGGAAGCGATGGTATTCGGCAGGGCCACTGATCCAGCGGGGTAATACGCCCGCACTACCCAGTCTGGCAAGACAACGGCGTGCCTCACCTATCACGTGGGCGTCGTAGTAGATCCCTTTGGCTGGGCCGGCCAGTTTGGTGATGTCCGAGCTAGTGGTGTGTCCCGTAAATAATTGGTTATTGGGCTCTTCCGACTTGGCGGGGGTCTGGTGTGACCGATTGGGATCGTGTCGGTGA
>CAZVST010000061.1:0-28904 GCA_964629725.1 uncultured Mycobacterium sp.
ACGACGTGCGCCCCCTCAGGCCCGAAACCGACCCACGGAAGGGTCACAAGAGCCTCAAAATTCCGGCTTTGCCGGATCTAGCCATCTAGCCCGGAACGGCAAACACCCTCACCTCCCGCACTTCTCGCACCACTCTCGGGTTCTCACGCTGCGTCACCGGCGATTTAGTGCAAAGATGCCCGAATCCCCGATGGGAGGTGACTTGTGGATTTCATTCAGGCGAACCTGATCGACCCGGTCAGCAAGTTCCTGTACACCTACGTCCTGGTCTATCTGCTGGTGGCTGCCGGGCTCTACTTCACCATTCGCACCCGCTTCGTTCAATTCCGTTATTTCCGGCGGATGTTCGGTCAACTCTTCAACTCCCGCGTCGGCGACGGCGGCATCTCGTCGTTCCAGGCTTTCTGCGTCGGGCTGGCTTCCCGCGTCGGCACCGGCAACATCGCCGGTGTTGCGATCGCCCTGACGGTCGGCGGACCCGGCGCGATCTTCTGGATGTGGATGGTTGCGTTGATCGGCATGGCCACCGCCATCATCGAGGCGACGCTGGCCCAGATCTTCAAAGTCCGCGCCCCCGACGGCACCTTTCGCGGCGGGCCGGCCTTCTATATTCAGCGCGGCCTGAATTCCCGGCCCGGCGGCGTGCTCTTCGCAGTGCTGCTGGTCTTCACCTTCGGGTTCGCGTTCAACATGGTCCAAGCGAATGCCATTGCCGACGTCCTCAACTCGTCGCACAACGTTGAAGTGCACTACACCACGATCGCTCTGGTGTTGCTGGCCGCGCCCGTCTTGTTCGGCGGTGTCCGGCGGGTCGCCAAGGTGGCCGAGGTCGTGCTGCCGCTGATGGCGCTGGCCTACGTGCTGCTGGCATTGGTGATCATCGCGCTCAACATCGGCAACCTGCCGCACGCGTTCTCCCAGATCATTGGTGGCGCTTTCGGATTGCAGCAGATGGCCGGCGGCTTCACCGGTGGCATCGCGGCCGCCATGCTCAACGGCGTCAAGCGCGGACTGTTCTCCAACGAGGCCGGCATGGGCAGCGCCCCCAACATCGCCGCCACCGCCACCGTGTCGCACCCCGTGAAGCAGGGGCTGATCCAGTCCCTCGGCGTCTTCGTCGACACGATGATCATCTGCACGGCGACAGCGCTGATCATCCTCGTGTCGGGGCCCGAGATCTACGATCCGCACGCCCCCACCAAGATGGCCGGCGCGTCGCTGACGGCCTCGGCGGTCGCCGCCAATCTGGGGTCGTGGACCACCTGGTTGATGACGGTCCTGGTGTTCGTATTCGCGTTCTCCTCGGTGTTGGGCAATTACGTCTACGCCGAGGTCAACCTGTTCTTCCTCGGTGTCAACGAACGCGGCCTCACCATCTTCCGGATCGCGGTGCTCGTCGCGATCGCGATCGGCGCCGTCGCGAAACTGGCCACCGTGTGGGACTTCGCGGACATCTCGATGGGTCTGATGGCCATCGTGAATCTGATCGCCATCGTGCTGCTGGGCAAGTGGGCATTCGCCGCGCTGCGCGACTACCACCTGCAGGCCGAAGCCGGGGAGGATCCGCAGTTCGTCGCGGCGGAGGCCACGTTGCCCGGTCACCTCGACGGGGACATCTGGGTGCGCTCCGGGCAGACACTGCTGAGGTAGGCGTCACTGCTTAGATAGAACACGTGGACATCCTGCGCACACCCGACTCCCGATTCGCCGATCTGCAGGGGTACCCGTTCGCGCCCCACTACGTCGACGTCACGGCCAGTGGGGTTGCTGATCCGCTGCGTATGCACTACGTCGACGAAGGTCCGCGCGACGGAGCCCCGGTGGTGCTTCTGCACGGTGAACCGACCTGGAGTTACTTGTACCGCACCATGATTGGGCCGCTCGCCGACGCCGGCCATCGAGTGCTGGCTCCTGATCTGATCGGCTTCGGCCGTTCCGACAAGCCCTTTCGGTTGACCGATTACACCTATCAGAGGCATGTGGACTGGGTGACGGCCTGGCTGACAGCGCTGGACCTGCGCGACGTGACGGCAGTGGTGCAGGACTGGGGTTCGCTGATCGGCCTACGCGTCGCCGCGGAAAACCCTGACCGTTTCGCAAAGCTGTTCATTGCCAACGGATTTCTCCCCACGGCGGATCGTCCTACGCCGAAGGTCTTCGGTATCTGGCGCGCTTTCGCCAAGTACACGCCGTGGTTCGACGCAGGGTGGCTCGTCGACCGTGGGACTGTCCACAAGGTGCCCGCCGCTGTGCGCGCCGGCTACAACGCCCCGTTCCCCGATAAGCGCTATCAGGCGGGAGCCCGCGCCTTCCCGCAACTGGTGCCGACCTCGCCGTCGGACCCGGCCATCCCGGGCAACCGAGCCGCCTGGGAAGTGTTGGGGCGCTGGGAGAAACCGGTGCTCTGTGTCTTCGGCTCCCGCGATCCCATCCTCGGGAAGGCCGACAAACCCCTGATTGGCCACATTCCCGGTGCGGCGGGCCAACCGCACGCCCGGATCACAGCCAGCCACTTCATCCAGGAGGATGCCGGGCCGGAGTTGGTCCGGCGACTCCTGGACTGGGAGGCCCGGCTTTAAGGACTTTGTGCTCTGCCTGCGCCCCTGCTGATCGGCCGAGGATGGCAGCCATGATCGATTACCACCTCGACCCCGCGACCGCTGTCCTTACCATCCGGCCGGAGTCCGCCTTGGACAAAAGCGACTTCGAAGACCTCGCCAAAGTGGTCGACCCGCAGATCGAGGAGCATGGCGATCTCAACGGGCTGATCGTCGAGGCCCCCCGTTTCCCAGGGTGGGACAGCTTCGGTGCGCTGGTTACCCACCTGCGCTTCGTCCGCGACCACCATCAGCACGTCAAAAAGATCGCGGTCGTCACCGACTCACACCTCGGCGACGTGGCCGAACACCTGGCGTCCCATTTCATTTCGGCTGATATCAAGCATTTCCCGGCCGGCGATGTCGATGAGGCACGGCGTTGGGTCGGCGAGCGGTCCTGAGCGCTGCGTCACGGTCGCGGCCAGGTCTCCGGGAGGCCGTGCCCACCGTCGGCCACCAGTACCGCGCCGCTGACGAACGACGCCGACTGGTGCGCCAGGAACGCCACGCAGGCCGCGATCTCGGCGGGGGTTCCGCTGCGTCCGATCGGTCCCGCCGCAGCGGCCGCGGCTTCGAAGTCCAACTGCGAACCCGTCGAAACGTAGCCTGGCGCAACGACATTGACCGTCACACCCTTGTTGGCGACCTCAAGTGCGAGCGCCCGGGATAACCCCACGAGGCCGGCTTTCGCGGCGGTGTAGCCCGACTGGCCGGGCATCGCATTGACGGTTCCCGTCGTCGAACCGATGGACACGATGCGTCCGTAGCCGGCAGCTGTCATAGTCGGGACCACCGCGCGGCACATCAGAAAAGCTGTCGTGAGGTTGCGGGCGATCGCGGCATCCCAGTGCGTCAGGGTCAGCCCGGAGACGTCGGAATCGGCGTCCCAACCGGTGGCCACCGAGGTCATCCCGGCGTTGTTGACCAGGATGTCCAACCGGCCCCAACGGTCCAGCGCCGCGCGGACCAGAGCGTCGGCGTGATGCTCGTCGGTCAGATCGCCGATGACACCGACTGCGGCCTCGCCGAGTTCCGCAGCCCGGTCGTGCACCCGCGGGGACGTCGCGCCGAGCACCACCCGCGCGCCACCGGCAACGAATTCGCGGGCCACCGCGGCTCCGATGCCGTCGGGTGCGCCGGCGCCCGTGATGACCGCGACGCGGCCGGCGAAGCGGCTCAGGACAGCCCGAATTCGGTGTGAATGTTGTCGATACCGTGCCGCATCGCGTCCAAGGTCTCCTGCCGGGCGCGCATCTTGCAGCCGTAGTGCGCGCGCGCGTTCAGAGTGGTGGCGAACTCCTTGGCAGCTTCGCAGGACCGCTCCATGACGAGTTCGGCCATCACCAGTTCGTCAATCCAGCCGCCGGCGAGTGCGGTATCAGAGAGGAAGACCTTGGCCAGACCAGCGGCCTGCTGGTAGGCCGAGCGGGTAAGTCGCAACTTCATGACCTCCAGAGCCGGGTAAGGAATCACCATCCCGTTGACCACCTCGTTGGCTTGAAACATGTAGCCCGGGGCCGCGATTCGATGGTCCACGCTGCAGGCCAGGAATGAACCCATTGCGATGGCGTGCCCGGTGATTGCGGCCACCACCGGCGTCTTGAAGGAGAGCAAACGGTGAGAGAGTTCGAATCCCGCTTTCAGCATGTCCATGGAGGCTTGGGCGTCGCCCGACTGGAAGACCTTCAAATCGAATCCTGCGCTGAACACCCGGTTATTCCCGGCCAGCACCACGGCCGCCGCGCTGTCGGCTTCGGCCTGGTCGAGGGCGCCGTTGATGTCGGCCATCATGCCGGTGCCGAGCACGTTCACCTTGCCGTCGTCCATGGTGATGACCGCGATCGATTCATCCCGGCGATAGCTGACGCTCATGGTTGCTCCTTCAGACTGGGGGGTCTGTCCCCTGCTGCTCGTCGCCGATGAGGTTACTCAGGCCCCCATCAGCGCGCGCCACTGATCCAGGTTGGACGCCCGGAAGACGTAGTTGCTGCGCTTGACGTGTTCGAGGCTGGCGCTGGGCTCGGCGGAATACCAGTGGCCCGGAAACACGGTGGGGTCGCCGGAGAGCGTGGATAACTGCTGCAGGCTTCGATACATCTCGTCGACGTCACCGCCGGGGAAGTCGGTACGCCCGCAGCCGTCCAGGAAGAGGGTGTCGCCGGCCACCAGCCGGCCGTCGAGCAGGAAACACTGGCTTCCCGGCGTGTGGCCCGGGGTGTGCAGCAACTCGATCTCGATGTCACCGACGGCGACCTTGTCGCCATGATCGTGGGGTGTCAGGTCGCTCATCGGGATTCCCGTCACGCCCGAAACCCACCGCGCCTCATGGGTGTTGACGTGCACTGGCACGCTGACCCGCTCCAGCAGTTCGGCAAGTCCCTTGAGGGTGAATCCCATCATCGACCCACCGACGTGATCGGGATGGTGATGGGTGACCAGCACGCCGGTCAGATTCATGCCGTCGGCCTCGAGGGTGTCGAGCAGTTCGCCGGCGGCGTAGGCGGGATCGACCATCACCGCCTGGCCGGTCTCCCGGTCACCGATGAGGTAGGCGAAATTGCGCATCTGCTGGGCGATCATGTCGCCGGCGGCGAAATCCCGTCCGCTCAGCAATTGGCGGAAGTAGAGCCGGTCCGTCGATGCCATGGGACAACCCTATGCGCTGTCGCCGGAGTTGTTCCGGCAGAGCATCATCACGGGACGCAGCGCCGCGGCGATCATCGAACCGATGTCGGCAAAGTATTGCGGATCTTGTCCGATCGGATCCGGGATGTCGGTCAAGCCGTCTCGCCCCAGGCGCGATCGCAGTGCCGCGAGGCTCCGCACGTCTTCGGCGCCGCACTCCGAAACCAGTCGGGCCGCCTCCATCAGGGTGAAGGTGCGGCTGAGTTGGCGCGGTGCCAGTTCGAGCACTGCCTCGCGATGGACGCGAGTCATGGCGATAACGAGGTCGGCGTTTGAGGCGATCCTGGGCGTGAGATGGCGCGCTGTGAATCCAGCGGGGTCGCCGCCCAGGTCTGCGAGGACGCGTGCCGCGTCGGGATGCATCGGACTGCCGATCACCGCCTGGGTGCCGGCGCTGGATGCCGATAAGTTGGCGATCTCTAATGCAGAGCCGTACGCGGCGGCGAGGCGTTCGGCGGTGGGCGAGCGGCAGATGTTTCCGGTGCATACGAACAGGATGTGCACGGATGGTGCTCCTCACCTTCGTGTCAGTTTTAGTCAACCGCGCAGGATTCTCCAGGCTTAACGGAGGCCGTGGCAGCGGTTTGGTTGCTCCGATCCGCACGCTGTAGTCTCTCTAAGGCCCGCCGCGCGGGCCAGGCCCCCTTAGCTCAGTCGGTAGAGCGTTTCCATGGTAAGGAAAAGGTCAACGGTTCGATTCCGTTAGGGGGCTCGGTGAACGTCGTTGAATCGGCGGCGGCGCCGGCACGGCGGTGTAGCTCAGCTGGTTAGAGCGCACGACTCATAATCGTGAGGTCGGGGGATCGAGCCCCCCCACCGCTACGCAGACGAACGAACGTGAAAGAGAGCAGTTGACGTGGCGTCAAGTACAGATGTGCGGCCGAAGATCACCCTTGCGTGCGAGGTGTGTAAGAACCGCAACTACATCACCAAGAAGAATCGCCGCAACGATCCCGACCGGCTGGAATTGAAGAAGTTCTGCCCCAACTGCGGCAAGCATCAGGGCCACAAAGAGTCCCGCTGAGCTGTGGCTCTATCGAAGGACCTGGTCGGTACCCACTATCGGTATCCCGACTACTACCGGGTCGAGCGTGAGAAGATTCGCGAATACGCCAGAGCGGTGCAGAACACCGATGCGGCGTTCTTCGACGACGAGGCCGCCGCTGAACTGGGTTACGACGGACTCCTGACGCCGCTGACCTTCATCTCGGTACTCGGTTACGCCGCTCAGACCGCGTTTTTCGACCATGTGAACATCGGCATCACCGACAAGCAGATCGTCCATGTCGACCAGGTGCTGAAGTTTTCCAAACCGGTGACCGCCGGCGACACGCTGTACTGCGACGTCTATGTCGACGACGTCCGGCAGGCGCATGGTACAGACATCATCGTCAACAAAGTCGTCGTCACCAACCAGGACGGTGAGACGGTTCAGGAGACCTACACGACGCTTGCCGGGCGGAGTGACGACAGTGGAGAAAGTGGCTTTAACGATGGCGCTGCGTGAGTTCAGTTCGGTCAAGGTCGGCGACGAGTTGCCGCCCAGGACCATCACCCTGACCAGGGCGGACCTGGTGAACTACGCCGGTGTTTCCGGCGATCTCAACCCGATTCACTGGGATGACGAGATCGCCAAGCAGGTCGGTCTTGACACTGCGATCGCTCACGGCATGCTGACGATGGGCCTCGGCGGCGGCTACATCACCGAGTGGATCGGTGACCCGGGTGCCGTCACTGAGTTCAACGTCCGCTTCACCGCCATCGTTCCGGTGCCCAACGACGGCGTCGGGGCTGACATCGAGTTCACCGGCCGGATCAAGTCGGTCGACGACGAGGCCAAGAAGGTGACGATCGCGATCACCGCGACCCACAACGGCAAGAAGATCTTCGGCCGCGCCGTGGCTATTGCGAAGCTGGCCTGAATCATGGCGCTCAAAACCGACATCCGCGGAATGGTCTGGCGTTACCCCGATCCCTTCGTGGTGGGCCGCGAACAGATCCGCCAGTACGCCAAATCGGTCAAGGCCAACGACCCGGTCAGCATCGATCCTGAAGCGGCCGCCAAGCTGGGCTACGACGGTCTGGTGGCGCCGTTGACGTTCGTTTCGATCATCGCGGTGATGACGCAACGGCATTTCTTCCAGCACGTCGACGTGGGTTTTGAGACCATGCAGATCGTTCAGGTGGACCAGAAGTTCACCTTCCACCGGCCGATTGTGGAGGGCGATGTGGTGCGGGCCACCATGTACATCGACTCGGTCGACGAGCGGTTCGGCGCCGACATCGTGACCTCACGCAACGTCCTGACCGACGAGAACACCGGCGAGGTCCTGATGGTGGCCTACACGACCCTGATGGGGCACGAGGGCGACAATTCGATCTCGGCCGGCTGGGATCCGGAAACCGGGCAGGTCCTGCGCAAGCCCGTCACCCACGATTAGTAACTCCAAAGGGTCTCGCGCTACACTCGAACGTCGGGATTCTCCCACGTAAGCGCGCTGTCCGTCGGTTCGGCTGGACCGATTTGGGGAGCGCGTGAATTGTGTGGGCGAGTTTCACGGTGGCGACCAAGGGTGAGCATTGTGAACCTTCGGTTGCCGCCAGAGGGGCGTAGCTCAACTGGCAGAGCAGCGGTCTCCAAAACCGCAGGTTGCAGGTTCAAGTCCTGTCGCCCCTGCTCAACTGAATAGACTCAGGGCAAGGCCCGGAACAGACGACGAAGGAGCGTGCGGTGAGCGACGAGCGCGATAGTGCCGACGCCGCAGGCGGCGCTGGTGAGAACACCGCTGCGTTGACCCAGCCGCTGCGGCCGACCGGTAAGCGGTCGCGGCAGCGGGCCGGAGCCACCGCGCTGGCCGACATCGACGATCTGGAGACCTCGGCCCTAGACCTCGGCATCGACGACGATGCGGACGGCAAGAAGGCGAAGAAGGCGCTCAAGAAAGCCGGCAGCGACGGCCCGACCCGTAACCCCATCCTGTTCGTCTGGACCTACCTCAAGCAGGTTGTCGCAGAGATGCGGAAGGTCATCTGGCCCAACCGCAAGCAGATGGTCAGCTACACCGGGGTGGTCCTGGCGTTCCTGGTGTTCATGGTGGCCCTGATCGGCGTGGTGGACCTCGGCCTGGCCAAATTGGTGTTGCTGGTTTTCGGCAACAAGTGATCGAACGTTCGTAAGAGAGGACTGACTACCGTGACGAACCCTGAAGGCGAAGCGCCCGTGGGTGACGCCGCCGTCGATGTCATCGACGAGGTGACGCCGGACGCTGCGGCCGAAGAGGGCGCTACGGCCCAGGCGTCCGATCAGGGGGCCACGGCGGAGGCTCCCGAAGAGGAGCTCGACCCTGCCACCGCGCTGAAGAATGATCTGCGCGCCAAGCCGGGTCAGTGGTACGTCATCCACTCCTACGCCGGGTACGAGAACAAGGTGAAGGCCAATCTCGAGACCCGCGTGCAGAACCTCGACGTCGGCGACTACATCTTCCAGGTGGAGGTGCCGACCGAGGAAGTGACCGAGATCAAGAACGGTCAGCGCAAGCAGGTCAACCGCAAGGTTCTGCCGGGCTACATTCTCGTCCGCATGGATCTCACCGACGATTCCTGGTCGACTGTCCGCAACACTCCGGGAGTGACCGGTTTCGTCGGCGCGACGTCCCGGCCGACGGCCCTCTCACTGGACGACGTGGTGAAGTTCCTGCTACCGCAGGGAGCGGCGAAGAAGGCCGGCAAGGCTGCCGCCAGCACCGCCGCTGCCGGCGGAGGCGAGGCGACCCTGGCGCGTCCGGAGATCCTGGTGGACTTCGAGGTCGGCGAATCGGTGACGGTGATGGACGGCCCGTTTGCGACGCTGCCCGCATCCATCAGCGAGGTCAATGCCGAGCAGCAGAAGCTCAAGGTGCTGGTCAGCATTTTCGGTCGCGAAACACCTGTCGAACTGACCTTCAACCAGGTCGCCAAGATCTAACTGGGGCTTCGGCCCAATCACGCTGGCGCGCCAGCCCACTTCACGCTTGTAAGAAAGGAACACCCACGTCATGGCCCCCAGGAAGAAAAAAGTCACCGGCAAGATCAAACTCCAGATCAACGCCGGGGCAGCCAACCCGGCCCCGCCGGTTGGTCCCGCGCTCGGTCAGCACGGCGTCAACATCATGGAGTTCTGCAAGGCCTACAACGCCGCGACGGAGAATCAGCGGGGCAACGTCATCCCCGTCGAGATCACCGTTTACGAGGACCGCAGCTTCACCTTCGAACTCAAGACCCCGCCGGCCGCGCGGATGCTGCTCAAGGCCGCCGGCGTGCAGAAGGGCTCGGCCGAACCGCACAAGACCAAGGTCGCGAAGGTGACCTGGGACCAGGTGCGGGAGATCGCCGAGTTCAAGAAGGACGACCTCAACGCCAACGACGTCGACCAGGCCGCGAAGATCATCGCCGGTACCGCCCGATCGATGGGCATCACGGTCGAGTAGTTTTTTCGGCGCCACCTTGGCGTCGACGTGGGAGGGCCCGCTTCGGCCCGTACTGAACCACGACTCCCATCACAACCAAGGAGATGCAATGAGCAAGAACAGCAAGGCCTACAAGGAAGCCGCCGAGAAGGTCGACAAGACCCGGCTGTACACCCCGTTGGAGGCCGCGAAGCTGGCCAAAGAGACCTCCTCGAAGAAGCAGGACGCCACCGTCGAGGTCGCCATCCGCCTCGGTGTCGATCCCCGTAAGGCCGACCAGATGGTCCGCGGCACGGTCAACCTGCCGCACGGCACCGGTAAGACCGTCCGCGTCGCGGTGTTCGCGGTGGGAGAGAAGGCTGAGCAGGCCATCGCTGCCGGCGCCGACGTGGTTGGCAGCGACGACCTGATCGAGAAGATCCAGGGCGGGTTCCTGGACTTCGACGCCGCGATCGCGACCCCCGACCAGATGGCGAAGGTGGGCCGGATCGCCCGCGTGCTGGGCCCGCGTGGTCTGATGCCGAACCCGAAGACCGGTACCGTCACGCCGGACGTGGCCAAGGCGGTGCAGGACATCAAGGGCGGCAAGATCAATTTCCGTGTCGACAAGCAGGCCAACCTGCACCTGATCATCGGTAAGGCCTCTTTCGACGAGAGGAAACTGGCCGAGAACTACGGTGCCGCGCTCGATGAGGTGCTGCGGGCCAAGCCGTCGTCGTCGAAGGGCCGCTACCTCAAGAAGGTGACTGTGTCGACCACCACCGGGCCTGGTATTCCGGTGGATCCGTCGGTGACGCGGAACTTCACCGAGGAGTAGTTCAGGGAGAAACGTCCAAACATGGTTTAGCACTCTTTTTAAGAGGTTGGAGCCAGTGGTACGCGGATCCTTGCGAGTAGTGCGCGATGATCGGATCCCTTGACAGTGATGGTGTGGATCGAGGAGACGGCTGCGTTCCGGGTTAGCACGTGGTCGATCGTTATGACCGGTGGAGCCAAGGTGTCCGCACGGAATGTCGGTGCGAACCCGGAGCCCGTTTGTTCTACAGCATCGCGGTAGCCATTGGTGAGCAGGTCGCGAAACTGTCGCATGTCCGGAGTGCTGTTGTAGTCGCCCCCAATAATGATGGCGGCCTGTCCCGCGGCGCTCGCGAACGTATTCAATTGGGCTTTAGCGCCGGCCATGCTGCGGCTCCAGTCATCGACGGTGTTCGCGTCGCCTGCAACCGGGGACATAACGTGGATGCTGGCCACCAGGGGATTCAACTCGGCGCCCGGAACTTCTAGCCAGCCTGCCGGCATCGTGACTCCTCGGTGTCGCGTCACATTGACCCGCCGCATGGGATAGCGGCTCCAGAGCCCAATGCCGCCGGCCCCCTCCATTGGCACCAGCCAGGAGTGCGGGAACGTCTTGTCCAGACCCGCCCGTTCCAGCCGCTTGACCGAATCCGGGGTCAACTCCATCACGGTGATCACATCAGCCGATTGCTCGGCAATGCGAATGAGGTCGTGTTCATCAACCTGCCCGATGCGAAGGTTGGCCGAAAAAAGACGGATCTCGGTGAACGGGCCGATCTCGGCACGTTGGCCCCCGTAGTACCAGTTGACCTGGATGGCTGCAGTCGCGGTGACAAGGAAAGCGCCGATCACCGCCAGCGCTATGCGTCGGCACAAAAGGGCCAACACCAGGCCCACGACGGCAACAAGAGGGATGAAGGTTGCACCGACAGCCAGGACGAGGCGCGGAATGCTGGAGACGGGCTGAGCCCGGACCACCAGACCGACGGCGGAGAACAGTAGCGTTGCAGCCGAAAGCACGGTTCCAACCCGGCGAAGCCGGGTTGATCGCCCAGCAAGCCTATGCCGGCCGCGTGAGACGGCCTGGTAACCCGGTTTTCGCGGTCTCTCAGCCAGCGGGAGCCCTAACCACTGCGCCTTTCTGGCCGACTCGTTCAAAGGGCAGGTTATGGCGGGCGATGAACTCCTCATATGCCTGTAGGGAACCATCCCATGGAGTGTCCGCCAGGCAATCGTCTACGACAATCCCGCCACCTGGGACGAGGTGGGGGTAAGCGGCTTCAAGAACCTTGATGGTGGGTTGGTAGAGGTCGATATCCAAAAGCAAGGCCCCAATCGGACCTAATGACGACCAGTCGAAAGATGCTGCGTCACCCTGCGTCGTCTTGAATCTTGTGTATCCGAGCTCCACAAGATTCTGTTTGAATCGGTCCTCGTCACCGTAACGAAATGCGTCATAATCACGCTTCGACTTGCGGCGGGTGTTGACTTCGTAGTCAATGCTGGTGTTGGTGAATCCCGAAAATGTGTCGAAGAGGTGGAGGGTCCGTTCGTCACCCGTGGTTTTGAGGTGCTCAAGCAGGAAGACGGACGTTTCACCCTTGGCAACGCCGATCTCTGCGACCGCTGCGCCCGACTTGCGGGTGGCGTTGATGAGTTCGATCATCGCGCAGAGTTCGCCGGGATCGACCTTGTAGCCATATTTGGGCGCCATGAGTCGCCGCAATCCAGGGGTTCGATACACCGCATATTTTCCCCACTCCGCTGGGCGCATTGTTCCCCTATTTCTCTCCACGGCAAAAGCCGCATTTCTTGCGTACATGTGAGATGACCGAAACCACCATACCTGCCTGATCGCCGGACCTGGATGGTCCTCCGCGGTCCCCGGCATTACGGGGGATCGAGCGGCGGGCCTTCCCGAATCAGTAAGCGCCGGAATGAGTGAGAACCACCTTGGCGGTCTTCGCCGCAATGAGAAGGTCACTGACCATGGACCAATTCTCAACGTAGAACAGATCGAGTCGAACCGAATCCTCCCATGACAGTTCGGAGCGTCCACTGATCTGCCACAGCCCTGTGATACCCGGGCGCACCAGCAGGCGTCGCTTCGCGTAGTCGTTGTAAGTCTTGACCTCGGAAGCCAGCGGTGGCCGCGGGCCCACTACGCTCATGTCACGCCGCAGCACGTTGATGAACTGCGGAAGTTCGTCAAGGCTGTATTTGCGCAGTATTCGGCCGACCGACGTAACTCGCGGATCGTCCCGAATCTTGAACAGCACTCCGCCCTCGCTCTCGTTGAGGTGTACGAGGTTATCGACCATCTTGTCGGCACCGGAGACCATCGTCCGGAACTTGATCATCTCAAAAGCGTCACCGTTCAGCCCGATTCGCTCTTGGCGATAGAAGACTGAACCCTTGCTCGTGAGTTTGATCGCTACGGCGATCGCGACCATGAGGGGGAGTGCGCACAGCAGTGCTGCTCCCGAAAACACAACGTCGAACAACCGCTTCTCAAAGCGTTTCGCGCCGTGGTACTGCGGCTTATCCATATAGATAAGTGGCAGTCCGGCGACAGGGCGCATCTGCAGCCGAGGGCCGGCGACGTCAACTACTCCTGGCGAGACGAGCAGATCGACGTCGAGTTTTTCGAGCTCCCAGGAGAGGTCACGCATTCCCCGCCCGTCAAGTTGTTCGGTGGCCGTGACTGCGACGGCCTTGCTGCCGGTGACGGTCAGGGCGCCGATGATCGCGGACTCGTTGCCGAAGACGGGAATCGTCCCGGCGCCCGGCACCTCAAGCTGGCTCTGTCCGGAAGCGCCGGTCACGCAGGCCCCGACGACCTCGAACCCCGACCATGGCTCGCGCGCCAGTGACTCAGACAGGTCGCGGACAGCCGATGCGTTGCCAACAGCGAGGACGCGCGTAATGCATCGGCCATGGTTCAAACGAGTCTTTGTGAGCACACGTCGGGCAAGCCATCGAGTCAATAGAAGCAAACCGAGGCCCGTCGGCAAGGCGATCAACAGATAGCCGCGGGCAAACTGCAGTACAAACAACATCGAGACGATCGCCAGGCTGCCGAACACGGAGAGTGTGCCAACCACCACCCGCCGGTACTCCTCTGCCCCAGAGCCGATAATGCGGGGTGAACGGGATTGGTTGATCGTGAGAGTCGCGATCCAGCCGAGGGCCAGACCGACCGACACCATGACGTAGTTTTGAGCTGTCCCCGCAAGATAGCTCTGCTGCGCTTCCGGCGGCCATCCGAACCGCAAGACCTGGGCCAAACCGACCGCGAAGGCGATGCTGGCGAAGTCGCTGACCATCAGCCGACGGCCGTACCTGGTCTGCCAACTCGACGAGCGCACAGGGCCAAGGTCGACCGATCCAACTGGCGTAGCCGCCAACTGCTGAGGATCGTTTACCGCTGTCACTATTGCCTCCCCTAGAAGAGCGCAGGTCCGCAAACTCAGACCATCCGTTATTCTGCTACGTCTCAGGTTGTTAACACAATCCTCTCATAAAACCTTTCATCTTTGGGCTTCACCGGATTCCGTCTCAGCGTTGCTGGCCAACATCATCCACCATTGCGCTCAGGTCAGGTGCGGATTCTCTCGGCAGAGGCGGATCACCGGGTTGAGCAGGTCGGCGATATAGCCGCCCACGTCGGCGAAGAAGTCCGGAGACTGCCCGATTGGATCCGGCACGTCATGGACTTCGTCGGCCCGGAGGCAGGTCCGTAGGCCCGGCAGGTCTGTGATCGCCAGCGCGTCGGATTCTGAGGCGAGTCTTGCTGCCTCGCTGAGGGTTAAGGTCGCCCGCAGTTGGCGCGGCGCCAGTTCGAGCACCGCGTCGCGGTGTTCTCGTGTCATGGTCAAGACAAGATCGGCAGATGAAGCGATTTTTGGGGTCAGCTGACGGGCTCTGAAGTTCGATGGGTCACCACCGAGAGCGCCGAGCACCGCCGCCGCATCGTCGTGGATTGGATGCCCGATTACGGCCCGTGTGCCGGCGCTGGATGCGGTGAAGCCCGTTATTTGGAGCTGTTCTGCGTAGAAGGTGGCCAGTCGCTCGGCCAGGGGGGACCGGCAGATGTTTCCCGTGCAGACGAAAAGAATGTGCAGAACTTCACCCTTGACTTTTCATTTGGGCCGCGTGCGGCGTTGTCACACCGAGTGCAATCAGGCGGTCATCTGCGCGTAGATCCATCGGTAGGTCTGATCCAGCCCGTCCGCCAACCGCGTAGAGGGCTCCCACCCATAGATTTCTTTGATCATCGTGTTATCGCTGTTGCGGCCACGCACGCCCAATGGGGCATCGAGTTTGTAGTTGCGCTTGACCGTGACGCCCGCGATGTCTTCGAGAATGTCGACCATCTGATTGATGCTGACGAGTTCGGAGCTGCCGAGGTTTACGGGCTTGTCGCTGTCCCCGTTCGCGATGCGCATGGAGCCCTCTACGCAATCGTCGATGTACATGAAGCTCCTGGTTTGTTCACCGTCGCCCCAGATTTCGATCTCGTGATTCCCGCTCAGCACGGCTTCCGCGATCTTCCGGCTCAGCGCGGCAGGCGCCTTCTCGCGGCCCCCTTCATATGTTCCTACCGGACCGTAAACGTTGTGGTACCGCGCGACTCGGGTTTCCAAGCCGAAATCTTCCTTGAAGTGCCCGCACATCCGTTCGCTGAATAGCTTTTCCCACCCGTATCCGTCCTCGGGCATAGCGGGGTATGCGTCGCTCTCCTTCAAGGCGGTGACATCCGCGTCGACCTGCTTGTCGGCTGCGTAAACGCACGCCGAACTGGAGTAGAAGAACCGGTCCACCCCTGCATCCCGTGCGGCAACCAACGTATGTGTGCTGGTGAGTACGGACAGCATGCACTCGGCTTTGTGAGTTTCGATGAAGCCCATGCCGCCCATGTCGGCGGCCAGCATGTAGACGGTATTCATACCGTCCACGGCCTCGACGCAGTCGGGCAGTCTCGATAGGTCCAGTTGCAGTGCTTCGACACCAGACGGAAGCTGGTGCCACTCATCGAGTGGCTTGATGTCCACGCCGCGGACGTTCGCGCCTTGCTCAACAAGTTTCCGAGCAAGGTGGCCCCCGATGAAACCCCCAGCGCCGGCGACCAATACATCTCGGGTGCTCATGAATACCTCCGTTATTTCTTTCCGGTGGAAAGCTTATTTCGGTTGTCGACCGTGGCGGCATCGCGGATAACGCGTTCGAAGCTGTCACCGATCTTCGCCACATCAAAGACACTGGCCGCATAGGCTCTGGCGTTTGCAGCCATTTGGGCTCTCAACTGATCGTCCGAGAGCAGCCGACCCAGTGCCACGGACGCCTTGTCGTCGCCTGGCGGAACCACGATCCCCGCATCGACCGATCTGACGATCTCGGCGACGGCATTGTTGGACGGCAACAAGGCAAGTACCGGCCGACCTGCGCACAGGTAGTTCAAGACCTTGGACGGCACCGAGTAGCGGCTCGCATCCTTCTCGAGAATGGCGACGAGCACGTCGGCGGTTCCCAACATGTCAGGGAGTTGGTCATACGGCTGGAAATCCATCAGAACGAGTTTGGGATTGTCGGCACAGTGTTCTTCGAGCCACTGGCGGCCCATGCCTTGGGACACGACCACGACCCGGCAATCGTCAGGCACGTTCCTGGCCAACTCCGCAATAACCGATGGGTCATGTTTGAGCCCCAGGGTGCCGGTGTACATCACGACTTTGACCTTGTCGAGGGAATGCGCCGTGGCCCAGGGATTCGTGCGGGGCTGCGGACGTACTTCGTCGAGCGCACCCCAGTTGGGAATGACGGTTACCTTGTCCAAGTCGACGCCCCACGTCGTGAGCTGATCGACGAAGGCGTCTGTGATCGGCACGATTGCTGACGATCGCCGCGCGCATCCACGTTCGACGCGATCGGCCAGCCATGCGACCGCACCACCTGCGCGGCCGAGGCGCTGGCGCGCAATGGACCCGATGGCGTCGCTGTAGACGTCCTGCCACCAGAACACATAGGGAATGCCGCGGAGCTTCAACGCAAGCGATGCCACAGTGAGCGGCACCATCGGCAGGTTGGAGAACACCGCAACGTCGGGACGCATCGACAAAGCGGCGCGGATGGCCGACCACCCGTAGCGAGCTTCCTGGACAAGGCGTCGTATCGGCGAGTAGCGGGCGAAATCACTGCCGAGCGAAATACCCCTGATCGAGAAGGTTTCGGGGTCCTCCGAACGGCGGGTTGTCGCCCCTTGGCCGGTGGTCACCGATTGGCAGTACTGGTGTTCCACCACATGGCCCCGCCGCGCGAGCTCCCGGCTTAATTGGATTTGACCGGGGTGGCCGGAGAAGTCGTGGACGACGATCCTCATTCGAGACTGATCAGGCGCGGGATGCGGAGCTCGCATGTCAGCAAGCAAACCATATGGGCGTGGCCTCTCGGAAAAGCGGCCCCTGACCAGTAAATGTGATAAAGGGGCTTCGTGAACGGGTTATTACGGTGAGTGACTGATAGTCGGATTAGCTCTCCGGGCCAACCACGTAGTCGAGTAGTTGGGAGTAGCGGGCGTCCGCATCGGACTTCTTGGCCAGGAACGCCGTCGTCTGGTGCGTGCGGGCAGACCGCAGGTCCCCGGAGTCGACGAGATCGCCGACGCTATTGACCAGCTCATCTGCTCGGTCTGCTCCAGCCTCGATCAAACGACTAACGGTATCGCGCAGCACCCAGGGGACACCCGCCCATCGGGTCGAGACAATCGCCGCACCGCCGGCCAGTGCCTCATACAAGACGTTCGGCTGCGCCTCCTGACTGAACCGGGTCGGGAATACGAAAATGTCGCACGACCGGAAGAAGTCCGTCTTGGTTTGCCCCGACACTTCACCGCAGTACTCAAGTCGGTCGCCGAGAGCGTTTTTGAGGGCTTCGAGTCGGGCAGCATTGACTTCACCGATTGGTCGCCCTGCGATCACGAATCGGCATTCGGGGCCCAGTTTGTCGGCCAGCTTCGGGAATGCCTCGGCGACAACGTCGAAACCCTTGTCTTCGACGAGATTGCTGAGGAATCCGATCGTGAGCCCGCCGTGCGTCCCGGTCACTTCGCCGGCGATCGGGGGTGCCACGTCGCACGTCGCTGCATTCGGGACGTACATCGATCTGATGTCCGCGGAATAGACCTCTTTGAACTTCTCCTCCATCACGGGATCGAGGAATACGTGCATCGTCCGGGCGGGTGCGGTCCGCATAAGCAGAGCCATGAGAGCGGATCTGGTGCGCACGTGGTTGTAACTGCGATGGTGAACGACCAAACGCGGAAAGCCCAGCACTCCCGCTCTTGCGTAGGCCGCAGAGAAGGCGACGCCCAGACCCCCGTCCGGGACCAGGTACACGGTTGCTTCGGCCGCTCCCCTGCGTGCTGCGGCGATCTGCTTCACATTGCCGAGGAACCCCAAAGTCCGGTCGGCGTAGATCGCTGCCGACCGCGTGTGCTCTGCTCTGACCCGCGTCTTGTTGGTGGGAAGCCGGAGCACGTCCGCGCCGCGCTTCTCGAACGCGTTGCAGATGATCGCAGTGTTCTTGGCTGCGCCTCCCACAAAGGGCGGGAAGGGGCCGATCGCGAGGACCTGTGGTTTTCGGGCTCTGGCCCGGCTTCCGAAGGCCATCAGGGTGCGGGGTTCCAATCTGGTTTCGCGCCCGCCTTGTACCACTCTGCCGTGCGCCGCATCCCGACATCGAACGGCGTTGAGGGAAATGCCATTATCTTTTCGGTTCGTTCCAGCGGAACGACGTAGTCGGTCGACATTCGCATCACACGTTCCCGATCAAGCGGGAAGGGCAGACCCATCCGCTGAAGAAGGCTGCCGGCTTCGCCGGCGCGTCTGAGTAGCCCGACCGGCAGACGCCGGACCGGTGCCCCACGTAACGCCAACGACAAGGCGTCAAGGAATTCCGCGGAGTCCATGGCTTCGTCGCCGCCGTAAAAAATGTCGTTGTCGGACAGAGGATCCGAGAAAGCCGCGCTGATGATCTGCTTGGCGCAGTTGTCGACGTAGCCGTAGGTGCGGACAACCGGTTTTTCGGTGACCGGATGCAGGTACCAACCCTTTGCCAAGTAGCGCATGATCGACTTCGCGTAGGCAGGGTGATGCGGACCCCAGATGTTGGTCGGCCGCACGTGAATCACCTGATAGGGGCGCTCGTAATCGGTGAGGAAAATCTCAGCCTCGGCTTTAGCGTCCCCGTACGGCGTGTAAGGGTCGTAGTCACGAATGTGCTTAGGCTCGACGCCGGGCCGGATGACGACCTGGCTTGAGATGTTGACAAACCGTTCGGGATTAGCAGCAGTCGCGAAAACCTCTGCCGCAGCACGTGTCCCATTCCAGATGCTTGAAAAATCGTCCCGCGTACTTGCTGTTACGGATGCGAAAGCGGCCATATGGATGAAGATCGATGGGTCGTGGCTGCGAGATGCCGCGTCGAGAGCCTTGGGATCTTCGATATCCCCGACGACGGTGCGCGGCCCGGCATCCGGCCCATGCCAAAGCTTTACGTCGTAATTCAGAACGTCGGCGCCGGCGGCGGAGAGATGCCGACAGACAGAGCGCCCGATGAAACCCGACCCGCCGGTGACCAGTACCCGCGCGCCTTCGATCCGGGACATCGATGGACCTCCACTCGACGTCATCGGGCTTCACGCTCGAATAGGAGATCGGCTTGCACGTCCTGAATTCCTTTCCGGCAGATGTTGAAACGACCCGTTTCGATCAGACTGAAACCGCGAAGGAAATCCGCGACGTCGGCGGCGAGCTTCTGGCCGACGTAGAGCTCAACAAATGAACATTCGACATACACGGCGTCGAGGCTTCCCAGGATGCCCGTCGCCCCCTGCAAGGTCTCGAATTCGAACCCCTGCACATCAATCTTGAGCAAGGCTGGGCGGACCAGGTCGCCCGCGCCAACAATGCTGTCCAGGCGGCGGACTGGAACGGCGACAAGCCGCTCTTCATCCATCGAGAACAATTCCTTCTGGGCGTCACCCAATGGCAACAGGGAAGAACTGTCCTCGCGGGAGGCGAGGTGCATGTTCGCCTCGCCTTCGGAGTTTCCCAGCGCGATCGGATGTACCTCGGCACTTCCGTGCAACACTGTCTCCAGCCTGGCTCGTGGACCCGGCAGCGGTTCGAAACAGATGATCCGTGCCGCCGGCCAGCGGTGGCGTGCGAATGCCGCGAATTGCCCCTTGTTGGCACCGACGTCGAGCACCGTGGCAAATTCGCGGCCGACGAACGCCGAACCGTGTTCGACGCCTGGTACGACGCCCTGTCTCAACGTCGGCCAGTAACTTGGGACGGCGAGTGCCGACAGACCTTTGGCGATCCGTTTCATCATGTGTTTCCGGGGCCTTCCGTGGATTCGCTGTCTCGCTGCTACTCATCGGCTGTTGCCTATGCGACAACCAACGGGCGCGCGCGTCCTCCCAGCCGGTCGCCACTTTACTAGCGCTGGTAGCGTAAGCCCTTCAGTGGGTGTCCCATGGGGAGCCCATTTGCGGGCATCGATGAAAGGCCGGGAAAGGTCGACGTGCGGGCATTGGTAACCGGTGCGGCAGGGTTTATCGGATCGCACCTGGCGCTTCGCTTACGCGACGAAGGCCATGCTGTTGTGGGCATCGATTCTTTCACCGATTACTACGATGTTGCTCTTAAGAGAGCGCGGGCGGAGACGCTCACTTCAGCCGGAGTTGACCTCATTGAAGCGGACCTCAACGAGACCGATCTCAACCAGCTCCTCGATGGAATCACCGTCATTTTCCACCAGGCGGGCCAGCCCGGCGTTCGGGCATCGTGGGGATCCGAATTCGCGACGTACACCCGTTGCAACATTGCTGGGACGCAGAAGCTGCTCGAGGCCAGCCGCGGCAGGGAGAGCCTTCGGCGGATTGTTTTCGCGTCGTCCTCGTCCGTCTACGGCGACGCTGAGCGCTACCCGACCAACGAAAAGGACCGGCCGCAGCCGGTGAGCCCCTACGGGGTGACAAAGCTGGCGGCAGAGCACCTGTGCACGCTCTACGCGACGAATTTCGGCGTCCCATCGGTTTCTCTTCGCTACTTCACGGTTTACGGTCCTGGTCAGCGTCCTGATATGGCCTTCACGCGCTTCACACAGGCCGCAGTTCGCGGCGATCAGATCGTCGTGTTCGGAACGGGTGAGCAGGTACGCGATTTCACCTACGTCGACGACGTGGTCGAGGCAAACGTGCTCGCGGCGACGCGCGAGGTGAAACCGGGGACGGTGCTCAACGTGGCCGGCGGCTCGCACGCGTCGGTCAACGAAGTGCTTGAAATCCTGGAAGGGCTTGTCGGGCACGAGGTTTCGGTTATCCGTCAGGAAGCGGTGGCTGGCGACGTGACGCGGACGGGCGGCGATACTGCGGCGATCGGCTCTGTGCTCGGTTGGCAGCCGCGGATCGACCTGCGCGAGGGTCTCGCGCGTCAGCTTGCTTGGGCGCGCGCACAGGCCTAGGGAGCGGCGAGCGCCGGCTCAGCCGTAGCGGCGGTACCACTGTTCGAACGCGAAAATCGACCACAGGAAATATTCATGGTTGCGACGGCCGCTGATATGTTCCTCAACCAGCGCTTCGACCGACCCCGGCTGGAAAAAGCCGCTCGAAGTCAGCCATCCCTGATTCAGGGATTCGCGAAGCGCGGACTCCAACGGACCCCGGAGCCAGTGCCGGATCGGAACCGAGAACCCCTGTTTCGGGCGCTCGAACAGCTCGGCGGGCAGGAACCGTGAAAGCACTTGCCGGAGTAGTGGCTTCTTTCCGCACGCATCGGTGTGCAGGTGTGCGGGCAGTGCCCGCGTCAATTCGACGACTCGGTAGTCGAGCAGCGGATTGCGAGCCTCAAGGCCGTGCGCCATCGTCGCTCGGTCGACCTTCACCAGAATGTCGTCGACCAGGTATGACCGAATGTCAAGGTCCATGTGGCGCTCCACGAGGCCGCCTTGCGGCACATCGGACGCAAGCCGCTCGTCGAACCAGTCGGCCGCCCCTGCGGCGTTATGGGTGACGATTCCCCGATAGGGGCGCGTCTTGAGCGGCCCCCGCATGTATGCGTACAGCTCACTCGTCGTCGTCTGGCCCAGAGCCGCAAGACCCATGGAGGCGCGATGCGGCAGTGGCAAGGTGTGGCTGGCGCGCAGCAATGGCGCAGCGAATCGGGCCCTTCGGCGCCAAGGGTCGAGGCGAGCAAGGTGGTCGTAATACGGATAGCCCGCAAAGAGTTCGTCTCCGCCGTCGCCTGACAACGCGACCGTCACCTTGGTTCGAGCAAGCTGCGCAACCGCCAGCGTAGGAATCGCGGACGCGTCGGCGAACGGTTCGTCGTAGTGGTCAGGTACGGCTTCGGCGAGAGTCAGCAGGTCGCTAGGCCCGACGATGAGCTCCTCGTGGCGAGTGCCGAGCATCCGGGCCACCTCGCGCGCGTGAGTTGACTCATCGAAATCCGCCTCGGCGAAGCCGACGGTAAACGTCCGCACGGTATCGGCGTGGCGGCACATGAGAGCAACGACGATCGAAGAATCGATTCCGCCACTGAGGAAGGCGCCGACGGGAACGTCACTGATCAGCCGGTAGCGAACGCTGGAATCTAGGAGACCTTCCAATTCGTCGACCGCATTGGCTCTGGTGACTTCGCGGGTTCCGCGCGGTGCCAGTGACCAGTACCGCTCGGCGCGAGCCGTGCCGTCGGTTGAGCACTCAAGCCACGTCCCTGGCTCAAGCTTCTGCACCGCGCGGTAAATCGAGTACGGCGCCGGAATATAGGCCATCTGGAAGTAGAGATCCGTTGCCTCAGGCGAGATTTCGCGTGAGACGTCTGCAAAAGCCGTCACGGCCTTCAACGTGGAGCCGAAGACGAGACGCCGACGATCCAGCGAGTAGTAGAGCGGCTTCACGCCGATTCGGTCTCGGGCGAGGAAAAGTACCTGCCGGCGGACGTCCCACAACGCAAATGCGAACATGCCGTTGAACCGTTGGACGCAGTCAGCCCCCCACTCGCGATAGGCCGCGAGGATCACCTCGGTATCGGTCTGTGTCCGAAAGGGATATCCCGCTGCGGAGAGCTCTTTGCGTAGCTCTTGGAAGTTGTAGATCTCGCCGTTGAAGGTAATGACGAGGGATTCGTCCGCGCTCGACATCGGCTGAGCGCCACGTTCGGAGAGATCGAGTATGGACAACCGCCGGTGCGCTAGTCCGACTGGACCGTCAGCCCACGTGCCCGCGCCGTCCGGGCCACGATTGGCAAGCATGTCCCGCGCCGCGGTCAGAGCGAACACATCCACGGGGCTACCGTCGAAGTTCAGTCGGCCGACGATCCCACACATGCTTATCAGCCTCCGGAAATTTCAGCCGCAGGCCACGGCTGGTTGAGCTGGACTGCCCCTGCGATCTCGACGGAGACCGCTATCTCGCAGTGGCTGGGGCAACGCTACCGCGTGGTGGCCGCCACTGCTCAGGTGGTTCATTCCAGCGAGACTGAACGTATTCATCGCCATGATCGTCTGCTTGTCTCTCGGCCGGAAATGGCGCGGACCTCAAGTGATTCGCTCGTGTTCGCTCGGAGTAGCATTACGGCGTCAACGTCAGACGCTCCGGCCTGAGTTAGGGGGTTACCGCATAGCAGGCGCTTGGTCGGCTGGGACCGACCATAGCTGCGGCTAACGGTCCAAAATTGTTATGGGACTAAATCTTGCAGTCTTCGGTACGGGCTACCTCGGTGCTACACATGCGGCCTGCATGGCGACACTGGGGCACAACGTTGTGGGCGTCGATATCGATGCGGCCAAACTGGAGAAGCTTTCCGCCGGAGAAGCGCCATTCTTCGAACCGGAACTCGATGAGGTGCTGAAATCTGCTATCGGGTCGGGGAATCTGCATTTCACAGCCTCCTACGCCGAAGCCGCTGAGTTCGCGGATGCACACTTCATCGCTGTTTCCACTCCGCAGAAGCAAGGTGAGTTTTCCGCTGATCTCACCTATGTCGATTCCGTCATTCATGAACTTGCGCCGCTGTTGCGCAAACCGGCTGTAATATTCGGGAAATCCACCGTCCCAGTCGGCACCGCCGCGCGTCTGGCGAAAATCGCAAACACGCTGGCGCCCGCCGGCCGCGACGTCGAAATCGCCTGGAATCCGGAATTTCTGCGCGAAGGTTTCGCCGTGCAGGACACCCTTCATCCGGACCGGATCGTCCTCGGTATTGACACAGCTCGGCCGGGACGGGCCGAGGAAGTCGCCCGGTCGATCTACTCCAGCATGATCGACGAGGGAGTTCCATTCCTGGTGACAAATCGGGAGACCGCGGAGCTTGCGAAGACCGCCGCCAATGCGTTCTTGGCCACGAAGATCTCATTCATCAACGCGATGTCTGAAATTTGTGAAGCGTCCGGCGCGGACGTCTCCGCATTGGCGGACGCGATAGGCCACGACGATCGGATCGGACGAAAGTTCCTGAACGCTGGTATCGGCTTCGGCGGCGGGTGCCTACCGAAAGACATCCGAGCCTTGATGGCGCGCGCAGGCGAAGTGGGCGCCAATGAGGTGTTGACCTTGCTGCGCGAGGTCGACAGCATCAACATGAGGCGACGCGCCGCGATCGTCGAGGTTGCCCGCGAGTTGGCCGGTGGCTCGCTCATTGGTGTCAACGTTGCGGTGCTCGGTGCAGCATTCAAGCCCAATTCCGACGACATCCGGGACTCGCCTGCCCTGAACATCGCGGGGCAGATGCAACTCCAAGGCGCATCGGTGAGCGTCTACGACCCCAAGGCCTGCGGGAATGCGCGAAAGCATTTTCCGACCCTGCACTACATGACGTCCGTGCGCGAGGCTTGTAAGAGTGCCGACGTAACAATGGTCTTGACGGAGTGGGACGAGTTCCGTTCTATGAAGCCGGCCGACCTCGCCGATGTTGTTCGCTCTCGTCGCATTGTCGACGGACGGAACTGCCTCGACAAGCAGTCATGGCGCGATGCGGGCTGGAGCTACCGCGGAGTCGGCACACAGTGATTCGCCGGAACCTCTTGAGGGGCGCTGCGGGGCTGAACACGTGGGAATGATCGCAGTGAACTGTCCTAACTGAAGGTTGCGGCAACATGACTAGCATTTATCCCCGCGTTCTCGCTCTCGCGATCCCTTGCGCTGATTGGCATCTGCACCGCGCTTGCGATCGCTCGTAGGACACGTCTTCTCAGCTTCAGGGTCCTAGTCATCTTCAGGGTCCTAGTCATACTGACGTACACGGGCACAAATTTGCTGTTCTGGTTCGCACACCTCTTCAATTCGCAGAACACTCGCCGGACGGCCAGGATCTACTTCGATGCGGTTAGTGGTCTGGACCCCGATCAACTTGGCTGGACGATCATCGTCGCTGGTTTCGGCCTTCTGGCGCTCTGCGGAGGCGCGTTTATCCCTTGACCAGGATCACTATCTGGAGATCCTGCTACGCAAGCTCGGCGCTCTGTCCGGCGCGACCGCACCGGCCCAGGGCCTGGGCGGCCAAGGCCTTCACCGCCGACCATGACCGGTTCTGGGCTGCGGCCCGCAAGGCCCACGGCGACGCCGCAGGAACCCGCGCCCTGGTCGAAGTAGGGCAACAGAGTCCGCTACGAGGGGATCACCTCACCAGACCTCAGGACTCCGGATATGATATAGGGCCTGTGCCTGATCGGTAGATTTGGGTTCTCCAGGGCCTGGGCGGCCAAGGCCTTCACCGCCGACCATGACCGGTTCTGGGCTGCGGCCCGCAAGGCCCACGGCGACGCCGCAGGAACCCGCGCCCTGGTCGAAGTAGGGCAACAGAGTCCGCTACGAGGGGATCACCTCACCAGACCTGACCTCGAGCTGGCCACCCTGGGATGGGCGCACTGGCACAACACCAGCAGGCTGCACAGCTATCTCGGCGACCACCACCGACAGAGTTCGAAGCCTCGTTCTGCGATGCCCAACGGACCGACTGGCACCTGGCCGAAATCCAATAGCCCGAGCCTCCATGAGAACCAGTGCTATTCACTATCGAGGAGTGGGCCAACCGTGGTCCAAGCTGAACCCGGTCTCGCTTGTGATGTAATGATCGCACAGCGAAGCGGACCTGAGTGTGGAACACGGTCCTGCTCAACGAGCAGGTTGGAACGGAAGTCCAACCTACAAACAAAAGGGCGAGTGCGAGTGGGGCTACTGCAATGAGCAGCGCAGTTCAGAAAAACGTGCAGAGAACGAGAAGATTCGGAAACAAAGCTTCGGAAGCCGTTGCCTGGTTGCAAGGTCTGGCTGATTCGGCATATCGGGAGCTCATTCTTCGGCTGGACCCCAAGTGGTTCTGTTTCTTTTTCAATCTTCTCAGGGCGCGTATAGGAGGCGGCGACGTTCGGTTTGATTTTGATCGATCTACTCAGCTGTATATAGCGCGGTCGGAGAGGTACGCCCGGGTCTTTCGCGAAAGATGGATAGGATACAACAGCTACAGAAACGGCATCTCCGAGCGCGGTTTATCGATTGGAAGAGCATATCTCCTTGACCAGGTCTCCTTCCGAGATGGGGACGTGGTTGTTGACTGCGGTGCCAACGTCGGGGACCTTCAAATTTATTTCTCCGAGCGAAATGTCGATGTCAAGTACATCGGTATCGAACCCTCGCCGTCGGAATTCGCTTGCCTACAGGAGAACGTGAAGCCCTCCACTGCTTTAAATTTGGGTCTGTGGAACGAGGATCGCACACTGGAGTTCTACATGTCGCCACACAACGCAGATTCATCGTTCTTGAAACCGGCTAAGATTGAAAATGAGGTGTCCATACCTGCCAAGCGATTGGACTCGGTTTTGGATGCGAACATACGCTTGCTGAAAGTCGAAGCGGAGGGGGCTGAACCCGAGGTCCTACTAGGCTGTACGAAAATTCTTGACAGGATCGATTTCATCTCAGCCGATCTGGGTTTTGAACGAGGGCCGGACCAGGAAAGTACCCTGCCCAGCGTCACTAACTTCTTGCTGAAACACAATTTTGAGTTGGTCGACGTCAGTCACGGTCGCATCGTCGCGCTCTTCAGGAGGGTCGGACTCGCGGACGAAGAAACTGTCGCTCTTGCCTAGGTAGGCTTCACCGGCCCTGGCAGAGGGCAGGTGGCCGCCACGCCAGGGCTCAAGCGCAGTGGGCGTTTACGGTGAGTCGGGCCGCGCCGGCTTCGTCGTACGACAGCCGGCCTGAGTCAACTGCGGCGCGGCAGAGCATGAATAAGTCAGGTCCCGCAGAGCGGCCGACCCGCTAGAGAGCGGTTTATATAAGAACATCGGAATTTGCGCTTCGAATCAGAATCCGATAACGATTACGGGACGCGTAGGCTCGCGTCCGTGGCAGCTAGTTTAGGCTCAGCGGGGTTGTCGCTGTAGCGGTGGCGGGAAGTCTGGTTGCTCCACCAGTCCGCGCCGACGAGAACTCGTTTTACAACGAGGTGGCGCAGAAAGTCAGTCCGTCGATCCCGCAGTCGCAGGCTTTGTTTCTGGGCCGGGTTGCGTGCAACACGATCCGGGATGCAATCAACGCAGGGCTATCACTGGGGCAGGCACGAGCGAAAGCCGACGCTGCGGTCGGGTGGGCGCAGGACAGTGAAAATATGGGTTTGAACCAAGCTCAGGGCATGTTCTTGGTCGAGGCCGCTGAGCACCAGCAAGCTCGATTCCCTGCGGGGTGCTGGCTGATCTGGGTGCAGAACCCATCTCGTAATGGACAATTCAGCGTACCGGGGATGATCAATACCGGCCGGTACCGCGACGAGATCGCGGGCTCGTACTTCTTGGCCATGATGCGCTTCGCCCCAAAAAAGGGAGTGCATTAAACCCGGGCGGTTCAGGGTTTTGATGACGACGCACGGGGCGGGGGTTTCTGGTGTCCTTGCATCCACTGCGACCTGGCGCGTTCGAGCTCGTACAGTAGGCTATCGTAATTAACGTCCGGAAGCCTGAGGTGCGCAAATGCTTCACAGTGCCAGCGGGTTTGGGTAACGGGTGGGTTTGAAAATGCGGGGTCTGGAAGAGTTCCGGCCGGTGTTTCACTGTTTTTGCTAGCACTCCCGTGAAGGAACCATAGTTTCGATGGTGCCGCGTGCCCTGTATGTTTTCAGAGGAGTCGTATTTCAGAACAATCGGTGGAGGAAGAGCATGACCGCTGCCCATTCGAGCCCTTCTCTGCGGCGAGATCCCTGGCGCTGTCCAGGGTGTGGGTCTGACAAGGGTCGCGAGAAACATCGGATTAGCTCAGCGGAATCTGCAGTTAGTTTCGTCAGACCATGGGTCGACCCAGAACGCCACGCGCGACTGGTCGAGTGCATCGATGCACTATGGCGTTCAAACGAAGCACGGATTATGGAGTGCAGCGATTGCGCACTGCGCACAGCAGATCCTTTTGTAGCCGGCACCCCCGAATTCTATGAGCTCGCGTTTGGGTCCAATTCCGTCCACTCTTACCCTGGCTGGCGTTGGGAATATCAATTGACGAAAGAATTGGTGAAGGCAAGTAATGGAACTGTGCTTGAGCTCGGCGGCGGTCAAGGTGCCTTCCAGAGGGGCTTGATAGCAGACGGCGTGGAACCCTCTAGGCTCTTCGTTACCGAGTACAGCACCAAAGGCCGCCAATCACTCGAGCAACTCGGTGTGGAAGTCTGCGGCCTCGATTTCCGAGAGCTTCCACCGGCAAGCCATGCCGTTGTATGCGCCCATCAAGTTTTCGAACACTTGGATGATATCGACGGCGCATTCGACGCGTTTGAAGCCTTGACAGCTGAGGATGGCGCGGTGGCACTATCGACGCCAAATGGGGTCAACACCATAAGGCTGGAGGACGCTGGCGGTGAATTTGACATGCCCCCAACCCACATCTCAACTTGGCAGTATTCGGCCTTTCATGCGGCAGCGCGTCGCCGTGGATGGAAAGTTGCCGAGTATCGCGAGGAACCTGTCTCCCGATTTGAAGCTGCCAGATACCTGGCCGTGTCCAGGGCAATGCGCTCTCGGCAATCAAAGGGTACTGTCACTGCGGCATTCGAGCGTTTAGCGCCGTCACCACAAGCACGCTACGGCCTGATGGCGATCAGCGCCGCAGCGCATTTCCCGTCGGCCTACTTGACGTCTAGGGATCGCCACGGTTGGGCGATTTGGGTCCTTCTAAAGCGAATTTGATCCGGATACTGAACGCGCCTGACAACCAAGTCAGCTCACCTTCATTTTCGGATTAGCCCGGATTTTTGGCTCTTGTGACCCTTCCGTGGGTCGGTTTCGGGCTCTTCCGAGTTAACAGGGGCGCAGCTGTCTGGTGCTGGATGGCGCTCGC
>CAZVST010000062.1:0-28535 GCA_964629725.1 uncultured Mycobacterium sp.
GCACCGGATCGGGCCGCCGTGACCGCTTCCGCACTGCCCGACGATGCCCTGGCGGCGACAATCAGCGGCAAGCGTCAACCACAGAGCGGGGGTGAGTCGTCGATGGGCCTGGTGCGCGCCCTGCTGGCCGGCCTGATCGCGGTGCTTCTCGCCGGCTGCGGCGGTGGCACCTCGGGGCCTGCTCACTATTACGAGTCCGGCTCGGTCATCCATGCTGAGACGGTGTCCGGATCCGATCCGGCATTGCCCTCTGATGCCGCGTCGATGCAGCGGATCACCTACGTCTCGCGCTCCGGTGTCGACGACTCCAACCCCCATGTCACCGGATCGGTGTGACATGCCGAAGGGCGACGCGCCGCAGGGCGGCTTCCACGTCGTGGCCTACGCGCCCGACATCGCGGGAGCCACCGTCGAATGTGCCCGCTCCACAGAGTCGACGGCGCGCTCCTCCGCCGCGATCGGCGCCCTGCTCCGGGCCGGGTACGTCGTTGCGGTACCCGACTACCAGGGCCTGGGCGTTCCCTCGGACGGACAGCGGACGTACCACCCGTATCTGGACTCCACCACGGCGGGCTACAACCTGATGGACGCCGTTCGCGCAGCCAAGAATCTGGTGGCCGACACCTCGCCGATCTGGGCGGCCGTCGGTGAGGGCCACGGCGGACAGGCGACGTGGGCGCTCAACGAACTCGCCGACAACTACGGATTGCAGAGTCTTCGCGGCACGGTCAGCATCTCACCGACCGCCGACATGTCGGCGCTGGCCGACGCCGCGGCCGCCGGGACGCTCACCCCCGCCCAGCAGCAGGCCTACATCGCCTATCTGGCGGCGCTGGCGGCGGAGTACCGGACCGACTTCCACCTCGGCGACTACCGCCGGGGAGTGGTCAAGGAGAACTGGGACCTGCTGTTGGGTTGCCAACCTGGCGACGACGGTGCCCGCGCCGCGGCCCGCGCCCGAATCACGCCCGACGACCTGCGACCCGCCAGCCCGGAGGCACTGGCGGTTCTGCACGCCTACCTCAAGAAGACCACCCTGCCGCAGGGGCCCGCCCAACAGCCCATGCTCGTCACCTACGGGTAGCGTGACCCGCTGACTCTGCCCGGCTGGACCCGGCGGGCGATCGCTGCGGCGTGCGCACTGCGCGACCGCATCACCATTCGCACCCAGACTGCTCCCGCGGTGGATCAGGGGGTCCTGGACTGGATCGCGCTCTCGCTCCGCGAACAACAGGTGCCCAATGACTGCGCGACCCTGGCCGCACCGCCCGCATCGCCGGCGCCGCCCGCAGCGCCCGCACCGGCACTGTTGCCCCCGGCCCCCGCGCCCGGCCCCGCGGTGCTCGACGGCCCGGTCGAGCGCGGCGAGACCGGCGTCTCGTTGATCGACGGATGGCTCCCCGTCACGATCCAGGCGCTGGCCGGTCTGGCTGTGCTCGTCGGTGCCGGCTGGCGGTCCAGGAGTTGGCGATTCAGCCGGCTGCCTGTGGCCGTTGCGGTGGGTGTCGCGGCGACGGTGGTGGTGCGCTGGTGGTTCGACAGCCAGGGTTGGGGATCGGTCTACCCCTGGGGGATGTGGTTGTGGACCGGCCTGACCGGATTCGCCGCGACCGTCCTGGTGGTCGGTTGGCCGGCCTCGCCATGGTGGCGTCGGGTCGCGCTGTTGGCAGCCCCGGCGTGCGTTCTCTCCGCCGGCACGGTGCTCAACGTTTCGCTGGGCTATCTGCCCACCGCGCAGACCGCGTGGCAGCGGCTCACTGGGCGCCAGTCGCCGCAATGGATCGACCAGAGCGCGCTCGCCGAGATGCGCCGCAGCGGGGTCATCCCGACCCGGGGAACCGTCGTCCGGATCACCACACCGAGCGCTGTCTCCGGCTTTCCCCACCGGGGCGAGTTGGTGTACCTGCCACCGCTGTGGTTCACCGCCGATCAGCCCCCACAACTGCCGGTGGTGATGATGTTCGGCGCCGAACTGAGCACGCCGTCGGACTGGCTGCAGTCCGGCCGGGCACTGGACATCCTGGACACCTTCGCCCTGCAGCATCGCGGGGCCACCCCCGTCGTGGTGTTCCCCGACACCAACGGCACGTTCACCAACGACACCGAGTGCGCCAACGGGCCTCGCGGAAACGCCGCCGACCATGTGGTCAAAGAGGTTGTGCCCTATGTGGTCTCGAACTTCGGGGTCAGTCCGAAAGCATCGAGTTGGGGTCTGGCGGGGTGGTCGTCGGGAGGCACCTGCTCGCTGACCCTGGCGGTGCGGCATCCCGAACTGTTCAGCACCATCGTCGATCTGGACGGCCAACTCGGTCCCAACGCCGGACGAAAGCAGCAGACCATCGCCCGACTCTTCGGCGGCGACGCCGACGCGTGGGCCGCCTTCGATCCCAAGACGATCGTCGAGGCGCGCCGCGACTATGCCGACCTCGCCGCCTGGGTCGGGGCATCCGACGAGATCCCCACCCGCCATTGGCCGCCGGGCACCGGTTCGGCGGACGCCGAGATTCTCAGCGGTTGGGACACCTATTCCGAAGACCACGCCAAGACCGCCCACCAGCTCTGCGAACTGCTCAGCGCACACGGCGCTGAATGCTCGGTGGTGGGATACCCAGGAGGCCACGACTTCCCCTCGGCGGCAGACGGATTCAAAGACGCCTTGCCATGGCTGGCCGGTCGGCTGGGCACCCCCGGGGTGCAGCCGACGCCGCTGCCCGGATCCTGACACCGGCCCCTACATGACGGCGGTCCTCCGCGGTGGAATGGTGGGTGAGGTGACACTGCGCCGGATTGAGCCGACATGACCGCGCCGGCCATCGACTGCCGACACCTGAGCCACCGGTGCCGCGATTTCACCGCGGTTGAAGACCTCACGCTCCGCGTCGACGTCGGCGAGACCCTCGGATTGCTCGGTCCCAACGGGGCCGGCAAGACGACCGTCGTCAAGCTGCTGACCACCCTGGCCCCGATCCAGAGCGGCGAGGTACGGATCTTCGGGCTGGACGCCCGCCGCCAGACCATGGACGTCCGCTACAACCTGGGCTACGTCTCGCAACAGGTGTCCATCGAGCCGGCCCTGACCGGGCGGCAGAACGTCGAGTGGCTGGCCCGGCTCTACGACGTGCCGCGCCGGGAGCGGGCCGCCCGGGTCACCGAGGCTCTGGCGTCCATGGGTCTGCTCGATGTCGCCGACGACCTGGCCAAGACCTACTCGGGCGGCATGGTTCGCCGGCTGGAACTGGCGCAGGCGCTGGTCACCCGGCCTTCCCTGCTGATTCTCGACGAGCCGACCGTGGTACTGGATCCCATTGCGCGCGAGGGTGTTTGGTCACAGGTGCAGCGCATGTAGCGGGAATTCGACATGACCGTTCTGCTGACCACGCACTTCATGGAGGAGGCGGACGTGCTGTGCGACCGGGTCGGCGGCCATGGGCTTGCACCCGGATGCCGACTTGGCCTGTGCGGCAATCAAGATGGCCGTGGCCGCCCGTGGCGGCCGCCAAGCGATCTGGGCAGATGAGGAGTCCGAGCGGGTCATTTTCCACACCGACCGCGGCTGCCACCCATACCGCCAATACGTTCACCACGCTGTGCCGCACGTTGGGGATTCGCCAGTCAATGGGCCGGGTCGGATCGTGTTTCGACAATGCCGCCGCGGAGGCGTTCTTCTCCTCACTGGAATGGGAAATGTTGTCCCGCAATACGTTCCGTGATGCGGCTCATGCGCAGGCGGTGGTCATCGACTGGTGCTACACCTTCTACAATCACCAACGCCTCCATAGCGCCGCCGACGGGTTATCACCCGTCAACTACGAGATCAGGGAATCCAAGACCAAGCCGGAAGCGGCATAGGGAAACCCTCCACGATTTCGGGGGAACCACACCGCTTGTTCGGTGCCGCAATGCTGTCCATGATCTGTTTTCCCCTTACTCTTCAAGGCCACTTCGGTTCGGGAAGACCGTCTTCCTGAACTGCCGCCAATGAAAATGCGAGGATTACCTGAGGAGAAAGGGGGCCAAAGGTCCATTGATCAAAGGGCTATGTATAGGGGCCCGGAGTTGACCGCTGGTCGCAGCCTTAGTCCTGATCGCCGCATTCCTCATCGCGGCTCCTCCGTCGCCGCTTGATCGTCATACGGCTAGGGTGCGGCCTGGAGTCGACGGCTCAGACCGGTGGCTCGCACCGCCCGCCGTTCGATCGCTGTGCGAACCTGTTCGGCGGTGCCGATCAGCCGGACCTTATCCCGGGCGCGCGTGACCGCGGTGTAGAGCAGCTCGCGGGTGAGCAGCCGCGAATCCTGCGGCGGCAACAGCACGGTGACTTCGTCGGCCTGGCTGCCTTGGCTCTTGTGGATGGTCATGGCGTGCATGGTCTCGATGTCCGACAACCGGCTGGTGGCGAACTCCAGCAGGCCGGTCCCCTCGGGGCTCGGCACTGCCATCACCGCCCGCAGGGCGCCATCACGCAGCACCGATACCCCGGTGTCGCCGTTGTACAGGCCCAACCCGTAGTCGTTGGCGGTCACCAGGACCGGGCGCCCGACATACCAGGCCTGCCACAGCGGGGTGTCGGTCTGCTCGGCAAGCCACCGTTCGGTCTGCCGGTTCCAGTGGTCGACCCCGAACGGCCCGCGGCGGTGCGCGCACAACATCCGGTGGCGCTCCAACGTCCGCAGTGCCTCTGCGCCGTCGCCGAGGACCGCCGCCTCGCGCAGAGCAAGTGCCTGCGGCACAAGAACTTTCCGGAGAACCCCGGCGGGCTGGTCGGTGTCCACCCACTCGATGTGCCCGTCGGCGGCGCCCAGCACACTGAGCGCGGCGTCGGCGTCGCCGTCCCGGATGGCGGCCGCCAGTGCACCGATCGACTTCCCGAAACGGTGAGACGTGACCAGCCGGGCGACCGGGCTGTCGGGCAGGCCGGCCAGTCCGTCGACCAGATCGGCCAGCACGGCGCCGGCTTCCACGGACGCCAGCTGGTCGGGGTCGCCCACCAGCAGCAGCCGCGCTTCCGGCCGGACGGCTTCGAGCAGCCGCGCCATCATGGTCAGCGACACCATGGACGTCTCGTCCACCACGATGACGTCGTGCGGCAGCCGGTTGTCGCGGTCGTGCCGGAACCGCGACGAGCTGTCCGGACGGCTGCCGAGCAGCCGGTGCAGGGTGGTGGCCCGCAATTCGGGAAGCCGGTCGCGGTCCACGGAATCGAGAGTGTCGACCTGGGCCTGCACCGCCTCGAGCAGCCGGGCCGCGGCCTTGCCGGTCGGAGCGGCCAGGGCGATCCGCGGCGTCGATCGGCCGCCGTGGTGAGACTGTTCAGCCAACAGAGCCAGCAGCCGCGCGACGGTGGTGGTCTTGCCGGTGCCCGGACCGCCGGTCAGCACAGTCAGCGCCCGCGACAGCGCCAACGCCGCCGCGCCGCGTTGTTCGGCGAAGGCCGTCGGGAACAACCGGTCGATGTCGACCGCCGGCCCGGAGCGGGCGGTGGATGCCAGCGTCCGGACGTCGGCGGCGACCCGGCATTCCTCGATCCAGTAGCGATCGAGGTAGAGCAGTCCTCCATCGAGATGCAGCACCGTGGGGTCGGACACCAGCACACTGGTCGACACGGCGGCCAGCCAAGCGTCCGGATCCGGCCATGGCAACTCGGGTAGGCCCACCTGCGCCGCCACCGCCGCGAGATCCAGGCACACCGAGCCGCCCCGGACTGCCCGGACGACGAAGGCGATGGCCAGCGCCACCCGCTCATCGGCCTCCCCGGCCAGCTCCGTCAGGCGTTGGGCCACCAACACATCGGCGGCCTCCAGCGCACCGGCGTCATTGAAGACGCGCAGCAGGCCGGCCGCGGTGATGCTGCGCCGCCAATCGGCGCTGTCGGTGACCGGGGCGCTCATGCCACGGCCTTGCGTCCGTCGAGCAGATCCGACACCGCGATCACCAGGGCCGCCGGCGGCTGCCAGTCGAACACCCCGGCGGGCCGGCCGTCGGTGAGTGGGGTATCCGGACCGCACATGCCGCGCACGAACAGATACAGCACCCCGCCCAGGTGCCGGGCGGGATCGTATCCTGGTTGGCGCCAGCGCAGGAACCGATGCAGCACAACGCAATACAGCAACGCCTGCAGTGGATAGTCGGAGTGCAACATGGCCTCGGCCATGCGCGCCGGTGTGTAATCCGCCGCGGTCAGCGGGCGTCCGGTTTCGCCGAGCCAGTTGGACTTGTAGTCGACCACGACATAGCGGTGGCCGTCCTGGCCGGGGCCCGCTGGCAGCCGCAGCACCGCGTCGATCGAGCCGCTGAGGTACCCCCGCAGCGGCTGCCCGCCCAGTGCGGCGTCGGTGAGCCGGGTGGCATAGGAGGCGAGCGGATCGTCGGCCGGCAGGTGCTGGGCGAGTAGCCGCCCGACGTCGGCCAGCCGGATCGTCGGTTCCACCCGCCGACTGTCCCCGCCGGCGAGCGGGAACTCGAAGTCCATCTCGCACAGCCGGTCTGGCAGTGCGATGTCGCGCAGGGTGACGTTGGAAAGCCGCGGCCCCAGCGGGGTGTCATGCATCGGGACCAGCGCGGCGGCCAGGTCGGCAGCCGGCACGTCCACCGGCCACCACACCGAGTGCCTCTCGATCTGGGCGCACAACTCGGCGGCCAGGTCGTTGGCACGCGGATCGGCGGTCTCCAGGACGGCGTGGACCAGGCTGCCGAACTTGGCGCCGGCGGGCAGTTCGGCCATCGGCGAGGGCATATCGGCGCCGGCCGCCGGCGTGACGATCGCGATGTCGGCGACTTCGTCGTCCAGTTCGACGACCTCGGGCTCGCTGCTCACCCCGATGTCGTCCTGGGCCGAACGGACCAGACCGGAGTACGAGGTGCGCCGCCAGGTGGTGTCGATGCCGCGGTGGAAATGCCGAACGCCGAGCGCCGACGGCGGTTCTTCGGCCGGGATGTCGGCGATCGGGACGATGACCGACTCCTCGACCACCGGGCCGCCCGCCTTCTCCCACTCGCCGAACCGCTCCAGCGCCTCCTCGTCGGTGACCGTCTTCGTCGAACACTGATCCGGAATCCGGGTCTCGCCGGGCCGCCGGTCGCGCAGCAGCCGAGACAGCCCGCCGTTCTGTTCGTCGCGCGACGGCGCCCACCACGTCACCACCTGAGCCTGCGCCCGCGTCAGCGCCACATACATCAGCCGACTGTCGTCGCCAGCGGCCTCGCGTCGGCCGAGCACCTGGGCATCGGCGTAGTCGGCGGTGCCGCGCCCGCCGATGTGCAGACAGCGAGTCTGGTTGTCGTGGAACAGGATCTCGTCGTACTGCTGCACGTTGCGGTTGAACGCGAACGGCAGATAGACGATCGGAAATTGCAGGCCTTTGCTGCCGTGAACGGTCATCACCTGGACGGCGGCGGCGTCGCGGTCCAGGCGCTTGTTGTGCTCGGTGTCGCGGGTGGGTTCCTCCCGGCGGTCCCGCAGCCAGTCGCGCAACGCGGGCAGGGTGAGGTGCTCGCGGTGGGCGGCCTGCTGAAGCAGTTGGGTCACGTGGGCGATGTCGGTCATATAGCGCTCGCCGTCGCGCTGGGAAAGCACGCGGTCAGCCATCCCGCCCAGCCGGGCCGCCTCGAACACCGCGGCCGCTCCGCAGGAGCGGGCATGGTCGGCCCATTCCCGGATGGTCTCCGCGACGCTGTCGGTCAGCGAATCCCCTTGCTGGGCCAGGTCTTCGGCGGTATAGCCGAGGAACATGGTGGCGGCCGCGGCGCGGATCACCCCGGAGCGGTGCGGCTGGTCGAACGCGTCCAGCAGCGCCATCCAGTCGTCGCTGGCCGGCGAGTCGAAGACGTCGGAGTCGCCGGTGTAGACGGCCGGGATGCCCGCCTCGGTCAGCGCGGCGAAGCACACCCGGGCGTCCTTGCGCTTCTCGACGATCACCGCGATATCGCCGGAACGCACCGGCTGTCCGGCGAAGGTGGCCGGGCTGGCCAGCAGCGCGGCGATATCGGCGGCCAGGTCCTTGCCGATGCGGGCGCGCAGGTCGTCGATGGCCACCATCTTGTCGCCGGTCTTGCCGAAGGCAGACCGCGAGACGACCCGCAGCCGGAAGGGGTCGGGGTGCGGCGCACCGGCCAGCCGGGTGCCCGGGTGATTCGCGTCGACGTCGCACACCACGATCCGCGGATCGCCCAGCGCCGCACCCCGCAGCACCACCTGGAGCCGGTCGACCAGGTCGGCGTCGCTGCGCCAGTTGGTTCCCATGGTCTGCTTGCCCCCGGCGGTGTCGGCGGCGGTGAGGTAGGTGCGGATGTCGCCGCCGCGGAAGGAGTAGATCGCCTGCTTGGGATCGCCGATGAGCACCAGGGTGGACGCCCCCGACGCGGACTTGTTGAAGGCGCGATCGATCACGTCCCACTGCACGGGATCGGTGTCCTGGAATTCGTCGACCATCACGATGGGCCATCGGTTGCTCATCCGGGTACGGGCCGGCGAGTCGTCGGCGTCCAGCGCGTCGGCGAGGCGGATGAGCAGGTCGTCGTACCCGAGGATGCCCTGGCGGCGTTTGCGGATCTCGATCTCGGCGCGCACAGCCGCGGCGAAGTCGATGCACGCCGCGGCGTGGCTGTCCGCTTCCGGATCGCGCGGTCGCAGTTCGGTCGACGGGTTGGCCACCACTTCGCGAGCGATCTTCAGCGCCCGTTTGTAGGGCAGCGGCGGCTCGTCGCGTTCCCGGCCGAAGCGCGCCAGGTAGAGGTCGTCGACGATCTCGACGATCAGTTCGTCGAGGCTTTCGACCAACTCCACGCCGGCGTCGGCGTCGCCGGCCACGCCGAGGGAGGTCAGTACCAGGTTGCAGAACTGGTGAATCGTGGCGATGGTCGCGGCGTCGAATCCGGCCAGCGCGTCGCCCAGGCGTTCCTTGCGCTCGGCGAGTTCCTCCGGCGAGCCGTCGAGCAGGTGGGCGATCACCTGGTTGTCCCCGACCAGGGTCGGGTCGTCGAAGGCGCGGTAGGCGTCGGCGATCTGGCGGCGCACCCGGTCGCGGAGTTCCTGGGTGGCCGCGCGGCTGAAGGTGATGAGCAGCATGTCGCTCAGCGGCGCAACGCCTTCGGCGATGTAGCGGGTGACCAGACCGGCCAGCGCAAAGGTCTTACCGGTGCCGGCGCTGGCTTCCAGGACCGTGGTGGACCCACGCTCGGGCAACTTCCCCAGCAGATCAAAGGGAACCAGGTCCTGCGCGGCCGTGTTCGTCGCGGCAGTGTTCATGGTCGGCCCCCGTTCAGCGATTGCAGCATCGGCAGCCACAGCCGCGCCGCATACGCGCCAAGCCGGGTGCTCTCCCCGGGGTGCTCCTCACCGGGCCGGACCGGGTCGAGAAGGACGGCCAGTGGAGCACCGGACTTCCACACCCGGGCGTGCGGCGGGTGCTTGTCCTCGGCGGGAAAGTTGTCGTTGGACTTCCACTTGAATATCGCCGCAGCTGCCGGGTCGCCTCCGCCCATGCGGGCCTGCGCCCACGCGTAGGAGGTTTTGAGCGGCAACGGAATCGGCTCCCGGCGCCCGGCGTCGTAGATGGCCACCAGGTCGCGCAGCAGCGTGACGGCCGGGCTGGCCGGGCAGCCGAGGGTCTCCCGCCGCGAACCCTCGCCCTTGGGCCGGCGGCCGATGCACAGCGCCGTCCACCGCTGGTTCGGATCATGAGCGGCCAAGGCCAGCAACGGAATCCAGGCGGCCAGCAGATGTTTGCCGTCCAGCTTCGAGTACGTGACCGAGACCAGCCGATCGCCGTAGACCGGGGACACCGTCCCGGTGAGCCGACGGCCCGAACCCAGATCGATGTCGACGTCGACAGCCCTCGCCGGCGCCGTGCGCAACGCCGCCGCTTCCTCCGCGAGGGTCGCCGCCCGCTCCCGGATCTTGCGGGCGGTACGCCAGCCGATCTGGCCGGGTGGCAGGGTTCCCCTGCACCATTCGGCGTTGAGCGCCCGTTCGGGGCTCATGCCGCGCAGCATGTCGGCAAGCATGCGGTCGCCGACCGTCCACTCCTCGAGCGCGTTGATGTCGACGGGGATCGCATCCCCGACACCCTCGACGTCGGCGGGCAGGGTGTAGTCCAGGGCGCGGAAGAAACCCTTGACCGGATCCCTGAAGAAACCGGCCAGATCGGCCAGCGACACGTCTCCGGTGGGCGGCGGCAGCAGCGGCCCCTCCGCGAACCGCCGTCGTTCCTGGCGCTCCCCCTCGGCGGCGCGGGCGGCCCGCAACACCGTCGCGTCGAAGGTGAACGGTTCGTCCGGCACCGCGCCGACCAGCCCGCCGGCCACGACATTGCGGATGTCGAAGGGCTGCAACGGGTGCCGTGTCACCACTGCATCGCGGACCGCGCCATCGGTGGTCATCTCCAGAGCGTCGAGGAGTTCGGCCAGCGGCACCGCCGGTGGACGCGGCTGACCGGTGAACTCGTTGGCCCCGGTGTAGGTGATGACCAGTGTCTCGGTGGCCGCGCACACGGCGTCGAGCAGCAGCTGGCGGTCCTCGGAGCGGACGTCGCGTTCCCCGGTGCGCGGTTCCCGGGCCAGTGCGTCGTCGCCGTCGACCACGCCGATCCGCGGGAACACGGTGTCGTCCAGGCCGACCAGGCACACCACCCGGTGCGGCACCGAGCGCATCGGCACCATCGTGCAGACCGTCAGGGTGCCGGTCCGGAAGTTGGCCCGGGTGGGCCGGCCCGCCAACTGCCGGTGCAGCAGCTGCTGGACGTCGCTGAGCCGCAGCATCGTGCCGGACCGCGAACCCGCGCGGGCGATGACGTCGTTGAACTCGAGCTCCAACTGGCTGACCTGCCAGGCGTCGTCGTCGACGACCTTGGTGAGCAGGGTGATGCCCTCGGCCAGTCCGGTCAGCCAGTCGCGCAGCGGCCGGGTGCCGGTCAACGCGCCCACGACCTGCTGGAGCCGATCGACGAATTCCGCCAGCCGGCCGGCCAATTCGACCCGGTTGCTGCCCACGTCGTCGAGCGGGAGGGTGGCGTCGATCCAGGCCTGCGAGTCGTCGGAGAGCGCCACCCCGGCCAGGATGCGGTTCAGCCCGAACCGCCAGGTGTGGTGGACGAAGCTCAGGCCGTAGGGCTCCCGGTGCTCCTTGTCGAAGCCCCACCGAATGTTGGCTTCCCGAACCCAGGAGGTGATGTCGTCGAGGTCGTCGTCGGTGAAGCCGAACCGGCCCCGCACCGGTTCACTCTGGACGAGGTTGAGGACCTCCGACGCGGTCACCCGGCTGCCCGCGAGAGCCAGCAATTCCGAGGCCACCGCGAGCAGCGGATTGGTCTGCAGCAGCGAGCGGTCGGCCAGCCGGACGCGGAGTTGATGGGCCGGGTGCCCGTCGGGGACCACCTCACCGAGGCCGAAGTCGGCAGCGATCAGCGGGGCGTAGGTCTCGATGTCCGGGCACATCACCAGGATGTCGCGGGGCTCCAGCGTCTCGTCGTCGGCGAGCAGGCCCAGCAGCACCTCGCGCAGCACGTCGACCTGCCGGGCCGGGCCGTGGCAGCTGTGCACCTGTACCGAACGATCCGCCGGTCGGTGCGAACGGCCCTGCGGCCGAACCGCATTGGCGGCGATGTCCGACTGCAGCCGGCCCAGCAGCGTGTCGGGGTGCTCCGCGCCGGCCAGGAACACGTCGGTGGCGCGGTCGGCGGGCAGGCTGCGCTGCAGTTCGCGCAGATCCCGTCCGAGAGTGGCCAACAGCGGGTGCTTGACGCGGCGATGGGTGTCGTCGTCGCGGCGGACTGCCACCCCCCGCACATCAGACAGCAGGTCCCACAACGCGGCGCTGGGATGCGGCAGCCACAGGTGGACCTCGTGGTGGGACGCCAGGGCGTCGAGCAGCTCGATGTCGGTGGCCGACAGCCGGGTGTAGCCGAACAGCGAGATCCGCTGCGGCAATTCATCGGCACCGGACTCCCGCAGCTGCGCAACGGTCTTGGCATGCCGGACGTGCGGCGGGTCCATCCCCATAACCGCCACCAGACGGCGCCATAGCTGCGGCTGCCAGGCCAAGTCGTCGGCGAGATCGCCGGTCTGCCCGGCCAGCCAGCCGGCCAGCAGGTCCGGGCGCTGCCGGGCGTACGACGCGAACAACCCGGCCAGCCGTCGCACCACGGCGTAGCGCCGGCCCCGCCGCAACTCCTTCTCCTCGTCGCTGGTGCTGAATTCGCCGAGATGCGTGGCTAGCGTGCGCGCCCATGGATCGGACAGACAGGCATCCACCACCTCCAGCAACGGCCATGTGATGGCCTCCGGCGACCACGGATCATCCTCGCGGGTGCCGGTGATCTCGGCTATCAGCGACGCCGGTGACCGGAAGACCACTCCGGCGCACACCCCGTCGGTGCCCGATCCGCGGCCGAGGACATGGGACAGCCGCTGGGACAGCCAGCGCTCCACCCCGCGGGCGGGCACGACGACGAGATCCTCGGCGAACGGGTCGGCAGGTGGCGTGGCCAGCAGTTCCCCCAGCCCGTCCGCGAGGAGGTCAGTACGTTCCGCGCGGTGAATATGGAAGGCCATCGTGGCACCACCGTAGACGGGGCCACCGACATCAATCTCGATGACCGGCTAGACGCGAATGACGTCTACTCCAGCCACCCCGTCGAGCGCATCGAAGTCGCCGTCCTGGGTAATGACGGGCAGGCCGCGGGAGGCCGCGACCGCGGCGATCCACAAGTCATTGATGCGGACACGCCGACCGGTCTCGGCCAGGTGAATGCGCAGACGCGCCCACATGCGCGCCGCATCTTCGTCGACCGGAAGCGCCGCAATGTCGGCGATCGCGTCGAGCGTAGCCAACCGCTGAGCACGGACGTCGGCCGAAATTGCGGCCAGCACACCGAGATTGAGTTCGGCCAATGTGACTACCGTCGTCGCGACTTGGTCGGGAAGAAGTGACACATCGAGCGGTCGCCCGCTCTCCTGGGCGATGAACACCGACGTGTCGAGAACGCCCGCCGAGGTCATCGGAGCGGGCCGAGATCGTCGGTGGTGTCGCCCGCAAGCGCGGCGAGGTCGCGGCGGAGGCCGGGATCTGCCTGCGCCCGCTGCAGTCGGTGGCTCAACTCCTGACGGCTCAACCACCTGCGCCGCGAGGGTTGCAGTGTGGTCAGCCGTGCGACGGGCTTCCCATTGACGGTCACCGTGATGTCCTCTCCAGCCTGCGCACGCCGCAGAAGCCCGGCGGTGTCATTACGCAGTTCGCGGGAAGCCACCTCGGTCATGCTACGAGCGTAGCGTTTGCGTAGCCGTCCGTCAGCCGGCCCAGATCCCGGTGATCGGCAGCGCGGCGGCGGTCTGCCCGGTCTTGGGCAGGCCGAAGATCTCCTGGATCGTGGACAGCACCGAATAGTGGTTGATCGGGGCGTCGTAGCTGCCCGGCCGAACCCCGGCGCCGTAGACGATGGTCGCGATGTGGTTGTCCGCCTTGTCGTCGTCCTCGTCCCACGTCACGATCAGCAGACTGTTGTTGGCTTTGGCCCAGTTCGCGTAGCCGGACAGGTGCGCGGCCAGCCAGCTGTCCCCCGCGGCGACGCTGCCGTCGTGCATGTCGTCGTCGAGATTCGGGACGACGAACGAGACGGTGGGCAGCGAACCGTCACCGGTGAAGGCGCCCATGGGTTTTGCCACGTTCGCCGGCACGTTAGTGAAGTTCGCCCACGGCGCATGCTTGCGGACATACCCGCCCGCGGTGCACACCGGCGACCCCTCGGCGGGCAGCCCCTCGGAGAAGCCGCCGAAGCTGTGGCCGGCCGCGATGAGTTCCGACGCCAAGTTCGGAGCGTCACCGAGGTTGAGCGGGCAGGCGTCGGAGTCGACCCCGAAGGTGTCCCCGGCGAAGAGCGCCAGATAGTTGGGCTGACTAGGGTGCGCGACGGCGTAGGAGCGGGTCATCAGCGCACCGCCGGAGGCCAGGGAGTTGATGAACGGCGCATCCTTGATGCCCAGGACCGACGATGCCGTGTGGTTCTCCTCGACGACGACCACCACGTGGGAGTACGACGGGATCTTCTCCGTCGCATGCGCACACCCGGGAGCGACAAGTGAGGCAGCAGACAGTGCAGCAGCCAGAACCTGTACTCCCCGGCCGGGCCTCATGGCAGCGACTCTAGTGCGGCGAGGGGCAGGGGAAATCTTTGAGCGCCCAAAGAACCGACCCGCACCCCCTCATTGACATGAACGCATCCGGACGGCGCACTGCCGCAACCCTGGGCCTCATCGCTGCCAGCGCTGCAGGCGCCATCGGGGTCATCTCACTCGCGCACTCCGACGCGATGGTCAGCAACACCACGTTCACCGACAGCGCCGGACCGACCGGGTTCTTCCAGGGCACCGGGGTCGTCACCACGACGAGCCCAGCGCCCGGCATCACCGGCGCGCCGGTGCGGAAGAGTTCCGCCGGAGCCGGCTCGCACACCTCAGCGCACGGCTCCTGAATTGCGCTCAGCCCGCGAGCCGGGCGATCGACCTCAGCGGGATGTGCAGCCAGCCCGGCCGATGCCGCGCCTCATACCCCGCCTCGTAGACGGCCTTGTCCAACTCGTAGGCGGCCAGCACCTCGGCGTACGCACGCGGGTCGACGTCCGAGGCGGAGGCATAGCCGTCGCAGAACGCGGCCCTGTTGCGGTCCACCCACTCTCGGGCCCGGGCCTCGAGCTGACGGTCTGCGTGCGTATCGAGCGGTTGGTAGGCCGCGTAGTCGAATGAGCGCAGCATGCCGGCGACATCGCGCAACGGCGAATCCGGCCGGCGTCGTTGCGATATCGGCTGGCCCGGTTCACCCTCGAAGTCGATCAGCAGCCAGGCGTCCGGGGTTCGCAGTACCTGGCCGAGGTGCAGGTCACCGTGGATGCGTTGTACCGCAACGGTTTCGCCGGAGAGTTTGGCGTACCGTTGCTCGATCGCGGGTACGTAGTCGGCCAACTCCGCGACGCCCGCCGCGGCGGCGGACAGTCGCTCGCGCATGGAGTCGACCGGAAGCGGGCTTCTCGAGGTGCCCAGGGTCCGGGCCAGATCGGCGTGCACCGAGGCCACCGCCGCACCGAGCCGGAACGATTCCGCGGCGAAGTCGCCGCCGACCTCGTAGGCGTAGAGATCACCCTCGGCGTAGAGATCCCGAGTACTCGCGGTCGCCATGTCCCAGCCCTCGGCCGAATTGGCGGCATAGGCCGTCACCATGCCCAGCGGGCACGGCTGACCGTCGTCGACGGTCTCGATGGTTCCCAGCAACCGGACCACGTTCGGGTTGTTCGCCTGGGCCAGAACACGATTCAACTCAATGTCGGGGTTGATTCCGCAGGCCACCCGGCGGAAGAGCTTGAGGATCGCCCGCTCCTCGAACACCACACTGGTGTTGCTCTGTTCGGCCTCGGTCACCCGTGCCGCGGCGTCGACAGGCAGCACCGCACCGAGCTCTTTGGTGAACCGGACATCCCCGATCACCGCATCATCGTCAATGAGATATAGGAGCAGACGGGCCGAATCAGGTTGGTACAGCGCATCGTAGGCAACGTGATGATCCACCGTTCCAATGGTGGCAACCTGCCCGTACTCGGCCAACGGTTGTGAATCCCACTGCACCACAACCTGATAGCGCTCGGTGGATCCGTCGGCATAACTGACGTCGACCAGGGCCAGTTCGAGTCCGCCGCGCAGAGTGGCCGCGGTGTGCAGCCTGGCGGATGTCATCGTGCGGCTGCGTCCGGCGTACCAGCGTTGCAGCGGCAGCCATTGACTCCAGGGCAGTTCGGCGATCGCGCTCATGGATTCTCCCCCGTCATGGTCGGACTCACGAGCCCTCCTCAGTGATGATCGGGCTCACGAGCCCTCCTTGCTGAGCTGAAACCAGTAGAAGCCATGTCCCGGCAGGGTGAGCAGGTACGGCAGCTGACCGATCCGCGGAAAGGCCACATGACCGGTGAGCTCGATCGGTGTCCAGCCGCTCCAGTTCTGCAGTTGCAGTTCGATCGGCTGCGGGAAGCGGGACAGATTGTTGATGCACAGCATCACCTCCGGTGTCGCCGTCTCCCGCAGATAGGCGAGCACCGAAGGGTTGGACCCGCCGAGCTCGCGGAAGCTGCCGATGGCGAAGGCTTCGTGACGGCGGCGGACGGCCAGCATGGTCCGCGTCCAGTTCAGCAATGACGTCGAAGAGTCCCGCTGCGCTTCGACATTCACCGAGGGATAGCCGTAGATCGGGTCGAGGTTCGGCGGGAGATACAACCGGCCCGGGTTGGCGGTCGAGAATCCGGCATTGCGGTCCGGAGTCCACTGCATCGGGGTGCGCACGCCGTCGCGGTCGCCGAGCCAGATGATATCGCCCATGCCGATCTCGTCGCCGTAGTAGATCACCGGCGATCCCGGCAACGACAGCAGCAGCGCGGTGAACAGTTCGATCTGGTTGCGATCGTTCTCCAGCAGCGGGGCAAGACGGCGGCGGATGCCGACGTTGGCCTTCATCCGCGGGTCCTTGGCGTATTCCGCGTACATGTAGTCGCGCTCTTCGTCGGTGACCATCTCCAGGGTCAGCTCGTCGTGGTTGCGCAGGAAGATGCCCCACTGGGCCAGCTCCGGGATCTGCGGGGTGTGCGCCAGGATCTCCGAGATCGGGAAGCGCGATTCCCGGCGGACGGCCATGAAAATCCTTGGCATCAAAGGGAAGTGGAATGCCATGTGGCATTCGTCGCCGCCGGTGGCCGGATCGCCGAAGTAGGCCACCACGTCGGCGGGCCACTGGTTGGCTTCGGCCAGCAGCACCCGGCCCGGGTACTCGTCGTCGACCACCTTGCGGCAGCGCTTCAGGAACGCGTGCGTCTCGGGCAGGTTCTCGCAGTTGGTGCCCTCCCGCTCGAACAGGTAGGGCACCGCGTCCAGACGAAACCCGTCGATGCCGAGGTCCAGCCAGAACCGCAGCACGTCAATCATGGCTTGCTGGACGGCGGGGTTGTCGTAGTTCAGGTCCGGCTGATGGGAGAAGAACCGGTGCCAATAAAACTGCTTACGTACTGCGTCAAATGTCCAGTTGGACTCCTCGGTGTCGATGAAGATGATCCGCGCGTCGCGGTAGCGATCGGAGGTGTCGCTCCAGACGTAGAAGTCGCCGTAGGGGCCGTAGGGGTCGCGCCGGGACTCCTGAAACCAGGGGTGGGTGTCGGAGGTGTGGTTCATGACCAGGTCGGTGATGACACGGATGCCGCGGCGGTGTGCGGCGTCGAGCAGAGCGACGAAGTCGTCGACGGTGCCGAACTCGGGCAGCACCTTGTAGAAGTCGCGGATGTCGTAGCCGCCGTCGCGCAGCGGGGAGTCGTAGAACGGCGGCAGCCACAGGCAGTCCACGCCCAGCCACTGCAGGTAGTCCAGCCGGTCGAGCAGGCCCCGCAGGTCCCCGGCGCCGTCGGCGTTGGAGTCGTAGAACGCGCGCACCAGGACTTCGTAGAAGACCGCACGTTTGAACCAGGTCCGGTCCGCGGGTAGCGCCCGGGCGTGCCCATAGTCGCCAGCCGACGGATGCTCGACGGTCCGGCCCGCCGGGCCGGCCTCAACGTGCGAGCCCTCCCCCGGGCTGCTGCTCAGATTCATCGAAGTCCCACTACCCCGCCCCCGGCGCCTCGAACCTCGTTCACCGAACCCGGAGCACGACCTTGCCGCGAGCCGAGCGATTCTCCAGCGATGCCACCGCCGTCGCGGCCTGCTCCAGCGGGTAGACCTCCGGTTGCGGCGGGGCGAGCCGACGGGAGCTCAGCAGTTCGGCCAGTCCGTCCCACTGCTCCTGCAACGCGGCGGGGTGCCGCATGGTCCATGCACCCCAGCCCACACCGACGACGTCGATGTTGTTGAGCAGCAACCGATTTACTTTGACGGTCGGGATCTCGCCACCGGTGAAGCCGACTACCAGCAACCGGCCGGCCGGGGCCAGCGAGCGCAGCGAGTCGGTGAACCGGACGCCGCCGACCGGATCCATCACGATGTCGACACCCACGCCAGCGGTGAGTTCGGCGACGGCGTCCTTGAAGCCGTCGGCGAGCACGACGTCGGTGGCCCCGGCCGCTCGGGCGACGTCCGCCTTGTCCTCGGTGCTGACCACCGCGATCACCCGGCTCGCCCCGAGCGCCGGAGCCAGCCGCAATGTGGAGGTGCCGATACCGCCGGCGGCGCCGTGCACCAGCACCGTCTCACCGTTCGCCAGCCGGCCGCGGGTCAGCAGGGCGAAGTACACCGTGAGGTCGTTGAACAACAGACCGGCGCCGGCCTCGAAGCTGACATTGTCGGGCAGCGGGAACACCTGGCCGGCGGGCAGCACCGCGGTTTCGGCCATCGCGCCGCCGATCATGGTCAGCCCGGCCACTCGGGAACCGGCACGGACGTGCGCGCCCTCCGGTGCCGAGCGCACCACACCGGCCAGTTCGGCGCCCAGCGTGAAGGGCAACTCCGGGCGGTACTGGTAAAGCCCGCGGGTCAGCAGGGCGTCGGGGAAGGCCACCCCGGCGGCGTGCACGTCTACCACGACGGCTCCGTCGGAGGGCTCTGCTGGATCCTCGATGTCGACCACTTCGACGGACTGCGGGCCGCCCAGCGAGGTGACCCTGACCGCTCGCATCAGGGGTACTCGATGGCCAGCAGGTCGACCTGAGTTTCGCCGCGGGGAGTGCGGTAGGTGACGGTCTCGCCGGCCTTGCGGCCGTAGAGCGCCAGGCCCAGCGGGCTGTCGGCGGTGAGCGTGGTGTCCTCGGCGCCGGCCGGGGTCTCCTCGATGTAGTTGACCACCCGCATGGCCACCTCTTCGCCGTCCGGCCAGCGCAGCGTGACCTCGGTGCCGTTGGGCAGCTGGCCTTCGATGCTGGTGCCGCCTCCGGCCAGCAGGTAGCTCACGCGGCTGATCTGCTCCTCGACGCCACCGAGGTCCTCGGCGCGCTGCAGAGCATCGGCGGCGTCCCCGCGGTCGCCGACGGTGTCGGCGTCACCGACCATGTCGGCGCGCAACTGGTCGCGGCGCTTGCGCAGGTCGGCCAGCTCCTCTTCCAGACGGGCGCGTTCCTGCTCGGCGAAGTTCGTGTCCTGACTCATGCACGTCAAGGTACCGCCGCCGTCAAACGGTCGGACCGGGGGTGAGGACATACGGGTCCAGGTGAATGCTGGGTAAACGACGGGTTCACTGCCGATAATGACGGGCATGCCTGTCGTCGCTGCGATCATCGTGGTCATCACGCTGGGCGTCATCGTCAGCGGCCGGGTCCCCGCCGTGCTGGCCCTGATCTGCGCCCTGCTGGTTGCCGGGTTCATCGGGATCGCCACACCGTCGGAGTTGTTCGCCGGGCTGAGCAATGGCGGCGTTATCACGATCGCCGCGATGCTCGTCCTCGCCAAGGGCGTCTTCTACACAGGCGTGGTCTCGCGGGTGATGTACCGGCTGCTGTCCGGGGTTGACTCGGTCCGGCAGACGCTGGTGCGCCTGATCCCGCCCGTCGGCGTCCTCTCCGCGCTGATCAACACGACTCCGATCATGGCCATGCTGATCCCGGCCACCAAGGAACTCGAACAGCAGTCCGGCATTCCGGCCCGCGGCATTCTGCTGCCGATCGCCCACGCCACCACCCTGGCCGGCTCGGCGACCCTTATCGGCACCAGTTCCAACCTGCTGATCGCCGGCATCGCCAGACCGCTCGGCGTCAACCTGTCGATGTTCTCGTTCGTGCCGGTGGCCGTGCCGGTGGCGCTGGCGGGGTGGGCGGTGCTGCTGCTGACCGCGCCCCTGCTGCTCCGCGAGGAACCGCAGGACGAGGCGAACGAACTCACTTGGCGGGCCGAGATCCCGCTGTCCGACGTCGCCAACAGCATCGGCCGCACCGCCGGTGAACTGGGCATCGAGCGGACCCCGGAGTTCCAGCTGGAGAAGATCCGGCGGACCGGCGAGAAGGTATCCACCGACGCCGCTTTGGAGCCGGGCGACGTGCTGGTCTACCGAGCCACCGAGGCCGGGGTGCGGATGCTGTGGGGCAGCCCCCGGTTCGGTCTGGCCCGCCAGGACCTCTTCCTGGTTTCGGTCTCCGGCACCGAGGCGACGGTGCTTCAGGAACTGGAGGAGGACGAAGAAATCATGGTGGTGGCCGCGCAGACCACCCATTCGCTGCACAAGACGGAGGCGCGGCCGGGGGAGATGTGCCTGGTTTCGGCCCCGTCGGCAGAGGTTCTCGCTGATCACCCGCTGGTCGGGTTGTGGCAGAAGGTGGCCGGCAAGGCCCCGCAAACGGGCAAGACCACCGCCGCCATGGCCATTCTGCTCGGCGTCATCCTCGCCAGTTCGTTCGGACTGGCGCCGGTGGAACTCATCGCCGCCGCAGGAGCCACCCTGATGGTCGTGACCAGGGTGCTGACGCCCCGATCGGCGGCGCGAGCGCTGAACTGGAACATCCTGGCCATCATCGCCGGGTCCATCGGGCTGGGCACCATCGTGATGAAAAGCGGTCTGGGCGAGATCATTTCGGACTGGATCACCCGCATCTCCGGCGGAGAGGCCGTCCTGGTTGCGCTCGTCTTCGCAGTGGTCACGGCGGTGGTTACCAACGTGGTGACCAACGCCGCGGCCGCCGCGATCCTGACGCCGGTCGCGGTGACCGTCGCCAACGACGCCGGGCTCAACCCGGCGATCCTGTTGACGCTGATCGGCACCTGCATCTCGCTGACCTTCCTCAACCCGATCGCACATCAGACCAACCTCATGGTGATGGGTCCCGGCGGCTATTCGACGAAGACCTTTGTGCGCTTCGGCATCCCGGTCACGATCGTGGCGCTGGGCGTCGGCATCTTGATGGGAACGCTGCTGCTCAAGTAGCCCCTGAGCGACCTTGGTCGGCTATGGACAGCCGGGTCATCATCGATGTTTACTAAAATGGGGTTCTGCCAGCCAGGGCAGCGTCGATGAACACAGTTCTTGCAACGCACGGGGAGGCAAGGCCGATGGCATTACCTCGGGGCTCTGATCCCACCACTCATACTGACAAGCGCCTGTTTCCCTCCGCGAAGGCGCATCTGGAGGTGGTGACCGTTCGCCATCAGGCGCCGGACGTCGAGGAGCATCCGCCCGGGCACCTTCCTGCAGAGCGACCGCATTCCCGCCAGACACGCGGCGCAGTTCGCCGACGGCCGAGGGAAGGTGTGGGCGATGAGCCTTAAGTTCAAGAACCGCTATCCCAAAACCATTTGGGCGATGATCGAGTGGTACCACCCGAACTGCCCGGATGGCGGGGACTGGGAAAAGGCCGGCTGGTGGAAGATCGCACCGGGACAAACGAAGACCGTCTACGGCGGCGACCTCGACGATGTCAACCGGTATTGGTACTTCTATGCCCACGCCGCGGACGGTGCGCAGTGGGCCGGGCCGTACCCAGAGATCGTCCCGCACATTGCTTTCGACTGGTGCGAGCAAACCGAGAGCAACCCCTCAATCACGGTCGGGATGCGCGAACTCGACATCAACGGGAAGAGCACCTACACCCTTAATTTCATCCCCTAACCGCCGGAGTGATCTGACTGCCGCAACGGCCGGTATCGTGCGCTTCATGGCCTCCCGTGACCATGGCGATCCCGGTGATGCGCCGTCCATGCCGCCCCCGCTGACCGGCGTCGTCGACGCGACCCGGCCCTCGGCGGCAGAGGAGGCGCGGACGATCGCCGTGGCGACCAACACCGGCACCCTGGCCAGCCTCACCGCGACCGGCGACCCGTGGGCGTCGTTCGTCACCTACGGCCTGCTCGACGGAGCACCGGTCCTGTGTGTCTCGCACCTGGCCGAGCACGGCCGCAATCTGGCCGCCGACCCTCGCGCCAGCCTCGCGGTGGTGGCTCCGCACGGTGAAGCAGACCCGCTGGCCAGCCCGCGGATCACCCTGGCCGGGGTGGTGGAGCGTCCGGAAGGCGCGGAGTTGGACGCCGCCCGCGCCGCCCATGTGGCGGCCGTGCCGGCGGCCAAGTACTACATCGACTACAGCGACTTCACCGTCTGGGTTCTGCGCGTGCAGCGGATTCGCTGGGTCGGCGGCTACGGGCGGATGGATTCCGCGCGCGCCGACGAATACGCCGCGGCGACGGCCGATCCACTCGCTCCGCATGCGGCCGGCGCGATCGAACACCTCAACGTCGACCACTCCGGTGCGCTGGCCGAGATGGCGCGGGCGCTGGGCGGCTATCCAGACGCCGACGCCGCAGTGTGCACCGGCATCGACCGCTACGGTCTCGACCTGAAGGTCGACACCCCGCGCGGCAGTTCCTACACCCGGGTCGGATTCGGCCGGCGACTGGAGTCGGTCGACGAATTGCGTGCCGCCGCCGTCGACGTGATACGACGGGCCCGCGGCTAGCACGACTTCGGTGCGGTTTTCGGCGCTGAGCGACGATTATCGCGCCGAAAACGCCAGCCGGTACCCTCAGATGATGACGACTGCGACCGACGAGCGGAAGAACGTGGCCGAACTTGCCGATGAGCAGGGCTGGCAGCGACGGGTGAGCCTGGACCGCAACGACGTCTTCCTGCGCGGCACCGTTCGCATCCGGGCGATGTGGGCGGGGGAAAAACTCAATGGCGCCTCGCTGTTCCACGACGAAATGTACGAGTCCTACACGCGCGAAGTGAAGACCCTGCAGGCCTGGTTCAAGCGGTAGCGGGCGCCAGCACCCCGGCCAGTTCCCGCAGGGCCGGGCGCGGATCCCAGGCCGGGTTTCCGTCGCCGAGCACCTGCACCACCACATGGTCGGCCCCGGCTTCCAGGTGGGCGGTCACCGTTGCGGCGGCCTGATCGATCGCGCCCAGCCCGACGATGCCACGGGCCAACCGGTCCGAACCGCCCGGAACGAAGTCGGACTCGTCGAACCCCTGCCGGAGCCAGGAATTGCGGTAGTTCGGCAGGCCCGAATAGATCTGCAGGTGGAGGCGCCCTCGGTCGTCGATACTCCGGGCGTGTAGCCGTCGTCGTCGATATCCCAACTCCGCACGGCAAGTCGCGACCCATCCGCACCGCGGCGGCCTTCTCCTCAGCGCTGTACCCACGCGTCGTGGGCTTGCCCGGCGACTGCTCCTTCGACATGACTCCATCCTTGTTTCCAAAAGTCAGGAGCTTCCAGCACTTCCAAGGGCGGTTCACAGAGACCGGGTAGCGCCGATCGAATCTGGCCAGGTAATCCGTCAAGGGACATAGGGAAAACACAACCCGCTTGGCATTTGCGCTTGAGAATCAAACCTTGTCAGTCGAAGGAGACCGCTATGCCCGATCTGAATCACGCCGCCGTATTCGGCGACAACGCGACCATCTCCCGACGGCGGCTGTTAAGCGGAATCGCCGTAGCCGGTAGTGCCGCTGCGCTGTCGTCCGCCTGCGCGAAAGCAAAGACCGCTATTCCCCCAGCCACCCCACCGCCGACCCCGACCCCGGTCAGTTCGCCGACAGCGGCGCCCGCCGCGGTGAGCAGCGAGGCGGCAACCCGGGCCGCTCGCCAGAAGCAATTGGTCGACATTTTCGAGGCGCACTTCGGCGAACAGATGCGCGCCCACCCCAAGGCCTGGCGCGGCAAGTTCCGCAAGATGGCCGCCGGGACGTTCCCCTTCTATCGGGGCAGCGCAGCCGTGTACTACACAGATCTGACCGACGAAGCCCCCGATCCGTTCGTCACCGAAGAGTCCGGCCGGGTGTGGATTCAGGGTGACCTGCACGGCGAGAACTTCGGCACCTACCTGGACTCCACCGGCCAGCTTGTTTTCGACATCAACGACTTTGACGAGTGCTACGTCGGCCCATACACGTGGGATGTGCGACGGTTCTGCACGAGCGTGGCACTGGTGGGCTACGACCAGTCGCTGGCTGACGATCAGATCGGTGATCTGATCAACACCTTCGCGGGCAGCTACACCGGACAGGTCAAGCGGTTCGCAAGCGGCGAGGACAACCGCGACTTCGCACTCACCCTGAAAAACACGCAGGGTGTGGTGCTCGATATCTTGCGCAAGGCGCGCGCGCAGACCCGGGCGGGCCTGCTCGACGGGCTCACCGAGATCACCGACGGGGACCGCCGGTTCATCCGCAACGACGTGAACTCCACCATCAACGACGAGACCCGCGCGGCTCTAGACGCCACTTTCGCGTCGTATCTGAAGACCGTCCCGCAGGGAAGCCGGCGGTCGGACAGCGCCTACCGAATCAAGGATGCGACGGCGACCCAGGGTTTCGGCATCGGCTCAGCGGGCCTGCGGATGTTCTCACTCCTGCTCGAAGGAGCCGACGAGACCCTGGAGAACGACATCATCCTCGCGCTCAAGCAGTCGCGACCGTCAGCCGTAGCCATCGCGGTGAAGGATCAGAACATCAAGGACGCCTTCAGCAACCAAGGCCAGCGGGTTGTCACCGCCCGCAGGGCCATGCAGGCGAACACCGACGGTTGGCTGGGGTATTCCGAATTCGAGGGCGCCGGCATGCTCGTCACCGAGGTATCGCCCTACGGGGCCTCCCCACAATGGAAGGACCTCAAGAGTTTCGACGACGTCCGCGGGCTGGTCAAAGACCTCGGCCGGGTGGTCTCCAAGATCCATTGCGTATCCGGGGAGGGCAGCGGCCAGAACCTGGTAACCGGGTCCCCTGCCAAGGCTATCCTTGCCGGCGTCACCGGCAAGGAGGCTCAGTTCACTGCGGCGATTGCCGATTGGTCGAAGGCTTACGCCGAGAAGACCCGAACCGATCATCAGCTTTTCGCCGACGCGTTCCGGAATCGTGAATTCCCCAGCCTGAATTAGCCGGTTCCTCCCGCAGTTTGTCGGCCGGCCACGGCAGATTGCCAACTTCCGTTAACCGCCCATTCAACCGCGCAGTTGTGGCTAAGCTACCTAGGCTATCTCAAGAAATCCGCTTAAGACGGTCGGAACGCCGGCGTAGTTAGCCCAGGAGGAATCGTGGCGAAGTGGCGCGTCCTTATCTACACAATCCCCTTCATCCTCGTGGCGCTTGCGGTGAAAGTGCTCCTGCTCCGCGCCCTGCACTTCGACGGACTTATCGATTTCTCTGATGTCGCCATCGTCCTGACCGGCGGTGTTTTTCTCATCGGATTCATGCTCGCCGGAACGATCTCCGACTATAAGGAGAGCGAGAAAATACCTGGCGAGATGGCCGCCACGATGGAATTCATTGAGGAAGCCGGGGCACACCTTTGCGCAGTCAACCAGTACGGCGGGAAGGTCAGTGTCCAGAGTGACCGTGACCTTATCGACACCTCCCTTTTCATGGCGCCCCACCGGGCCATGGTGTGGGGGATTTTCGACTGGTTCCAGGGAAAGAGGACCGAGGAGGACGTCTTCGAACTGATCCACGACTTCAGATCGCGGTTCCATGACCTTGAGAAGCGGGGTGGTCACGGCGGAGCCATCGGAGGTATGGACCGAGAGTTGGGCAACCTGCGCAAGATGGTCACCCGTATCGGAGTCATTTCAAGAACCGGCTTCCTTGCCTCTGGCTATACCTTGCTGGAAATACTCATCGCAGCCGTTGTCGCCGTGATTATGATCAGCAGGTTCAAGGGCGTGATCGCTGAGGTAACGATCATCACCTTCGTCACGATGACCTACGTTTACATGTACCGGCTCATCAAAGATATCGATAATCCTTTCGAGTATACCGAGGGCGGCCAAGCCGCTGGCTCTGCTGAGGTTCCCCTATTTCCCTTGACGGAATACATGGCCAGATTCGATCGGCGCTACCCGGCTTCTCTGACAACTGAAGGTGCACCTTTGCCAGGCCAGAGACCATGATTCGGACTTCCTGTCGGCAATCCGCTCCGGCACACCATGGGTGGTCAGGCTGTCGGTCAGGGAGGATCCCATCCTGCTGCTGAGCACCGAATCCACAATGGTCGTGCGCAGAACCGCCCCGAGCTGAACCCGGAGCGGTTCAATGCCACAGCCATCATCGCGCTGCTGGTCCGCCGCACCTAAACCGGTCAGCGAACGCCGGCTTGGCCCATGCCGGGTCGGCGTTCGCGGCGCATACAGTGTTGGCCATGTCAGCTACGTCCTTTGACCTGTCCACCGTTTTTCGCACCGTCGCCGAGACGGTTCCGGATCGGCAGGTTCTGGTCTGGCGGGACAAGCGCCTGACCTACGCGCAGATGGATGCCCGCATCGACGGCATCGCCCACTACCTCGTCAGCCGCGGCCTGGGCTGCCACACCGAACGCGACCAACTGCAGGGCCACCAGTCCGGCCAGGATCACATGGGCCTGTACCTGCGCAACGGCAACGAATACCTCGAAGCCATGGTCGCCGGCTACCGCGCCCGGGTGGCCCCGTTCAACGTCAACTACCGCTACGTCGAAGAGGAACTTCTCTACCTGCTGGCCGACGCCAAAGCCCGGGTGCTGGTGTACGCGGCGGAGTTCGGGCCGCACGTCCAGTCGATCCGGGGCCGGCTCCCCGAGCTGGAAGTGCTCATCCAGGTCGCCGACGATTCCGGCAACGAACTGCTGCCCGACGCCGTCGACTTCGAATCCATCACCGGCACGACCGAACCCGCCTCCGGCATGCCGACACCCAGCGGCGACGACCTCTACATCCTCTACACCGGAGGCACTACCGGCATGCCCAAGGGTGTGCTGTGGCGCCAGCACGACATCTTCATGTCGGCGATGGGCGGCCGGCCGTTCATGGCCGGTGGCCAGACGCTGAACACCTATGACGACCTCGCCACACAGGCCCGCGCCCAGGGCGGCTTCCGCTCCATGCTGCTGATCCCGCCGCTCATGCACGGCGCCGCCCAATGGGGCGTGTTCAACACCATCAGCACCGGCGGCTGGATCGCCCTGCCCGACGATGTCAAGCGTCTCGACGCCGCGGCCGTACTACGGCTGGCCGAGCGCGAACGCGTGCTGGGCATCCCGGTGGTCGGCGACGCGATGGCCCGCCCACTGGTCGACGAGATCGAGAAGGGCGACTACGACCTGTCGGCTCTGATGGCACTGACCAACGGCGGCGCCACGCTGTCGCCGACGATCCGGGACAGGCTGCTCGCAGCGCTGCCGAACCTGTTGATCATGGACGCTGTGGGCGCCTCGGAGTCTGGGGCGCAGATGACGACCGTCGCCACCAAGGGGGCCGACGTCAAGACGGCGACGTTCACCCCGCTGGCCGATACGACCGTGGTCTCAACCGATTTCACTCACGTGCTGACGCCCGGTGAGGGTGTGGGCTGGCTGGCTCGTCGCGAGTTCGTGCCGCTGGGATATCTGGGCGACGCCGAGAAGACCGCGCGCACCTTCCCGACCATCGACGGTGTGCGCTGGTCGATCCCGGGCGACAAGGCCCGACTGCTCGAAGACGGGAGCATCGAACTGCTGGGTCGCGACTCGGTGACCATCAACTCCGGCGGGGAGAAGATCTTCGCCGAGGAGGTGGAGCGTGCGGTGGCCAGCCATCCGGCCATCTACGACGTGGTGGTGACCGGCCGGCCATCAGAACGCTGGGGCAGCGAGGTGGTTGCGGTGGTGCAATTCGCCCAGGGCAAGACGGCCACCGATCAGGAACTCGCCGACGCCTGCCGCCAGCACGTCGCCGACTACAAGGTGCCGAAGGCGTTCGTGCGCACCGATCACATCGTGCGCTCCCCCGCGGGGAAGGCCGACTATCGCTGGGCCAAAGCCGTGGTGTCCGCTTCCAGACCCGAGTGACTACGGAGTCGCCGCGGGCGGAGGGCTGAGGGCATCGCCCGGCGCTGGTGGGTAGGCACCACCCACCGTCCGCGACGATCACACCAACCGCCAGCACAACCTCCACAGGGTTGTGCCCGGCGGCAGGGGTGGTCATCGCCGCACCCCGCACGGCTGCCACACCGCGGTCATTGTGGCCGGGTCCCAGCGCACCAGGAATCCCACGGCGGACCCGAAGAGTGACGCAGACGCTCCATCACGATCGGCGGCATCTGATCGGCGGGCACGCGCACGACACCGGGCGCGCGGCGGCGGGGCCATGGTGGACCGAGGCGGCCATGACTCCGGTGGTAAAGCGGCCGACACGCCGGGGGAATGAAGACACGTAGTCATCCTTCGATCCGACCGCGACGGTCTCAAGAGGGGTTGAGCACGTGGGGGTCGGCATTTTCCGCAAACCTGCAAGCGGCCGGTTTTGTCAGTTTATTCTTTGCCCACTGTCAGGTTTTTGAAGGGACTTGTTGTGGCTGCTTCGTCTGGTTTTCCGAATGTCATCCAGGGCCGGTGTGTCGGTCGGGTGGGTGCGTTGGCGGTGGCGTTGGGCATCGGGGCTGCGGTGGTGGTGATGCCGGCGGTGGCGTGTGCGGATACCACGGGGTCGGCGGGTTCGTCGGGGTCGGTTGATGAGGGGGGTTCGTCGGCGCCGAAGACATCGTCGCGGGGTGGCCATTCTGGTGGTGTGCGAGCGGGTGGCGGGTCAGGGACGGGCGAGGCCGGGTCGGCTGTGGCACCGGAGTCGCGGGCGGGTGTGCGTGGGGGTGTCCATGAGCCGGCGCCGG
>CAZVST010000063.1:0-28270 GCA_964629725.1 uncultured Mycobacterium sp.
CTCACATGAGGCAACGATAGGGGTTACGCGGGCATTTTCGATGAGTCAACGCGGAGGCTTGCGACCGGTTGGCTTTTGACCTACGCTGGAAGGCTGCGGCGGGGTTGACGGTGGCGGCCGTGGCTTTTCATCCCACGGTCCTGGTCGGTATGCGTAACCTGCTGCGTGCCTCGGATCGGCCGCGGCGGTTGTTTGAGGATGTCAACACCGCCGCGCGGGCGGCGGGTTTGTTGCGGGGACGGCGCCCGGTGCTCGATTCCACGCCGTTGTTTGGATGCGGTGTGCTGGCCGAACTGGAGACGCGGATCGCCGCTTTGGGCTATCGACGGGTGTACCTGACCACTGGGACTCGGCAACCCGAGGCCGAGGCCCTCTACACCGCCGTCGGCTACACCCGGTTGGCTCAGGCGCGCATGCCGGAGCCGCACTTCCGCGCATTGGCATTCGAGAAGGTGTTGGAGCGATAGCTCTCGCAACCATGGTGCGGTGTTGCCTGGGCGTGCCGGGCCATCAGACATCCGCGGGCGGTGCAGAAGGCCGGACGATTCGCTCCCGGCCGGCTCATAGGGCTGCTGGAACGCGGCCGGCTACTCGGAGCCTTCCATCACGCCCGTCGCCGACTGGGCGCGCTTCTCATAGGCCGCCCGTGCCGAGGTGTCGAAATCCAGGAACACCCGAGCGGTTCCGGTCTTCGCCGACAGCCAGCGTCGGCCGCGGGGCGGCAGGAACGCCGTCGCCGCTGCGATGAAGCGCAGCGAATAGGGTACCGACACAATGGTTTTCGGCTTGTCCAACGTCTTCACCACCGCCGCGGCGATCTCCTCGGGCTCCACCGGCGCCGTCATGCCGGCGGTCGCGGTGCCGCTGATCAGTTCGGTGTTGGTGAACGTCGGCATGACGCAACTGACCTCGACGCCCTGTGGGGCGTATTCGTCGGCCAGCGCCGTCGAGAAGCCCACCACCGCGAATTTCGTCCCGGCGTAGAGGGCTTGCCCGGGCACAGCCAGCATTCCGGCTAGCGAGGCGACGTTGACGATATGGCCGCGGCGCCGCTTGACCATCTCCGGCAGCACCAGTCGGCAGCCGTTGATGACGCCGTAGAAGTTCACCTCGATGGCCGAGCGGATCGCCTGGTCGGTGTGGTCCAGGAATGGGCCGACGGGCATCACGCCGGCGTTGTTGATCAGCACGTCGATGTGGCCGCTGCCATCGGCGCGCGCCTTGTCCAGGAAGGTCGCGAACGACTCCGGGTCAGCCACATCGAGCGGGTAGCCCGAGACCGGCCCGAGGTTGCTGAGTTTGGCGACGGCCGACTCGCCCAGTGCCACGTCGCGGTCGCCGATGACGACCCGCGCACCCCGGTCGAGCAGCGCCTTGGCCGTCGCGAAGCCGATTCCGCGGGCGGCGCCGGTGATCGCGATCGTCTTGCCTTTGATGTTGTCCACGGGGCGAAACTCTATGCGCTGGCCCGCTGCACTGCCTCGGCGATCGGCCCCATCCAGATGTCGCCGTGGCCCGGGATGAGAGTCTCGGTGCCGGCCGTCGCCAGCACCGACAGGCTTCGTACGCACTGCGCCTGGTCGTGATTGGCGATAGCCGGCAGCAACTGCGGGCCGTGGGTGGTCGACAGCGGGTGGCCGGTGACCAGCGCGTCGCCGGTGACCAGGATGCCGTCGACCAGATAGGAGCAGTGCCCTCTGGTATGCCCCGGGGTGGGCAGTGCCTGCGGACGACCTGGCAGAGAAGCGGCGATCTCCGGGGTCAGCGCCCGGGTGGTGGGTATCCCGTCGCGCACCAGACCGCCCTTGCCGGCCACTTCCACCGACCAGCGCAGCCATCGCGGTTTCCAGAGGTGACCCAGCAGCGCCACCGGCGAAACCTGTTCGAGGTATTCACGTTTCGCGTGCCCCACCTCGACGGAATGGCAGTAGACCGGGGTGTTGTGGGTCTTGGTGAACCAGATCGCGGTGCCCAAGTGGTCGATGTGGGCATGGGTCAGCAGGATGGCGGTGACGTCGGCCGGTTCGTATCCCAGATGCTTCAGCGATGCCAGGACATCGTCGCGATCGCCCGGATAGCCGGCGTCGATCAGCATCACCCCGGCGTCGTCGCTGACCAGCGTCCAGTTCACCAACGGCGTGTGCGCCACATGTATCCGCTCGGTGACGACTGTCATTGCCGGGGCCATCGGCTGAGTTTAGTGCGGTAAAACTAAGGGATGGCGGAGTTGAAGCTGGGATACAAGGCGTCGGCGGAGCAGTTCGCGCCGCGTGAACTCGTCGAACTCGGCGTGCTCGCCGAAGCTCACGGGATGGACAGCGCGACGGTCAGCGACCACTTCAACCCCTGGCGCCACGAAGGCGGACACGCACCGTTCGCGCTGTCGTGGATCACGGCTGTCGGCGAGCGCACCAAACGCATCGTGCTCGGCACGTCGGTGCTGACCCCGACGTTCCGATACAACCCGGCTGTCATCGCCCAGGCGTTCGCCACCATGGGGTGCCTGTACCCGGACCGGGTGTTCCTCGGCGTCGGCACCGGTGAGGCACTCAACGAGATCGCCACCGGCTTCACCGGCGAGTGGCCGGACTTCAAGGAGCGCTTCGCCCGGCTTCGCGAGTCGGTGAAGCTGATGCGTGAACTGTGGTGGGGCGAGCGGGTCGACTTCGACGGCGAGTTCTACCACCTCAAGGGCGCCTCCATCTACGACGTTCCCGAGGGCGGCGTGCCGGTATACATCGCCGCCGGCGGCCCGGTCGTCGCCAAGTACGCCGGCCGGGCCGGCGACGGGTTCATCTGCACCTCCGGCAAGGGGCGCGAGCTCTACACCGACAAACTGATGCCGGCGGTGCGCGAAGGCGCCGAAGCCGCCGGCCGCGACCTCGACGCCATCGACAAGATGATCGAGATCAAGATCTCCTACGACACCGACCCGGATCTGGCCCTGGAGAACACCCGGTTCTGGGCGCCGCTGTCTTTGACCCCGGAGCAAAAACACAGCGTCGAAGATCCGATGGAGATGGAGAGGCTGGCCGACGAGCTACCCATCGAGCAGGTGGCGAAGCGCTGGATCGTCTCGTCCGATCCCGACGAGGCGGTCGAGAAGGTGGCCGACTACATCGGCTACGGACTCAACCATCTTGTCTTCCACGCCCCGGGCCATGATCAGCGCCGGTTCCTGGAACTTTTCGAGAGGGATTTGCTGCCGCGGTTGCGAAAACTGGGTTAAACCCGCGTCCCACAGGCACGGATTAAGGGATGCTGTCGTCGTGACCGACCCCATCTCGAACGGCCAGACAGCGATCTATGTCGCTTCGCCCGAAGGCGAGACCGGCAAATCAACCGTTGCTCTCGGCATTGTCAACCGGCTCTCCGCAATGGTGCCCAAGGTCGGGGTGTTCCGGCCCATCACCCGGCGCGAAGACCGCGACTACATCCTCGATCTGCTGCTGTCCCAGAGCAAAGCCGGACTGTCCTACGAAGACTGCGTCGGCGTCAGCTACCAGCGCCTGCACGAGGACACCGACGGCGCGATCGCCGACATCGTCGACCGCTATCACGCCGTCGCGTCGCGCTGCGACGCCATGGTGATCATCGGCTCGGACTTCACCGACGTGGCCACGCCCACCGAACTCAGTGTCAACGCCCGCATCGCGGTCAACCTCGGTGCGCCGATCGTGCTCTCGGTGCGCGGCTTCGACCGCAGCCCCGAGGAAATCGCCCAGGCGATCGAACTGTGCATGGTGGAACTGGCCGCCCAGCATGCGCACACCGCTGCTGTGGTCGCCAACCGCTGCAATCCCGGTCAGTTGGATGCGGTGGCCAAGGCCTGCGCAGACCTCGGCGCGCCGGTTTACGTGATCCCCGAGGAGCCGCTGCTGGTGGCTCCGACCGTCGCCGAACTTCTGACCGCGCTGGACGGCGTCCTGGTGCACGGCGATCCGTCGCTGCTGGGCAGGGAGGTGCTGCACGTGATGGTCGCCGGCATGACGGCCGACCATGTCCTGGAGCGGCTCCGGGAGGCCAGCGCCGTCGTCACCCCCGGTGACCGCTCCGACGTGATCCTCGCGGTGGCCAGTGCGCATGCGGCCGAAGGGTTTCCGTCGATCTCGACGCTCATCCTCAATGGCGGTCTGCCGATACACCGTGAGATCGCACGGCTGGTCACCGGGCTGGGGTTGCGGCTGCCGGTGATCGCCACCGAGCTGGGCACCTTCGCGACGGCCAGTGCGGTCGCGTACACCCGGGGCCGGGTGACGGCCAACTCGGAAAGCAAGATCGACACCGCGCTGCAGCTGATGGACCGGCACGTCGACATGAACGACATGCTGCAGCGGTTGTCCATCCCGATCCCGACGGTGACCACGCCGCAGATGTTCGCTTATCAGCTGATGGAGCGCGCGCGGTCGGACCGAAAGCGCATCGTCCTGCCCGAGGGGGACGACGACCGGATCCTGCTGGCCGCGGGCCGGCTGCTGCGCCGCGACATCGCGGAGCTGACGATCCTGGGCGACGAGGCCCAAGTGCGTTCCCGTGCAGCCGAACTCGGCGTTGATCTCAGTGCGGCAACGGTGCTCGACCCGCGCACCAGCGAACTGTGCGAGAAATTCGCCGAGCAGTACGCTGAGATCCGCAAGAAGAAGGGTGTGACGGTAGAGCAGGCGCGGGAGATCATCCACGACGTCTCCTACTTCGGCACCATGCTGGTCCATAACGACATCGTCGACGGCATGGTTTCCGGCGCCGCGCACACCACCGCCCACACCGTGCGCCCGGCGTTCGAGATCATCAAGACCCAGCCCGGGGTGTCGACGGTGTCGAGCATCTTCCTCATGTGTCTGGCAGACCGGGTGCTGGCCTACGGCGACTGCGCCATCGTTCCCGACCCCACCGCCGAGGAACTGGCCGACATCGCGATCAGTTCGGCTCGGACGGCCGCGCAGTTCGGCATCGATCCCAGGGTTGCCATGCTGTCCTACTCGACGGGTGAGTCCGGAAGCGGCGCCGGTGTCGACAAGGTCAGGGCGGCAACCGAACTCGTCCGCCAGCGGGAGCCCCAGCTCATGGTGGAGGGCCCGATCCAGTACGACGCCGCGGTGGAGCCCAGCGTCGCCGCATCGAAGATGCCCGACTCGCCGGTGGCCGGCCGGGCGACGGTGCTGATCTTCCCCGATCTCAACACCGGCAACAACACCTATAAGGCGGTACAACGCAGTGCTGGGGCGGTCGCGATCGGCCCGGTACTGCAAGGGCTGAACAAACCCGTCAACGACCTGTCCCGCGGCGCTCTGGTCGAGGACATCGTCTACACCGTTGCCATCACCGCAATTCAGGCACAGCGATAGAACCTGAGAGGTAGAGACCATGGCAGACACCGTGCTTGTCCTCAACTCCGGATCGTCGTCGTTGAAATACCAACTGGTCGAACCGGAATCCGGCAGGTCGCTCTTCAGCGGAATCGTGGAGCGCATCGGCGAGGAGACCTCTACGGCCAAGCTGAAGCTGGGTGAGGCCCCGATCAGCCGGGGAGGGCGGGTGGCCGACCACGAGGCCGCGCTGAGGCTGGCCTTCGACCTGGTCGCGGAGGCGGGGGAGAGCATCGCCGATCTCGGGGTGGTGGCCGTCGGCCATCGCGTCGTCCACGGCGGCCCGAAGCTATTCCGCCCGACCGTCATTGACGACAGGACGGTCGGTCAGCTGGAGGAGTTGGCGCCGCTGGCCCCGCTACACAATCCGCCCGCGGTCCTGGGTATCCGGGTCGCGCGCAAGGTATTGCCCGATCTGCCGCATGTCGCGGTGTTCGATACCGCGTTCTTCCACGACCTGCCCGCGGCGGCGTCGACCTATGCCATCGACCGTGAGCTCGCGGAGAAGTGGCGTATCCGCCGATACGGCTTCCACGGCACCTCGCATCAGTTCGTCAGCGGTCAGGCCGCCGAATTCCTCGGGGTCCCAGTGGAATCGCTGAACCAGATCGTGTTGCATCTCGGGAATGGGGCGTCGGCGTCGGCCATCGCCGGTGGAAGACCCATCGACACCTCCATGGGGTTGACCCCGATGGAAGGTCTGGTGATGGGCACCCGCGCCGGCGATATCGACGCCGGGATCATCAGTTACCTGGCGCGCAGTGCCGACATGGGCATCGACGAGATCGAAGCCATGCTCAACCGTCGCTCCGGGATGTTCGGACTCAGCGGTGACGGCGATATGCGCGCCGTCCAGTCCCGGATCGCCTCCGGTGACGAGGTCGCCGCGGTGGCCTACGAGGTCTACATCCATCGGTTGCGCAAGTACGTCGGCGCGTACCTCGCGCTGCTGGGGCACTGCGATGTCATCAGTTTCACGGCGGGCGTGGGCGAGAACGACGCCAGAGTCCGTCGTGACGCGCTCAGCGGCCTGGCCCGGTTGGGAATCGAGGTCGACGAGCATCTCAACGACAACCCGGCCCGGGGGGCGCGCCGGATCTCGGCGGACAAGTCGCCCACCACGGTGCTGGTGATCCCGACCGACGAGGAACTGGCGATCGCCCGCGCGACCATGACGGCGGTGTAATCGAGTCGACGATTCCGGCGAGGGACGAGGCGGTCGAGGAGCGAGAGGTTCGTGGTCTAGCGACCATCCCCGTCGCTGAGTTGGAGTTGACACCCCCGTACCAGAACGTGCAGCGTGCCGGACTCAGACGCACCCGATTGCGGATGCCGGACCGAAACGCTCCTCCCTGACGTTCAGTGTCAAAACAGTACCGACCCATGGGCTGCGCGGCACGGGGCCGGCCGTGTGGTCAGAATGCCGTCATCGGGCGGACCTCGTTGGCCAGGTCGATCAGCGCGTAGCGGTGCGCCTGGCTGATGGTCACCCGTGCAAGGCTGCGAAGCGACGCCTCCACGCCCAGGCGCAGGCCGTGGTCGGTGAACGAAAAGCCCAGAATCGGGCTCGGGCTGGCCTGGTTGTCGGCGATCCAGTCCATCGCCGTACCGAGCACCAGAGCGCGGATCTGCAGGACGCGAGGCTCGCTGTCGGGGAGCGCCTGTACGCGCCGGGCGGCGTCGCGGATCTGCTCCTCGGACAACTCGTGCGTCGAGCGGCCGGATAGCAGCGTGACCGCACTGGTCAGCCGCGCTGTGGTGAAATGCCTTGAGCCGACCGGCACTTCGTCGAGCGTCGTGACCGCGCTGGCGCGATCACCCTCGACGGACTGGGCGCGAGCCAGACCGAAGCCCGCGGAGATGATGCTGTTGTCGGTGTGCCAGACGGTCTCGTAGAACGGCCGCTCCTGAGAGGTTCCGGCCAACTCGGCGGTGGCGGCCAGGGCCAGCTTGGGCGCCAACTCGCCGGGGAAGGTATCGAGCACCTCGGTGAAATGCTTGACGGCGGCGTCGTAGTCGCCGGTGAGCAACTGCGACACCGCCTTGAACCAGACCAGCCGCCAGCGCCATCCGACCCGATCGGCCAGGTCGTCGAGCTTGCGGCTGGCCTTGGCCACGTCGCCGAGATCCAGCAGGGCCCGAACCTCCATCAGCGGCAGTTCCACCGACTCGGACAGGTCGACGCCGTCTGAGTCCAGGCTGTCGTGGCGCGCCGCCCGAAGCGAATCCAAGGTCTGCACCGGCTGGGATAGCACTGTCGCCGACAGCACCGTCGCGGCCATGTCGGTCGGATCCACGAGCGGAACCGGAAGCGCCATAACGATTTCCGGAGCCGTCAACCGCTCGGTGTGGACTAGGCCGTCGAGATAGACGTCGGTGTGGGCCACCAGCAGTTCCACCCCAAACGTCGAACGGGTCCGGGTGAACACCGTTGACAAGCCCGGCCGCGGTACCCCGGTGTCTGCGGCCACCACCTCGCGTAGCACCCCGAGCAACTGCGCGGACATCTCGTCGGCGCTGGTGAAACGCCGCCGCGGGTCAGGGTCGATCGCGCGGCGCAGGAGTCGGGCGAACGAGTCGTAGCGAGCCAGCACCGGGTCGTCCTCGGAAAGTCCGTCGACGTAACGACCGTTGCGGGTGCGCAACTGCAGGGTCAGCGCCGCCAGGGTCCGACCGACGGTGTAGACGTCGGTCGCCACCGTCGGGCCGGTCCGTACGATCTCCGGCGCCTGGTAGCCCGGTGTGCCGTAGAGGTAACCGAAGGAGTTGATGCGGGACACCGCACCCAGGTCGATCAGCTTCACAGCCGGCCGCTCCTCCTCGGTCGCCATGATGTTCTCCGGCTTGAGGTCGTTGTAACACAGCCCGATCGAGTGCAGATAGCCCAACGCCGGCAGGAGTTCCAGCATGTAGGCGATCGCTTCGGCGACCGGTAGGCGGTGGCCTTTCTCCGGCTTGAGGGACATGCCGCCGACGTACTCCATGACGATGTAGCCGACCGGCTCACCGCGGGAGTCGGGGTGTTCGACGAAGTTGAAGATCTTCACGATGGACGGGTGCACCACCTCGGCGAGGAATTGCCGCTCCGCCATCGCGATCGCCTGTGCCTCGGCATCGCCGGAATGCACCAGGCCCTTGAGCACCACCGGACGTTCGTTGACGTTGTGATCCACGGCCAGGTACACCCAGCCCAGTCCGCCGTGGGCCACGCAGCCCTTGATCTCGTACTGGTCGGCAACCATGTCGCCGGGGCTCAGCTGTGGCAGAAAGGTGAACTGGCTGCCGCAGTAGGGGCAGAACCCCTCGGACTCGCCAGGATGCTCGTCGGTGGACCGGCCGATCGGCCGACCGCAGTTCCAGCAGAACCGCTTCGATTCGGCCACCACGGGATTGACCATCAGCGCGGAGAGTGGGTCGATCTCGGGTACCCGGGGGATCTCGACCAGGCCCCCACCGAGGCGGCGGTTCGGCGACATGGTGCGAGCCAGCGTCGGCTCTTCGATCTCGATGGGCTCGCTGCGAGCCGATTCGCCGTCGTCGTCGAAGTTGGGCCGGAACACCGCCTGGGTGGACATCGGTCGCATGGTCGACACCGAGTCGGTGGTCAGGTCGGACAGCGTCGCCGGTTGAGTTCCGACGTCCAGTTCCGCGTCGTGCGGGTGCTCAGCGGTGCTCATCAGTCCAGGTACCTCGCTGCGGGCGGAGCGGGCGCGGGTCCCAGAACCGTTAACCACCTGCGGTAGAGGGTGTCCCAGGTTCCGTCGGTGCGGATGCGCTCCAGGGTTCCGTTGACGAACCGGACCAACCCGGTGTTGGCCAGATTGATGCCGATTCCGTAGGGCTGCTCGGCCATGTTCGGTCCCACGATGTGCAGGTACGGATCCTGGGACACCAGCCCGGCCAGGATCGCGTCGTCTGTGCTGACGGCATCGACTTCGCGTTGCTGCAGGGCTACCAGGCAGTCGCCCCAGGTGACCACCGAGACGACGGTGGGCGGCGGATCTATCTGCTGGACCCGTTGCAGCGACGTCGTGCCACGCACCACACACACCCGTTTGCCGGACAGATCGGCGGGGCGTGCGATGTCGGATGCCCGTGGTGCCAGAATCCGTTGGTAGGCAACGAAATACGCCGTCGAGAAGTTGACCTGCTTGCGCCGCTCGCAGGTCATCGTCATGGTCTTGACGACGATGTCGACGGTGTTCTTCTGTAGCGCGGCGATCCGGTCTGCCGAGGACAGGATGCGGTACTCGACGGCTGCCGGCGAACCGAAGATGTCGCGGGCGACCTCCCCGGCGATGTCGACGTCGAAGCCGCTGATCTCACCAGTGATCGGGTCGCGGAAGGAGAACAGGTTGCTGCCGACGTCGAGGCCGACGAGCAGTCGGCCGCGCTCGCGGATCTTGGCGACCGCCCCATCCGCCTCGGCCTTGGTGGGGAACGGTCGCAGGCTCGCGGTGCGGTCGCAGTTGCCGTCGGTGTCTGGCGGTGGCTGGGTCGGCGCGGGCAGGTCCTCCATCCCCGCCGGGCTGGGCGGGGCCAGGGTCGGAACGCTGAGAGCGGCGGGATCCGCAGGCTGTCCGCAGGCGGAAACGGTCGCCGCCGCCATGAGGGCCGTGAGCAGGTGCCGAGCGCTCATCCCTGTTCGTTTCTTCTTCGCGCAAGCGCTCATCCCTGTTCGTTTCTTCTTCGCGCAAGCGCTCATCAGCGGTACTCACTCAGTCTCGGCCACAGGCCCAACGCCACCGCCACTGCCGCACTCACCGACAGCAGGGCCCCGCCCACCGTTGTGCCCGACAGCACCCGGCGGGCCGAGAGGATGTCGGATCGCAACTGCGTCCGGCTCTCCTGAATCCCTTGGTTGAGCGCGTCATTGAGCTTGTCGAAGGCGGCGGTTGAGTCTTCTTCTCCGGTACCCAGCGCCACCTGGGTCGCGGCCTGGTAGTTGCCTACCGCGATGTAGTCGGTGATGCGCTCGTCTGCTTCGCGCCACTTGTCGAGCAGCTGATCCGCATCGGCCAGGCCGCTCTGGTCGATGTCGGGGTTGCGTGTCCGGTGGTCGGCAAGCTGCTGGCGCATCTGATCGACGCGCTGGTAGTAGGACCGTTTCCGGACGTCCTCGTCGCCGCGCCGGATCAGTGACAGCGTCTCGTCGGCACGGGCCTGCTGAGCGGTGATGGCCAGGCCGGTCACCGTGCGCAGTGAGTCGGCGGCGGTGTTCTTGGCGGCACGGCTTCCGGCGGTCGAGATGGTCAGCGCCGTGCCCACCCAGACGATCATGACGGCGATGGCCAGTCCGCCGAAGACCAGCCCGATGTTGACCCGGCGCTTGGTGCGCCGGGCCAGCCAGCGGTGCGCGAAGATGCCGAACCCCAGGGTCGCGGCGACCACGATGATCACCGGCGCCGGAATCGTGGCCGACGCCGTCGTCTCGGCGTCCACCCGCGCGGAGGTCGCCTCGTAGAGCCGCTGAGCGTCCGGCAGGATCTTGTCCTGCATCAGCGCGGAGGCCTCGGACAGGTACGACGAGCCGACCGGGTTGCCCATCCGATTGTTCGTGCGCGCGGTCTCGATCAGGCCGGTGTAAACGGCCAGTTGGGCGTTGATCCGGCCGAGCAATTCGACCATCGGCGGGTCGGTCAGATCGCTGGAGGCCTGGGTCACCGCCACCGCGGCGTCGGTGATGGCCTGTTCGTAGCGTTCGCGTACCGGCCGTGGCTCAGCACCGGCGATGAAGGCGGTCGCCGCCGCGGCGTCGGCCACCGACAGCGTCGTGTATAGCTGGCCCGCCGCGAAGGCCAGCGGCTCGGTGTGGTGCAGCACCCGGGTGAGCTGGTTCTGGCGCTCGTTGATCGTCGTCGAGATGGCGAACGCACTCAGTACGCCCAACGCCGCCAGGATCACTCCGATGGTGAGGATGCGGCCCGGGGTCGTGCTGACGAACCACCACCGTGGGTGAGCGGGCTCGGTCGCCGTCCGTTGGGCCAACGGCTCAGTCGACGGATGTGCCAGCTCGACGGTCACCTCGCACGGACCTCGATCCCTCTGCCTGAATTCTCTATGAGCAAAGCTTAAGAGAAGCGGGCACCGATGGCGCGGGATCGCGCCGAGCAGCCCGCTGTCGCTCTGCGCAATCCGCCTCCGGCTCCTTGCTGGAAGCGCGCCTATCCTGAAACCCGTGCGAGGTGACGGCGACGGGTGGGTGGTCTCGGTGCACGGCACCCACCACTGGGGCCGGCACGGTGCAGCCGGTCTGCTGCTGCGCGCCCCCTGGCACGACGGCACCCCTGCCGTCCTGCTTCAGCACCGGGCGGCGTGGAGTCATCAGGGCGATACCTGGGGGCTGCCCGGTGGGGCATTGGACAGCCACGAAGCGGCCGAACACGCGGCGGTGCGCGAGGCCCACGAGGAAGCCGGCCTGGCCGCCGAGCACATCACGGTGCGCACCTCCGTCGTCACCGCCGCGGTGCTGGCGATCCACGGCCGAACCTGGACCTACACCACCGTCATCGCCGACGCGTCCGAGCTGTTGATCACGGTGCCCAACCGGGAGAGCGCCGAATTGCGGTGGGTGCCCGAGGCGCAGGTGGCCGATCTGCCGTTGCACCCGGCGTTCGCGAGGAGTTGGGCGCGCCTGCGCACCACGGGCGAGGTGCCCACCCACGACTGCGGGCTCGACCTGCCGCACACGGTGGTGTTCGACGACGTCTTCGCCTGGTGCGCGCCGCGCTGATCAGTCGGCCAGCGCTGCACTGAGCCGGCGCGCTGCCGCCCCGGGGTCGGCGGCCTCGGTGATGGCCCGCACCACCACGACCCGTCGCGCGCCTGCCTCCAGCACCTCGGGCAGCCGGCGCTCGTCGATGCCGCCGATGGCGAACCACGGCTTGTCGCAGCCCATCGAGGCCACCGCGCGCACCAGTTCGAGCCCCGGCGCGGGCCGCCCCGGCTTGGTCGGTGTGGGCCAGCACGGACCAACGCAGAAGTAGTCGACGTCCTCCATCACAGCCCGGGCCGCCTCCCCGGTTTCGTGAGTGGATCGGCCGATGATTGTTGCGGCGCCGACGATGTCGCGCGCGACGGTCAGTGGAAGGTCGTCCTGGCCGAGGTGCAGCACATCGGCGCCCACGGCGCGCGCGATGTCGGCGCGATCGTTGACCGCCACCAGTGCGCCGTGCCGGCGCGCGGCGTCGGCGAGGATCTCCAACGCCGCCAGTTCGCCACCGGCTTCCAAGGGGCCGAACGTCCGCTCACCGACGGACCCCTTGTCGCGAAGCTGGATGATGTCGACCCCGCCGGCCAGCACTGCATCGGCGAACTCGGCGAGATCGCCGCGCTCGCGCCGGGCGTCGGTGCACAGGTAAAGCCGAGCGGACTTCAGCAGGGATTGCGCATCGCTAGCGAGGCGTGAGCGGGGTTCGTGCACACCGCGACGGTAGCGGCTAGCGTGGAGATTCGGCACGGGAGTCCTGCGGAACGGGACTGAGAGTGGGCGTACGGCGACCGGTGTTCAGGTCGCACCGGCCCAGACCGTCAGACCTGATCCGGGTCATACCGGCGGAGGAAGCGAGGTGAGATCGGCATGTCGGATCTGGCCGTCGTCGGCGGCGGCGTGATCGGCCTGTCGGTGGCCCGGCGCGCCGCGCAGGCAGGTCTGGCCGTTCGCGTCCACCGTCCCGGCGGGCAGGAGCGCAGCGACTCGGGGATCAATCCCGCCAACCACGGCGCGTCCTGGGTCGGGGGCGGCATGTGCGCCCCGCACAGCGAGGGCTGGCCCGGGGAGGAACGGCTGCTGCAGATCGGCCTGGAGTCGCTGCGGTTGTGGCACAACGGATTCACCGCCGGGCTGCCGGATGACGTGGTGACGGCGCGGGAATCCTTGGTCGTCGCCGTCGACCGGGCCGATGCCGCCGATCTGCGCACGGTCGGGGAGTGGCTGGCGAGGCAGGGCCAGCCGGTCACCATGACGACCTCCGCCCGTGACGTCGAACCCCTTCTGGCCCAGGGGATCCGGCACGGCTTCCGGTCGGTCGGCGAGATCGCGGTGGACAACCGCAAACTGCTCGCGGCGCTGGAGGTGCACTGCGAGCACCTGGGTGTGCAGTGGGCCGGCCCGGTCGCCACGCTCGACGACGCCCGCGTCGGCGCGGACGCCGTGGTGATCGCCAACGGCATCGACGCCCCGCAACTGTGGCCGGGGCTGCCGGTCCGTCCGGTCAAGGGTGAGATCCTGCGTCTGCGTTGGCGGTCGGGCTGTATGCCGTTGCCGCAGCGAGTGATTCGCGCGCGGGTGCACGGCCGGCCGGTGTATCTGGTGCCGCGTTCCGACGGTGTGGTGGTCGGAGCCACCCAGTACGAGCACGGCCGGGACACCGCGCCGTCGGTCACCGGTGTGCGCGAACTTCTCGACGACGCCTGCGCGGTGATGCCCAGCCTGGGCGAGTACGAGGTCGCCGAGTGTGCGGCCGGCCTACGCCCGATGACGCCCGACAACATTCCGCTGGTGGGCCGGCTCGACGAACGCACATTGGTGGCAGGAGGCCACGGCCGATCCGGCTTCCTGCTGGCACCGTGGACCGCCGAGCGGATCGCCGCGGAGCTCCACCTGGCAGCTCCGGAGATGACGGTGGACGGGTGAAGATCATGGTCAATGACGCGGAGGTCACCGTCGATGAGTCGACCAGCGTCGCAGCCCTGCTGGAGTCCCTGGGATTTCCCGACAAGGGCGTCGCGGTAGCGCTGAACTGGGCGGTCCTGCCCCGCTCGGAGTGGGATCGCGCGGTGCCTGCCGATGCCCGCATCGATGTCGTCGCGGCGGTGCAGGGTGGCTGATGACCTCCAGCGGGTAGGAGCGAAGCGACTCGGGGAAATGGCACTGACGATCGCTGGGCGGCGATTCGGATCGCGACTGATTCTCGGAACCGGCGGCGCCCCCAACCTCGCCGTGCTGGAGGAGGCGCTGGTGGCCTCCGGCACCGAGTTGACGACGGTGGCGATGCGGCGCGTCGACGCCGAGGGCGGCACCGGCGTGCTGGATCTGCTGACCCGGCTGGGCATCGCGCCCTTGCCCAATACCGCCGGCAGCCGCAGTGCGGCCGAGGCGGTGCTGACCGCGCAACTGGCACGCGAGGCGCTGGGGACCGACTGGGTGAAGCTGGAGGTGATCGCCGACGAGCGCACCCTGCTGCCCGATGGGCTCGAGTTGGTCCGGGCGGCAGAACAACTGGTCGACGACGGGTTCGTGGTCCTGCCCTACACCAACGACGATCCGGCGTTGGCCCGCCGGCTGGAGGACACCGGTTGCGCGGCCGTCATGCCGCTCGGGTCACCGATCGGCACGGGCCTGGGCATCTCGAATCCGCACAACATCGAGATGATCGTGGCGGCGGCGGGGGTGCCGGTGATCCTCGACGCCGGTATCGGTACGGCCAGCGACGCCGCGCTGGCGATGGAACTGGGGTGCGATGCCGTCCTGCTCGCCAGTGCTGTCACCCGGGCCGCCGACCCGCCGGCGATGGCCGCAGCGATGGCAGCTGCCGTGACCGCCGGCTATCTGGCCCGCCACGCCGGACGCATCCCGAAGCGGTTCTGGGCACGGGCCTCCAGTCCCGGCCGGACCTGAATCCCGCCTTCACCGTCTAGCCTGGGCCGGTGAAGCGAACGTTGAGGACAACAGCCGTGGTGGCGCTGATCGCCGCAGCGGTGGGCTGCAGCCGGTCCGCTGACACAGCCCAACCGACGGCCGAGGGGAAGGCCGCCAGACAGTTCGCCGCCGGACTTCAGCGGGCGGTGACCGTCGACGCGATGATGGGTCATCTGGCCAAACTGCAGGAGATCGCCGACGAGCACGGCGGATCCCGCGCGGTCGGCACCCCGGGATACGACTCCAGCGTCGACTATGTTGCGAATGTCCTGCGGGACAAGGGTTTCGACGTTCAACTCCCAGAGTTTCAAACGAAGGTGTTCACGTCCAAGGACCCAGTCCTGACCGTCGGCGGCGCCAACGTCACGTCCCACGTTCTGCAGTTCAGCGCGGGGACACCGCCCAACGGTGTCAGCGGCCCACTGGTGGCTGGGCCGGCCGATGAGACACCGGGATGCGCCCCCGCCGACTACAACGGCCTCCCGGTGAAGGGTGCCGTGGTGCTGGTGGACCGGGGCAGCTGCCACTTCTCCGAAAAGGAGTCGATCGCAGCGAAACTCGGTGCGCTGGCGCTGGTGATCGCCGACAATGTCGACGAGGGGAAAATGGGAGGAACGTTGGGTCAGGACGGCAACGTCACGATCCCCGTGGTCAGTGTCTCCAAGGCCGACGGGGCGCGACTTCGTGCCGAGCCCGGCCCCGTTGTGCTCCGCCTCGACGCCAGCACGCGGATGCTGACGGCGCGAAACGTGATCGCCCAGACCAAGACCGGATCACCGCAGAACGTCGTCATGGCCGGCGGCCACCTCGACAGCGTTCCGGAAGGTCCCGGCATCAATGACAACGGTTCAGGGGTCGCGGCTGTGCTCGAGACCGCCGTGCAACTCGGCAGCACTCCGTCGGTCAACAACGCCGTCCGGTTCGGCTTCTGGGGCGCAGAGGAACTCGGCATCGTCGGGTCGAAAAAGTACGTCGCCTCGCTCAACGTCGATCAACTCAAGGACATCGCCCTCTATCTCAACTTCGACATGGTCGGCTCGCCGAACCCCGGCTACTTCACCTACGACGGAGACCAGTCGACGCAGACCGGCCCGGGTGAGAGCCCGCCGCGCGTACCGGAGGGATCGCCCGGTATCGAGCGGACGTTCGTCGACTATCTGAAGTCGGCCGGCAAGACCGCCGAGGACATCGGATTCGACGGGCGTTCGGACTACGACGGATTCACCATGGCCGGGATTCCGGCGGGTGGGCTGTTCTCCGGCGCGGAGGAGGAGATGTCCCCGCAGCAAGCTGCGCTGTGGGGCGGAAAGGCCAACGCGCCGTTCGATCCCAATTACCACAAACCGACCGATACTCTCGAACACGTTGACCGCACCGCCATGGGCATCAACGGGGACGGGGTTGCCTGGGCGGTGGGCGTTTATGCCCAAGACCTCGGTGGCCGCAACGGCATGCCGGCCCGTGAGGACCGCACCCGCCACACGATCACCGAGTGATCAGCTGAAGGAGAGGGGGCTGCGCCGTGAAGCACCTGACACCCGAAGTGGTTGCCGGTGAGGTAGCCAAGCAATTCACGCCCAGTGCGATGATGCCGGGCCTTGCGCAGTTCCGTAACTACCAGCGGTCTTACCTGCGCGGGGACATCCTGGGCGGTCTCACGGTCGCCGCCTACCTCGTTCCCCAGGTGATGGCCTACGCCACGCTGGTCGGCGTCCCTGCCATCAATGGCCTGTGGTGCGCGCTGCCACCACTAGTGCTCTACGCCATCTTCGGAACGTCCCGGCTGATGTCCGCCGGTCCGGAGTCGACGGTCGCGCTCATGACCGGCACTGCTATCGCCCCGTTGGCGGGTGGGGACATGGCCGTCTATTTGTCGATGTGCGCCGTCCTGGCCATCCTGGTCGGGGTCATGTGTTACATCGCCGGTGTCGTCCGGCTCGGATTCCTGGCCGACCTGCTGTCCAAACCGATTCTGGCGGGCTACATGGCCGGCCTGGCCGTGATCATGATCGCCAGCCAGTTGGGCAAGTTCACCGGCGCCCCGGTCATCGGCGACGAGGTCATCGACCAGGTCAGGTCGCTGTGGTCGGTGCGAGACCAGATCCACAGCCCGACGCTTCTGTTCTCGATGGCGGTCCTCGCGGTGCTGCTGATCTTCGCCAAGGTGATCCCGAAGTTGCCGGGCCCGCTGTTCGCAGTGCTGCTGGCCACCGCCGCCGTGGCGCTGTTCGGCCTGGAGAAGCACGGCGTCAAGACTATCGGCCACGTTCCCGGCGGCCTGCCTCCGTTCAGCCTGGCGCACATCGAGATGCACTGGAACGACCTCAACAACCTCGCGGCCGTCGCTGTGGGCATCACCATCGTCGGATTCGCCGACACCATCGCCACGGCCCGATCCTTCGCGATGAAGGACGGCAGCAAGATCGACGGCAACTCCGAGCTGCGCGCGATGGGCGTCTACAACATCGGCGCCGCGATGACACAGGGCTTCCCGGTCAGTTCCAGCGCAAGTCGTACCGCGCTGGGCTTCCTGATCGGCGCCCGGACCCAGTTGTACTCGCTGGTGGCTTTTGTCGGGCTGGTCATCATCCTGCTCACCGCGACCGGGTTGCTGGCCCAGTTCCCGAAGGCGGCTCTGGGCGCGCTGGTGGTGTACGCCGGTCTGCGGCTGATCGACATCCCGGAGTTCAAGCGGCTCTTCAAATTCCGTCGGGACAAAGGACTGAGTAGCGAATTCGTCCTGGCCATCCTGACCTTCATCTCAGTGCTGCTGCTCGGCGTGCTGTACGGGGTGATTGCGGCGGTCGGTATCTCGATCCTCAACATGCTGCGCCGGGTGGCCCGGCCGCACGATGCGGTGCAGGGCTTCGTGCCCGGGATGGCCGGGATGCATGACATCGACGACCACCCGGACGCGCAGCTGGAGCCGGGTCTGCTGGTCTACCGCTACGACGCTCCCCTGTTCTTCGCCAACGCCGAGAACTTCGCCGCCCGTGCGCTGAAGTCGGTCGATGAAAACCCCGATCCGGTGGAGTGGTTCATCCTCAACGCCGAAGCCAATTCCGAGATGGACCTCACCGCCATCGATGCGCTCGACAGTCTGCGTGACGAATTGGCGGCGCGTGGCATCTACTTCGGGATGGCCCGGGTCAAGAGCGAAACGCTCAAGGCGCTCCACGTCGGCGGCCAACTCGAAGAGATCGGCCTGGAGAACATCTACCCGACCCTGCCGACGGCCGTCGAGGCCTACCGAAACCGGGGGGCGGCGAACAGCGCGGCGCCGAGTGCCGCCACGGCGGCGCCGGCGAGCACCGAACCCGACGGCAGGTAGAAAGCCAGGAGCAGGCACCCGGCCAGCCCGAGCGCGGGTATCGCGCGACGGCCGATCGACCGGTCCAGCGTCCACGCTGAGGCGTTGGCGACGGCGTAGTACAGCAGTACCAAGAACGACGAGAAGCCGATGGCGGCACGGACGTCGGCCACCGCGGCCACCACGGCGACGAGCACGCCGACCGCCACCTCGGCCCGGTGCGGAACGCCGAAGCGTGGGTGTACTGCCGCCAGTGCCGAGGGCAGATGCCCGTCGCGGGCCATCGCCAGGCCGGTGCGGGACACACCGAGGATCAGCGACAGCAGGGAACCCAGCGCGGCGACCGCGGCCCCGATCCGGACCACCGGCTCGAACCAGTCGGCACCGACCGCGTGAACGACGTCGGCCAGCGGGGCTCTCGAGGTCGCCAGGGCAGGGCCGAGCACCGCGAGCACGGTGACCGCGACGGCCACGTACACCGCCAGCGCGATGCCCAGCGACAGCCCGATGGCTCGCGGAATCGCGCGGGCCGGGTCGCGCACCTCTTCACCGAGTGTTGCGATGCGGGCGTATCCGGCGAAGGCGAAGAACAGCAGTCCGGCCGCCTGCAACACCCCGCTGAGGTGCCCTCCGGTGAGGGTGATGCGGGCCGGGTCGGCGCGTCCGCTCAACGCCACCGTTGCGACCACCCCGGCCAGCACCGCGATCACGACCGTGACGATCAACCGCGTCAGCAACGCGGACTTTTGTACGCCGCGATAGTTGACCGCGGTCAATGCCGCGACGGCGGCCACCGCGACGGCGTGCGCGTGGGCCGGCCAGAGGTAGAGGCCGACGGTCAGCGCCATCGCCGCGCAGGAGGCGGTCTTGCCGGCGACGAAACTCCAGCCGGCCAGGTAGCCCCAGAATGCGCCTAGCCGTTCCCGGCCGTAGACGTAGGTGCCGCCCGACAGCGGATAGCGCGCGGCCAGCCGCGCCGACGACGTCGCGTTGCAGTACGCCACGATCGCCGCCACGGCCAGGCTGATGAGTAGCGCCGGGCCCGCGGCGGACGCGGCCGGGCCGAAGACGACGAAGACCCCGGCGCCGATCATCGAGCCCAGCCCGATCACGACGCCGTCGGCGGTGCCCAGACGTCGTTGCAGCGACGGCTGGTCCGGCTCGAGGGGGGCTGTCACGGCGTCGCCCTACCCGCGCATCAGCTGCGACGGCTGCGGACCGCCCCGAAGATCAGATATCCCAGGTACGCCGCAACGCCGGCCAGCGCGAACTTGCGGGTCTGCGGAACCACCATGCCCACACCGAGTGCGGTCTCGATGGTGCCGTTGACGTAGACGTGCCGGCGAGTGTTCTCCGGGAACGCCGGTGCGGTGATCTTTTCGAAGACTTGAGGTTTCGCGAAATGGGACAGGCCCATCGCGGCGAGTGCCGCACCCGCTCCGGGGATCTTTGCCGACATTCCAGGTCCTTTCGACGAACGTCCAGACCTGCAGACTAGGCGAAGTCGTAGTCGCTCAAGGGGAACTCGGATGCCTCCCGGATCGATGACCTGGCTGTCGCGGGCCGCAGCAGAGTAGCCTCGCCGTGCGGGTTGAAGTAATACGACCGTGCGTCGGAGCAGTGGCCGACGGCGAACACCGTGTCGCCGACCAGTTCGGTCACCTTGTCGAGGAAGCGCGAGTTGGCTTCTTCGGTGACTTCAAAGGTGTGCGCACCGCGCCGTTTGAGCTCGCCGAACACCCGGTCCATCAGCCGCATCTGGTACTCCATCGTGTTGAAGAAGTTCAACCCGATGAAGGCGTAGGGGCTGGCCAGGCTGAAGTAGTTCGGGAAGTAGGGCACCGAGACGCCCTGGTAGGCCTGGAACCTGTTCTGCCGCCACCATTTTCCGAGATTGCGACCGCCCCGGCCAATGATCTCGACGGCCGGGATGTTGGCCTCCCACAGGTCGAAACCGGTGGCCAGGACCAGGGTGTCAATCTCGGTGCGGGTCCCGTCGTTGGCCACGATGGCGTGCGGTTCGATGTGGTCGATCCCGTTGGCCTGCAGGTGCACGTTCGGCTTGGTGAAGGTGCGGTAGTAGCTGTTGGAGAACGTCGGCCGTTTGCAGCCGAGGTCGTAGGGCGGGGTGAGATTGCGCCGCAACTCGGGATCTCTGATCACCGCAAACCGGTACATCTTGGCGACGTCGGCCGCGCCGATGTCGAGGCGGCGGTAGAGGAACTGCCCCTGGTGCAGCACCACATAGTTGAAGAACTCGTAGATCGCGTCGGTCACCGTGCGGACCGCTCGCTGGGCCAGCGGTATCCGTTTGAAAAGCCTTTGCGCCCAACGCGGATAGGCGAAGTCCAGTTTGGGGACGACATGGATCGCCGTGCGCTGGTAGACGGTCAGATCACCGGCCTTCTTGCCCAGTTCGGGGATGAGTTGCACGGCCGTGGCGCCGGTGCCGATCAGGCCGATCCGCTTACCCGCCGGGTTGTAGTCGTCGTCCCACGCGGTTGTGTGGATGACCTTGCCCTCGAAGCTGTGGATGCCCGGGATCTCCGGGGTGTGCGGCTGGGACAGGAAGCCTGTCGCGGTGATCAGGAACTGCGAACTGATGGTGTCGCCGTCGGCCAGCGTCACCCGCCACAGGCCGGCCTCGTCGTCCCACCGGGCACTTTCGACGGTGGTGTTGAACCGGATGTGCCGGCGGACGTCGTACTTGTCGGCGACGTCGTCGGCGTACTGCTTGATCTCCGCGCCCTTGGAGTACAGCCGTGACCAGTTCGGGTTCGGTTCAAAAAAGTAGGAGTACGTCGTGGTCGGGACGTCGCAGGCGAGCCCGGGGTAGTGATTGATATACCAGGTGCCGCCGAGGTCGTCGAGGCGGTCGAGAAGGACGAAATTCTCGAAACCCAGGCGCTTGAGCTGGATGGCCGCGCCGATGCCTCCGAAACCGGCTCCGACGATGATGACGTCGTAGTTCTGCTCGGTCATAGGCCCGACGGTACCGGATTCAGCCCGGCGGGCCGAAGCTCAGCGCGGCGTCGACGGCCAGCGCCGGTACATCGATGACTTTCGACCCTAAGTCGTGGCGTGCGCCGTTGATGTCGACGATCGCGGTGGGCGCCGGGATGACCGCGACGGCGGTGCGCAACTCGCTGAGCGACCCGAACGGGTCCGAGGTGCCGTGGGTGAAGACCGTCGGGACCCGGATCGCGGAGAAGTGCTCGGTGCGCAACCGATCGGGCTTGCCGGGCGGGTGCAGGGGATAGGAGAAGAGGGTGAGTTCGTCGGCGCAGTCGGGCTGTTCGGCCACCACCATCGAGGTGAGCCGGCCCCCGTAGGAATGGCCGCCGGCGATCACCGGACCCGCGCCCAGCGAACGGGCGTACCCGATGGCCTCGACGATGCCGGCCGGGTCAGCGGCCGACGATCCCGACGGCGGTCCCTTCGGCCGGCGGCGGCGGTAGGGCAGGTTGTAGCGCACCGCGAGCCACCCGCTCCGCGCCCATTCGTCGCACAGGGCGACCAGCAGAGGCGACTCGCGGCTACCGCCGGCGCCGTGGTTGAGAACGACGACTCCGTACGGCGTGCCCTCCGGAGTGTGGGCCACCCCGGCGATCGCATCAAGATCCATCGGCCCGCAACCGGAACAGCGCCGAGACCGGACCGTGCCCGCCGCCGAGCGGATATGCAGCGCGCAGGCATTCGGTCACCCAGGCCTTTCCGAACGCGACCGCCTCGGGCATCGGGTACCCGTGCGCCAGGGCACAGGCGGTGGCCGCCGCCAGAGTGTCGCCGGCGCCGTGATCGTGCGGGGTGGGCACTCGCGGGGCGTCGAAGGTGTGGAAGTCGTTGCCGTCGTAGAGCAGATCGGCGCTGTACGGCGCCGAGCGCAGATGGCCGCCCTTCACCAGCACCCATTGCGGGCCGAGGTCGTGCAGAGCGCGCGCGGCATCGTGCTGGGACTGTGAGTCGACGACGTCGACACCGACCAGCAGTCGTACCTCGTCGAGGTTGGGCGTGATCAGGCTGGCCAGAGGGAACAGCACGGTGCGCAGCGTGTCCAGAGCGCTGGCGTGCAGCAGTGGGTCGCCGTGCATGGAGGCGCAGACCGGGTCGACGACGAACGGGGTGGTGCCCGCCAGGCCCAGGTCGCGCCACGACTGCGCGACGGTCTCGATGATCGCCGAGGACGCCAGCATCCCGGTCTTGGCCGCCTGCACCCCGATGTCGTTGGCCACGGCCTCGATCTGGCCGGCGATGACGTCTACCGGGACCTCGTGAAAACCCTTGACGCCCAGCGAATTCTGGACGGTAACCGCGGTCACCGCGACCAGCGAGTGCACACCCAGCAGGGCGAAGGTTCGCATGTCCGCCTGCAGGCCGGCGCCGCCGCCCGAATCCGACCCGGCGATGGTGAGCACCCGTACCGGGGTCTCACCCGGTGGGCTCAGCGGCAGAAATTCGTTCACGGCTCCGCTTCTCTGGTGTGGTCGGTCTAGCCTAGCCCGAATTATTCGAGCAACTTGGCATGACACGATGCTGAGCTAGCGAAAGGGCTTGTCCTGCAACGGATAATGAGACTGCTGAAGGTCCATGTTTCCGGGCGGGAGGGCGCGCTGGTCAGCAGGCGCTTGAGGTCCCATTCGAACGGGGTGGCGCCGGTCTCGTCGAAGTCGTTGAGGTCGACCAGCACGCTGCGCTGGGGGCCCGGGTAGACGCCGAAGTTGGCCAGATGGGCGTCCCCGGAGCACATCACCTCGATGCCGCTGGACGGGCCGCCGGCCAGGTCGGCGGCCATTACCGCCGCCGCGCCGCGGTAGAAGGAGAACGGATCGGCCAGCATCCGGGCGAACCGCAACCCCACCAGATCAGGCAGCCGGTCGCGGTTCTGCTCGTCGAGGATCTCGACGGCGCTGCCGGCCGGAGACGACCAGCTGCCCCAGCGTGCGCCGCGGCGCACGCCGGCGCTGGGCGCGCCCCGGGGTCGGCCCGGCCGGCTCAGCCACGATCGGCGTCGACGGCCGCCCTTATCGAGCGACTGAAGAACTCTCCTTCTGCTCCTTGCTGTACTTCGGACCAGCCAATAGCCACCGCCTCCAGTAGGTGTTGCGACGACTGCTGGAATCCAAGCGGTGCGGTGCGGTGTTCGGTGACGTCGGTAAGCCAGATCTGGTTGGCGGCAGTGGCGCTGAATTGGTGGCGGACCCGTCCCCGTTCGTCGATCCTGGCCAGCAGGTCATCATGAACAGGGGGGCCGCGTTTGCCGGCTTTGCCCTTCCTGCGGTGGTGGCTGGCCGCGATCCCTGCCACCTGGTACAACCGCGCCACCACTGGCGATCCCGGTCGATAAGATTGCCGCCTGATCGGCGATCAGCCAGCCTCCGCTCCGGCGGGTGACCAGCCTCAGTGCACGGTGATCACCGCGCCGTTGGGCTGCTGCGGCGCGCCGGTGCGGCGATTGACCGGAAAGGGCAACGGCGCCAACGGTGTACGGCGGATCTGCACCGTCTGGTAGGTAACGAGAACCACGAGGGCGCCGACCTGCAGCGCCGACGCCGGACCGTCGCGCCAGTTCAGCGCGCCGCGCGGCGCAGGTTTGCTCAGGATGTTGCCCATCTCCGCGCCCCACGGCCGGGTGAGGATGAAGGCGATCCAGAACAACAGCATCGCGTTGATCGGGGTGACGTAGTGCGCCGCCAGGAGCAGCAGCATCACCAGGGTCAAGATCGCCACCGCCGGCCGGACTCCCAGAGCGCTGGCCAGCCAGTCTCCGGTCGAGGTGCCCAGGCTGTTGGAGAATACGACCGCGATCCAGAACAACACCTCCGCAGTGCGGGTGGCCAGGTTCTCGACGTCGAAGGTCTGGCCGCTGCCCACCAGATCACCGTCACCACCGCCAGTCCCGTGCCCAGGATCAGCACGCCGGTGGACTGGCCGAGGTGGCGGGTGTAGTTGATGAAGTCGGAGATCGCGGTCCCCGCCGTGCTGGTCAACACCACCACCAGCCAGAACAGCGGGGGGTGAAAACGGTTGGCGCGCACCTGAATCACCGCCAGCACAGCGAACACGCCCAACAGCAGCACTGCCGCGCGCAGCGTCCCCAGCCCCAGATCCTGCGAGACGAAATCGCCCAGGGTCTCGCCCAGCGTCGTGGCCAGGATCTTGATCGCCCAGAACAGCGCGGTGATGTGCGGCAGCTTGCGCATCACGTGGCGGCCCGGGGCCAGGTTCCAAGGTGCGCCGTCGGGCGGTGTGTGCATGGGCCAACGCTGTCACAGCCATCTGTGCCCGAACCTCGTCGAACTCGCGAGCAGCCGAGCGGACCGGGCCGCCGGCGGTGTGTGGGCGCCTCGCCGGTCCGGCGTTTTCAGCAACGTGTTATAGCTTGCCCCGATGTCTGATTGGGTCGTCGTCGTTTTCTGGTCAGGCTGGCCGCGGCGACGGTGAGCGGGGCCGGGCTGGGCTACGCCACCGTCCTTGCCACTCGGCCGCGCAGAGTCGCGGTCCCTACGGTGGCGGCGGCCTCGCCGAAGCCCACCGCCCTGCTGGCGCCCCCGCCGCCGGGCAGCCGCGTCCCCCTGCCCGGGGGTGGGATCTTGTACTCGCTGCCCGGGGACGGTGATTTGCTGGCGCTGACCCTCGACGCCGGCGTCAATAGCGAGGTCGTGCGTCTGTACACGCAGTTCGCCAAGGACACTGGAGTGCGACTGACTTATTTCGTCAACGGCGTCAACGACTCCTGGACCGACCGCAAGGATTTGCTGCGACCGCTGGTGGAGTCCGGCCAGATCCAGTTGGGCAATCACACCTGGTCCCACCCGAACCTGACCACCCTGCCGACATCGGCGGTGACCGACCAGATCACCCGCAATCACCGGTTCATCCACGACACCTACGGCGTGGACGCCCGACCGTTCCTGCGGCCGCCGCACGGCTACCACAACGCGGCGGTCCGGGCCGTCGCCGCCGACGTGGGATACCCGGCCACGACGCTGTGGAAAGGCTCGCTGTCGGACTCCACGCTGATCACCGAGGACTACATCACACAGATGGCGGCGAAGTACTTCCTGCCCCAGGCGATCGTCATCGGGCACCTCAACCATCTGCCGGTCACCCACGTCTACGCAACCCTGGTCGATCTCATCCGCACCCGGGCGCTGCGCACCGTCACCCTCAACGACGTCTTCCTTCGATGAACCGGGTCTGACGTCCCGGCCGCAAGTCGCAGGAAGTTGACTGCCCACCCACAGCGCCCACACCGCCGACGTTGGTGGAATGACAAACCGTGAGACTGGCGCGGCTCGGGCAGGCGGTGGGGGCGGGCGTATTGGCGGCCGTGAGTGTCGCGAGTGTCCGCGGCGGGATGGCGTTGGGCCACATCGATGCCCAGGAACGTACGGCACCCCTCATCTACGCCGCCTCGGCGTCGGCCGCGCCCCCGGCCCCGGGGCTGCACCCGGTCGACCCGGGCGGGGGGCAACGGCGGGCCGGCCACCGCTCAAAAGCCTTCGCGCTGCGCAGGATGAACTGGGTCAGCCCCGGCTAGCGCTTCCGGGAACACCAACGCGCACGGATCATCGCGCCGTTCCGAGGCGCTCAGACAACAGGTCACCACCGCCGTGTCCCGGGCGAACGGCGTCGGGATGGCCGAGCTGGTGTTGCACACCCGCGGCAGGCCGGTTTGATCTGAACCAGTGGACTCAGGGTCGGTTTCCAGCAGTTGAAGTCGTTGGCATCCTGGGAAACGTGAACCCCGATGGCGAGGTGATCGTCGCTGACTGCGACCTGCGCGTTGTAGCCCTGCACCGAGCCGCCGCCCGAGCCCTCGGTCATCAACCGTGACTCTGGGTCTGTGACGTTGACGGCCGGTCCACGCGAGCCACGCGCCCGAGCGCGGACTCGACGTTCATCACGCAGCCGGACCGAGCGGGTCCGCTCGTCGAACTGACCAGAGGCGACCTGCTGGCGTGCGTCGGCGAGGGCCTGCTGATACTTCTTCAACGACCGCTTCGCCTCGTGGCGTACCGTGCTTGCTTGCGCTCCGCGAACGCCTTCGACACTGGCGATCCGCTGTTGCTCGCGCCGAATCCGTATCTCGTTCAAGCGGATCGGGTCCGTTCGTGCAGGTGCCCGTCTCAGACTCGGTTCACCTGCGTCGACCTTGGCGAGGTATTCCTCGATCCGCTCGCGATCGGCCATAGTTTCTTTGGCGTCTGCTTCGTCTTGACGTTTGAGTTCTTCGAGCGCTTTCTTGATGTTGGCGGCACGGCCTTTGCGGGTTGCGAACTGCTCTGGCAGCTCACCCGCACGTCCGTTGTCGGCGTCGGCCGCGTCCTCAGCAGCATCAGTAGCGCCCGTGTCGCCGACAGCGTCGCCAGCGACCCGCCGGACCTGGTCAGCCGACCATTCGTGGGACCGGTTGCCGACATTGACCCGTTCGCCGCGATCTTGGTGCCATCGATCGAGATCACACCGACCTTGACCATCCCCGCATCAGCGCACAACCGCAGGACCTGCGCAAACAGGTCAGCGAATTTGTCGTGGTATGTGGACTCCGTCGCGACGATCGTTCACCAACGGAATAGGCGTAGATCATCAACGCAAGCAGCATGTCCGGGCCGTAACCCTGACGGCCGACGCCGCCGGTCTTGCGGGTTGCGTGGAACGCCGCGGTATCGAGCTGGGCGACCACGTCGAGGACGAACCAGACCAGATCCTTGTCTGGCAGCCAGTCAGCCATATTCGTCGGAAGAAGAAACACCCCCACTGGCCCTGGACCCAACCCTGGCTAGCGTTGTGGCGCCCAACGATTGGATTGAGCCCACCGCAATCCGCGACCAGCTGACCACTCGCCATCACGGCCCGATAAAGGAACAACAGGACAAGCTGGGCAAACCAGCAGATGCCCCCTGCTCACAGCAGAAATCGACAATCCAACTTCGGCAACATCAGCCAGCACAGCCCATCAGTGGATCGAGGCTAAGGCAGGCTAAGGCTAGGCTAAGGCAAGGCTAAGGCCAACACCTCCGATCCGCAGAGTCGGATCATGAAGACCAAAGGCGGATACGTGCAGGGCTACAACGCCCAAGCGGTGGCTACCGAAGATCAGGTCGTGGTGGCTGTCGAAGTAACCGACGAAGCCACCGGCTATCACCAACTGCATCCGATGATCGACGCAGCCAACCAAGCACTGGCCGCGGCCGGTACCGACACTCCGATCGGGCAGCTGCTCGCCGACGCCGGCTACTGCAGTGAAGACAACCTCGCCGCCTTGGGCGCCAAGGACCCGGATTGTTTCATCGCGACCCGTAACAGCTACCGCAACCCCAAGCCGCGCAACGGCAGGTGGGCCGCTACTAGCAGATGCGACCTTGGTGGATCGGATGGACCGCAAGGTGACCACGAAATCGGGCCGGGCGGTGTATCGCAAGCGCCAGCAAATGATCGAGCCGGTATTCGGTCAGATCAAAGACGCTCGCGGCGCGCGCCGGTATGCGCCGCGGCAAGACTGCCGCCAACAGTGAATGGAAGCTGCTGGCGGCCACCCACAACCTGTTGAAACTCTACCGCCACACCATGTGGCTACCAGCTACGCCGGCATCGGCTTCACCGACCCAGACCGCGCTCACCTGCTGAGGTGGGCAGATCTCGCGCCGACCACACCTTCGACAGCAATCACAGCCCATCGCCCACCGGCTTCATCCGGCATCGAAGATCCCCTCCAGATCGACCTTCACCTCACCACACGAGCACCGGTCCGCCCACCGATCAGCGCCCAACACAATCTCCCCCGCCAGATCAGCTTTCGGCAACAGGCTCCCGAGGCATCAACTTCTTGCGCAAAAATCCCAACGGAGACGTGGGTCACATGTAATGCTGCCGCCCAACCAGTGTTTGCCCGGAGGGTTGACCTCCAACTTTTGGACAGGATTCCCCCAATGAGTGTTGATTCGCCTTCGT
>CAZVST010000064.1:0-27066 GCA_964629725.1 uncultured Mycobacterium sp.
AGATCAGCACCGACAACCTGCGGATCAACCCTCCGACTTTTTCAGGTCGAAGTAGTTAGGTTAGGGCGGCTCGGCGGTGTGCTGTGGGGTGGTGGCGGTGACCTCGATGGGTGTCGGGGCGGGGGATGTGCGTGGGTTGATGGTGGCTGGCACGTCCGCGCACAAGCGGAGAGATTTCGCTGCGGCGGAATCATGTTATCGCGCGGTGCTTGCGGTCGGGCCGCATCCGGGTGCCGCGGCGCTGCTCGCCGATGCGCTGGTCTCCCGGGCGGCGACCGAGCCCGGGCTGGACCCGGCGGCCCGGGTGTCGCTGCGTGCGTCTGCGCTATCGTTGGCGCGCGCGAGCGTGGCTGGGGTGGACGGGCGCCCGGTGGGCGAGCACTGCGTGCTGCTGGCCCGCCACGCCTACTTCCTGCTGGGTATTGCGGGGTACGTGGTGTCCAAGGGTGGGGCGCCCACCTGCGGCGCGCTGCCGCCGGCTGGGGAGCGCGCGGCGCTGCTGGCCGAGGCCACCGAGGCCCTGCAGCGCGTGGTGGCCCTGGACCCCGAGTACGTGCGGGGCTGGCGCAACCTGGCGCTGGCGCGGAAGGCGGGCGGGCGGCACTTCGAGGCGGAGGTGGCGCTGCGCAACGCGGTGGCGGCCAGCGGCGCCGCGCCGCCGTGGGATCTGCTGTACCACCATGGCAAGGCGCTGAAGAGGTGCGGGCGGGCGGCGGAGGCACTGGCCCGCTTCTGCGACGCCGCCGAAGCCGGCGGCAGCGCCGCGGAGCGGCCGCTGTTCTGGCTGCGCTTGGCGCTCGCAGAGGCCCCGACCCGCCCGGGCGTGCTGGCGCCCGCGCTGCTCGACCGCTGTTTGGAACTGCTTGCCCGCTATAGCGGCAGCGGCGGCGGCGCGCCGCCACCGTCTTACGTCCGCACACTGTTTGACGGCTACAGCACGCGCTTTGACGCCCACTTGGTGGGCGTGTTGGGCTACCGGGCGCCATACAGCCTGCGCGCGCTCACGCTGGCAACCTTCGGAGAGGGCGCCGCGTGGCACGCGTGCGCGGACCTGGGCTGCGGCACGGGCCTGGCGGGGGTGGCTTTCAGGGATCTGGTGCGCGGCCCCCTCGACGGCTGCGACTTGTCTCCGGGGATGGTGGCGGAGGCCGACAAACGCGCTGGGCTCTACCGGCTGCTGGAGACCGGTGAGGTGGTGCAGTGGCTGGCGGGAAGGACCGCGGGCGGCGCGTGCTACGACTTGATCCTCAGCTTCGATGTGCTGGTTTACATCGGTCTGTTGGAACCTTTGTTCGACGCGGTGGCGCAGTCCCTCACGGCCGCGGCAGAGGACGTCAGGGCTGCCGCGGCCGAGGGGGCCGCCGGCGCGCCGCCGCCCGCGTTTGTATTTTCCACCGAAGCGCTGCTCGGGGAAGACGGCCCGGAGGTGACCTTTGAACTCAACTCCGCCGGACGCTGCAGGCACTCCGCGGCCTACATCCGGCGCCTTGCCGCCGCGCGCGGCCTGGTCGTGCACGCCCACGCCCGCGAAGCCATCCGCAAGAATGCAGGGCTGCCCGTTATCGGGGACTTGTGGGTGATCGGGTTGACCCCCGCGGCCGGTCCTTGACCCAGGCCACCAACCCAACAACATCCGCCCGGGACACGCAGCCGCGGCCTGGTCGGTGTTGCCCTTTCAGGATCTCACGCGGCCTTGTTGAGATAGCTGCACAGTCCTCATGCAGGGGGCGAGCGCATCCGGGTTCAGTGGGGATGTCACCCGCCGAAAGGGACGCGCAGCCCACCCTATTGGCCGGTGCCGACGGTCATTGACATCGCTCTGACCTCCCCGCAACGGGGCGCCGCCGTGGTCACAGGCTGAGGTCGCAGCCGTCGTCGCAGCTGCGCTGCTGGTCGCGGGTGTGGGTCTCGACGAGCCGCCCGACCACGGTGGCGGCGCCAGCCTCCGGGGTGTCGATGTCGGCGGCCGGCGGTTGGGAGCAGTCCCCTGCTCCTGATCGAACACCCGAAACGTCTTATCCACCGGCGCCTTCGGCGCCACGGAATGGGGTCCAACCCTCGCCGACGAGTCTAACTCGAACGTCGCCGGAACTACCGCCGAACAGACCGTCCGCACCGAGATCGCCAGCCGCACCCCATGACCCCATACACCGGCCACCCGACTGAACACCCGGCGCGGGGTGTTACTGACCCACGCGCCTAACCGGTCGTAGGCTTGCGACGTGGATCGCTGGCGCGGGCAGGACGACATTCCGTCCGACTGGGGTCGCTGTGTGCTGACCATCGGCGTGTTCGATGGGGTGCACCGCGGCCACGCCGAACTCATCGCCCGGGCGGTCAAGTCGGGCCGGGCCCGCGGTGTGCCGACGGTCCTGATGACCTTCGATCCGCACCCGATGGAGGTCGTCTTCCCGGGCAGCCACCCGGCCCAACTGACGACGCTCACCCGCCGGGCCGAACTGGCAGAGGAACTGGGCATCGACGTCTTCCTGGTCATGCCGTTCACCAGCGACTTCATGAAGCTCACCCCGGAGCGCTACATCCATGAACTGCTCGTGGAGCGTCTGCACGTCCTCGACGTGGTGGTGGGGGAGAACTTCACCTTCGGCAAGAAGGCGGGCGGCAACGTCGCGACCCTGCGCAAGGCGGGCGAGCGGTTCGGATTCGCCGTGGAGTCGGTGTCGCTGGTGGCCGATCAGCATCTGTCCGATTCCGTCACGTTCTCCTCGACCTACATCCGGGCGTGTGTCGACGCCGGCGACGTGGTCGCCGCGGCGGAGGCGCTGGGCCGTCCGCACCGGGTGGAGGGCGTCGTAGTCCGCGGTGACGGCCGCGGACGCGGATTGGGCTACCCGACCGCGAATGTCGCTCCGCCCATGTACTCCGCGATCCCGGCCGACGGTGTCTACGCCGGCTGGTTCACGGTTCTGGGCCATGGGCCGCAGGCGGGCTCGGTGTTGCCCGGCCGGCGCTACCCGGCAGCGGTGTCGGTCGGCACCAACCCGACTTTCTCCGGCCGAACACGCACGGTTGAGGCGTATGTTCTCGACGCCGCGGCCGACCTGTACGGCCAGCATGTCGCGGTGGATTTCGTAGCCCGGATCCGGGGCCAGGAGAAGTTCGAGTCGGTCGATAAGCTCATCGACGCGATGGGCCGCGACACCGATAAGGCCCGCACCATTTTGGCCGCTCAGGCCTGAACCGGTAGAGTTCGCCGGACGTGCGCTGCAGTCCGCGGCGGCCACGCCTCGTCCTCTCGCGGCACTGAAACAGATGGAGTATTCCCATGGCGTTGACCACGGAGCAGAAGAAGGAAATCCTGGGCCAGTACGGCCTGCACGAAACCGACACCGGTTCGCCGGAGGCTCAGGTGGCGATGCTGACCAAGCGCATCCAGGACCTGACCGAGCACCTCAAGACCCACAAGCATGACCACCACTCCCGTCGCGGACTGCTGCTGCTCGTCGGCCGTCGTCGCCGGCTGCTCAAGTACGTGGCGCAGGTCGACGTGGCACGCTACCGCTCGCTGATCGAGCGCCTGGGCCTGCGCCGCTGAGTGCGGCGGGGCCTGTCCGGGTCCCGGTGTAACATAAGGGCGTTCCGCGCCGCGTTTTCCGGCTCGAACATCGGTGCGTTCCGCGCATACCCGCGCGTAGCGTTCCTGCGTTGCCCAGCGAGGCTCCCTGATCGGGCGGTCTTCGGTAGTGGCTGCCGGGCTAGAAACCTCCGACCCGGCCGCTTCGATCGACGGCCGTGGCCGCATCGGGGCTCACTTCAGGCAACTCCAAACAAGTGAATCCGCAGAAAGGCCGTACGGACATCCATGTCTGTCGCTGAAATCGACGAAGGCGTCTTCGAAGCAACCGCCACCATCGACAACGGGAGCTTCGGCACCCGCACCATCCGATTCGAGACCGGCCGGCTGGCCCAACAGGCCGCCGGCGCCGTCGTCGCCTACCTCGACGACGAAACCATGCTGCTGTCGGCAACCACCGCGAGCAAGGCTCCCAAGGAGCACTTCGACTTCTTCCCGCTCACCATCGACGTGGAGGAGCGGATGTACGCCGCGGGGCGCATCCCCGGCTCGTTCTTCCGCCGCGAGGGACGGCCGTCCACCGACGCCATCCTGACCTGCCGGCTGATCGACCGTCCGCTGCGTCCGACCTTCGTGTCCGGCCTGCGCAACGAGATTCAGGTGGTCGTGACCATCCTGAGCCTTGATCCCAAGGATCTGTACGACGTGCTGGCGATCAACGCCGCCTCGGCGTCGACCCAGATCGCTGGTCTGCCGTTCTCCGGCCCGGTCGGTGGCGTGCGCGTCGCGCTGATCGGCGGTCAGTGGGTGGCGTTCCCGACTGTTGAGCAGCTCGAGGACGCCGTCTTCGACATGGTGGTCGCCGGCCGTAAGACCGCTGACGACGTCGCCATCATGATGGTTGAGGCCGAGGCCACCGACAAGGTCATCGAACTGGTCGCCGGCGGAGCTCAGGCCCCGACGGAGGCCGTGGTCGCCGAAGGCCTGGAGGCCGCCAAGCCGTTCATCGCGGCCCTGTGCGATGCCCAGCGTGAACTGGCCGAGAAGGCCGCCAAGCCGGTCGCCGACTACCCGGTGTTCCCGGAGTACGCCGACGACGTCTACACCGCGGTCGCCGACACTGCCGGCGAGTCGCTGGCGCAGGCGCTGACCATCGCCGGCAAGCAGGAACGCAACGACCGCACCGACGAGATCAAGGCCGAGGTGCTGGGCCGGCTGTCCGAGGCCTTCGCCGGCCGGGAGAAGGAGATCGGCGCTGCCTACCGCTCGCTGACCAAAAAGCTGGTGCGCCAGCGCATCCTGACCGACCACTTCCGCATCGACGGGCGCGGAATCACCGACATCCGCGCGCTGAGCGCCGAGGTGGCGATCATCCCGCGGGCACACGGCAGTGCTTTGTTCCAGCGCGGCGAGACCCAGATCATGGGTGTCACCACGCTGGACATGGTCAAGATGGCGCAGCAGATCGACTCGTTGGGGCCGGACAAGTCCAAGCGCTACATGCACCACTACAACTTCCCGCCGTACTCGACCGGTGAAACCGGCCGCGTCGGCTCGCCCAAGCGTCGCGAGATCGGCCACGGCGCCTTGGCCGAGCGGGCCCTGATGCCCGTGCTGCCCAGCGTCGAGGAGTTCCCGTACGCGATCCGGCAGGTGTCGGAGGCGTTGAGCTCCAACGGTTCGACGTCGATGGGCTCGGTGTGTGCCTCGACCCTGTCGCTGCTGAACGCCGGTGTGCCGCTGAAGGCTCCGGTGGCAGGCATCGCGATGGGTCTGGTGTCCGACGAGGTCAACGGGGAGACCCGCTACGTCGCGCTGACCGACATCCTCGGTGCCGAGGACGCTTTCGGCGACATGGACTTCAAGGTCGCCGGCACCAAGCAGTTCGTCACCGCCCTGCAGCTCGACACCAAGCTCGACGGCATCCCGTCGTCGGTGCTGGCCGGTGCGCTGGCGCAGGCCAAGGACGCCCGCCTGGCGATCCTTGAGGTGATGGCCGAGGCCATTGACGCCCCCGACGAGATGAGCCCGTACGCCCCGCGCGTCACCGCCATCAAGATCCCGGTCGACAAGATCGGCGAGGTCATCGGTCCCAAGGGCAAGATGATCAACTCGATTACCGAGCAGACCGGCGCCTCGATCTCCATCGAGGACGACGGCACGGTATTCGTCGGCGCTACCGACGGCCCGTCGGCGCAAGCGGCGATCGACATGATCAACGCGATCGCCAACCCGCAGCTTCCCAAGGTCGGCGAGCGGTTCCTCGGAACTGTCGTCAAGACCACCGACTTCGGTGCGTTCGTCTCGCTGCTGCCCGGCCGCGATGGCCTGGTGCACATCTCCAAGCTCGGCAAGGGCAAGCGGGTCGCCAAGGTCGAGGATGTGGTCAAGGTCGGCGACAAGCTGCGGGTGGAGATCGCCGACATCGACAACCGCGGCAAGATCTCGCTGGTCCCGGTGGCCGACGAGAGCGACGCTGCCGCCGCAGGGGAAGCCGCACCGGCGCTGGCCGATGCCGCGACCGCCAACAGCTAACCGCCGCACGTCTGCGGCGGCCGACGAGGGTTCGACCGTCCGGCGCACAGTTCTGCCCGGTGGCCTGCGAGTGGTCACCGAGTATGTGCCGTCGGTACGGTCGGCCTCAGTCGGCCTGTGGGTCAACGTCGGCTCCCGCGACGAGGGGCCGACGGTGGCCGGGGCCGCGCACTTCCTCGAACATCTGCTGTTCAAGGCCACGCCGACCCGCACTTCGGTCCAGATCGCCCAGGCGGTCGACGCCGTCGGTGGCGAACTGAACGCGTTCACCTCCAAAGAGCACACCTGCTACTACGCGCATGTGCTCGACGACGACCTGGAGATGGCGGTCGACATGGTCGCCGACGTCGTGCTCAACGGGGTTTGCGCGCCCGCCGACGTGGAACTCGAGCGTGATGTGGTGCTCGAAGAGATCGCCATGCGCGACGACGATCCCGAGGACACCCTCGGCGACGTCTTCCTCTCGGCGATGTTCGGCGACCACCCAGTGGGCCGCCCGGTGATCGGCAGCGTCGAGTCGGTGTCGTCGATGACGCGACAGCAGTTGCACTCCTTCCACACCCGCCGCTACACGCCGGAGCGGATGGTCCTGGCGGTCGCCGGGAACATCGACCACGCCCACGTGGTCGCGCTGGCGCGGGCCTGCTTCGGCGCCCGGCTGCTCAGGGGCCGCAAGCCACTGCCGCCGCGCAAGGGTGCGGGCCGGCTGCCGGGCGGACCCGAACTGACACTGATCGGCCGGGACTGCGAGCAGACCCACCTCACCCTCGGCGTGCGGGTGCCCGGCCGGCACTGGGAGCAGCGCTGGGCGCTGTCGGTGCTGAACACCGCGCTCGGCGGCGGCTTGAGTTCGCGGCTGTTCCAGCAGATCCGGGAGACCCGCGGCTTGGCGTACTCGGTGTACTCCGCTGTCGACGCGTTCGCCGACAGCGGTGCCTTCTCGGTCTACGCCGGCTGTCTGCCCGACCGCTTCGAGGAGGTGGTGCGCCTCACAGCGGAGGTCCTGGAAACCGTTGCCCGCGAAGGCATTACCGACGCCGAGTGCCGGATCGCCAAGGGCTCCCTGCGCGGTGGGCTGCTGCTGGGCTTGGAGGATTCCGCCTCGCGGATGAACCGGCTGGGCCGCAGTGAACTCAACTACGGCGAGTACCGCAGCCTGGCCAGCGCCCTGCGGCGCATCGAAGAGGTCACCGTCGAGGACGTCAACGCCGTCGCCCGCAAGGTTCTGCGCGGCCGGTTCGGTGCTGCGGTACTCGGGCCGTACCGCTCCAAACGCTCACTGCCCAAACAACTTCGGGCCGTCGCGGGCTGAGCCGTGAGCTTCAGCCTGCGCGATCTTGCCGCCCCGATCGTGGGAGCGCCGATGGCCGGCGGGCCCAGCACCCCCGCGTTGGCCGCCGCGGTGTGCGACGCCCGTGGGCTGGGTTTCCTGCCGGCCGGCTACCTGCCCGCGCAGCGGCTGGCCGACGACATCGCCGCCACGCGCGCGCTGACGGCCGGCCCGATCGGCGTGAATCTCTTTGTGCCGCAGCCCTGCATCGCGTCGGCCGCTGAGATCGAGCGCTACCGTCGGCTGGTTGAGCCGCTCGCGCGCCACTACGGCGTCGAACCCGGACGCCCGCATCCCGACGACGACGGCTGGGCCGCCAAACTGGAGGTCATCGCCGACTCGAAGCCGGAGGCGGTGTCGTTCACCTTCGGCTGCCCGGGGCCGGACGTGCTGGCCCGGTTGCGATCCTGCGGCGTGCTCACGATGGTGACCGTCTCCAGCCCGCAGGAGGCGGCACAAGCGGTCGACGCCGGCGCGGCCGCCCTGGTGGTCCAGGGCCCAGACGCCGGCGGGCACCGCAGCATTTTCGACCCGCAGGCCGTGCCGCCCACCGAGCCACTGATGACGCTGCTGGCCCAGACCATCGGGCTCGGTGTCCCGGTGGTGGCCTCCGGCGGCCTCGGTGACGCCGCGGCGGTGCAACGGGTGCGGGACGCCGGGGCGGTGGCCGCCCAGGTCGGGACGGCCCTACTGCTCTGCGACGAGGCCGGTACCAGCACAGTGCACCGCCGGGCGCTACGGGACGAGGCGTTCACCGAGACGGTGGTGACCCGCGCCTTCTCCGGCCGCTACGCCCGCAGCCTGGTCAACGATTTCACTACGCGGTTCAGCGCCGACGCGCCGCCGGGCTACCCGCAGGTCAACCAGATCACCGGCCCGATTCGATCCGCGGCGGCCGCGGCCGGTGACCCGCAATCCGTCAGCCTCTGGGCCGGTACCGCCTGGCGGGGCACCAGAGCAGGCTGTGCTGCCGACGTCGTCGCAGCGTTGACCCAGTAGATGTGATGAGTTCTCCGACCATCGGGTGCCCCTGCGGGTCCGGCGAAGCGTTCGGCCGCTGCTGCCTGGCAGTGCACCGGGGTGAGGGTCAGGCCACCACCGCCGAACAGCTGATGCGCGCCCGCTACAGCGCATACGCAGTCGGCGATCTCGACTACGTCTGGCGGAGCTGGCATCCTCGCACCCGGCCCGCAGCGCTGACGCTGGAGGGCCGGTTGACCTGGACTGGCCTGCAGATTCTGGACACCGTCGACGGCGGGCCGGCTGACCAGACCGGCGAGGTCGAATTCCGGGCGCACTACCGGGACGGAGCGCGCACCGGGACGTTGCACGAGCGGTCGCGGTTTGCCGTCAGAGCCCGTCGCTGGCTTTACGTCGACGGGGAGCAGTTCGACTGATCGTCAGGCCAGCAGGGTCGCCGGGTCGGTGTAGAAGAGATCGAGGTCGTGGGCGACCTCTTTGTTGAGTAGCTTGCCCTCGTGGGTGGACAGGCCCTTGGTCAGCGCCGGGTCGGAGAAGCAGGCGCCCTGCCAGCCCTTGTCGGCCAGTTTGAGCACGTACGGCATGGTGGCGTTGGTGAGCGCGAAGGTCGACGTGCGCGGCACCGAGCCGGGCATGTTGGCCACGCAGTAGAACACCGCGTCGTGGACCTTGAACGTCGGGTCGTCGTGCGTGGTGGGCTTGGAGTCCTCGAAGCAGCCGCCCTGGTCGATGGCGATGTCCACCAGGACCGCACCCGGCTTCATCTGCGCGACAGTGGCATTCGTGACGAGCTTGGGTGCCTTGGCGCCGGGTACCAGCACCGCGCCGATGACCAGGTCAGCCTGCTTCACCGCGGTCTCCAGGTCCAGTCGCGAGGAGTAGCGGGTCTCGATGGCTCCGCCGTACTCGGCGTCGATCTTGCGCAGCGTGTTGATGTTGAGGTCGAACACCGTGACGTGGGCGCCCATGCCCCACGCGACGGCGGCGGCGTTGTCACCCGCCATGCCGCCCCCGATGATGACGACACTCGCCGGTGCGACGCCGGGCACACCGCCCATGAGCACGCCGCGGCCGCCCTGGGTGCGCATCAGGTGGTAGGCGCCGACGTGGGCCGAGAGGCGGCCGGCGACCTCACTCATCGGGGCCAGCAGGGGAAGGGCGCCGTCAGAGGTTTGCACGGTTTCATAGGCGATCGAGGTGGTGCCCGAGGCCAGCAGTGCGTCCGTGCACGGCTTCGACGCCGCGAGATGCAGATAGGTGAAAAGGATCTGGCCCCTGCGCATCCGGCTGTATTCGGGCTCGATCGGCTCCTTGACCTTCAGCAGAAGGTCGGCCTCGGCCCAGACCTCGTCGGCCGTCTCGACGATCTTGGCGCCGGCGGCGGTGAAGTCGGCGTCATGGATTGCTGATCCCTCGCCGGCGCCGGCCTGGATCATCACGTCATGGCCGCGGTGCACCAGTTCGGCGACACCCGCGGGGGTGATGGCGACGCGGTACTCGTTGTTCTTGATCTCAGTCGGGATGCCGACGCGCACGATTGCTCCTTGGCCTGGTGTATTGCTCTGATCAGTGTGAAGACTGTTCGGCTGACAAGCAATGAGACCGACAATAATTCGTTACGGTCGGGGAATGGCCGAAGAAAAAACGAAGAAGTTGCCGCCCCGGCCGGACAAACCGAAGGATGTTCGGCCCGCCGACATCGATGACGTCGACCGGCGGATTCTCGCGGCGCTGCACGCCGACGCCCGCATTCCCAACAGCGCGCTGGCCGAGGCCGTTGGGATCGCGCCGTCGACCTGTCATGGGCGGGTGCGGCGGCTGCAGGAACTCGGCGTCATCCGCGGCTTCTACGCCGACATCGATCCCGCCGCGATCGGGCTGCCCCTCCAGGCGATGGTGTCGGTGACCCTGAGATCCAGCGCGCGCGGCAAGATCCGCCACTTCGTCCAGCAGATCCGACGCCGTCCGCAGGTGATCGACGTCTACTTCCTAGCCGGGGCCGACGACTTCATCATCCACGTCGCCGCACGCGACACCGACGACCTGCGCTCCTTCGTCGTCGACAACCTCAACGCCGACTCCGACGTCGCCGGCACCCAGACGTCGCTGATCTTCGAGCACCTGCGGGGCGCGGCACCGCTGTAGGCCGATTCGGCTCGGTGAGCGCCGGCGTAGGGAGCGTAGGTTTGCGAGCCAGCGCCTCAGATGAACAACGTCGTCCCAGACTCGTGTGCCTCACCCAAAAATGTTGCCACGCCGCCGAACTCGACCCCGTCGATGAGGTCGGACTCGGCGATGCCCAGCAACTCCATCGTCATCGTGCAGCCGATCAGGCGGGCGCCGTTCTCCTGCGCCGAGGCGATCAACTCGGCCAGATCGGGAACCTTGTGGTCGTGCATCACCTTTTTGATCATCGACGCGCCAGCGCCGCCGAAATTCATCGTCGAGAGCGGAAGATCGTCGGCGCCGGTGGGCATCATCACCGACATGACCTTCTCCAGTGCGGTTTTATCCCGCTTGGGTGCATCGGAACGCCGTAGTGCGTTGAGACCCCAGAAGGTGAAGAAGACCGACACTTGCTCTCCCATCGACAGGGCGCCGTTGCCGATAATGAAGGCTGCGATGAGCTTGTCGAGATCGCCGGAGAAAACAACCATCGACGTCTTGTTCTTCGCTGGGACCGACGCTGCCGTGGTGAGCGCGGCACCGCCTTTGCGCAGGGTGGCCACATAGCCGGGTCCCTGCGGTGCGATGTCGATCAATCGGTGCCCGTTCCTGGACGCCCATTCCGGCGCGTCCAGGGCGAAACCGGGATCGGACACGTCACCCGAACCTCGTCGCCGGGGGCCAGATCGGCCATCGTCTTGGTGAGTTTCATGATCGGCCCCGGGCAGGCCAACCCGGTGCAGTCGAGATCGATCACCGTGCCACTGGTGGGAGCCGAACCCGTTGCCGCCGATGCGAGTTCGGCGTAGGACACGATCGGCGCCTGCGCTTCGTAGGTGTCCTCGGGCTTATCATGCACCGCTTTGAACGTGGTCGATCCGCCCGAGAGCGCCGCGACGTCGGTGAAACCCTTCTGCACCAGCACCCGATAGGCCAGATAGGACCGGAAGCCCACCGCGCAGTACACCCGCACCGGTCGCGCCGGATCCAGGTCACCGGCGGCGACCACGTCGCGCAGTGTGGCCAACGGGATGTTGACCGCCCCCGGGATGTGCCACAACTCGTACTCCTCCGGCGTGCGCACATCTACCAGTAGCGCGCCCTCCGTCGCTACGGGGAAGTCCTCGGAGTACCAGAGCCGCAAATCTCCGCGTAGCACGTTCGAGGCCACGAAACCGGCCATGTTGATCGGGTCCTTGGATGACCCGAAGGGCGGAGCGTAGGCCAATTCCTGATGCTCGAGGTCGTAGACGGTCATGCCCTGGCGCACCGCCATGGCCAGCAGGTCGAGTCGTTTGTCAATACCGTCGAACCCGCAGGCCTGCGCCCCGAAGATGCGGCCGTCGCCGGGATCGAAGAGCACCTTCAGATGCATCATCGCGGTCCCGGGGTAGTAGCCGGCGTGACCGGACGGGTGCACGTGCACGGCGCGGTAGTCGATGCCGGCGGCCTTGAGTTGACGTTCGGTCGGACCCGTCCCACCGGCCACCATGTCGAACACCTTCACGATCGAGGTGCCCTGGGTGGACAGGTATTTGGTCTTGCGGCCGCAGATGTTCTCCGCGGCCACCCGGGCCTGCCGGTTGGCGGGTCCGGCAAGAGGATTGAGGTAGCTGCCGGGCAGCACGGGGTTCGGGGTTTCCACCGCATCCCCGGCAGCCCAGATGTGCGGGTCGGAGGTCTGCATGTGGGTGTCGACGGCGATCCCGCCGTGCTCGCCGAGTTCGAGGCCCGCGGCGACGGCCAGCGTGGTTTCCGGCCGCACGCCGGCCGCCAGCACCACTAGATCGGCCGGGATGGTGGTGCCGTTGTTGAGCTCGACGCCGACCCTGTCGTCAGGCAGAGGCGCGAAGGCCGCCGCTGTCGTCGACAACTGGACGGAGATGCCCCTGCCGCGCAGATGCTGCTCCACGGGAATGGAGACCTCGCGGTCCACCGGCGGCAGGATCTGGTCGGCCCGCTCCACGACGTCGACCCGCACGCCTCGGTAGTGGAGGTTCTCGGCCATCTCCAGGCCGATGTAGCCGGCCCCGATCACCACCGCCCGGACCGGTTCGCGGCGCCCGGCCTTCTGCGCGGCCAGTTCCCTGTCGACCCTGGCTTTGATGCGGTCCATGTCGCCGATGCGGCGTAGCGACTCGATTGCCGGGTGGTCAATACCGGCCAGTGGCGGGCGAACCGGGACTGTTCCCGGAGTGAGCGCCAGATACTCGTAGTCCTCGGAGTACTCGGTGCCGGAGTCGACCTCGCGGACCGTGACGGTGCGCGCCTCCGGGTCGATGGCGATGACCTCGGTGCCGATCCGCAGGTCGATGTTGAGCGACTCGCGCAGGCTTTGCGGTGTCTGCAACAGCAGCCGATCGCGGTCGGTGATCACCTCGCCGACGTGATAGGGCAGGCCGCAGTTGGCGAAGGAAACATGGTGTCCGCGCTCGAAGACGATGATCTCGGCGGACTCGTCGAGGCGGCGGGCACGTGCCGCGAGCGAGGCGCCGGCGGCGACCCCTCCGACAACAACAAGCTTCATGGCGTCCCCTCCCCGAAAACCGACCTGCGCTCGGGAGCCTAAGTCACCCCGGCGCACCGGAGGGCCGGGTTCGCCCCACTCGGTGGCGATGAGGGGCTCACGGGGCGCTGTCCGGGATTGCGGAGCCGGGCTACGCTTCTGAGCATGCGAGTTGGAGTACTGGGCGCCAAGGGCAAAGTCGGAAAGACCATGTGCGACGCGGTGCGCGCCGCCGATGATCTGAGCCTGAGTGCGGAAGTGGACGCCGGCGATCCGCTGAGCCTGTTCACCGACAGCGGCACCGAGGTCGTCATCGACTTCACCCACCCAGACGTGGTGATGAACAACCTGAAGTACCTCGTGGACAACGGGATTCACGCAGTGGTCGGCACGACCGGCTTCACCGAGCAGCGCCTAGACCATGTCCGCTCCTGGCTTTCGGGCTCGTCGACCGGAGTGCTGATCGCCCCGAACTTCGCCATCGGCGCGGTGTTGTCGATGTACTTCGCCCAGAAAGCCGCGCCGTACTTCGAGTCGGTGGAAGTCATCGAACTGCACCACCCGCAGAAGGCCGACGCGCCGTCGGGCACCGCCACCCGGACCGCCCAGCTCATCGCGCAGGCCCGAAAAGGCATGCCACCCAACCCCGATGCCACCACCACCGGACTGGCGGGGGCCCGCGGCGCCGACGTCAGCGGGGTGCCCGTGCACTCGGTGCGGCTCACCGGTCTGGTGGCACACCAAGAGGTTTTGTTCGGCACGATGGGGGAGATGCTGACCATTCGTCACGACAGCATGGACCGGACCTCGTTCGTGCCCGGTGTGCTGCTGGCGGTTCGGCAGATCCCGGCGCGGCCGGGGCTGACGATCGGTCTCGAGCCGTTCCTCGACTTGTGATCTCGCGCGTCCAACTGCTGATCGGGTTTCTCTGCCTGGCCCTGCTGGTCTACTTCGGCACCCTGACCCGCACCGCGGTCGCGTTGTTTCGGGACGGAACTCCGGCCGCCGTCGCGCTCGGTGTGGGGGTGCTACTGCTGCCTATCGTCGGGATCTGGGCCGTCGTGGCGACCCTGCGAGCGGGTTTGGCGCACCAACGGCTGGCCCGGCTGGCCGCCGAGTACGGCATGGATCTCGATGTGTCGGCCCTGCCCAAGACTCCGTCGGGGCGGGTGCAGCGCGACGCCGCCGACGCGTTGTTCCACCGCGTGCGCGGCGAGGTGGAGGCCGACCCCGACAACTGGCAACGGTGGTACCGGCTGGCCCGGGCGTATGACTACGCCGGTGACCGAAACCGGGCGCGGGAGGCGATGCGCAAAGCCGTTGCGCTGCAAGCAGAGACCGCGCCGTGAGCACACTGCTGATCGTTCACCACACACCCTCGCCGCACTGCCAGGAGATGTTCGAGGCGGTGGTGGCCGGAGCGAGCGACCCGGAGATCGCCGGCGTCGAGGTGGTGCGCAGGCCGGCGCTGACGGTGTCTCCGGTCGAGATGCTGGAGGCCGACGGGTACCTGCTGGGATCGCCGGTCAACCTGGGCTACATCAGCGGGGCTCTCAAGCTGGCGTTCGACCAGAGTTACTACCCACTGCTGGACAGCAGCCGAGGGCGACCGTTCGGGCTGTGGCTCCACGGCAACGGAGGCACTGAGGGTGCCGAGCGGGCGGTGGACGGGATCACGACAGGGCTGGGTTGGGTCAAGGCCGCCGGGTACGTCGTGGTCTCTGGCAAGCCGACCAAGGCGGACCTTGAGGCGTGCTGGAATCTCGGCGCGACCGTCGCCGCGCAGATGATGTCCTAGCCGGACAACGGGTCTCCCAACACCCCCGTATGGGTCGCCGCCTTGGTAGCGGCGCTGACGGCTGGTTGTGCGGCACCGGAACCAACCATCTCGGCCCGGTTCGCCGTCGCTGCCGACGGCCGGCTTGTGTTGTCGCCGGCCCAGCTGCTCGAGGCTACTGGCGGGGCCACCCCGGTTGGGTTCGGCAAGCCCGCGCACGGGCGGCTGGTCTATGGCCCGCGTGGCGCGATGGTGTACACACCTGATCCGGGTTTCACCGGGACCGACAAGGTGGCGGTCACCACCACGACCGCGGTCCAGTTGTACGCCTCCGGCAGCCCGCCGATCGCGACCGTTGGCGGAGTCGAGGTCCAAGACGGTTCCGGGTCGCCCGAAATCACCGCGATCACCGCGACGACGTTCCTGGTCGACGAACACGATGGAAAATTCGAACCCGGCGCCGACAAGAAGATCTACCTCGCCGACATCTCCGAGGCCACCGACATCGGTCCGAATTCTCAGGTGCCGGGCGCCACCTACAGCGGTGCCGACGGCGGACTGCTGATCGACGGCAGGCCGTTGGAAAGCCTGATCGGCGTGGCCAGCGACAGCGATGCCAGAGAAGTCCTCGCCGGCGTTGGCATCCGGACCGCGGGTAAAGCCCTGAAGCTGGATCTCGGGGGTTTGATCACCGAATTAAACAGTGCGGGAATGTTTTTCGGCCACGACCGCGTCGAGGGCATGGCCACACCGGACGGCGGTTCGACGATCGTGCTCAGCAACGACAGCGACTTCGGTCTACTCGGTCTCGGCCCCTCCACCGCGCCGTCGACCCTTAAACCCAAGACGTTGCCCAACGGCCGGCAGGATTCGGAGGAGTTCCTGGTGGTCGATACCACCAAGTTGCCGCCTCGGACCGAGACGACGGCGATCTCGGTGCAGGTGGGCTAGCGCCAGGGGGGCCGACCGGTCCCGGTCCGACGGGGCCGGGGCCGATGGGGCCCGGCCCGACGCCGGGGAAGAACTGGCACTGATTAGTTCCGACATCGAAGTACATCGCCGGACCGCAGGTGTCGTCGGCCTGGCTGACCGCGGCCAACGGCAGCGACGTCAGAACACTGCGCCTGCGATGGCGAAGACCTGCGATGAACGTGGCATGGCGTCAACAGTAGTGCTGCGTATGTGCTCAGGACACGCTTCCCCGACACGATGTGCTGGTCGGTTGCTGGATTACGGCACCAGTCGGCCCTACGGTCAGTGGGGTGCACGGCAAGAACGTCACCGACGCGGTCGGTGCCGCCGTGCGACAGCAGGGCGGCACCCTGGCCACCACGCTGATGGTGCGGCCTTAGCGCCGCCTTCTCGGGATTGTGAGGTTGTCATGGCCGGAGTGGGTGACATGGCGTTGGGCGCCGCGCCGATCGCCGGCGGAGCAATGCTCGGTGCGCTGGCCGGGACGTTCAAAGGGCCCGACTTCCGTGCTCTGATCAAGTCGGACATCGAGCTGCTGGACAGCCTCCCCGAAGACGCCGTCGAGTTGCGCGCCGCCCTCAAGAACAGCATCGAACTGCGGGTCTACGAGCTGATCGCCACGGTGGACCGCAACCGCGAACTGCGAATGAAGGCCAGCGGCTACCAGGGCAATTGGCGCGATATCTTCGTGTTCATCTGTGCGTTGCTCTTCACCGTGGTGTGGTGGAACGTGCCACACAGCCGGACCAACTGGACGATCACGTTCGTCGTCATGGTGGTCCTGTCGTTCGTCGTCGGCCTCTACGCGGTCCGCGGGTTCGTCAGCCTGTTCAAGCGTTTCCTCAGTCGGGGATGATTCATCGGCGGCTGAGGTTCTCGCCGAAGAAGGTCGCCATCGCATTCCAGTGCTTCTCGGCCGCGGCCTCGTCGTAGGCCGCGGTGTCGGGAACGGCGTAGCCGTGCTCGGCGGGGTACCACTCGATGACATGATCGACGCCGGCGGCGGTGAGCGCGGCATCGAGGACCTCGGACTGCTCGGGCGTGTAGGACGCGTCGTTCTGCGCCGCGCCGACATAGACCGCCGCCTGGATGCGGTCGGCCAGCAGGTGCGGGCTGTCGGGATCGCTCTCGGGCGCCAGGCCGCCGCCGTGGAACGACATCGCCGCGGCCACCCGGTCGGGGACCCGGCCGGCCACCATGAGCGACGTGCGTCCGCCCATGCAGTAGCCGGTCGTGCCGAAGCGGTCCCCGGCCACCTCCGGCCGGCCGGCCAGATAGTCGAAGAACGCGGCGGCATCGGCCGCCATCACCTCAGGCGTGATGGCTTTCATCATCGCGAACAGGCGCCGGCGTTCGGCGTCGTCGCCGAACACGGCCTTCATGTCGAACGGCGCCCACGACCCGTTGCGGTAGTACACGTCGGGGAGCAGCACCGCGTACCCCAGCGGGGCCAACCGGTCGGCCATCGCCTGCAGGGCGGGCCGGACGCCGCCGGCGTCGGGGTACATCACGATCCCCGGCCACGGGCCGGCACCGTCGGGCGTACTCAGCGTCACCGGGCAGGCGCCGTCCGGTGAGGTGATGGTGTCGGAGATGGTCGGCATGTCCATATGTTTTACCGGCATCGGTGCGAATCAGGTCGCACGTAAAGTGTTGGGCGTGCCCGGCGCCACGACGATCCCCACTCCCTACGAGGACCTGCTGCGACGGGTGCTCGACGACGGCACGCCGAAATCCGACCGGACCGGCACCGGGACCCGCAGCCTGTTCGGCCACCAGTTGCGGTACGACCTCTCGGCCGGCTTCCCGCTGATCACCACCAAGAAGGTTCACCTCAAGTCGGTGGTCTACGAGTTGCTGTGGTTTCTGCGGGGTGACTCCAACGTCGAGTGGCTGCAGGAGCACGGTGTCACTATCTGGGACGAATGGGCCAGCGAGACAGGCGATCTCGGGCCGGTCTACGGGGTGCAGTGGCGATCGTGGCCGACGCCGTCCGGCGAGCACGTCGACCAGATCAGCGCCGCGTTGGACCTGCTGCGGACCGACCCGGATTCCCGCCGGATCATCGTGTCGGCCTGGAACGTCGCCGACATCCCGCGGATGGCGCTGGCCCCGTGCCACGCCTTCTTCCAGTTCTACGTCGCCGACGGGCGGCTGTCGTGCCAGCTTTACCAGCGCAGCGCGGACATGTTCCTCGGGGTGCCGTTCAACATCGCCAGCTACGCGCTGCTCACCCACATGATGGCCGCCCAGGCCGGCCTGGAGGTCGGCGACTTCGTCTGGACCGGTGGTGACTGCCACATTTACGACAACCACATCGCGCAGGTCACTGAGCAGCTCAGCCGAGATCCCCGCCCGTACCCGCAGCTTGTTCTTCGCGAACGGGATTCGATCTTCGACTACACCTACGACGACATCGAGATCCGCAACTACGATCCTCATCCGGCGATCAAGGCGCCCGTCGCGGTATGACGACGCTGATCTGGGCTCAGTCGCCGTCGGGGGTGATCGGCCGGGACAGCGGCATCCCATGGCGGGTGCCGGAGGACCTGGCCCGGTTCAAGGAACTCACCATGGGCCACCCGGTGGTGATGGGCCGGCGGACCTGGGAGTCGTTGCCGGCGCGGATGCGTCCGCTGGCCGGGCGGCGCAACGTGGTGCTCACCCGCAACCCGTATTATCGGGCCCCCGGCGCCGAAGTGGTGACCACCATCGAGCAGGCGTTGAGCGTGCCGGATTCCTGGGTGATCGGGGGAGCCGAGGTCTACCACCTGTCGCTGCCTGAGGCCAGTCGGTGCGAGGTGACCGAGGTGGAGATTGACCTGCGCCTGGAAGACGAGGACGTCCTGGCGCCGATGCTCGACGAGTCCTGGGTCGGCACGGCGACGCCCTGGCGTGACAGTTCGTCGGGGTTGCGCTACCGGTTTTTGAGCTACGTCCGGGCATGACGCGGTTGACCGCCGCCCAAGCGCGGCGCGTCGCGGTCGCCGCGCAGGGGTTCGGCGCCACCCGTCGAGCGACTCCGCCGACCCGGTCCGATCTGCGCCGGCTCATCGGCAGAATCCATGTCCTGCAATTGGATTCGGTGTCGGTGGCGGTGAGAGCGCATTATGCGCCGGTGTTCAGCCGGCTCGGTCCCTATGACCGCGCGATTCTTGACGCCGCGGCCTGGAGCCACAGCCCGCGCTCACCCCGGCTGCTTGTCGAGTATTGGTCGCACGAGGCCGCCCTAATGGCCGTCGAGGATTGGCCGCTGATGCGCTGGCGGATGCGCGAATACGTTCATGGCCGTTGGGGAGCCGACATCGTCCGCAACAATCCGCGACTCGTCGAGGCCGTCGTCGCCGCTGTCGGAGAACGGGGCCCCAGCACCGCCGGTCAGATCGAGGAGCACCTGCAGACGGGGACCCGCCGCGGCAAGGGCGCCTGGTGGAATCGCAGCGAAACCAAGTGGGTGGCCGAGGCGCTGTTCGCCTCCGGAGTGTTCACAACGGCCCACCGGGTGGGGTTCGCTCGGCACTACGACCTCGCTGGACGGGTGCTGCCGGCCGAGGTGGTCACCAGGCAGGTCGACGACGGCGACGCCTTTCGCGAACTGACACTGCGCGCGGCCACCGCCCTCGGGGTGGCCACCGAAGCCGACATCCGGGACTACTTCCGGCTACGGCCGGGCGAGGTCAGGCCGGCGCTGGCCGAGCTGGTGCGCAGCGGCGACGTGGAGCCGGTCGAGGTGGTGGGCTGGTCGACGCCGGGTTATCTGCGGTCCGGCCAGGTCGTGCCCCGCAGCGACCGCGGGACCGCGCTGCTCTGCCCGTTCGACCCGCTGGTCTTCTTCCGGCCGCGGGTGGAGCGGCTGTTCGGCTTCGAATACCGCATCGAGATCTACACCCCCGCCGCCAAGCGGAAATACGGGTACTACGTGTGGCCGTTCCTGCTCGACGGCGAACTCGTCGCACGGGTGGACCTCAAGGCGGACCGGACGGCCGGGGTGCTTCGGGCGTTGGGGGCATTCGTCGAGGATGGGCGCGAGCCCGCGCGGGTGGCCGACATGCTGGCCGACGAACTGCAGGTGATGGCGGACTGGCTCGGCTTGACCGATGTCGTGGTCGGCGACACCGGTGGCCTCGCACAAGAACTGCGGCGCGCCGTTGTCAGGCGACGGCGTCGTCTGACGGAGTAACGACGCCCTCTGTCCGGACCTCCACCAACGCTGCCTGCGCGGCATCGAGCAGCCGGTAGATTCCGGAATAGATTGCGGTGCAGAAGGTCTCGATCTTGGAGGCGCTCTTCTGGATCGATGCGGCCGGGTTTCCTCGGTTTGCCTGGTTGCACCGACACTGGCGAGAGCCTGACGATGAGGATTGTGGCGAATATCAACCCGAGCTATGACGTCCCCGGCGGCGGGCAGAAAGGAGTGATCACGATGCCTCCTCTCCCGGGGGCAGCGGAGTCGTTGGAGTGAAACCGAATTGGACGCTGACGCCACCATGGGTGAACAACTATGCACCCATCAACTGAACCCGCGCCGGATCAGGCCCCGGCCGACGCTCCGCAACTTGGCCGCCAAGATTCGGCGGGAGCTACTGCACCGCATCGAGGTACGTAACGCCAATGCTGCCGCTTACCCTCGACCTGGTCGGTGCACGTTCTTGGTATGCCACGCCTGGACTGATGGCCCGGTAATGCACTTGGTGTACACGGCGCCGCCGTCGAATCGCACTTGGGGATTAGCCCGGATTCCCAATTTATCGGCCCATTCCTTGAACAGGTGGTGCGGAGCGTGGCCAGCACCGGGGCAGACGTAAAGAGAACCACGGCTTGTCCGGTGCGATCACCTTCGCGTCACGAATGAATTCGATGGTCTTGTCGGCGATGTCCTTCGACAGGTGATAACCCCCCTCCGGGGTGGCCGGAGGGGTTACCGGATGGTTGTCGTAGACGAGGTCGGGGTACCACTGGTCGGTCTCGCCGCCCAGGAAACCGTAGAACCGCTCAAATCCGCGCGAGAGCGGCCAGTGTCTCTTGGTGCTGGCGAGGTTGGACTCTTCGATTGGGGTCAGATGCCACTTGCCCACGCAATAGGTGTTCCATCCACTCTCCGCGAAGCGTGAAGCAGAGCCGCGCCGGACCATATCGTCGATGATGATCTGCAAACCTCTGACGTTTGCGAATACCAGTGGGCGCCAATGGGCTTACAGCTGACCAGTTTTCGCCCAGAACACCACGGCTTCCGGTTTCCGAACAACTTCACTTCCCCTGTCACGCTTCCGATCTCGTTCGCACCAAGCCTGCCCCTTCCCGGTCTCTGCGGCGGCATGAGTTTCGCCGCCCTCGACTACTTCTTCGCCGGCGTGCCCGTGCCGACCCACACCACCGCCGACTACGCCGGTAGCGTGGGGTCCCGCCAACCGGGTCGCGACTGTGGGAACTGATTCTGCGGCGCCATATCAGCTCCCTGGGGTTGGACGCCGGTGCCAGTGGAGTACCGCTCATCGTGGGGCCGCTGACGCTGTTCGTGTCGCCCGTCGACCTCTACGACCCCCAGCGGTTCGTTTTCTTTCAGACCCAAGACCCGAACACTGTGCAAACCGAACTGGCGAACGAGGCCTTCAATCTGCCCAACCTCCTCGCGGCCGGACCGGTACCCGCTCATTCTGGTCGCCCAGGCAGCATCACCGAATCCCATCGGTCGTCGCTGTCGCCTACGACGACACCACCACTCCGACCGGAATCTCGCTGTATGACTTGGAGGTCCCGCTCGGGTTGGGTGCCACACACGCACCGACGCGCTCACTGCGGGGTTGCGCCGGGCGGTGGCCTTTCGGCGGTTCCGCGCCGCCGACGTCCGCTACATCCTGGCCGCCGGTGCCGGAACACCCCAGCCCCGCCCCGCCGGGGACGCGTTGATCCTGGACCTCCCGCTCGCCCCGACCCGATCCCTGGACGCCTACACCGTCACACCGGCCGCCGATGGTGGTGTGATGTCGTGATCACCACTCCATCGAAGTTGACCAAACCGGTTGCACCACCATCGGTTCCCCCGCTGGCCGCCGATCTCGATGCCGGGTTGCGTCGGCTCAAACTGCCCGCGATCCGTCGAACCGCACCCGAGGTGCTGATCACCGCGAAGACCCAGCGCTGGACCCCCGAAGAAGTGCTCTGGCCGGAAGGACTGCTCAACCCGCCAGAGGTCGTGGTAGTGGGCGATGATCTCGGTGGCGGGCATGAGCGCGGGGTCGATGTAGGTGACATACCCTTTGAGTCCGACCAGGGCGGTGACTCCGGTCAGCTCCGACTCGTACACCACTCTGCTGGACGCAACCCCCTGATCAGACATGATTAGTAGATAGACTGCGGCACCAGGGTGCCTTCTGCGCCCGTTTCGCGACTCTATCTATGTGGCGAGGCGCGCGCTCGACGGCTCATGGGAAGTTTCGGCTGAAAGGTTCCTTCGATGTTGAAATGGAAATTACTTCTTACAGCACTTCCATTTGCCTTAGTCGCACCAGGCTTGGCGTTCGTTCGCGCAGAGATCTTCCACATTCCTTCTGTTGCGACTGTTTCCGACCTGAAGCCGATTATTACTGGGGCCGCGGTAGTTATGGGAATCATGATTGCCGGGGTGACCAGTGACTTCAAAGAAAGCGAGCGGTTGCCCGGGGAACTCGCGGCACTGCTGAGATTGTATGGAGAGTGCATCAACAGCATGCTTCATCTCAACAAGATTAGGGGTGATGACGACGATTTAGCGGATGTCCGTCACTGCTTTTCCGGTTTCGTTATTGGGCTGGAAGACTGGCTAATACGCGCCACGCCAGTTCAGGAATGCTACGCGTTGATTCGGGGCCTGGACACCGAAATGGCCAAAGTTTCCAAGAAGTACTCAATCGATCCGGCCGATTCCTTTGTCGCTGCGATTACTGCCATGGCAAGCCAGGTCATTACACGAATCAATGATATACGCACTACGAACTTCTTGAGGTCCGGGCATGCGCTATTGGTGTCGATCTTAGCGGGGCTGTTAACGTTACTCGTGTTTACCGAATTCAAGAATGTAGCCACACAGTTTCTCGTCATCGGTTTCAATGGCATGATATTCATATACTTGATTCGGCTAATTTCTGACCTAGATGATCCATTTGCATACAAACCTGACGGTGAACCACAAGGAGCCGCAGAGGTCAGCATCGAGCCGGTGCTGGCCTACCGACGGCGATTGGACGGCACTCTGGCGCCGGGCTATCCCACGAACGAACGACTCAACCTGTGGCAACGAGAGGCTGCAGACCGCCTGGGATACGCGTGGGTCACTAGACAGGAGGTCCTTTCGTCGCTCGTGGAAATCTTGCTCGACGACCGCGAGGTCGAAAGCCGAGTCTTTAGTGCACTAGCCTCTAGAACCGGAAGACCCGGATAAGCGTTATCATCCGCGACCACGGCACAACACCAAATTTGGACAATGCATCCGGCGAACGATACGCGCTACCATTCGATACAGTTATCATTCAGTGCGGCGGCCCAGCTTAAAGCGCAATGAAATCAGGAAGGCCAAATACGTGGACAAATGGAAATTGGTCCTAACAACAGGACCGTTTGCCCTGTTCGTGGCAGTTGTGGCTTATGTTAGACAACAGGTATTTCACATCCCGCCCCTGGTTGAATTTTCCGATCTGGGATCGATTATCACAGGGAGTGCGATAGTCATGGGAATCATGCTGGTTGTAGTAATGCGAGATTTTAAGGAAAGCGAACGCTTACCCGGAGACCTGGCTGCCGCGCTTGCAAACTACGACGACCGAGTGAGCGTCATGATGATGAAAGACAAGACTGAAGGCGGTCGCGGGGATATCATCGCACTTCGCCGCGATAACCTCAATCTCGTCTCCGACTTGGAGCAATGGTTGATTAATGACACGCCGGTGGATGAATGCTACGAGGCTATTCGGAGTTTGAACAATGACATGGCCGAGCCTTCCCTTAGATGTGGTATTAATCCAGCAAAATCATATATTACTTATGATCTTTCGTATCTCAGTGGTATCATCACACGAATTGACGCTATTCGCTCAACCGGTTTCATCAAATCCGGATTTGCGTTACTCCAAGTGGTTGTCGTAGTAGTGCTCGCATTGCTTGTATTTGCCGAATTCAAGGACCCAGCCACGCAATTAACTATCGTTGGATTCCTTAGTTTGATATTTATCTATTTGACTCGCCTGATTTTCGATCTGGACAATCCCTTTGCCTACGAGCCAGACGGCCGGCCGCAAGGGGCCGCAGAGGTCAGTATCGAACCTCTGGTCGTTTACCGGCAACGGTTAGCGGCCATGCTAGCTCCAAGCCGTCGCCCCTGGCATGAACGCCTCGACGTGTGGCAATGCGAAGCCGCTAAACGACTCGGCTACGAACAGATCACCAGGCAGGACGTCCTTTCAGCTCTCGTGGACGTCCTGCTCGTAGACCCTACGGTTGCAGTCCGCGTTATTGACATGCTGGCGAGTCAGCGCTGAATGATCTGGCATGAATGTTCCACCTCGGACGATGCTTCATCGATACTCTGAGGGCCGCCCCCAATTAGGTTAGGAGTAGAACCCAGTGGCGCAAATATTGGTCAAATGGAAACTAGTGTTGGTGACAGTACCTCTGGCTCTCTTGGTCGTTGTTGCTGCATACATCCGCCAAGAGGTTTTGCGGATACCGTCCATGGTTGCCTTCGCAGATTTGGGTGCGACCATCACCGGAACCACCATCATCGTGGGTTTTATGGTGGCTGGCGTAATGGCCGATTACAAGGAAAGCGAAAGCCTGCCCGGTAAGTTAACCGATGCATTAATGAGTTACGGTGAACGCATCTATGCGCTCCGCCTGGTCGCGGAGATTAGCGGCGACAAAAAAGACGCGGATGATGATTTGAACGCACTGGAACAAAGCCATGCAAGCCTCGTATCGACAGTAGAACAATGGTTGATACTCGACGATGGCGTAGACAAGTGTTACACAGCCCTCGAACGTGTTATCACAGCCACCGCAGCTCCATCACTAAAACAGAACATCAACCTTTCAAATTCAAGATTTCTGTATGGATCCGGGGATATCCGTAAAGCAATACTTAGAATAGACACCATCCGATCCACCGAATTTATAAAGTCTGGATACGCTATGCTCCAAGTCATCCTCGTGGTGTTATTATCCCTACTGATAGTCGCTGACTTTGCAAACCTTGCGACACAGCTATTGGTAATCGGTTTCGTCAGCTTTATATATATTTACCTCGTAAAGCTGATTTACGATCTGGATAATCCTTTCTCCTACAAACCGGATGGCTCACCACGAAGCGCCGCAGAAGTGAGCATTGAGCAGATAGTTTCCTATGGATTAGCCCTGCGAGAACATGGCCCGGATCGTGGAGCCGACCAGCAAGCTGGAGGCACTGCGAGTCCTGGCCGACCTCGGTGCAGAGCCGGCGTCGTACAAAACGATCGACCGCCACGCACGTAATGTTGTGTTGTTGTCGCCGCCGAAGGCTTTGGATGTAGCCGAACCGCGAGCGGTCCCGCTTCCGTTTCCAGTCCCCGCCCGTCAATCAGTGCAGGCGGTTCTCGACTTACTTAACCTGGATGCACCGATTCGGTAGCGGTGCGTAGTGGGTCGTGACAGCGAAATGCCCTGTCGCGGTGAAAGAATGAGATTTCTCTAGGATCAAATTCGGCCACGTTGAAGGGCATTTCGTAGATGCAACTATCTCATACCCGGCCGGTGGCCTCAGCGCTCTTCGATGACCCGAATCTGGTGTCGTGCGCCGGGCTGGTTCCAGTTTCCGCCCTGGCCCATCGATGCGGCCTGGCCCAGCTGGTTGATGAACACCTCAGCGTGCCGACCGACAAAGGGGCGCATGCCGGGGCGAAGGTCCAGGACTCCTGACACGGTCGCCGTCGCTTTCGGCGGCTTATTCGCCTGAGCTGCCGTTTCCTGGTGAATGAGCTGCGCGACCCCGACTCCACTGCGCAATAATTCGTGAAATTCATGCAGGTTGATTTGCCCGGACTCGACCGCGGTTGGCGCTGGTCGCGCGACCCCCGATGCCGTTCGCCGCCCCGGCCACCGCACACTGTCGACGTATTGACACACACCAATTTTTGAGTCGTGTCAGGAGTCCTGAGGTCAGTGCCCTGGTCGCCGGCATGGTCGCCGATGCGGACAGCATCGCCGCCATGGCCTTGCTGCGGCACGGTGCGATGGGCACGGTCTTCGCCCGACCGTACGCATCGTCGACGCTGGGCTCGTTTCTGCGGGCATTCACCTTCGGCCATGTCCGCCAGCTCGACGCCGTGGCCACCCGGCTGCTGGCGGGCCTGCACGAACACACCCCGCTGCTGGCCGGGATCGACGGCCCGATGATGGTCGACCTCGATGACACCATCGTCGAGGTGCACGGCTACGGCAAACAGGGAGGCTACTCCGGGGTCCGCGGCCTGAATGCGCTGATCGCCACGCTGACCACCAAAGGCGGCGCCCCGGTGATCTGCGGGCAGCGTCTGCGTAAAGGCAGCTGCGGCTCCCCGCGCGGGGCCGCCCGGATGATCGCCGACACCCTGGCCGCGCTGGGGCGGCTGCGCTCACCGGAATCGACGGTAAAGCCGCTGGTGCGGGCGGACTCGGCGTTCTACGGCTACCCCAGCGTGGCCGCCGCGGTGCGCGGCGGCGCTGATGTGTCGATCACCGTGCGCCTGGACTCCAAGGTCAGAGCCGCCATCGCCGCCATCGACGAGCACGCCTGGATCCCTATCGAGTACACCGACGCCGTCTACGACGAAACCGCTGGGCGGTGGATCTCCCGCGCTGAGGTCGCCGAGATCGGATTCAGCGCGTTCAGCTCCTGCAAGACCGCCCAGCAGATCCCGGGCCGGCTGGTGGTGCGCCGCATCCCCGACCTCAACCCCAGCAAAGACACCGGCCAGGGCGCCCTGTTCGACACCTGGCGCTTCCACGCCTTCTTCACCACCGGCGACCTCGACACCGTCACTGCCGACAAAACCCACCGCGGCCACGCCATCATCGAGCAGGTCAACGCCGACCTCAAAAACTCCGCCCTGGCCCACCTGCCCTCAGGGCGGTTCGCCGCCAACGCCGCCTGGCTGGTCCTGGCGACCATGGCGTTCAACCTCACCCGCACCGCGGCCACCCTCACCGGCCCCACGCTGGGCAAAAGCGGCTCTTCCGACTTGGCGGGGGTCTGGTGTGACCGATTGGGATCGTGTCGGTGA
>CAZVST010000065.1:0-27000 GCA_964629725.1 uncultured Mycobacterium sp.
TCCATCTCCATCTGCTCGAACTCGCGGGTGCGGAAGATGAAGTTGCCCGGGGTGATCTCGTTGCGGAAGCTCTTGCCGATCTGGCCGATACCGAACGGCGGCTTCTTGCGTGACGTCGTCACCACGTTGGCGAAGTTCACGAAGATGCCCTGCGCGGTCTCCGGGCGCAGGTAATGCAGGCCCTCGTCGCTCTCGATCGGACCGAGGTAGGTCTTGAGCATCATGTTGAAGTCGCGCGGCTCAGTCCACTGCCCTTTGGTGCCACAGTCCGGGCAGGTGATCTCCGACATCAGGACCGACTCGGGGTCGGCGATTCCCTTTCTCTCGGCGTGGGCTTCCTGCATGTGGTCCTGGCGGTGCCGCTTGTGGCACTGCAGGCATTCGACGAGCGGGTCGTTGAAGACCTCGACGTGACCGGAGGCCACCCAGACCTCGCGCGGCAGGATGATCGAGCTGTCGAGGCCGACGACGTCGTCTCGCGACGTCACGACCGATTGCCACCACTGCCGCTTAATGTTCTCCTTGAGTTCTACACCCAGCGGGCCGTAGTCCCAGGCCGATTTGGTGCCGCCATAGATCTCACCGGACTGGTAGACGAGGCCGCGACGCTTGGCCAGATTGACGACGGACTCGATGACGGACGCCACGGTGGCTTGACTCCTGTCTGGGGCTCTCTAGCGAACCGGTCTAGCGTAGGCGAAAGCTTTGACATGCCTGCGGACGCATGTAATGGTCGGTGCAATGGACCCCGGCTGCGAACAGCGCTCGACAGGCGCAGGCGTTCGGGCTACCCGTCAGCGCAGAGCGCTGATCGCGCTGCTCGACACCGTCGAGGAGTTCCGCTCCGCGCAGGAATTGCACGACGAACTGCGCCGCCGGGGCGAGAACATCGGCCTGACCACCGTCTACCGCACGCTGCAGACACTGGCCGCCGCGGACCTGGTCGACATGGTTCGCACCGACACCGGGGAGTCGGTCTACCGGCGCTGCGCCGCACCTCACCACCATCACCATCTGGTCTGCCGCGACTGCGGCTCGGCGATCGAGGTCAGGGGGCGCGAGGTGGAGGCCTGGGCCGCCGAAGTAGCTGCGGCACATGGCTTTTCAGACGTCAGCCACACGATCGAGTTGTTCGGGACATGCGCGGAGTGCAGCGGGCGCTAGCCGCCCGGCAAGGTCAGGCTGCGGCGCACCTCGGCCCCGCCGGACAGCACCATCAGCACCAGCGTCTGCACGGCCCGGTCGGTCAATCCGCCGACGGGAAAGTTGTAGCGCAGCAACACATCGGCGCGCCGACCGGGCTGCTCGGCCAGCGTGACCGTGCCCAGCATGGTCGCATTCGCCTGCGCCGCAACGCGTTTCCGCAACTCGGCGTTGACCGGCAGATCCCAGGCGAGCACCTGGTTGAGCGAGAGCATATCCAGGCCCTCGGCGATGGTCACCTCGCGCAGTGACGCCAGAGTGCCGTCGTGCCGGACCGTCAGGGCGCCGTCGTCGGTCACCTCAACGGCGAGCACCTGCGCCAGGACATCGGCAAGCGCCATGGCCGAACGTCAGGCCCGGCCGAAGCGCCGGTTGCGGTTGACGTACTCCTCGCAGGCGGCCCACAGGTCGCGGCGATCGTAGTCCGGCCAGAGCTTGTCCTGGAAGACGTATTCGGCGTAAGCCGCCTGCCACAGCATGAAGTTGCTCGACCGCTGTTCCCCCGACGTGCGAATGAACAGGTCGACGTCGGGGATGTCGGGGCGGTGCAGGTGCTCAGCGATGGTCGACTCGCCGATGCGTTCGGGGTCGATGCGCCCGGCGGCGGCTTCGCGGGCAATGCTGCGCATCGCCTCGACCAGTTCAGCGCGCCCGCCGTAGTTCACGCAGTAGTTGACGGTGATCACGTCGTTGTCGAGCGTCATCTGCTCGGCGACCTCGAACTCCTTGATGACGCTGCGCCACATCCGAGCCCGCGACCCGACCCAGCGCATCTTCACGCCCATGATGTCGAGGTTCTCCCGCCGGCGGCGGACCACCTCCCGGTTGAAGCCCATGAGGAAGCGGACCTCGTCGGCGCTGCGCCGCCAGTTCTCCGTGGAGAACGCGTACACCGACAGGTGCTTGACACCGAGTTCGATTGCCCCGCAAGTGATGTCGATCAGGACGGCCTCACCCATCTTGTGGCCCTCGGTACGGCTCAGACCCCGCTGGGTGGCCCAGCGGCCGTTACCGTCCATGACGACCGCGATATGCTTGGGCAACTGATCGGCCGGGATGGCCGGCGGCGCCGCCTTGGAGGGATGTTGCGGAGGACGGCAGGGCCCCCCGCCGGGAACCGGCGGCAACTGGGGGAATACCACCGGCCAGGTGGAGGTGTCGGGGAAAGCCGGGTAGTCGTCAGGCGCAGGGGGCAGTTGCGGAAACTGCTCCCTCCGCCTGCGCTCACCCCCCCGCCAGGAGCTGGCCACCCGGTCCATCGCCATGTGAGACATCCTGCCTGACGGTCGCCGCGGAATAACCAACGGGCTGGGAGTGTCCGCGCTCGACCAGCGGCAGGGTCCGGAGCTGACGTTCCAGATGCCACTGCAAGTGCGCAGCCACCAGTCCGCTGGCCTGGCCGCGGTGCGACGATGAGGACGCTTCCGCCACTGTCCAGTCGCCCTCGTAGAGCGCCGCCATCAGATCCAGGACACCCTGCGGCGGGGTGGCCGAACCCGACGGCCGGCAATGCATGCACACACTTCCCCCGGCGGCGATGTGGAAGGCGCGGTGCGGGCCGGGCGCGGCGCAGCGGGCGCACTCGGTCAGCGACGGGGCCCAGCCGGCGATCCCCATGGCCCGCAGCAGGTAGGCGTCGAGCACCAGTTCCCGGGGCCGGGTGCCGTCGGCCACCGCCCGCAGCGCCCCCACGGTAAGCCGGTGCAGCGCGGGAGCCGGGGCGCGTTCCTCACCGGCCAGCCGCTCGGCGGTCTCCAGCACGGCGCACGCACAGGTGTAGCGGCCGTAGTCGCAGACGATGTCGGTGGCGAAGGCGTCGATCGACACCACCTGGGTGACGATGTCGAGGTTGCGGCCCGGATGCAGCTGCACGTCGATGTGGGCGAACGGCTCCAGCCGGGACCCGAACTTACTGCGGGTCCGGCGCACCCCCTTGGCGACGGCGCGGACCAGGCCGTTGTCGCGGGTCAGCAGGGTGACGATCCGGTCGGCCTCGCCGAGCTTGTGCTGGCGCAGCACGACCGCCCGATCCCGATAAAGCCGCATCGGATCAGTCTGTCACCGGGGCGTCGACAACGTCACCGGCACGCGCCGGTAGCCGGGTATTCCAGTTCCTCGCCAGCACCGCGGCCGCACAGGCGATCGCCACCGGATACACGAGGAACTGAAAATTCGACGGCGTGCCCCCGGTGGCGACGTTCAAGAACAACGCACTGTCCCAGAGCCCGTGCAGGACCATCGGCAGAACCAAGGTGCCGGACACCCGCCGGATGGCGTAAAAGCCGCTGCCGATGATGAACGTCAATGCCACCTGGATCGGCATCGCCGCCATCGGCAGCCCGAACACGACGTTCGGCACATGCAGCGCCGAAAACGACAGGGTGCTGAAGAGCCAGACCCTGCCTTCGGTGAACCTGCTTCGCAGCCCGACGATCATGCTTCCCCGGGTGGCCACCTCTTCGCCGAATCCGACGCCGATCGCCCCCAACAACGACCACAGGAGCAGAGCGGGCGACAACCCGGCGGTGGGAATCCCCAGGATGTTGACGACGATGACGACGACCATCAGCACGGGTAGGACCCACACCCATACGGGGCCGGACTTCACGTGATCGAACAGGACGATGCGCCACCACCCCAGGACGGTGATCGCACCTACCAGGAAGACGCACCCGAACAGGGTCGGAAGTGCGTACCACAGCTTGGTTGTGTCTGAGTTTTCGCCGATGCGGCCGTAATCCACTCCGTTGATCGTCCAAGTGGCGAAGAAGACGGCGAGATAGCCCAGGTAGAGCAGAATACCCAGCCGTACCGACGGTGCGATTCTCGGCCCACTGGGGGCGGCGCCGGTTGTGGTCACTAGAAACCGAGCCGACCCAGCTGCTTGGGATCCTGCTGCCAGTTCTTGGCTACCTTGACCCGGAGTTCGAGGTAAACCTTGGTGCCCAGCAGCTTCTCGATCTGGCGCCGGGCACTCGTGCCGACCTCTTTGAGCCGTGCACCGCCGCGGCCGATGACGATGCCCTTCTGGCTGTCGCGCTCCACATAGAGGATGGCGCGCACATCGATGAGATCGTCACGATCCTCCCGCGGGGTGATCTCGTCGATCACCACGGCCAGCGAGTGCGGCAACTCGTCGCGCACACCCTCCAGCGCGGCTTCCCGGATCAGCTCGGCCATCAGAGTCCCTTCCGGCTCGTCGGTGAGTTCGCCGTCCGGGTAATAGGCCGGTCCCGGGGACAGCTGATCGACCAGCACGCCGATGAGCACGTCGATCTGCTCGCCGGTGGTGGCCGACACCGGGACGATGGCCGCGGCGTGCTCGCCGACGAGTTCGTTGACCGCCATCAACTGGGCGGCCCCCCGGTCGCGGGCGACCTTGTCGATCTTGGTGACGATCACGATCAGTGTGGTCCGCGGCGCACCCTCGCGGATCTGCTCGTAGATCCAGCGGTCCCCCGGCCCGATCTCCTCGTCGGCGGGGATGCACAGCCCGATCACGTCGACATCGGAATAGGTCTCGCGCACCAGGTCGTTGAGCCGCTTGCCGAGCAGGGTTCGCGGCCGGTGCAGGCCGGGGGTGTCGACGAGCACGATCTGGAAGTCGTCGCGGTGCACGATGCCGCGGATGGTGTGACGGGTGGTCTGCGGCCGGTTGGAGGTGATGGCCACCTTGGCGCCCACCAGCGCGTTGGTCAACGTGGACTTGCCGGTGTTGGGACGGCCGATCATGCAGACGAATCCGGAGCGGAACTCGGTCACTGTGCACCGTCCTTCGGTTCCTGCGCCGGTTTGACCAGGACGGTGCCCACCCGGACCCGGCCCCGGTGATCCGAGCCGCCCTCGGCGCGTAACCGCAGCCCGTTCCAGACCACCTCGGCGCCGGGCAGCGGCACCCGGCCGAGCTCCAGTGCCAGCAACCCGCCGACCGTGTCGACATCGAGATCGTCGTCCAGTTCGATGTCGTAGAGCTCACCGACGTCCTCGATCGGCAGCCGCGCGGACACCCGGAAGATGTTGTCGCCCAACTCTTCCACCGGCGCCACTTCGTCGGTGTCGTACTCGTCGGCGATCTCGCCGACGATCTCCTCCAGCACGTCCTCGATGGTGATGAGACCGGCCGTCGCACCGTATTCGTCCACCAGCAGGGCCATGTGCACCCGGTCGAGCTGCATCTCCTTGAGCAGGTCGTCGAGCGGCTTGGAATCGGGAATGAACACCGCCGGACGCATCACCTCAGCGACGGTGATGTCACGGGCCGCGGCAACCGAGTAATACGTCCGCCGCACAAGGTCTTTGAGGTAGACGACGCCGATGATGTCGTCGACGTCGTCGCCGATCACCGGCATCCGGGAGTGCCCACTGCGAATCGCCAGCGACGTCGCCTGGGCGGCCGTCTTGTCGCTTTCGATCCACACCATCTCGGTGCGGGGCACCATGACCTCGCGGGCCGGGGTGTCGCCGAGTTCGAAGACGGACTGGATCATCTTGCGCTCGTCGGCGGCCACCACGCCGCGCTGCTGGGCCAGATCGACGACCTCGCGCAGCTCGATCTCGGAGGCGAACGGGCCGTTGCGGAATCCGCGTCCCGGGGTCAGGGCATTGCCCAGCAGGATCAGCAACCGGCTGATCGGGGTGAGCAGGACCGAAATCGCCTGCAGCGGAAGGGCGCACACCAAGGCGATGGAGTACGCCTGCTGGCGGCCCAGCGTTCGGGGACCCACACCGATCGCGACGAAACTCGCGACGGTCATGATCGCCGCAGCGCCGACCAGCGCCCACTTGTAGCCGAATCGGTCGTAGAGGGAGGCGACCATGAGCACCGTCGCGGTGGCCTCGCACGCGATACGCAGCAGCACAACCAGATTGATGTAGCGAGGCCGTTCGGCCAGAATCCGGCTGAGTCGCAGCGAGCCGGGACGCTCGTCACGCACCAGCTCCTCGACCCGGGCCGGCGACACAGTGCTGATGGCCGCGTCGATCGCCGAGAACAGTCCTCCCAGCAGGATCAGCGCGAGTGCACCCATCAGCGGCGCTATGCCGTTCACTGTTCGCGTCCGGTCAATGCTCGAAATTCCGTGACCTGTCGAGCAGCCGACGGTCCCGCTCGGCCTGGCGGTCCTTGTGGTAGGCATCGACCTGCTCGGCCACCCACTCCTCGAGAAGCTGGCGCTGCAGGGCGAACATCTCCTTCTCCTCGTCGGGCTCGGCGTGGTCATAGCCCAGCAGGTGCAGGACCCCGTGCACGGTGAGCAACGCCAGTTCCTGACCGAGGCTGTGCCCGGCGGCCTCGGCCTGGCCGGCCGCGAACTGGGGGCACAGCACGATGTCGCCCAGCATCGACGGCCCCGGCTCGGGGGCGTCGGGGCGGCCGCCGGGCTCGAGTTCGTCCATCGGGAAACTCATGACGTCGGTCGGGCCGGGCAGGTCCATCCAGCGCATGTGCAGGTCGGCCATCGCGTTGCTGTCCAGCAGCACCATCGACAACTCCGCGGCCGGATTGACGTTCATCTTACGAATCACGAAGCGGGCGACGCTGATCAGTTCCTCTTCGGAAACGTCGACACCCGACTCGTTGGAGACCTCGATACTCATAGTTGCCGCCTACCGCTGCGACGACCGGCGCTGCGCGCGGTTGGGGAGGCCGGCATCCTCGGCCGCCCGAGCGTACGCGTCGACGATATCGGATACCAGGCGGTGACGCACCACGTCGGCACTGGTGAGTTCGGAGAAGTGGATGTCGTTGATGCCGTGCAGAATATCCACTGCAGCGCGCAGTCCAGACCGTGAGCCACCCGGCAAGTCGACTTGCGTAATGTCTCCTGTCACAACGATTTTCGAGCCGAAGCCCAGCCGGGTGAGAAACATCTTCATCTGCTCGGCGGTGGTGTTCTGCGCTTCGTCGAGGATGATGAAGGAGTCGTTGAGAGTGTTATGGGTCAGCAGGAAGTCCTCGGTGACGTAGAGGGAATCAGCTGCAGAGACCGAGATACACAGGGCTTCTTCTGTCCCGGCCGGCTCGATCCGGTCGATGTAACGCTTGGGCGCACCCCCACGCGTTGCGAAATACTTGTTCGCCTTGCGGGTGAGGCGGAACGGCGTGACGCCGGGCGGCAGCCTGATGTCAAGGTTGTGGGCATCAGAGCGATGGTGCACTTCCCGGCCGCGGGCCAAACCGGGCTTACGACCTTCCGCATTCCTTGTGCGAACGTATGCGGTACCACCCAGAGACTGGACCAGGAAGACGACGTCATCGCGGAGGCGGTCAGACACCGTGGTGAATTGAATCCGGCACGTTCCACCCTTTTGGGTGACCGGACCCCCGTCGGAATCCAACAGTCCCTGGAGAACTCCAAGTCGGATGTCCGCCGAGTTCAACAGATAGCACTCGGGGACGAACTTGGAGTTCGAGTTCATACCTTGAAGTCCGAGGCCGCGCATCGCGCCAGTGACCGGATTCTCGATCGTGATGACTTCACCCGGCCGCGTGATGCGATTGATCACATAGTCCACCGACGACTTCTGGCGAAGTACGACACCCGGAATGCAATCAGTCAGCGCCTGTGCAAGTTCGGGGTCTGCCGTAGCGAAACTCGGCCCTGCCCTGCCAGCGAAGCAACCGTCACCGAGCAGGAGCCCTAATGCATAGGGGTCCAGCGGAACCGCAGTAGGCTCGAATTCAACTGGCGCTGAAAGCAATGGCAGTTCATAGCGGTGATAATGCGCCGCACGGAGGTTGCCGATCATCTCCTTGGTCTGCAACACCCGTGCGGGCTTGCCTCGACGACGATCGTCTCGCGTGTGCACGGCCCACAGGTGGTCGCCAGACGCGAGAACCGATGAGCCGTCTTGGGTGAATACTCTGTAGACCTCCTTGAACCCTTGTGGATAGACCCCGCGGACTTCGGTCGGGCGGCCATCGGACCCGACAACCAGATCACCGACCACAAGGTCGCCGATGGCCCGGAATCCGTTCGGCGTGAGAACTTTGGTGGAGACAGGCTGCGCCCGGCCCCGCATGTACGCCAGGGGCGCCACCTCGATGACGCCGGCCGCCATCAGCTTCGGGATGGCCTCGGCGTCCATCATGTCGTGCAGCGCGTCGTAGAGCGGACGAAGGTAGGGGTCGATCTTCTCGCTGAGCGTTCCGGGCAGAAAGCCAAGGCGCTCACCGGCTTCCACCGCGGGGCGGGTCAGGATGATCCGGGTGACCTGTTTGGACTGCAGGGCCTGAACGGCTTTGGCCATCGCCAGATAGGTCTTGCCGGTGCCGGCCGGTCCGATGCCGAACACGACCGTGTTGGTGTCGATGGCGTCGACGTAGCGCTTCTGGTTCAGCGTCTTGGGCCGGATGGTCTTGCCGCGCCGGGACAGGATGTCCAGCGTCAGCACCTCGGCGGGCGAGGCATATCCCTCACCGTCCTCACCTACCACCATGGCGACGCTGCGCCGGACGCTGTCCGGCGACAGCGCCTGACCGCCGGCCACGATGGCGATGAGTTCGGAGATCACCCGTTCGGCCAGGGCCACCTCGGCCGCCGAACCGGACAGATTGACGGCGTTACCGCGCACGTGGACCTCGGCCGACAGGCCGGTTTCCAGCGCACGCAGATTCCGGTCGGCAGAACCCAGCAGGCCCACGACGAGGTCAGGCGGGACGGTCATACTGCTGCGCACCTGCGCGGCAGTGCTCGTTTCGCGTGGCGTCAGTTCGGTGCCTGCTTTCTCCTGGGATGGCGCCTATCCAAGCTGCCGATTCTACCGATCGATCGACCACCGAGCAGTGAGAACACCCAATGCCCCCAGTGCGACGGCCGCGGCGGTGGACGTGCGCAGGACGGTGGGGCCCAGTCGCACGGCCTCGGCGCCCGCGGCGGAGAACGCGTCGAGTTCGCCGTCGCTGATGCCGCCTTCCGGCCCGACGATGAGCAAGATCGAGAGTGCCTGGGCCACAGGGAGATCGGCGAGGGCCCGGTCCGCCGACTCGTGCAAGGCCAAGACGAGGCCGCCGGCGGCGACCTGCTCGCCCACCAGCCGGGACAGCTCGGCGGAGGACAGCGGGCCCTCGACACCGGGAATCCACGCCCGGCGCGACTGGCGGGCCGCCGAGCGCGCGACGGCGCGCCACCGGCGCAGACCCTTGTCCGCGCGGTCGCCGTCCCACCGGGCGACGCATCGGTCGGCCTGCCAGGCCAGGAAGCAGTCGGCGCCGGCCTCGGTGGCCAGTTCGACGGCCAGTTCAGCGCGTTCCGACTTGGGAATGGCCTGGGCCACGGTCACCGGCGGCGTGGCACGGTCGGCGGTACGGCGGGAGGTCACCGTCGCGGTCAGGCTGCGCTTGTCGGCGGTCTCGACCACGCAATCAGCGAGCACACCGGCGCCGTCGGAGATGACCAGGGCCTCCCCCGGGCGGATCCGGCGGACGGTGGCGGCGTGAAACCCTTCGTCGCCCTCCACGACTGCCGTGCCGCCGACGGCCGGGACGGCGTCGGCGTAGAAGAGCGTGGCCGCCATGCCTCAGCGGCCGGTGAAGGTTTCACGCAGTCGGCTGAACAGGCCGCCGCCACCGGGCCCAGCGGTGCTAGTTCGGGTGGACTTGATGCCGGCCCGCTCGGTGCTGCGGGCCTTGATCTCGGTGAGCAGTTCGCGCGTGCGGGCGTCGAGCTTGGCCGGCACCGTCACCTCGACGTGAGCGTGCAGGTCACCGCGGGCCTCAGACCGCAACCGCGGCATGCCCTGACCGCGCAGCGTGATCACCGTGCCCGGCTGAGTGCCCGGATCGACGGTGATCGGGGTGGCGTCGCCCAGGATGCCCTCGATGTCCACGGCGGTGCCCAGCGCGGCGTCGGCCATCGGGACCGTGACGGTGCAGTGCAGATCGTCTCCGTCGCGGACGAAGAAGTCGTGGGATTGCTCGTGGACCTCGACGTACAGGTCGCCGGCCGGACCGCCGCCCGGGCCGACTTCGCCCTGGGCGGCAAGCCGGATCCGCATCCCGTCGGCGACACCGGCCGGGATTTTCACACTGATCTCCCGACGGGCGCGCACCCGGCCGTCGCCGTTGCATCGCTGGCACGGGTTGGGGATCACCTCGCCGACACCGGCGCAGGTGGGGCACGGCCGCGACGTCATGATCTGGCCGAGCAGCGAACGCTGCACGCTCTGGACCTCGCCGCGGCCGCCGCAGATATCGCAGGTGACCGCGGTGGTGTTGCCGTGGGTGCCGCGGCCCTGGCACAGATCGCACAGCACCGCGGTGTCGACGGTGACCTGCTTGGTGACGCCGGTGGCGCTGTCAGCCAGGGTCAGGCGCAACCGCAGCAGCGAGTCCGACCCGTCCCGCACCCGCCCGATCGGGCCGCGCGCGCCGCCGCCGCCACCGAAGAACGCCTCGAAGACGTCGCCGAGGCCGCCGAAACCGGCGAAACCGCCGGCACCCCCGCCCGACGACAGCGGATCGCCGCCGAGGTCGACGATGCGCCGCTTCTCCGGATCGGACAGCACCTCGTAGGCGGCGCTGATCTCCTTGAACCGCTCGCCTTCGTCGGGGTTGATGTCGGGGTGCAGTTCCCGGGCCAGCTTGCGGTAGGCGCGTTTGATCTCTGCGTCGCTGGCGTTCCTGCTGACGCCGAGCAGCCCGTAATAGTCGCGTGCCACGCCTGTCCTCATTTCGTCTGCCAATTCACCGTCGCCGACCTAGCCGGCGCGGTTGCCCAGAACTTCACCGATGTACATCGCCACTGCAGCGACGTTGGCCATCGTCCCGGGGTAGTCCATCCGGGTGGGACCGACGACGCCCATACCGCCGTAGACCGTCCCGGCACTGCCGTACGCCGTCGTCACCACCGAGGTTCCGACCATCTGCTCGGCCTCGGTTTCGTGGCCGATGCGCACCGTGACCTTACCGGCCTCCTGCTGCGCGGCCAGCAAACGCAGAACGACGACCTGCTCCTCAAGCGCCTCGAGGACCGACCGCAGCGATCCGCCGAAGTCTGCGGTGTTGCGGGTGAGGTTGGCGGTGCCACCCATCAGCAGCCGTTCCTCGGTGTGCTCGACCAGGGACTCCAGCAACACCGTGGCCGAACGGCCGACGGCGTCGCCGAAGGTGTCGCCCGGTCCGGAACCGCCGGTGAGGCGGCTGGCCAGGTCGGCGACCGCGACGGAGGCCGCCGAGAGCTTCTTGCCCTCCAGCGCCTGCCCGAGAACATCGCGCAGCTGGACCAGCTGGTGCTCGTCGATGGTGTCGCCGAGCTCGACGATGCGCTGGTCGACCCGGCCGGAGTCGGTGATCACCACCATCAGCAGACGGGCCGGCGTCAACGCCACCACTTCGAGGTGCCGCACCGTCGACGACGACAGGGTCGGATACTGCACGACCGCGACCTGCCGGGTCAGCTGCGCCAGCAGCCGCACGGCGCGGCGCAGGACGTCGTCGAGATCGACACCGGTCTCCAGGAAGCCCAGAATGGCGCGGCGCTCCGAGGACGACAGCGGCTTGACATCGTGAATCCGGTTGACGAACTCGCGGTAGCCCTTCTCGGTGGGCACCCGCCCCGAGCTGGTGTGCGGCTGGTTGATGTAGCCCTCGGCTTCCAGCACCGCCATGTCGTTACGGACCGTGGCGCTGGAGACGCCGAGGTGGTGCCGCTCGACCAGAGCCTTGGAGCCGATCGGCTCCTTGGTGGCGACGAAGTCGGCGACGATGGCCCGCAGCACCTCGAATCGACGATCGTCAGCACTTCCCATCAACTCACCTCCTGCGTTTTGCGACCATTTTACGGGTTCCAAGCAGGAGTATTAGCAGGCAAGCCCGGCGAGTGCCACCCGCGCCAGCGGCGTGGGACGGACCCGCCGGGGCGCCCGCGAGGGTCAGTCCATCGCGATCATCGGCGGGAGGATGCCCTTGCCGTAGCCGGGAAGCCACGCGTTACTGAACAGCGAGCCGTTCGGGGTTCGGGGCGTCGGTTTGGCGTGCAGCGACGCGTGCCCCTGCTTCTGGCACACTCTGGCGCCGCCGCTCTCCCGGCAGCCGGCGGGATTGGAGGTCGCGCCGGCGACCGGAGCCAGCACGATGGAGCAGGCGGCAACAGCAGTGAGCAGAGGAGCGAGGTAGCGAACGGCGATCTTCATGGTCGGCAACTTCCTTTCGTTGGAAGTCCCACCGGCGGTTGATGTTTCGTCTCGCCTTCAGGACCCTGTACAAAGAACGCTACCGATACACGAAGTTCAAATCACGAACCTCATATAGTAGACATAGGAACGGGCGCAGCAGGCAGCCGAACGGTGAACACCGTGGCGCCCGGGCAGGATTCGGCGAACACCTCGCCGCCGTGCGCCTCGACGATCGAGGCCACGATCGCCAACCCGAGCCCGGTGGATCCCATCTCCCGGGAGCGCGCCCTATCGGCGCGCACGAACCGGCCGAAGAGGTTCGGCATGATCTCCTCCGGGATACCGGGCCCGTCGTCGCTGACGGTCAATTCGACGACCGCCCGGCCGTCCAGGCGGCGCGGCGCGACCGCGGCGGTGACCGTGACGCCCGGGGGCGTGTGCATCCGCGCGTTGCCGAGAAGATTGGCGACCACCTGTTGCAGACGCACCCGGTCGCCGCGCACCCACACCGGATGGTCGGGCAGATCGGCGACGACGTGGTGATCCGGCCCTGCCACCGCGGCGTCGTTGACCGCGTCGGCGATCAGGTCGCAGACATCGAGTTCCTCCACTTCGAGATCCTGACCCTCGCCGAGGCGGGACAGCAGCAAGAGATCCGACACCAGCGTCGCCATCCGCTGCGACTCGGCTTCGATGCGGGTCAGCGCGTATTCCGTCATCTGCGGCAGTACGTCGCTCTCCTGCCGGGTCAGCTCCGCATATCCCAGGATGGCGGCCAGCGGGGTACGCAGTTCATGGCTGGCGTCGGTGAGGAACTGCCGGGTGTTGCGGTCGGACTCGGCCATCCTGGTCAACGTCGAATCGACGTTGTCCAGCATCTGATTGAGGGTGTGGCCGACGACGCCGACCTCGGTCTCCGGGTCGGTGTCACGTTCGTCGACCCGGGCGGTGATCCGGTATTGCTCAGCGTCGAGCGGCAGTGCGGCCACATGTCCGGCGATGGCGGCGACCCGGCGCAGCGGCGCCAGTTCGCGGCGAACCAGCAGCACCGTGCCGGCCGCGGCGGCCAGCAGCGCCAGCAGCGCGATACCGGCGACCAAACCCGCGTTGCGGTTGAAGGTGGCGTTGGCGTCGTCCACCGACACCGCCGACACCAGGCGCACTCCGTCGCCGATGTCGCGGCTGCCCACCTGATGCAATCCCAGATCACCCAGCCCCACCGCCCGGGGGTCGGGGCCGGTCCAGGTGATCTTCTCCAGGTCGGCCACCACCTGGGCCGGGGGTGCGGTGGGCTCACCGTCGGTGAACACCGCCGCAAAGCCCACCTTGCCGTCGCGGACCACCGCGATGACAGTGCCCGGGGGCTGGCCGGGAAAGCCTCCGAGGTCCGCTGCCGCCGCATCGCCGGGCTCGGGCTTGGCGACGGCGATCTTGGCCTTCGCATAGGAGTAGTGGAACGCCGCCAGCGAGTTGGCCACCTGACTGTTGAGCAGGTGAACCATTTCGTTGCGCAGACTGAGTTCGGCGATGCCGCCGACCGCAAGCACCGCCGCGGTGACGATGGCGCACACTCCGATGACGAGTTTGCGGCGCAGCGATCGCGGTGACCACCGCCGTGTCACCGGCCGGCCCACCGCGGTGTCAGATGCGCGGTTCACCGCGGTGTCATTTGCGCGGTTCACCGCGGTGTCATTGCGGCGGGCGCAGTATGTATCCCACTCCCCGGACGGTGTGGATCATCGGCTCACGATCGGTGTCGATCTTGCGCCGCAGATAGGAGATGTACAGGTCGACGACGCTGGAGCGGCCGCCGAACCCGTAATTCCACACCCGGTCGAGGATCTCCGTGCGGCTGATCGCACGCCGGGGATTGCGCATGAGATACCGCAGCAACTCAAACTCCGTCACCGTCAGGGCGAGCTCCTCGCCGCCGCGGCTGACCACCCGACTGGCGCCGTCGAGCACCAGGTCGCCCACCTTGAGCACCTCGTCCGCCGGAGCCGCCATCGCCTTCGACCGGCGCAGCAATCCGCGCAGTCGCGCGACGAGTTCCTCCAGGCTGAACGGCTTGGTGAGGTAGTCGTCGGCGCCCGCGGTGAGTCCGGTCACCCGATCCATCACCGAGTCTCGGGCGGTGAGGAACAGGGTGGGCGTGTAGGTCTCGGACTCTCGGATGGTGCGCAGGATCTGCAGACCGTCGATGTCGGGAAGCATGATGTCGAGCACCAGCAGGTCCGGTCCGAACGCCTGGTACTTGGCGATGGCCTCCTTGCCGTCGCGGGCCACCTCGATCTCCCAGCCCTCGTAGTGCAGGGCCATCTTGAGCAAGTTGGTCAGCGCGGGCTCGTCGTCGACGAGCAGCACCCGAATCGGGGTTCCGTCGGTCCGGGTGATCTTGGGCAACTGGCCCAGGATTGCCTGGCGCTTACGCGGCGAGCGGGGCGTAACCATGACAGTCATACGATAATGGTCAGAGTCGGATCTCCGAACGTCATGCATTCCATATGAACTTCATATCATCCGCGCCCTTTGCCACACGTCACCCAAACAGAATGCGGCAGAACGATTTCCGCAGGGTGGGCACGTCATCAATTGGTCATAGCTTTGGAATGCGCACGTAGCCGCAGAATGTCGGCGCCCCGGGCAGCGCAATCCCTATGCGTTCTCTATGCGTGCGTTGGCGAGCTTGTCTGAAATCCCTAGTCTCAGCTCCATGGCCGAACAACGATCAGCCCCCCTGCCGCAGCCGGTTGCCCGATCAGGCTGGGCCTCAGCGGTTTTGCGCTACGACCTACCCGCATCGCTCGTGGTGTTCCTGGTCGCCCTGCCGCTCTCCCTCGGCATCGCGATCGCCTCCGACGCGCCGGCGCTAGCCGGCTTGATCGCGGCTATCGTGGGCGGCATCGTCGCCGGGGCGCTCGGCGGTTCTCCGTTGCAGGTCAGTGGTCCGGCTGCCGGCCTGACGGTGATCGTCGCGGGGCTGATCGCCGAGTTCGGCTGGGCCGTCACGTGTGCCATCACCGTCTGCGCAGGCCTGCTGCAGATCATCTTCGGACTCACCAGGGCAGGGCGGGCGGCCCTGGCCATCTCGCCCATGGTGGTCCACGCAATGCTTGCCGGCATCGGCATCACCATCGCCCTGCAACAGGTCCACGTCCTGCTCGGCGGTGAGTCGCACAGTGCGGCATGGCACAACCTGGTGTACCTGCCTGTCCACATGGGCGAGGCTGACGGCGCCGGAATCGTCATCGGCCTCATCGTGATCGGGATTCTCCTGGCGTGGCGCTGGATGCCGCCCGCGGTCCGCAAGGTTCCCGGCCCTCTGGTGGCGATCGTCCTGGCGAGTGCCGCCGCGGCACTGTTCGCCCCGGGGATACCGCGTATCGAACTGAACGGTTCGCTGATCGACGCCCTGCAACTGCCGGGCATCCCCGAGGGCAACTGGGGCGGGTTCGCCGTCGGTGTGCTGACCGTGGCGCTGATCGCCAGCGTCGAAAGCCTGCTGACCGCCGTCGCCGTCGACCGCATGCAGACCGGCCCGCGAAGCAAGCTCGACCGCGAGTTGATCGGGCAGGGCGCGGCCAACATGGTGTCCGGCGCGATCGGCGGCCTGCCGATCACCGGTGTGATCGTCCGCAGCTCGGCCAATGTCGCGGCCGGCGCGCGCACCCGCGCCTCCAGCATGCTGCACGGGGTGTGGGTGCTGGTTTTCGCACTGCCGTTCGCCGGATTGGCCACGCAGATCCCGATGGCGGCGCTGGCCGGCCTGCTCATCGTGATCGGGATCCAGCTCGTCAAGATCACCCACATCCAAACGGCGCGCCGCACCGGCGATCTGGGGGTCTATCTGGCCACGGTCCTCGGTGTGGTCTTCCTGAACCTGCTCAACGGTGTCCTCATCGGGCTGGCGCTCTCAATCCTCCTGACGGTGTGGCGAGTGGCGCACACACGGGTGGCCTCCGAGCGCACCGGCGAGGACCAGTGGGAGGTTTCGGTGGAAGGCGCGTGCACCTTCCTGTCGCTGCCCCGGCTGCACCAGGCGCTCGACTCGATACCCCCGGGAAGCGCCGCGACGGTGCACATGTCGGTGAGCTTCATCGACCACGCGGCGCGTGAGTTCGTGGACGCCTGGCGGCATCAGCACGAGGCCGGCGGCGGTAGCGTCACCATCGCCTTCGAACCTGCACCGACGGCACCGCGGTCGGCCGCGGAAGCGACGACGGCAGCGCCCGCCGCGGCACTCTGCCCGAACTGTGCGCACCCGATGCAGTGCGCCCGATCCGACCAAAACCACGAACTATGCATCGCTAATTCTATGTCAGCTCTATGAGGTTGGTGACCGGCGATCAGAACGCCCATAGACTCGGTTTTACCAGGGCGGATACACCGAAACCTTCACTACCGGTGAGGATCTCACCGCCCGAAGAATGAAAGAAACGACAGCCATGATCATCAAGCTCTTCGTCCCGGCCTTCCTCGCCGCGGCTGCGGCAGCCGTCATCTCCGCTCCGGTCGCCGGCGCGTCCACCGTGGAATGCGAGGACGACGGTCCGGCCTCGGTGTGCGCCCGCAACGGCCATAACGCCATCTTCGCCGAGCCACAGCAGTCTGGCATCAGCTCGAATTTGATTATGGCTCCCGGCGCCGGGCCGATGCCGCCACTTCTCGCCATGAACTAAGTCCGATCGTCGCACTCCTCAACGCGGCTCCTCCGTCGCCGCTTGATCGTCATGCGACCAATCCGACTGATCCCCTGACGAGCCAGGCCGCGAGGCGCTTCACCAACGAGGCGTCTCGCGGCCTCCCTCATGCGTGCCTCAGTCCAGCAGGTCGCGCACCACAGCGTCGGCCAGCAGTCGGCCGCGGTCGCTGAGCACCACCCGGTCGCCGGCGTCGATGAGCAGGCCCGCGTCGAGGAACCGCTGCAGACGCAGTCGTTCGGAGTCGGTGAGCACCGCCAGTGCCAGACCGCGGCGCAGCCGGATGCCGAGCAGCACCTCCTCGATGTGCCGGGCCCGGGCGTCGAGCCGCTCGAAACCAGCTGCGGGCGAATGGCCTTCGGACATCAGCTCGGCATACATCTTGGGGTGCTTGACATTCCACCAGCGCACGTCGCCGATGAAGCCGTGGGCTCCCGGCCCGGCGCCCCACCACTGGCCGCCGTCCCAGTAGCCCTCGTTGTGCCGGCATGCCGCGCCGGCACGGCTCCAGCTCGACACCTCGTACCAGCCCAGACCCGCGGCCGACAGCCGCGAGTCGATCAGCTGGTAGCGCCGCGCGAGCACGTCGTCGTCGGGGGCGTCGACCTCGCCGCGGCGTACCCGCCGGGCCAGCGCGGTGCCGTCCTCGACGACCAGCGCATACGCCGAGACGTGGTCGACACCGGCGGTCACCGCGGCCTCCACCGAGGCGAGCAGGTCGTCGTCCGTCTCCCCGGGCGTGCCGTAGATGAGGTCGAGGTTGACGTGATCGAAACCGGCGGCGAGCGCTTCGCAGGCGGCGGCCACCGCGCGGCCCGGCGAATGGGTGCGATCCAGCACCGCCAGCACGCGCGGCGAGGCCGACTGCATTCCGAGCGACACCCGGGTGTAGCCCGCCGACCGGATGGCGTCGAAGAAGGCGGGCGACGTCGACTCCGGATTGGCCTCGGTGGTGACCTCGGCGTCCGGGGCCAGAGCGAAACGGTCCCGGATGGCGTCAAGGACTTCGGCGAGCCGGGGGGCGCCGAGCAGCGACGGCGTGCCCCCTCCGACGAAGATGGTGTCCACCGGTATCGGGCCCACGATGGTGGCCGCCAGCGTGAGTTCGGAGCGCAGTGCCGACAGCCAGCCGTCGGCCGTGGCGCCGCCGAGTTCGGCGGTGGTGTAGGTATTGAAATCGCAATAGCCGCAGCGGGTTGCGCAGAACGGCACATGGACATAGATGCCGAACGTGGTGCCGGGGGTGACGTCGAGGTCGGTCAGCGCTGGCTGTTCGGCGGTGTCGTTGCTCATAACGCGGCGATGTCGCTTTCGATGGCGTCGGCGATACGCCGGGCCAGCGCTCCCTTGAGCATGCCCTGGTGATCACCAGCCCGCCTGCTCAATCGTCGCCGGCGCACCTCGGGTGGGGCCGCCTCGATCACGCACACCAAGCCCACCTCCGCTCCGAAATCGCCGAGTTGTCGCGCCATTTCCCAGGCGACGATCACGCCGAGGGAGAACCCGGCCGGGTGGTACGGGCCCGCCGGACGGATTCTTCGCTTCTGCGCTACATCATGCCGCGCGAGCGCTTCGATCCCGACCGGGGGTGGCCAGCTCCCGGGCGAGGTCCGTCGGGCACCAGCGACGAATGGTGGCGAAGATCCCGCCTATTTCGAAAACGCTGTAGCTAATACATCGGTCGGTTAGGGCAACCTGACCCCGCCGTGGCAGACTGATCCCCGTGTCCACCTGCCCGTCTCCCCTGCGCAGCGTTGCGCCGGGGTCGTCGCTGCACGCGGTAGCGCTGGTGGCGCGGCGGCACGTCGACTTCAAGCGTGTCTGCAGCTGTTGTTGTCTCCCCTGACGCCGTAGTCCGCACCCCAAACCAGCTGGCCGCCGGATTGCGTCGCTGGACACCCATCCGGTCGACACATTCGAAGGCCGGCTCCCCTAGCGAGGAGCACAGTCCGATGACCCAGCCGACCCGTAGCGACCGGCCGGCCAAGACCCGCGACGAAGGCCAGTGGGCCCTGGGCAGCACCGACCCGCTCAACCCCAACGAAGTTTTCAAGAAGGAAGACCCCGCGCTCAACGTTCGCGAGCGGATCGAGAACGTCTACGCCGAGCAGGGTTTCGAGAGCATCGACAAGACCGACCTGCGCGGCCGGCTGCGGTGGTGGGGCCTCTACACCCAGCGCAAGGAGGGCTACGACGGAACCTTCACCGGCGAGGAGAACGTCGACCTCATCGAAGCCCCGTACTTCATGCTGCGGGTGCGCAGCGACGGCGGCGCGCTGACTGCGGCGGCGCTGCGCACCTTGGGGACGATCTCGACCGAGTTTGCCAGGGACACCGCCGACATCTCCGACCGGCAGAACATCCAGTACCACTGGATCCGGATCGAGGACATGCCGGAAATCTGGCGCCGCCTCGAAGAGGTCGGCCTGCAGACCACCGAGGCGTGCGGCGACTGCCCGCGTGTGGTGCTGGGCTCGCCACTGGCCGGCGAGTCCCTCGACGAGGTGATCGACGCCACCCCGGCCGTCAACGAGATCGTGCGCCGCTACGTCGGCAAGCCCGAGTACGCCAACCTGCCGCGCAAGTTCAAGACCGCGATCAGCGGCCTGCAGGACGTGGTGCACGAGATCAACGACGTCGCCTTCGTCGGCGTCAACCATCCCGAGCGCGGCCCCGGTCTGGATCTGTGGGTCGGCGGCGGCCTGTCCACCAATCCGATGCTGGCCCAGCGCCTTGGCGCGTGGGTGCCACTCGACGAGGTGCCCGACGTCTGGGAGGCCGTCGTCAGCCTGTTCCGGGACTACGGCTACCGCCGACTGCGGGCCAAGGCCCGGTTGAAGTTCCTCGTCAAGGACTGGGGCGCTGAGAAGTTTCGTGAAGTTCTCGAAACCGAGTATCTCAAACGGCCGCTGATCGACGGCCCGGCGCCGGAGCCGGCCGTGCGCCCGATCGACCATGTCGGTGTGCAGCGAATCCGCAACGGGCTCAACGCCGTCGGCGTCGCCGCGATCGCCGGCCGGGTGTCCGGAACCATTCTGACCGCGGTCGCCGATCTGGCCGAGCAGGTCGGCTCGGACCGGATCCGGTTCACCCCGCACCAGAAGCTCGTGGTTCTCGACGTGCCCGACGACAAGGTCGACGAGCTCGTCACCGGACTGGAAGCTCTCGGTCTGTCCTCGAAGCCATCGCTGTGGCGGCGAAACCTGATGGCCTGCACCGGAATCGAGTTCTGCAAGCTGTCCTTCGCCGAGACTCGGGTGCGTGCGCAATCGCTGGTGCCCGACCTGGAGAAGCGGCTGGCCGACCTCAATACCCAACTCGACGTGCCGGTGAGCGTCCATCTCAACGGCTGCCCCAACTCGTGCGCGCGGATCCAGGTGGCCGACATCGGGTTCAAGGGCCAGATGGTCGACGACGGTGCCGGACCGGTCGAAGGTTTCCAGGTCCACCTCGGCGGCAGCCTGGGCCTGGATAGCGACTTCGGCCGGAAACTGCGCCAGCACAAGGTAACCAGCGCGGAGTTGGGCGACTATATCGAGCGGGTGGTGCGCAACTTCGTCGCACAGCGCGAGCCCGGCGAGCGCTTCGCCCAGTGGGCGGTCCGCGCCGAGGAGGAATCCTTACGATGAGCGGAGCGAAGAGCGAGCAGGATCTCCGCGAGCTGGCCACCCGCGGCGCGGCGGAGTTGGACGGCGCCTCCGCCGAGGAGCTACTGGCCTGGACGGATCGCCACTTCGGCGGCCGCTACGTGGTGGCGTCGAACATGCAGGACGCGGCGCTGATCCACCTGGCCGCAACGATCCGCCCCGGGGTGGACGTGTTGTTCCTCGACACCGGATACCACTTCGCCGAGACCATCGGGACCCGCGACGCGGTCGAGCAGGTCTACGACGTCACCGTGGTCAATGTGACGCCGGAACACACTGTGAGCGAACAGGATCGGTTGCTGGGTGAGAACCTGTTCGCCCGCGATCCGGGCGAGTGCTGCCGGTTGCGCAAAGTGGTGCCGTTGCAGCGGGCCCTGAGTGGCTATTCGGCGTGGGTCACCGGGATCCGGCGGGTCGAGTCGCCGACTAGGGCCGAAGCGCCGTTCATCAGCTTCGACGAGGCCTTCGGCTTGGTGAAGATCAACCCGCTGGCGGCGTGGACCGACGAGGATCTGCAGGCCTACATCAACGCCAACGGCGTGCTGGTGAATCCCCTTGTCGACGAAGGATATCCGTCGGTCGGCTGTGCGCCGTGCACCGCCAAACCGGCCGAGGGCGCCGATCCGCGCAGCGGCCGCTGGCAGGGCCTGGCCAAGACCGAGTGCGGGCTGCACGCCTCATGACGACCGTCCCGGTGATCCTGACCGCACACGGCAGCGCCGACCCCCGGTCTGCGGAGGTCACCCACGGAGTCGCCGACGAGATCCGCCGCCTGCGCCCCGGTATCGAAGTCCGGGTCGCCTTCTGCGAGAAGAGCACTCCTCATCTCGGTGACGTGCTGGGCGACCTGCACGGGCCGGCGGTCGTCGCTCCGCTGCTACTGGCCAGCGCCTACCACGCCCGGGTGGACATCCCGTCGATCGTCGAGGGGTCGGCGGCCGGCCGGCGCGGAGATGTGCTGCAGACCGAGACCCTGGGCGAAGACCGACGCCTGGTGGAACTGTTGCGCCGCCGTCTCGCCGAGATCGGCATCGGGCCGCATCACCACGACGCCGGTGTGGTGATCACCGCCGTCGGCTCGTCACACGCCCGGGCCAACGCCGCCACCGCCACCCTCGAATCGGCCCTCGCGAAGGACACCGCGTGGGCCGGCATACGGGTGGCATTCGCCACCACGCAGCCGTCGGTGTCCGAGGCCATCGAGGAACTGCGCCGCGTCGGCGCCGAGCGAATTGCGTTGGCGCCCTGGTTCATTGCGCCAGGACGAATCACCGACCGGGTGGCAGCCGTCGCCGCCGCCGCCGATGTTGCGGTGGCCGATCCGCTGGGCGCTCATCCCCTGCTGGCTGCCACCGTGCTTGACCGCGTCGACCGAGCGCTCGGGGCGCGGCGCGTCGCCTAGCCAAACGCTGCGTTGCTGCCGCATTCCCGCACAGCCGGGCGCGTCGGTGTTTTTGCCTGCGGTGTCAGCCATCTTCCAGGCCAGCACACCGACGCCGGATTTCCCACAGGCTTAGCTGTGATGGACATGCGTGCGGCGATCTCTTGGCTATCGTGTTGGGGTGCTGACGAAAGGGGCGGAGGTCGCCGGGTACCGGGTCGACCGCGTAATCGGGACCGGACGCAAGGGCACCACGTATCTGGTTCGCCATCCTGACCTGACCGGTGATGCGGCGCTGACGATCATTCACGCCGACTTGTTCGACCATCCGGGCTTTGGCGAGCGATTCACCCGGGAGGCCGACGCCGCGGCGGCCATGACGCACCCGAGCATCGCCACCGTGTACGGCCACGGGATCACCGATGACGGGCTCCCGTGGATCGCGACGCAGTACGTCGCGGGCACTGACGCCGAGACCGCGTTGCGTCAGGGCTCTATGACCCCGGCCAAAGCCGTCCTGATCGTGTCCGAAATCGCCCGGGCCCTCGACTATGCCCACCGCCGCGGCCTGATCCACCGCGACGTCCGGCCGGCGAACTTTCTGCTCTCCACCGACGACCCCGACGAATACGTCGTGCTAAGCAGCTTCGGCAACGCCCTGCCGGTGGAGTACCACGACTCGGCGGCGCTGATGTCCGCCCTCACCTACGCCGCCCCGGAGGTAGTCAGCGGAGGGACGGTGGACGGCCGGTCCGACCTATACTCGCTGGGGGGCAGCCTGTACCGACTGCTGACCGGCCGCACCCCGTTCCCCGCTGCCGAGGATCCGGCGACCGCCGTTCGGCAGCACCTGGAGGCCCCGGCCCCGAAAGTCACCGACGCCAAGCCACGGCTGCCTCCCGCGCTGAACGCCGTCGTCGCGACGGCGATGGCCAAGAATCCCGACGCGCGCTACCAGACCGGCGAGGAATTCGCCGCGGCACTGACCGCGATCCTGCCGCGGCAGCACACTCCCTCAGCCGGACCGCCGGCGCCCACACCGCCGCCCTCTGTGCCGACGCCGACACCCCCGCCCTGTGTGCCGACGCCGACACCCCCGCCCTCTGTGCCGACGCCGGCGCCCGTTCCGCCCCCGGCTCCGACGCCGACACCGCCACCGGTGCCGACGCCACCGCCCTTTGTGCCGGTGCCGACGCCACCGCCGTCTCTACCGACGCCGACGCCCCCTCCAACCTCCAGGCCGGCGCCGCCTCCCCCGCCGCCGGTCCGCCCGGAGTCCCGGCCGTCACCTGCTCGGACGCCATCGTGGCATCCCGACCCCGACGTCGAACCGGATGCCGGTCAGTATCCCGGACCCGAGCCTGTGGCCAGCCAGCGCAGCCGACGGCCGCTCATGCTGGGCGCCGCAGTCTTGGGGGCGACGGCGCTCGCTGCAGGAGCGGTGATATGGCTGACCTCCCGCGACAACGAGAGTGCCGAGCCGTCCACCACGTCGACAACCACGACAACCACGAAGAAATCGACGACGCCGCCCGCGACCCGGGACCCGGCGGCCGAAACCGCCCTGCGCGGCCTCCTGCCGGCGGGCTACCCGCCCGACGCCTGCTTCCCCGCGGATCCGACCGAAGGGGCACGCACCACCATCACCTGCTCGGCCAACCGCGATCCCGGCGGGCCGACGGCAGGACGGTATTCGTTGATGCCCAACGCGGAGGCCCTGCAACGTGCCTTCAACAAACTCGTGGCCGAGTCGGCAACGGTGATCTGCCCGGGCAACATCATGTCGCCCGGGGCGTGGCGGCATAACGCCACGCCTGATCAAGTCGCCGGAACGGTGTTCTGCGCCACGAAGGGAACCGAGCAGTTGGTAGCCTGGACGACGGACGACAAGTTGCTGCTCAACGTCGTGAGCTCGACGAACGATGCACCTACGCTTGAGCAGCTCTTTGCGTGGTGGGGAAGCCATTCTTAACTGGTAGCTTGCCTCGCAACAGGGATTCGCCGGTCCGCCGACCGGTGACCGGCAAAGGGGAGCAGGAAATGAAGAAGACGACCGGCACGAGCGCCGTGCGGTTCGCGTTGTTCGCCGCCGCCGGGGCCGCCGCGTGCGCCTGGGCGCCGCACGCCGTTGCCGACGACGCCGTCCCGCCGACCAACTTGGGCACGCAGGCCGATGTGGGCGGCGGCCAGCAGTGGACGGTGACGGGCCTGCAGCCCAGCGCCGATGGGATCGGCGCCGCCCCGGCCGGTTCACTCTGGGAGGCTACCGCCACCGCCGCCCCGGCCGAGGGTGGTATCCCGGTGGTGCCGGGCTTCGCCGCGCGCACTCCCGACGGCCAGGACTATCCGGCCATGTGGAACGTCGCCACCACGCTCGGGATCAACCCGTCTCCGCTGGCTGCGGGCGATTCCGCCACTGGCAAGCTGTATTTCGACGTCACAGGTGCAGCGCCGGACAGCGTCACCTACATCCGTGATGGTCAGGACGTGGCGGTCTGGGTTCAGCCGCCGCCGGCCAGCGCACCCGCGCCCGCCACCTACGGTGGAACGAGCGCCTATGTCCCGCCGGCGCAGGCCGCACCCGCTCCGGTGGCCGTCCCGCGCGCTGTCGCCCCGGCTCCGGCTGCGCCCGTCGCACCGGCTCCGGCCGGTAGTTCCGGCACCCCGGCACCGGCCGCCGCGGCCACCCCGGCTCCGGCCACCGCCGGCAGTGCGGGCACCCCGCAGCCCACCACGGGAAGCGCGGGTACCCCGGCGACGCCGGGTTCGACGACAGCGACCCCCGCGCCGATGACGCCGGTACCGGCTGGCGCGGCATCAGCCGCCCCCACACCACAGGTGAGCACCTCACCGCCTGCCGGCACCGCTCCGGCGGGCGGGACCCCCGCACCTGCCGCAGCCCCGACCCCGCCGCCGGCGAGCGCCTCACTGCCGACCACCGGAAGTTCGGGCACCACGTTCACGGTGCCGATGACCACACCGGTGCCGGTCCCCGCAGGGTAGGAAGAATCACGGCCCCGAAGGGGCAAGAACGGGCTCAGCGCCCGGGCGGGTGAGAACCCGGTCCGGGGCCGGCCCGGTCAGTAATCAGCCAGGTGTGTCCGTCGGGGCGTTCGCCCCCGGAGCGCCAGGAGCACCAGGAGCACCCGGAGCACCCGGAGCACCAGGAGCACCCGGGGCACCGCCCGCACCCGGAGCGCCGCCCTGGCCGCCGGCTCCGCCCGCGCCACCAGCGCCGCCGGCACCACCAGCGCCGCCGGCTCCGCCCGCACCACCCTGGCCGCCGTGGCCGCCGTTTCCGCCGTTACCGCCCGCTCCACTCGTCACAGTCTTCTCCTCAGGTTTCGATGGGCTCGCCGACGAACTGTTATTCGCGTGCGATCTCGCACCGTCACCAGGATCGATGGTGCGCGTACAACCCACAGTAACCGTCGCCGCTACCGCGACGACGACGGCGAACGAAGCCGCGGTGATCTTGACCATTGGTAGTCAGGGGCGCGGTGTCCGCAGAGCAGACCCGTTTTCCCCATCCCCCTTTCAATCCGTGCGTGCGGTTTTCCCGCACACGGCTTACCGATGATCTTCTAGACATGGTTACGCAGCTTGCGGGTATCGGATGGTGCCACGAAGCCGGTGCAGGCCGTGCCCATTAAACCATTCCTCAGTCCACTGACCGGCCTGGCCAGCACCTAGGTTGCGGCCCCGCTTCTTAACCACATAACTGTCGACCTGGCGGAATTTGACGGCGGCATTGCCGGTACGAAAGTAATCGCCCCAGCCACGCAGGATCGGATTGAGTTCCGCGATCACATCACGGATATCAACACCTACCCGATTACGGCCGGACCGGTCACGAACCTTCTGACGCAACCGGACCAAAGCCGTTTGACTGGGCCAGCAGTGCAAGTAGTAGCGGATGATCCGCCGCTGTTCCCACAACCGCCCCGACATGCGCGCACGGAAGTGACAACCCAGAAAATCCAGGCCCTCACGACCGTTGCCCAGATCGACCACCGTCGATTTATCCGAATGCAGCCGCAATCCCAACGACGCCAGGATCTCTCCCACCGCCGCCAATGCCTGCTCGGCCTGCGCCGCCGAGCGGCACAGCACCACACCGTCATCGGCATAGCGCACCAACTCGCCTGCCCCACGGGCAGACAGTTCGTTGTCGAGCACATGCAGGTAGATGTTGGCCAGCAACGGGGAAATTACCCCGCCCTGCGGGGTACCCGCGACCGTCCGCGTCACCACCCCGTCCACCATCACCCCTGATTGCAGCCACAATCGCAGCAGTTTGAGCACCCGCCGATCCGAGACCCGGCGACCGACTTCCGCCAGTAGCCGCTCGTGGTCAATCTCGCCGAAGAAATTGGCGATATCGAACTCGACCACAAATGTGCAACCCTCGATGAAACCGGTACGCAACCGCTCCATCGCCGCGGTGGCCGACCGTTTCGGCCAGAACCCATACGAGCACGACAGAAAGTCCGCCTCGAAAATCGGTTCCAGCACGATCTTGGCCACCGCCTGAACCACCCTGTCCCGCACCGTCGGAATCCCCAACGGCCGCTTACCGCCTCGTGGTTTCGGAATCTCCACCCGGCGCGCACGCGCCGGACGGTACACACCCTCGCGAAGGTCACGGCGCAACTCAGGCAGCATGCGGTCCACACCGCAGTCCTCCACCGCGACCAAGCTGACACGATCCACCCCGGCCGCACCCCTGTTCTTACGCACCCGCTCCCACGCCTCCCACAGGACGTCACCCCTGTAGATACGGTCATACAGAGCGTGGAAACGCCGACCCGAAGACTGCTTGGCCGCAGCCCATAGCGCGTGTTGCAGTTCTCGCACTTTCACCGGCGACGCCCGTAACGGCTCATCGTCAACCACGGCAGACCACGGCCTACCGAGGTGGTTGGACCCAGACACCTCGGTCATGCCCTCGTGCTTA
>CAZVST010000066.1:0-25947 GCA_964629725.1 uncultured Mycobacterium sp.
GACCTGCACCGGCGACTCCGCGCGCCGCTCCGGCAACGAATTCCTGTTCCAGCAGCTGGCGTCGCAGAACGTCGAGACCATCAACGAACTCTTCGAGGGCGTCGAGCGGGTCGGCCGTAAGGTCGTCGTCACCTGCCCGCACTGCTTCAACACCCTGAGCCGGGAATACCCGCAGGTGGGCGGCACCTACTCCGTGCTGCACCACACCCAGCTGCTCAACCGGCTGGTGCGGGACAAGAAGCTGATTCCGGTGCAGAGCGCCGGTCAGAACGGCGGCACGCTGACCTACCACGACCCGTGCTACCTGGGTCGTCACAACAAGGTTTACGAGGCGCCGCGCGATCTGATCAGCGCATCCGGTGCCACCCTGACCGAGATGCCCCGCCACGCCGATCGCGGGTTCTGCTGCGGCGCCGGCGGTGCCCGCATGTGGATGGAAGAGCACATCGGCAAGCGGATCAACCACGAACGCGTCGACGAGGCCCTGACGCTGGACGCCACCACCATCGCCACGGGATGCCCGTTCTGCCGGGTGATGCTGTCCGACGGCGTCGGCGACCGCGGGAAGTCCGAGGAGGTCGAGGTCGTCGACGTGGCCCAGCTGCTGTTGGGTTCGCTCGATCGCAGCTCCGTCGCCCTGCCGGAGAAGGGCACCGCGGCCAAGCTGGCCGCGGCTGCGGCCCCGGCGATCAAGCCGAAGCCCGTCGCACCCAAGCCGGCACCGGAACCGGTCGCCGCAGCACCGGCCGCCGCGCCGGCGGCTGCTCCGGCCGAATCCGCGGCGCCCGCAAAGGGTCTCGGCATGGCGGCGGGGGTCAAGCGTCCCGGTGCCAAGGCCGCTGCGCCTGCAGCCGCGCCTGCCGAGTCCGCCGCAGCACCGGCCGCACCCGCGAAGGGTCTCGGGATGGCGGCCGGAGCCAAGCGCCCCGGTGCCAAGGCCGCCACACCGGCTGAGTCCACCGCAGTACCGGCCGCACCCGCGGCGACGTCCGCTGCGCCCGCTGCCCCCGTCAAGGGGCTGGGCATGGCGGCCGGAGCCAAGCGCCCCGGCGCCAAGGCCGCTCCGGCGGCCGACCCGGCACCGGCCACCGCGGAAGCCGCTCCCGATCCGACGCCGTCCGCCGCGCCGGTTCAGGAGACCGTCGCCGACGAACCGCCGGTCAAGGGACTGGGTATGGCCAAGGGCGTGCGCCCGCCGGGCAAGCGCACCTAGTCACCGCCTTCCGCGGTACCGCGCGCAGGGTTGCGCCGTCCATCACCCCCAGGTGACGGGCAGCGCGCCCAGCCCGGACCCCAGCGAGTCGATGTTGACGCTGAGTTCGGCGGCGTCGACCATCAGCCGCATGTCGGGAAAACGCGGGATCAGTTGGGCGAGTAATGATTTCAACTCCAGCCTGACCAATGGCGCACCCAGGCAGTAATGCGGCCGTAGCCGAACGGCATCGGGGTCGTCCCCTTGCGGGTGAAGTCGGCGACGTCGGGATGGGCGAAGAACGCCGGGTCGTGGTTGGCCGATCCGGAGTCCAGGATCACCAGATCCCCGTCTGCGATGGTGACGCCGGCGATGGCGATGTCGTCACGCGCGTAGCGCGGGATGCCGGGGTTGGCGTTCATCGTAACCCGCACCAACCCCTCGGTGGCCCTCGGAATCAACGACGGATTCTCCAACAGTGCCTGCCACTGCGTTCGCTCGCTGCGCAACTGCGCCACCTGATGCCAGATCTGGACCACCGACGTCTCGAAGCCGGCGAACAGCAGAACCATTGCGAGAACCGCGATTTCGACGTCAGGGAGACCTTCTTCCCCACACAGGCTACCCAGCGGACCCCACCCCAGGGATGGGTGAAATTACCCGAATTACCCGCCCGCACCCTGCCCGACCGGTCCACAGCACCTCCGACCCGCGAGCAGCAGCGACCACGAGGTCACGTCGCCGCCGGCACCCGCAGACCTTGGTCCCCAACATCGCCACGGTGGTGATGTTCGGGCGCCTGTGTCGCACCAACCGGGCGAGCTTGGCGGGGTCACGATATGTGGTGGCCCGAGGCTCGGATACACGCCGCGAAGTGGGATTCATCGCCCGGTGGGCGGAACCTCAACGCGGCAGGTGATTCCGGGGGCTTCGGATAGACGTCGATCCAACGTCACCAGCGGGGCGTCAAGGGCCTCGGCGAGTGCGACGTAAGCTGCGTCGTAGCTGGTGAGATTTCGTCTCAGCTGCCAAACCCGTTGGGCGAGAGACTCATACGGGAAAAGGTCTATCGGTAGGCCAAGCAGGTCGGCGTGCGCTTGGGCTGCCTGGTCCGAGCTGATCAGCCCGCCAAGCTCATGACGGCGAATGACGTTCGAGCACTCGAAGGGCAACAGCGCGGGAGCATACAACTCGGCGGCGGCGAGACGCCGGGCGAGCCAGACCCCGTCGCCCCCGGAGTCCAACAGCACCGTCACTATCGCCGACGCGTCGCACACCAGCCGGGAGCGGCTCACCTATGGTCGGCGTCCTTGGCCCCAACTGTGGCGGCCGGATCGAGGCGCACGCCCGTCGCGGTAACGCGGGCTCGCGCACGGGACAGAACCTCGGCGACGGTGGGCTTGTCCGCGACGTACATCAACAGGGAACGCAGGTACTCCTGCAAGGACTGGCCCTCACGTGCCGCCCGGGCTGCCAGTTCATCACGAACCTCCTCGGGCACGTCCCGAATCGTCACTGCCACCATGCCTGCATAATAGCAGCATCGCAATCATATTGCAGGCATCGTTCAATGGGCACCGGGGTATCAAGGCGACGATGTCGTCGAACGCCACCCGGGCGAAGATCGCCGTCGGATCACCGTCGGCCAGGACGGAGAGACGCTCTTGCAGCGCCCGGCACAGCGTCGACTTACCCGAGGAACTGGGCCCTGTGACCAGAATCGCCACCGGGGCGGATTCCGAACTCGCTGTCACCGCCCGCTACCGGATGCACTCGATGAACGCCACCGGCGGGACATCCATGAACGTCGACCAGTAGTCCCTGTCGAAGTCGCGCAGCGCCTCGGGGGACAGCGCCGGGGGGTGCCAACGCACCTCCGAGAAGCCGGCCCGGTCAAAGGCCTCCTCATGAGCGGCCACGCCGAGGTGGTAGTTCTCGATCGCGAACGGGCCGTCCTCGAGATGGAAGGTCCACTGGATCGGGGTGCCCTCCTGCCACTGCCCGACGGCTGTGGTCTCGAATCCGTACTTGCGGTACGACGGGGCGGCGGTGAGGTCCAGGCCCGGGTTGGTGTTGACGGTGACGAACCGTCCCCCGGGCTTGAGTGACCGGGCGATCCCGTCGCACATCGCCTGGAGTTCCTCCCGGGTGCGGGCGTAGTTGAGCAGGTAGGCGGCGACGGTCAGGCCGACGGGGTCGTCGTCGGACAACTCCCGGGCATCAGCCACCGCATAGGTGACGCCCAGGGGTTGGCGAGCCTCCTGGGCTTCGGCCAGGGCGATCATGCCCTCCGACAGGTCGAGTCCCCGCACCCGCGCCGCGCCGCGATGCCGGATCAGCCGGGTATAGAAACCCTCCCCGCAGGCCAGGTCTAGCACGCTCAGCCCGGTGGGGTCGCCGATGAGGTCCATCAGCGTGAAGCACTCGACGAAGGTCCGCCACGGCTGCTGCTTGGAGCGTTGATACTGCTCGGCGATCGGGTTGTAATCGGTCGTCACGACGGCCTCCGTCCGAATCGGCTGCGGCCCATACCGATTCGGTAGAGCACCGCCGCCACGATGAATCCGGTGAACCACGCGTACGGATAGATGACGTCCCACCCGTCGGGCCCGCCGTGCAGGACTTTCACGCTACGCAGGAAGCCGGGCACATTGGGCACGACACCGATCACCAAGGCCCCCATGGCCATCCAGTTCACCCCGGCGTAGCGGCCGTGGACTCGGTAGAGGTCGGGCACATCGAGTTCTCTGCGCCGGACGAGCCAGTAGTCGACCACCATGATGCCTGCGATGGGGCCCAGCAGTGCGCTGTAGCCCACCAGCCAGTTGAAGATGTAGGTGTCGGCGCTGGCGAGCAGTTTCCACGGCATGATGAGAATGCCGATCACGCCGGTGATCACCCCGCCGGTCCGGAAGCTGATCAGGCGCGGCGCGCAGTTGGCGAAGTCGTTAGCGGGGCTGATGACGTTAGCGGCGATGTTGGTGCTGATGGTGGCGACCGCTACGCCGAACAGGCTCAGCAGGGCGACCAGCAGGCGGGTGCCGTCACCGGAGAGCAGGGGCGCGTCGAGGCCGGGCGGCGCTGTGCTGCTGGTGATTTGGCTGAGCAGCACCACCGGGTCCCACAGTGTTTTGGGGTCGCTGCCGGTGAGAATGGTCTGCGACGCACTGGTGATGACCACCGCCATCGCACTGAAGGCGATCATGGTGGTGGGCAGGCCCAGCGTCTGGCCCAGCAGTTGCTCGCGCTGGCTGCGCCCGAACCGGGTGAAGTCGGGGATGTTCAGACTCAGCGTGGCCCAGAAGCCGACCATGCCGGTGAGGCTGGGCACGAACACCTTCCAGAACTCGGCCGAGGTGGCGAAACCGCTGGGCCGGTCGAATATCGGCCCGAGACCGCCGGCGCGGCTGACCACCCACACCAGCAGCCACACCCCCATCAGCAGGATGAGCGGGGCACTCCAGTTCTCGAACACCCGCACCGCGTTCATGCCGAACGCGATGATGCCGATATTGATCAGCCAGAAGATCCCGAAGGTGATGGCGCTGGGCACACTGAGACCCAGAATGCTTGCACCACCGCCGATCTGGCCGAAGCCGGGCCACACCGCCGTCAGGAAGGTCCGCACCGCCTCCCCGCCGATGAAGGTCTGGATGCCGAACCACCCGCACGCCACGATCGCCCGCAGCAGGGCGGGAACGTTGGCGCCGACGGTCCCGAAACTGCTGCGCGCCAGCACCGGAAAGGGAATGCCGTACTTGGTGCCGGGGTGCGCGTTGAGCAGGATCGGCACCAGCACGATCAGGTTGCCCAGTGCGATGGTGAGCAGCGCCTGCCACCAGTTCATGCCCAGCGCGATCAGGCCACCCGCCAGCATGTAGGTGGGAAGGCAGTGGGCCATCGCGATCCACAGCGCGGCGAAGTTGTACGTGGTCCAGGTGCGCCGACTCGCCGGTGTCGGCGCCAGGTCCCCGTTGAACAACGAGCTGTCTGCGATGTCGGCAGGCAATTCCGCCAGGGCATCTCGGGTCAGGGCAGGGTCACTCACGTTGGCTCCGACTCTAGGTGAGATGTGGGGCCAACAGCTTGAACCAGGCCCGGCTGAGCTGCTGGTATTCCTCGGGGCAACCGGCGGAGCGCGACTCCGGCAGTGATTCGATCGCCACCTTGTCGGCGTGGCCGGCCGGATCGGAACCGTAGATCCAACATTTGAGGTTGACCATTCGGGTCTCGTTGAGTGATTGCACGGCAGCGAAGTCGGCGGGTGCGACCCAGTCGCGGTCAGCCGCCCATTTCTTGAACATCAATGCGTAATCCCCGGTGACCCCGGCGGCATTGGGGAACTGCTTCAAGACGTCATTGGGTTCCAGAATCGCGTACGCGGCGAGTTGGTCGGCCACGTCTTCCTCGCGACCGGTGATCGGCAGATCGTAGAGAGAGATGGCCGGGTGACCGAGTTCGTGGAAGAACACGCCGATGGTGGCGTTGACTGCGGCCTGGGCCCCAACGGCGTCGCGATGGCCACGGTGGGCACGCTCGTGTTCCGGGTCTTCCTCGAAGAGTCGCAGGTTCAGCTCGGCCGACTCGTAGCACATCTTGATCTCCCGGTGCGCGCTGTTCCAGGCGGCGTTGACCCTACCGCACTGTTCGGCGATCAACGCTACGTCTTCGAGGAGTTTCAGCGAGTCGTTGACGTCGTGCGCAACGTCCTCGAGAAGTCCGGCGTCCTTCATCAGCGCGCGACCCCGGATCGCCTCGGCACTGGTGGCGTCCCGGTATGTAACGGTCATCTTTCCCGCGGCCGGCGCGGGCGCAACGCCACCTCATCCTGTGATCAGCACTGCCGTGGCGATGAGTGCCGCGATCCGACGGCTGCCGTGGACGGCAGGCCGCGGAGCCGAAGACGTGAGGCGTGCGGTGTCGAGGCACCTGGGCCACGATCTCGTCGACGCAGACCGCATCCTCGGGCAGAGCGTCGTGCAGCGCGCTGAAGAGATCGGCGGCAGGAACGAAATCCGTTGCAGTCGAACGCGCTTCGAGCGCCTCCTCACGCCCCTGGGCGCGCACCGCCGCGCCGTATTGTGCCCACCGTTCGGCCCGATCGGGACGGGGATGGGCCACGGCGGCGAGGGCGGCGGCCAGCGCCTCCAGGTTGAGGACGGGGCTTCCCGGTATCGCGTGGGTGGTGGGGTAGCCCCAGTAGGCGGCCCGGGGCCGAAGCGGGTCCTCGTCGAGGTGGATCACCGCGCAGTTCGGCGGCAGCGACTGCTGCGGCGGGTGCCAGGGCGCGTTACAACCGGCCAGTAGGACCGCGTCGACGTCTCCCAGCACAGCCTCCACCGGGCCGGCGCCGTGGAGCGGGTACGAGCGCGGGAAGTTGTGATACGCGGGCATCATGAACTCGAAGACCGGCGCCGACAACGCTTCGGCGATGGCCGCCAGGGCACTGCGCTCCCGCTCGGTCCGGCCGCCGTGCTCGGTGATGATCACCGGGTTGCCGGCCTGGGCCCGGATCCGGGCCGCCTCGTCGATCTGCGCCGGTGCCGCGATCACCGGAACCGGTGTCACCCATGCCGGAACGTCGGCGTGGCCGGCTGTCATCAGCAGATCGGCGGGGATCTCAAGCAGCGTCGGGCCCATCGGTATCGACTGGGCGATGAAACAGGCCCGCCGAAGTTCGTGAACCATCTCCGAGGGGGTGCGGGCCCGCTTGGCCCACTTGACGACGGCTTCGGCGTTGCGCGCCGGGCCGACGAGGTCGACGAGCAGCGACGGCCACTCAAGGCTTAGGGCCGGGGTCGGCAGCCGGGTCCTCGCCGTAGCTGAGCGTGTCGGGTGCCAGCACCGTCATGGGGATGCGTTCCTGCAACGCACTGTGCATTCCCATCGCGCCGTTCTGCACACCAAGCGAACTGGGCAGGAACACGATCTGGCTTTGGCCGGTGGCCTAGTACCCGGCAGCCAGACCGATCGCGAGAACTTCATGGCGGCAACGGAAGTAGCGCGGAGCGCCGTCCTCCCCACGCCGCGCCAACGCTTCCCAGATCAGCGCCATGACCGCGATGGGCGAGGCGAAGATGCAGTCGACACCCTGAGCCCGCAGTTGGGAGAGCAGGACGTCCGCGCCGCTGGCGGCCGAGCCGGACTCCAATGACGGGAGAAAGCTCTTATCCATCAACCCATCTCCCTTGCACGTTGGACTGATCGCTGCCCCCGGCGGGTCGCTGACCCCTAACCCAACCGCCGGGCCGGCCCGGCAAGCCGATACGCAGTCTTCAGCGCAGACACTAGTGGAGAGGATCCACCCATGGGGATGGGTGAAATTGCTCGATCAACTCCCCGAACCCCGATAATTACCTCATGCCCGCGGGACGCGATCTGGTGGGTCGGCAGTCCGAGTTGGCGCAGCTCAAGCGGATGCTGACCGCAGATCAACTGGCTTTCGGTCTCAAGGAATTCCAGTCCAGGTTGGACGAACGGGACCGCGCGGTGCTCGCACCGGTCTTCGGTGGCTATCCGGATTCCGAAGTCGCGGTGCTGCCGCTGGCCTCGGGGTTGCTGAGCCTGTTGGGGTGGCGGGGCAGAACCAGCCGCTGCTGCTTGTGGTGGATGACGCGCACTGGCTGGACAAGGTCAGTGCACAGGTGTTGGGAGCTGTGGGTCGACGGCTGAGTCATCCGCAGGTCCGGATCATCGCCGTTCAGCGGACGTCCACTGAATCAGGGTTCTCCAGCGCGGGCTGGAGCGAATTGCCGCTGGCCCGGCTGGATGCCGAGGAATCGGTGCGGCTGCTCGAGTCAGCCGGGGTGCCGTTGCCGCCGGCCACCAGAACCGCGATCCTCGAAGCGGCACAGGGGAATCCGCTTGCTCTGGTTGAGCTTCCGCGATTCGACGGCTGGACGAAGAACACCTGGAGGCCCTGCCGCTGACCGAGCGTCTCGTGGCGGTGTTCGGCGCGCAACTGGAAGCCCTCGACGCCGGAGTTCGGGGCGAACTCCGGCGGGCGGCGCTGGACTGATCGCCGCCGGGCACTGGTCGCGGGCCGAGCAGATCGGGGCGACCTTCCTTCAGATGGCGCAGCAGATCGAGGGCAGTCAATTGCGCCGTCATCAGTTGCTCGCCGATCTCGGGGTGCTGGCGGCAGGGCAAAGCGATCTGGAGACTGCGCGACGCTACGCCGCCGAAGCGACGGCCTGGTCCCAGCCGCGCGGACTGTGATGCGGTGGGACTGAACCTGGCCGAGTTGTCGCCGCGCGTGGCGGCCCTGACCATCGCGATAGCGGCGATGACAACGCCCGATTCCGAAGCCGGTGAGCTCTACCGGTCCACGCTAACCCACCCGGCATCGCCGATTTCCCCTTTGAGCACGCCAGAATCCTTAAGGCCAAGGCATGTGGCTGCGCCGCGGGCGGCGCCACACCGAGGCGCGGGCCGCGCTGGGGCTGGCGGCCGACGGCTTCGACCGCCTGGGTGCGAGTCCGTGGGCAGATCGGGCGCGGAGCGAACTGCGTGCCGCTGGAGCGTCAGTCAAACAGTCTCTGGGCGAAACCACTCCACTGAGCACGCAGGAGCGACGGGTCGCCGAACTCGCCGCATCCGGACGCACGACGAAAGAAATCGCCGGCCTCCTGAGCATTTCGCCGCGCACCGTCGACGGCCACCTCGACCGCGTGTTCCCCAAGCTGGGCATCGCCAATCGCGCGGGGCTCAGCAAGGCGTTAAGCCGCTACGATTCTGAAACTTCGGGGCAACGGAAACTGCCATAGCGCGGCCGTGCCGAGCGAACCGTGTCAGCCGATCTTGGTCAGCCGCATCGGCGCCTGGGTCACCTGGCCGCCGGGGCACTCGCCGTTGGAGTCGGCGGTGACCATGCCGGTCATGGTGTTGGCGTCGATGGAGTAGCGGATCACGACGTCGGCGTAGTTGCCGTCGGCACAGATCACCCCGTCCGGCTTGGTCAGGGTGTAATTCCAGCTGCCGCCCATCAGGGTGGCCACGGCCGTCCAACCACGATTGCTGACCAGGCTGGCGGTGCATCCGTCGGTGACGGTCGGGCAGTTCGAGGTCGCGGTCACGTAGAACTGATCGGATCCGTTGGCGACGGCGTACCTGCCGTTCAGCGGAGCCGGGTCGGCAGACGCCAGGCCCGCGGCACCCAGGGCGGCGGTCATCGCCACCGCTCCAGCCGCCGCCGCGCGCGTGGTTACTCGGTTCATTGCTGTACGCCTCCTGTGAAGTCCCCCCGAAAGCTAACAGCGTCGCGACCTCGGTTTTAAGGCTCGTATCCGGCATGTATCGAAACTGTGCGCGAGATGTGACGGGAAAACGGCTTGAACCCCCGTGGGAGAATTTCACCCGTGACCACACATCAGCTGCCGTGGCAGGGCGCCAGCCAGCATCCGCGGCCGCGAACATTCGCGCAGTCCACCAAGCTGCAGGACGTCCTCTATGAGATCCGCGGCCCGATACACGACCACGCCGCCCGTCTGGAGGCGGAGGGCCACCGGATCCTCAAGCTGAACATCGGCAACCCGGCGCCGTTCGGTTTCGAGGCTCCCGACGTGATCATGCGCGACATGATTCAGGCGCTCCCGCAGGCGCAGGGCTACTCCGACTCCAAAGGCATCCCCTCGGCCCGCCGCGCGGTGGTCACCCGCTACGAACTCGTCGACGGCTTCCCCCGCTTCGACGTCGACTCGGTGTTCCTCGGCAACGGGGTCTCCGAACTCATCACGATGACGCTGCAGGCACTGCTGGACAACGGTGATCAGGTGCTGATCCCGGCGCCGGACTACCCGCTCTGGACCGCCTCGACCGCCTTGGCCGGCGGGACGCCCGTGCACTATCTGTGCGACGAGACCAACGGATGGCAGCCGGATCTGGCCGACCTGGAGTCCAAGATCACCCCGCGCACCAAGGCCATGGTGGTGATCAACCCCAACAATCCGACCGGCGCGGTCTACAGCCGCAAGGTGCTGGGACAGATGGTGGAGTTGGCGCGCAAGCACCAACTGCTACTTCTGGCCGACGAGATCTACGACAAGATCCTCTACGACGACGCCAAGCACATCTCGCTGGCGACGTTGGCGCCCGATCTGCTGTGCCTGACGTTCAATGGTCTGTCGAAGGCTTACCGGGTGGCCGGTTATCGCTCAGGATGGCTGGTCATCACCGGACCCACCGACCACGCCACCAGCTTCATCGAGGGGATCAGCCTGCTGGCCAATATGCGGCTGTGCCCCAATGTCCCTGCGCAGCATGCGATTCAAGTGGCCCTCGGCGGCCATCAGAGCATCGATGACCTTGTCCTGCCGGGCGGGCGTCTGCTCGAACAACGCGATTTGGCGTGGACCAAGCTGAACGAGATTCCCGGTGTCTCCTGCGTCAAACCCGAAGGGGCACTTTACGCCTTCCCGCGGTTGGATCCCGAGGTCCACGAGATCGTCAACGACGAAAAGCTCGTTCTCGATCTGCTGCTCGACGAGAAGATCCTGGTGACTCAGGGAACCGGCTTCAACTGGCCTGAGCCGGACCATCTTCGCATCGTCACCCTGCCGTGGGCGCGGGATCTTGCCAATGCCATTGAACGACTCGGTAATTTCCTGGCCAGCTACCGGCAGTAAACGGTGTCCCACACACATTCGCACTCCCATCAGGGCGGACCGGCTCCGCTGAGCCCGCTGGCGGCACGGATCGTCGTCGCGGCCCTGACGGCGATCGGGCTGGCGATGATCGTCGGGGCGGCGCTCCTGTGGCCGTCGGGGTCGAAAGTCGCCATCCCGCTGCCCTTTCAGAATGCCGAGGGCGGGTCGGTGAGCACCGAGGGCGGGCATGTGCAGTCCAGCACCCTGGGCGACTGCGGCAGTCCCTCCGTGGGTCAGGTGCTGACCGCGCCGCCCGTCGCGGCTCCCCCGGGCAACGGCACCTGCATCCAATCCGTCGTCGCGATCGACACCGGACCCAATGCCGGCACCAGCACCCTGCTGGAGTTCTCGCAAGGACCAGGACAGCCGAATCTCCTTGCCGGGGAACATGTCCGTATCTTCCGACAGGTAGACCAGCAGGGCGCGACGAGCTACGGCTTCTACGACTACGAGCGCGCGCTGCCGTTGGCCATCCTCGCGGCGGTCTTCGCGATAGTGATCGTGGCGGTCGCCCGGTGGCGCGGGCTGCGGGCGCTGGGCGGCATTGTCATCGCATTCGCGGTTCTGACGTTCTTCATGCTGCCCGCCCTGCGCGACGGGGCGCCTGCGGTCCCGGTCGCCCTGGTGGCCTCGGCGGCGATCCTCTTCGCGGTGATCTATCTGGCGCACGGCGTGAGCCTGCGCACCAGCGCCGCGCTGCTGGGAACCCTGACGGCCATGCTGCTGTCCGCCGTATTGTCATGGGCCGCGATCGAATTCACCCATCTGACCGGCCTTTCCCAGGAGCAGAACAACGAGGTCGCCGCGTACATGGGCCACGTGTCGATCAAGGGCCTGCTGCTGGCCGGGTTCATCATCGGATCGCTCGGCGTCCTCAACGACGTCACCATCACCCAGGCATCGGCGGTCTTCGAACTGGCCCACCTGGGTCACGAGAATCGCCGGCAGGTCTTCCTACGCGGCATGCGGGTGGGCAGCGACCACATCGCCAGCACCGTGTACACCTTGGTACTCGCCTACGCCGGCAGTTCGCTTCCCCTGTTGTTGCTGTTCAGCGTGGCCAACCGATCACTGTCCGACGTCTTGACCAGTGAGGGCGTCGCCATCGAGATCGCCCGTTCGGCGGTCGGCGGGATCGCACTGGCCCTGGCGGTTCCGCTGACCACCGCCATCGCCGCCGCACTGGCCACCCCCGGAGCCGGACGGGCAGAGGCTAGCGGCGCTCCAGAAGGTCCAGCAGATACTCGCCGTAGCCGGATTTCAGCACGCTTTGCGCCCCCGCAGCGAGCCCATCGTCGTCGATAAAGCCCAGCCGCCAAGCGATTTCCTCAGGACAGGCGATCTTCAGACCCTGCCGCGCCTCGATGGTGCGGACGAAGTTGCCGGCCTCCAGCAGGGAGTCGACCGTGCCGGTGTCCAGCCAGGCCGTACCGCGGGGCAGCACCTCGACGGATAGCCGGCCGGCGTCGAGGTAGGCCCGGCTGACGTCGGTGATCTCCAATTCCCCACGCGCCGAGGGCTTCAGTGCGCGGGCGATCTCGACGACGTCGTTGTCGTAGAAGTACAGACCCGGGATCGCATAGTTGGACTTCGGCTTGTCGGGCTTCTCCTGCAGCGCCAAAGCCTTTCCGTCGCGGTCGAATTCGACCACTCCGTACTCCGACGGGTTGGCCACCCAGTAGGCGAAGATGGCGCCGCCCGCAACCTCGCGGAACCGGCGCAGGTTGGTTCCCACCCCAGGGCCGTAGAAGATGTTGTCCCCCAGGATCAACGCCACCGGGCCGAACCCGATGTGGTCGGCACCCAGAACGAACGCCTGTCCGAGCCCCTCCGGCCGATCCTGGACCGCGTAAGAGATGTTGATGCCGAACTGGCTGCCGTCACCGAGCAGTCGTTGGAAATCCGAGTAGTCCACCGGCGTGACGATGACCAGGATGTCGCGGATCCCCGCCAGCATCAGCGTGGAGAGCGGGTAATAGATCATCGGCTTGTCGTAGACCGGCAGCAACTGCTTGCTGACGCCCTTGGTGATGGGGTGCAGCCGGGTTCCCGATCCCCCCGCCAGAATGATCCCCCGCATGGCGGTGTCGCTAGGCCTGCAGGTCTTCGTCGGTCATCTCGGTCGCCTCCAGAGCCGCGGCCAGGTCGCCGTGCCGGAAGACGGCGGTGACGTGATCGGCCACCACCCGGAAGGCAGCCGCGGCGGTGCGGGTGTGGCCGGGCTCGTGGTTCGACGTGATGCGCTCGGAGACGACGACGACCCCGTCGCGGTAGTAGATGTCGCCGACCTCGATGGTGGCTGCGGTGCGCTGCGCCCACGCCCGCAGCGCCGCATGGCCCTGCGCGGCGCCGTGGGCGTCACCGATTTCGATGTCGTCGCTGGACAGCGCGACCAGGGTGTCGAGGTCTGCCGAACTGAGCGCGTCGTGCCAGGCCAGGACGGTCGCGATCTCCGACGTGCTCATGAGCGGCTCCTTCCGGTACTTCCCCGCCGCTCAAGGTACCGGGCCGGGGCCTGCTGCGGCGCCACCAGGTCGCCGGAGTCAGCCGCCGAACGGCCAGAGCGGCCACAGCGGGTTCTGCGAGCGCGTCGAGCCGCCGGACCCACCACCGGACTCGCTGCCCTCCGATTCGCTCGAACCCGACCCGCTCGAACCACTGGAGCTCGAACCACTGGAGCTCGAACCACTGGAGCTCGATCCCGTGCTGGGCGGCACCGTTGTCGCCGGGTTGGCCGGCGACGTCGGGTAGGTCGTCACCGGCGGAGTCGACGTCGGGTACGGCGTCCGGGCCGGCGGCGGCGTGGTGTACGTCGGATACGACGGATAGCTGGGGTACGTCGCGGTGGCCGACGGGGTTCGCGGCACCGGGGTGGTGCGAACCGGTGCCTGGAAGATCGGCGGGATGACGATCGGGACCGGCACGACGATCGGCGCCGGCGCTGGCGGCGGCGGCGCTGCCGGGCTGGGGGCGGGGGCCGGCGGCGGGGGCGGCGCCGGGCTGGGGGCCGGGGCAGGCGCAGGTGCGGGTGCGGGTGCCGGTTCCGGCGCAGGCGGCGGCGCCGCGGGCGCGGGAGCGGGTTCCGGGGCGGCGGCCGGCGCCGGAGCCTGGGGGGCGACGACGACTGTGCGGGGAGCCTCCTGCACCACTGGGATCGGCGCCTGGATCGTTTCCGGAACGGGCGGCGGCGGCGGGGCGTCGTTGGCCCGCGCCGGCACCGCGGCGGGCGTGCTCGACACCACCGGGTTGCCGCCGGGGGTGGGACGCTGATCGGCGGTGGGTCGAATCACCACCGCCAGCGTGACGGCCAGGGCCGCGACGCCGACGACGAAGAGACTCGACAGCGCACTGCCGACAAGAACGAACGACTTGCGTTCCGGCTCGGCCGGCTCGGCCTGCTGTTGCGGCTCGGCGTCGTAGACGCCGTCGAAGGCGGCGAGGTCCTCGTCGTCGTCGGACACCGCGCTGTATCCCAGCGGGGCCATGTAACCCGCAGCAGCCATCTGGGTGGCGCCGGCCGCGGTGTCCTCGGTTGAGGCCAGTCCCACCGTCGAGGCTTCATAGCGGGGCGTCGTAGCCGACGCCAGCGCCGCACCCCGGGCCAGCGCCAAGTCGCCGTCCTTCGGGGCGTGCACGGGAAGCCCTGTTGCCGAAGCGATCTCGGGCTCGAGGGCTGTGACCTCCACCCCGGAACCGACCAGGTAGACCGCCTGGGCCGGTTCGGAGCCGCTGTCCAGCCCGGCGACCATGCCCTGCAATTCGGCCGCGACGTCCACCGCGAGCAGGCTGCGACTCGTAACACGGACCACCGCGCCGTCGGAGACGCGAACGACGGCCAGGGTGGCGGTGTCGCGCTCGACGAACAAAAGTGCGGTCCGCTCGTAGCCGACGGTCTGCCCGATCGCCTGCGCCAGGGCGCTGGCGGCGTGGAGTTCGGACACCAGGACAACATCGTCGAGCCGGTGCGAACGCAGCAGTACACTCAGCCGCCCGGCAGCGGCGTGGTCGGTCCAGGCCACCCCGATGGAGGTCAGGCGGTGGCCGCCCTCCAGGGCGCTCTCGCGGGTCCCAAGGATGGCGTCGACCACCTGTTGGGGCGCACCTGATGTTGCCGCCGCGCCGGCCATCGGGATGTCGAAGGCGTCGTGATCCAACGATGGGCCGTCGGCGTTCTCGCCTTCTACCAGCACCATGCGGACCGCCGAGGGTGTCATCGACACCCCAAGTACGATGTCCACTGCCCCTCCAAGTTATTTGCTGGCCGGTCAGGTCCGGGCGTCGACCCTCACGGTGTCGAAACCTGGGACTCACCGTTCTATCGGCGCAGGCAGCAGGGCCGTTACAGCCCAGGAGGTGAGCTGGGTTACTCGCCGATCAGTTAGCTGGACCGGATGAAGTTGAGGTACGAACGCGACGGCGTGGGCCCGCGTTGGCCCTGGTATTTCGAGCCTACCGACGTACTGCCGTACGGGTGCTCGGCCGGGCTGGTCAGCCGCAGCAAACACAGCTGGCCGATCTTCATCCCCGGCCAGAGAGTGATCGGAAGGTTGGCGACGTTGGAGAGTTCCAGCGTGATGTGACCAGAGAATCCGGGGTCGATGAAGCCGGCGGTGGAATGGGTGAGCAGACCCAGACGGCCCAGCGAGGACTTGCCTTCCAGGCGTCCGGCGAGGTCGTCGGGCAGGGTGCAGCACTCCAGGGTGGAACCGAGCACGAATTCCCCGGGGTGCAGGACGAACGGTTCGCCGGCGGCGGGCTGAACCAGACTGGTCAGGTCGTCTTGCCGTTCCGCCGGATCGATGTGGGTGTAGCGGGTGTTGTTGAACACTCGGAAGAGGTTGTCCAACCGGACATCGACGCTGGATGGCTGCACCAGAGTGTCGTCGAACGGGTCGATGCCCAGCCGTCCGTCAGCGATCTCGGCGCGGATGTCACGATCAGAGAGCAGCACCCGACGAGCGTATAGCCCGGAAAAGAGGTGGGTCATGATTGCCGCACGGGCGGTCGGCGTCGTCATCGCCGCAATGTGGCTTTCGGCCTGTGGCTCCCATTCCGGACAGCCACCGGCCGGCCCGCCGCTGGCCGACGCATCAGACACGTCGGTGCAGAAGGCGATCGCCGGCATCACCACGTTTCCCACCGAACTGGATCCGCGGCTATGGGACGGCACCGACCTCAAGCCTGAGATCCGGACGAGGTCGCTGAAGGTGGTCGACCGCATCGTGCGGACCTCCGGCATCCCGGGGCTGACCGTCGACGGGGTGGAACTGTTCGGCAGCGACGCGTCCTATGAGTACGACGACGCCTCCGACTTCGGCATTCACGTCTTCACCCATTCGGCTGACCTGTCGCCGAAGGATCTCGACGACGTGCTCGGACTGCTCAACGACGACGTCGAACGCCGCCAGGAGGGCCACATCACCTTCAATGGGATTGTCGTGGAGGTGACGTTCCACGGCGAGCGCGGCGAGACCTACCGGCCCGTCCCGGGGATCGGGCAGTACTCGCTGACCGAGAGCCGCTGGATCGAGCGGCCGGTGCAGCAGCCCAGCCGGTTCGACACCAGCCGGATGGCCTCGGACATGAAGACGTTCATCGGCAAGTACAACGCCTTGGTGTCCGACTACACCCGGGATAAGACCGGATTCGCCTGTTCCCGCTTCGCCGATCTCGACGAGGAACTGTCGGACTACCGAAACGCCGGCTTTGCCAACGGTTCCGGCAGCCGATCCACCGAGAACTTGACCTACCGGGCGCTGCGGCGGATCAACGTCAACATCCCGCACTCCGTCGACGAACTCGAAGACGAGTGCACGTTCACGCAGGAATCCATCGGGTAGGGACGTCGGTGAGTGGCGGGGTTGCTATCCTGATCAGCGCACACGCCGATGTAGTTCAATGGCAGAACATCAGCTTCCCAAGCTGAATACGCGGGTTCGATTCCCGTCATCGGCTCCAAACACCGAGGTCAGAGCGGTAACGAAGTTAGCCGGCAAAGCCCATGGCCTCGAATCGCGTACTTTCCCCGTACAAACGGTTCTCACTTCTGTTTGCCAGCCCATTTGCCAAGCACAGAGCGGGTATCCGGCCCGGCGGTGACGCGCTCGACATAGTGGCGCTCCGTGGTCGCTAACTGGGCATGTGAGAGCTGTTGCTGTGCGGCCTCGACGCCCAGGCCGTCGCGGACGACGCTGGCCACACTTCGGCGAAACGAGTACGGCGTGACCCAGTGCAAGTGCTCCCGGTCTGCGAGCGCTTCCCGCAGCGACGAACGAATGTTAGACAGGGACAACAGACCGCCGTCGCGGTTCTTCAACACCGTTCCGGTCGGCCCGGTCACCGACAGCAGAGCGGTCAGCACATCGACGCCGAACCTCGGCAGCGTCACCGTGTGTGCCGGCGCGTGGCCCTTGCGCCACGCTTGCCGGTGCGTCGCCTTACCCTTCACCGAGCCCGGTCCCTGAACCGTTCCGGTCACCGTGACGGTAGGCGGGTCCCCGAGTAGATCAACGCCGTCCCATTCGATTGCCAGGACCTCAGACGGACGCGCTCCGGTCGCGGCCAGCAACTCCACGAACGGCGCGAGCATCGGCGCTCGGCGCGGCCCCGGCCCGCGACGCTCACAGAACACCCTCACCGCCTGCCGAATCTCTTCGAGCTCGATAGCGGTGACCGCGCGGGCCGGCGTGGTCTCGCGCTTGGCAAGTTTGGTCTCACGGATCGGGTTGTGGCTGAGGACATCGAAGCGGACGGCCGTCGAGAACATGCCGGCGAGGATCACCCGCAGATAGGTTCCCGCGGACGGGGAAAGCGACTTGAGATAGGCGTCGGCCCGGCTGGTCCGTAGCTCCGTGATCCGCAGGTCTCCAATCTGGTTGCGCCCGTGCCGGTTCCACGTGTCCCGGTACAGGGTGACGGTGCGTCCGCCGATCCGGTCCTCAGCGATCTTTGCCGGTAGCCAGACCTCGAATAGCTCTGAGAGTGTGGTGCGGCTGGTGACGGTGCCGGTCGGCTCGCCCGATTCCAACTCGACCGCTATCCGGCGCAGCAGTTCCCGGCGCGCATCCTCGGCCGACTTGTGCGAAGTCGCTTCGCGTTCAACACGTTTCCCCGTGAGCAGACGCACGTAGGCCGTAGCCCTGAAGGCGTCCCCGACCGGCCTGACCGTCACCCGCCCCCAGGTGCCCGGCTCCATCCGCTGACGAGGCATCAGGGCATCTCCACTACGGTGCGGTAGGCATGTATCAGCCGATCACGTTCAGCCGCAAGGATTGCGACCTGACGCTGTGCGTGTTCGACCTTCTCGCGTTCCAATTCGCGAAGCTGCTGGGACATATCCAATAGCTCGGGTGCTCGTTGTGCCATAGAGAGGTTTTGGCGCTGAACCTCAAGCATTTGCTCGACCCGTACCAAGTTCAGAGCGATTTGCATACCCTGGTCAATTCCGCCAAGTAGGTCACCGTCGCCAGAAGGCTCCGCGGGAAGCGTCAAGGGTCGATCCCGGCCGCCGAGAAACCAGCTGAGAGCATCAATCCCACCGACGTACATCTGAGGGAAAATCTCGACTTCCTCCAGCACGTTGGGCAGCAACAACGACATCGGCGACACCTCTAAGGCGAGGGCCAGCGTAAGAAGCTCGCTGACTTCAAGGGTTCTCTTCCGGCCCGTCTCCAAGTCCGAGATCACCGCTCGACTCAGAGGCTTTCCGACCTTCGTTCGTTCTGACACCTCAGCGGCCGTGAGGTTCAGCTTCGTTCGCCGCGCCTTGGCTGTATCGGCCACGACGCCGACCAGGCCAGCCGCCCACTGCTTCCAACTCGTCACAGTTACGCATGTTAATGGGTTCATTGCGTTGTGGTCGCGTACGTGGTAGTACTACGAGTGTCGACGCGTTCTATGCGTTGCAACTACGAACACTAGGAGGTATGGGTGCAGTGAATGACTGGGAATCGACGGGCGCCAAGCTCGGCGGAATCTCAAGGACGACTGTCTTCTTGCTTTGGCGCACCGGCCAACTCGCAAGCGTGAAGGTCGGCAAGCGCCGATTCAGCACAGACCGGCAGATCGCCGAATACATCGAACGTCTTGAGGGTGCCGCCTGAAATGAACAACACCCCCGAAATCGGTGATGCCACCGCGGTTGCCGCCGCGATGGCATCAGCACCCAATTCCCAAACCCATGGAAAAAGAGAGGCACCAACGATTATGTCAGAACCCATCGACACCACGCAGCCCGACGACACGGAGGCCGCCGACCGCGCTTGGTCGGCTCGTTCCGGTAGAAACGTCCGGCCCGCTGACCATTGGCAGCATTCCCGCCGCCGACCTCGACCGCCTGATATCAGCCACCCTGCCGGACGATTTGTCTCCGGTCGAACTCGATCCGCCCGCCGAGCTTGCGCCCGTTGCGCGGTGGCAGAAGTTGGCCGAAGAGGCAGACGACGAGCTAGCTGTATACCACTGCGGCAACGCCGAACTGGTCATGCCGATGCCGCGCCCGGCGTGGTCTGCCCCCGCCCTCGACCTCATTGGTGCGTGCATCGACCACTGCGCCTACCGATCTATGACCACCGAGATCGCCGCCAGTCGCGCGGGCGGCCAGAACGACGGCACATATTGGGAACGTGACAGCGTGGGCGTGGCCGCGATGCTGTGGGGCGACGGCACGGCCAGTGTCAATTTGCGGATCCGGCGCCGGATCGGCAACGAATGGAAGCGATACGCCATCATCATCACCCGCGATGAAGCCATCAAGCTCGCCGAGGTGTTGCGTGCCGCGGTCGATCTGACCGGGCGGTGAACGGTGACAGACCCAGACCCGTTCATGGTGGCCTGCCGGTCGTGCGAGGCCGAGCCGGGCACCCAGTGCCGCAGCGGCGTGACCGGACTGCCGTTGCGGCGCGCTTTGGCCCACCCGGCGCGAATCCACGACGCGGACAGGCGAATTGAGTCCGGCCAACTTTCCGAGGTGTTGCGTGCCGCGGTCGATCTGACCGGGCGGTGAACGGTGACAGACCCAGACCCGTTCATGGTGGCCTGCCGGTCGTGCGAGGCCGAGCCGGGCACAACGACGAATCGACCTTCCAGAGCCGGCACGAGGGCACTCTGGGCTATCCGTCAGCGCCATCTCGCCGACGCGCTGGTCCAGCTCAACGCCGCCACCGCAGTCACCGAACGATGGTCGCCAGCGCGGCCGGTGACCCCGACGTGCTAGCTGGCGAGTGGTCCGAGCTTGTCGAGATCACGGAGCGCGTCGCGGCCCTGGCTGCCGGGCAGGCCTAACCAATGACCGAGCCGCAAGCTCTGGCCCACCCTGAGCGAATCCGCCCCGCAGACAACGCAATTGCCGATGTTGGCTCCCGTCAGGTGTCGTGGTGGGAGGTTTACAGCTTCGCTGAGCGGTACGCCGCCGGCCACGCCCTGACCCTCGATCACCACCTGATCGCCGGAACCCCGCAGTGGTGCGGAATGGCCGACGACGACGCCCGCAAGCTACTGGCCGTGCTCTTGGGCGGCGTGCGTGACGCCTTGCGCAATGACACACACCAGGCCGCGGCGGCCGACGCTTCGAAAGCTGTTTCCGCAAGCACTGATTGGCCCACAGTGGCCCGCGAGCGTCGCCAACTCGACGCCGCCCGCCGATCCGGTATCCGCATCGAACGAAAGAAAACAGTTGCCTGACACCGATGACCTATTCGGCGCCACCGAGGAGCTGTCCACGATCCGGGCATGGTCACGCGCCCGGTACGCCGCACCGTCGGCGGTCCTCGGCGGCGTGCTGCTCCGCGTGGCCGCCAGCACCGGCCCGCACGTCCAGCTCCCCGGCCTAGTCGGCGGACGGGCCAGCTTGAACTTGTTGGCCGCGTTCGTATCCCCCTCCGGTGGAGGAAAGGGCATCAGCGACAAGGTGGCGAAACTGGCTTGGCCCCGCCCGATCATCGAGAAGCCCATCGGGTCCGGGGAAGGCATCGCCGCAGCGTTCATGCCCCCGAAGAAACCCGACGCCGAACAGGTGAGCGCGGCCATCTTCTACGCACCCGAGATTGACACCCTCGCCGGTCTCGCATCCCGGCAAGGGTCGATCCTGCTGGCCCAACTCAAGGGCATGGCAATGGGGGAACTGCTAGGCCAGTCCAACGCATCGGAGGCCACCACGCGAGTGATTCCGGCGCACTCCTACCGGGCCTGTCTATCGGTCGGTGCCCAGCCCGGTCACTGTGACGTGATCTTCAACGACACCACCGGAGGCACCCCGCAACGTTTCCTGTGGTTCGCCACCACCGACCCGGACATGCCGGCCGACCGGTGGCCCGACCCGGCGCCGCTCAACACCGACTTGCCGCTGTGGGAGCCCGGCATAGATGGCGTGGTGCAGATCGAATACGGCCCCGCTGAGATCGCCGAGGCCGTCGTCGGGGCTCACATTGCCCGCCAGCGCGGTGACGCCGACGCGCTCGACGGGCACGCCCTGCTTACGCGTTGCAAAGTCGCTGCCGTCCTGGCCGTCATGCACCACCGGTCGGTCGTGTCCGAACTGGACTGGCAACTCTCCGCCGCCGTCATGTCCATGTCAGACCGCACCCGGCAATGGGTCATCGAGCAAGCCCGCCGGGCCGCCCGAGCAAAGATCCGCGACCGAGCGATCAGTCGGGCCGTCGGGGAGGACTTCTACGACGCCAGCCGTCTGGAGACCGTCAAACGCAGCCTTCTGCGCATGCTCGAACGGGATGGGGAACAGCAGGGCAATATGCTCCGGTCTCGCCTCGGACGCAAGGAGAAGCGCGAGCTGTTCGACCAAGCAATGGGTTTGCTGGAAGCAGAAGGGATGGTGTCTCAGATACCCGGTATGCAGAAGGGCGCCCGCTACCGACTAAGTGGTCAGGGTGACCACGGTGGTCAGGGTGCCTTTCCGCAGGTCAAAGACCCCGACCACGTTGGTCAGGGTGACCACCCCATTACCGTCAGTGATCTGGAAACTCACAGGTCATCCGTTCAGATGAAGCTGGTGCCGGTCGACCCACCCCATGTCTGGCTGCCGGCGTACCTCAAGGCGCACGGCGACTCCGAGGGGCGGGTGAAAGTTAGCCAGATCCGGGATGCCGCCCGGGCGGCAGGGTACTCGTCCTGGGAGTCGGTCCGAACTGCGCGCACCCGGGTGAGAGGCGGCCGGATCGAGTCGAGCAACAACGGTCGGCATTCCATGTGGCGATTGGTCCTAGACGGCGCGCACGGTGATGGTCAGCAAACGTCCGAAGAGGCATCATGAGCCGCATCGGTGAGAACTCGAAAACGACACACCGAACACACATCCCGACATACCGAACGATTGGAGAGTTGACCATGGACGACGAGCAGCGCGCTGAGGCCGCCGGGGTCGCCGACTTCCTGAAGGTGGTCAGTGCGGTGCACCGCCGCGACGACCTCGAGCTGACCGCCACCATGGCCGCTCTGTCCGAACTGCCGACTCACGCGCTGCTGTGGGTCATCGAGTGCGCCGCCCGGACGCACTTGGCCGCGCTGGCCGCGCTGAGCCCCGACCCGGCCGCCGTCTCGGCCTGCCTCGATCAGACCGCGCTGGCCTGCTTGGACCGCCTCACCGGCCGCCCCGATGCTTGTGGCCCCGACTCCCTCGGACTACTCTGAAGTCAAGGCGACGCGCTATCCCGCTCGGAAGCGCTTCGCCCGCATGGGATTCGGCCCGCTAGGCGCGTCCCACCCGGTGAGGCCGATAGCCCACCACCACACCAAGCAGCGCTGTGAGGGCCGCTAGCCCCGACGCCGCGATCCTTGTCATTCACGTTGCCTCGCAACGCAACCCATCACGCTCTCAGGCCATTAGGAGGCCCACCAATGAACACCACCCTTCAGCGGCTGCTGACCAGCCGCCAGTCCGCTTTCGTCGAGCGCGCCGGCATCGTCGCCCGCGTGACCGCCGAGAACCGCGAGCACCTCACCAGCGTCGAAACCGAACGCTTCGAGGAACTTTCGGACGCCATCGCCGGGCTGGATGAGCGGATCGCTGAGACCCGCGAGAACATCGAGCGCAGCGGGCGCCACAGCGCCGGCGCAGCCCTGGTCCGACGTGTTCAAGCGCATCGCGGCTCCGACGACGGCGGCCCCGCCGAAGACTGGGCCAGCCGCGCCGCCACAGCACTGACGTCCATGGGCGGAGAACACCGCGCCGTCACCTCCGGCAGCATCGACGTCCCTAGCCTCGTTGAACCCGAGGTGATCGCCAAGGCCCGCCCCGACCGGCTCATCGACCTCATCGTCAACCGAAAAGCCATCGACAGCAACGCATTCGAGTATTACCAGCAGACGGTTCGCACGAACAACGCCGCCCCCGTCGCCGACGGCGGACTCAAGCCGACGTCCACGCTCACCGTCACGCCGGTCACCGACCGTTGCCGAGTCGTCGCGCACCTGTCCGAGCCGGTCCCGGTCCGGCTCATGACCGACCATGACGAACTCGTTCGGTGGCTCGACGCCGAGATGCGCGGCGGCGTCCTCGATGCCCTTGAGGACCAGTTCGTCGGCGGGGATGGTACCGGCGAGAATATGACCGGCCTGCTCGCCGCCGCCGGAACCACCGCCGTCGCCTACGCCGCCGACCTGCCCACGACCCTGCGCAAGGCCGTCACGGCAATGCAGGTGATTGGAGAGAAGCCGACGGCGTGGGTGCTCAACCCCGCCGACGCCGAAGCCGTAGACCTGTTGCGATACCAGCTCACCGGAGCCGGCGAAGACCCGGAAGCGGCAGCGTTCCTCCTCGACGGCTACAACCAGCCGAACGCAGGAAGCGGCAACGTCTTCGGGCCGTCCGTGCGCCTGGTGTCACCGCGCGTGCCCGCCGGGACCGGCCTGCTCGCGGACTGGTCACAGGTCCGCGTCTACGTCCGCGAGGACGTCCGCCTCGACATCGACGCCGCCGGCGACTTGTTCGACCGCAACCAGGTCAAGGTGCGAGCCGAAGGCCGCTTCGGCGTCGCCGTGTTGCGCCCGAGCGCGTTCGCCGTCGTCGACCTCACCCCATGACCCAGCCCGCCCGACATTGGGACCCCGAGGAGCACGGCGACTACCTCGACGTCGACGACTGCGCCACACGCATGGGCCTGACCGTGGCCGCCGTCCGCGAGCTCGCCCGCCGCCGCGTCCTCCGATCGCTCGACCTCGGCTCTGGCGTTCTGCTCGTGCAACCCGCTATCGTCACCGGCGCAACCTAGAGACCCCCGTGCTGGCGCTGCCGTCCCTGCCCCCGACCTGGGAGGCGGCAGCCCAGCACGGGCAGACGGTGCCATTTCGGATTTCCGAAATATCGGCAGTGCTCCGGTGGGAGACGAATAGCCCAAGATCTTGGGTTATCTGCATCTTTCGCCACGAAAAATGCAGCCGGACCACGGCTCCGTCCAAGTCGGTAATGACGAATCCGTTATTACCGGACGGGCGACGCATCGCGAAGAAGTCTGGCGGATGACCAGTGGCGCGACGGCACGGTGCGTTTGGGAAATCTCCCAAACGACGCTATTACGGAATCCCGTAATAGCTTGGAAGGACTTGCTTCGCCAGGCCGCTACGGATCACCACCATGAAACCGCAACCATCAACGCAACGCCCACCCAAAGCGCGGAACCACCAGCGCTCGCCGCGCAGCAAGCCTGTAACACACCGAGGTGCATGGGCATGGCCCCCTTATATCTCTACGCCAGCCGGGCCGGTCCCTTGCTCCGGCAAGGGCCGCCCTCTCCCCCCGAAGGAATCGAACAAACTTCGGGGACCTGATACCGGCGCTGAACTGCACATACGCCGCCAACCGCGCCGATCTTGTCCAGTTTTGGTCAATCCCCGCCGCAACGTGGGGGTGTTGGGGGGTCACCGGGTCACAGCGGGGTCACATGAATGGTCCGCGCGAGATTTCCCATGCCGGACGCATTGGCGCGGCCCGGCGTGCGCAGAGTTTTCGACCCGGCACCCAGGGGGGGTTGCCCAAGGTTTCCCATCCGGCCAGTCGTAGCAGCTCATCGGGAGTCATGGACAACTTGTCCATGACTTCCGGACCGGGAGACCCGCGCGGCGCTCACACCCCAACGTTGCGGCGTCTCCGTACTTTCCCCGTATAAACGACCGAGACACGCCGCGCATTCACACACACCCGCGCGTATTGCAAATTGCCCAGTTCAGTTGTGCCACAACACTTTAACGCACTGTCGCGCATTCTGACGGACGCTCAAATTCCAAGCTGAATACGCGGGTTCGATTCCCGTCATCGGCTCCACGAATTAGCGGTCCCATTGCGTCAGGATCGCTCCTGTCGTCGGCGGGGAACCAAGAGCGCACGATGTCGCGCGGCGGCAGAGGTCCGAATCGCCCAAGCCCGCGAGAAGATGGCGAGATGAGGCAGCGCGTCTTTTGCGATCCGGATTGCAAGCCGAATATGGGCGTGGAGCGCACCGAGAATCTCCGCAGGGCACTTGGAGCCAAGTCCGGAGAGAACACACTCGACGTGGTTGTGGGTCGGTTTGAGGACGGCACCCTCAGCCCGTCGCTGGGCCTTTCAGGGTGGCTCACCGAACATGAGTTGCAGTTCTCGCGATCCGAGCAGTGGCACGACAACTGACACCGCGGCGTCACCGCGCCTCGGCCCGAACTGGGACCCGGCTCGGGCCACCTGGGCGAAGGCTGACTGCGGCAACGACTTTCAAGCGACCAGTCCGTCGGCGCGGGCTCTTTATGTTCGCTTTGGGCAAGAATCACTGCTCACAATCCTTCGGTGAATTCATCCGACGCGTCACAATCGTTCCGTGAATGCACCCGTCGAAGAACCCCTCGCACAGTCGCTCAGCGACATCACACGACGTAGCGGTATCGCGGCGATATTCAGCGCCGGCCTGACGGGGGACAGCCACCATTGGGAACTGCGCTCAGCAGCAGGCGAACTCCTCGCAGTCACCGCCCGAGTGCACAAAGGCGGTCGAGGCGCACGGGCGTTCCGGAAGGTGCTTTCACTCACCGGCTTGGATGCCGGCAACGACATCCATGCAGAGCTGCGCGGCGCCCAGGGGGGTAAGTCCCCTGGGGTGGTGGGGTTTCGGAGCCTGAGGCGCACCGGCCGGG
>CAZVST010000067.1:0-25942 GCA_964629725.1 uncultured Mycobacterium sp.
GGCTGCTCTCAACAACCGAAAGCGCTGAACAGGCAGAGGAATTCATCGAGGAGGCCATCGCCCGTAACGGCGCGGTCCCGCACACGATCCATGCCGATCGCGGCGCGTCGATGACCTCAGGGTCGGTGTCGGAGCTGCTGGCCAACCTCGGCATCGACCGATCCCATTCCCGCCCGCGAACATCCAACGACAACCCCTTCAGCGAGGCCCAATTCAAGACCCTCAAATACGTCCATGACTTCCCGAAATCGTTTGCCTCCCTTAGCGATGCGTACGTGTACCTGGACGGGTTCTTCAACGAGTACAACCACGTCCATCGTCATTCCGGCATCGGTTGGCACACCCCGGCATCGGTCCACTTCGGCACCGCCGACGCTATCGACGAAGCCCGCCACATCACCCTGACCGCCGCTTACCACGCCAACCCCGCCCGCTTCGGCCGCCGACCCACTCCACCGAAGAGAAAGGCCATCACCTACATCAACGAACCCACACCCGAACCCCAACCGCAAATCAACTGATCAACACTGTCTCACTTGACTTGACAAATAGCGCATGGCCTTCGCAGTGTCTCGTTTCTAGAGATTCGAGACAGGCTCCCGCCCGACCCGGACTGTCGCAGTAACGGTGAGAAATGAGACAGGCTCCCGCCCCGACCCCTTCAGGCTCCGGGGGCGTTAGGTGGCGGTGGGGGCGTCCCTGCCAGTTCGGTTAGTGCGCGGGCCGCCTGGATCGACCGCGGGGCCAGCGCGGGGACGTATTGCCGGGTGCCGGCGCGGCTGGAGCTGGGGCGGTGCGGCGTCACCGCCGCCGGCGGCGGCGTCGTCGGCAGATTTTCCCCGTGGGTTGAATGCCGGTTTGGGAGCAGGGCTCACCTCACGAAGCCGTAGCCGTCCCGAAACGCCGAACCGACCTGGCTGATCAGAGCGACGTTCCCGAAACGAGGTGCTCTCCACACTCTGTCGGCAGAGACGCATACGATGCCGTCGGCCCGGTTTGGGCCGCATCGCAAGCGTCAACGCGTGGGAGGGCAGTGGTGTATCTGCGCGAGTTGTTCATCAAGAACAGCGGGCCGGTTCGAGACTTTCAAGCGGAGCTTGCTTTCACGCCCGATGGTTTGCCGGTGCCGCACTTGATCGTGGGCCGCAACGGATCGGGCAAAACAAACCTGTTGTCGCTAATAGCGGATGCGTTAATGGAGGGGGCAGCGACTGCATACAACGACATCCTAACGCAGGCCGGAGTGGGTCGAAACTGGTTCAGAGTAGTTGGCGGAAAGACCATCACTTACAACGAGCCGGGATGCTTTTCCATCTTCCGATTTGAGCATGACGGGCAGCAGTATTTCTACAACGAGCACGCGGGCGCATTTACCCCCGAACAAGTCAGGGAGATGGTGCCGCCGTCGCTGCAAGCTGCTGTGAGTTGGGATGACAGCGACAGCGGTAAGAAATTCTCGATGCCGAAAGACATCGTTCGCAGCGTTTACACGGGTGGCGCGCACGTTTTCTTTCCATCGAGCAGATCCGAAGTTCCATTCTGGCTCAATCAAAATTCGATCATCGAAGATGAATTTGATACTAGGGAACGCTACAGTCAGAGCCTCAACAAGCCGATCTACGTAGAACACGGCGTTGAACTGTTCGCTCAGTGGTTACTCGGGGTGCTCACGGAATCAAGAGCTCGTCTGGTGCCCTCCGTTGACCCGCAGTCGGGCCAAACTCGGATGAACATTGTCGATGCGGAAGTGTTTGAAAATGCTTCGAGCACGCTAGAAGCGGCAAATCAGCTTCTACAAGCGATTGTCCATGATCCGCAGGCGCATTTTGTCTGGATAGGACGACGACAGACGCGAAAGGTCGGAGTTATGTCGGGAAATCGATTTATTGCAGCGGGGCTAGACAGTTTGTCGGGTGGACAGGCGTCGTTGCTCGCCATGTTTGGCACTATTCTTCGATATGGTGATACAGCAGGACTTGGGCCGCAAGATATTCCAGGTGTTGTGCTGATTGACGAACTCGATGCTCATATGCATATCGATCTTCAAGTCAAAACCGTGCCAAAGCTAATTGCAATGTTTCCCCGCGTGCAATTCATCATTTCGACCCACTCGCCAATTTTCCTTTTGGGAATGGAAAAGCAGTTTCCGAAGGATGATTTGAAAATACTTGAAATGCCTCGCGGAAAGCCGTTGACCGCTGAGGCCTATGACGAATTCGCTCAAGCCTTCGAGGTGCTGCAAGATACGGAAGCTTTCGAGGACAAGCTAAAGAACAAGCTTGCGGCAACGCAGACACCTGTTGTCTGGTTTGAGGGAGCGCTTGACGAACGCTACTTCAAATGCGCGGCGAAACTGTTGGGATACGAAGACCTCATTGACTCGTTTAACTGGATTGGCGCACTTGGAAACAAGAGTGGCCCGTTCAACTCCGGATACACAGCATTAAACCAAGCGGTAAGTCTCTTGCGAGCTAATCCGGAATTCACCAAACGTAAGGTAGTGCTGGTTTACGACTGCGACACCAAGAAGCCGAGTGAGACGTTTGACAGCATTACGTTAATTGGTCTGACGCCCATACCGGACCGAAAAGTACAAAAAGGTGTTGAGAACCTAATACTCCCCGAAGCCATTCCGGAAGACCTTTACAAGAAAAAAACCAACGTTTCCGACTACGGGGAAACAACTCTGTCTGAAAAGTTGGACAAGACTGCGTTATGCACGCTACTCTGCGGCGAGGATGCCGCCGCTGGCAATTTTGCAGATTTCGCTCCAGTGTTACAAGCCATTCGTTCGGCGCTGACCGTGGAGACCGTAAGCGAAGCTGATCCCACTCTTGAGAGTCAACCCGAGCAGCCGCCCGATTCGGTTGTCTAAATCCGTATTAGGGCAAGTTACCGATGGCACAGCGGGTTTTGAGATGTGTCGCACGAGTTGAGGGGGACCCGTCTGCTTGGGCCAGTCGCTATGCGACTTTGGGGGTTGGTGTGGGTTGTGGTCCACTGCCTCCCTCTGCTGATGAGTTCCTCCCGCTGTCGGTGGTCGGTAGGACAGTTGCGACCATGACGCGCATCCGCAAGGAGCAGAAGCCGTGACGGTCCTGGGCTACGCCCGCGTCTCGACTGGCCACCAGTCCCCCGACATGCAGATCGCCGCCCTCAAAGCTGCTGGTGCGGAACGCATCTGGACCGAGCAAGCGTCCGGAGGCCGCGACGACCGACCCGAACTGGCCGCCCTGCTGGCCTACGCCCGCCGCGGTGACGTGCTGGCCGTGTGGCGGCTGGATCGCCTCGGCCGATCCCTGCCCCACCTCCTGGCCGTCGCGGCCGAGCTGGACACCGCCGGCGTCGAGCTGCGCTCGCTCACCGAGGCCATCGACACCACCACCGCCGGCGGCCGGCTCGTCTTCCACGTCTTCGCCGCCGTCGCCCAGTTCGAACGATCGCTGGCCGCCGAACGCTCCGCGGCCGGCGTTGCCGCCGCCCGCGCCGCCGGTCGTAACCCCGGCCGGCCGGCGCTCCCGCCGGCCACCGTCGACGCGATCAGAACCCTGGCCGAAACAGGCACCCCGCGCGTCAACATCGCGCGCACATTAGGCATCTCGCGCTCATCGGTCTACCGGAGCCTGGGCGCCACCCTCCCCCAATAGCGGAGATTGTGCCGCGGGCGGACGGCCTGTCAAGGCTCGGCCCACGGTGCCGACCGCTCCGCGGCTGCGGCCTTGACAGCCCACCCGCTCACCCGCGGAAACATCGCCTCTATCGGGGAAGGGCAGCATCTGGGGTTGTTCCAAAAACCCCCACCGCCCACCAACCGGGACAGACACACAGTTTTGACACACCACACGACAGCCATCGCCGCACGTCGATCCCCGGACCCCGGCAGTGTCGCTTTACCGGCCGAAAAAGACACACGCCCGGGCCGCCGCAGTTCTGGTGCGAATTCCTGGCGCGGGCTTCGTCGGGCAGCCAAACGCCGAGCATCGCACGGAGCTACTTCAACCCTCGGTCGCCAAGCGCCCGGCTGAAAAATATGTATGTCCATAGGTATGTCCATATGGATAGCTGTATGGACATACATATAGACGCGTTCTTCCTACTTCACATTTGGATGTGCCCGGCTGATGGCAGCTATCAGCAGGGCCTGCATCGATGTATCCCGGTCAGCGGCCAGCCGCTTGAGGCTGCGGTGCAACTCTCTCGGGATGTCCAGCGTGGTGCGGGCGCCGGCGGACACCCGTCGGTGTTCCAGCGACGCGGTCGCCAGCTCGTCGGGGCGTTCCATCCCGGCAATGACTGCGGCTCGGATCAGACCGCTCATCGTCGTGTCGGCGTCGAGCGCCAGGCGCTTAAGCGCCGTGCGCGAGGTTGGTGACAGCTGCAGGGTGGTCCGCATCATCGGCTCAGCGCCGGCTGCGGCGTCGGAACCCTGGAAAGTCGCCGCTGCCCGGATCGGCGCTGCCGCCCCAGTGGGTCGGCGGATCACCGATGCGCGAATCATGTCAGCCGTCGTCCCGCCGCCAGGCTTCGTCGGTGTCATGCCGTCGCCATCCCCGCCGTCGCCGCCACCAGCTCGTCAAAGACATCGCTGTAATCACCGAGATACCGCGGGATCGGGCGACCGAAGGCGCGCTCCACCGCGGTGCGATCACGCACGATATTGCCCAGCACCGGAACCCCCGCCTCCCGCAGCGCCTTCGGAATCTCCACCGCCTCCACCGTCCGCATGTCCACCAGCGTCAACAGCACCGTGCTCGGGCGATGCGCCGTGATATCCAGCGTGGGAAATACCCGGTCGATATCAGCCGCCCGCGGGCCGGTCGGGATGATGACCAAATCGGCGACGTCGATTGCCGCGTCGATCGCCGCCGCCGTCCCCGGCGGGGTGTCGATCACCACCAATTCATCCCGACTCGTCGTCAGCCCGCGCAACTCCGACGCCGTCATCGGCGTCACCGTCACCGGCAGCGGCATCCCCGACGCCGCGGCCCGATCAGCCCACGACGATGCCGATCCCTGCGGATCGGCATCGATCACCCGCGCATTCCAGCCCGCCTTAGAGGCCGCAGCAGCAAGAAACACAGCAGTCGTGGTCTTCCCCACGCCGCCCTTCGTATGAACCAGAGACCAAATCACCATGCCAACATATATCCATAACCCTAGATGTCCAGATAGACGCGCATATATATGCCAATAACACCCCCGAACACTTGCGTCGAAGTCCACGAGCGGGGGCGTAGGGGTCACTGTGCAAACGGCCAAGCGAATGTATGCACAGTCCTGCACCTCAGTTCTAGAAAAGTGGGGATCATCGGGCGTAGATTCAAAGGTGCTTTGGTGAAGAGCCAAGGAAGTGGAGCCGGGAGCCAGCACGTTTTGCTTGGTCGCCCGGCTTTCGCGTTTTTCGGGGGAATCTCTACAACAGGTCGACCGGATGCACCGTCACCAAAGGACGGATTGCGGCCCGGGCTGCCCCGCCAGCACCGAAGGCCCACGCGACCAGGTCGGCGGCCCAAAGCATCTCGTGGGCTGTGGGCTGGTCGACAACGACTCGGACGCGCTCGGCCGCGGCTTTAGCCGCCAGCGCGCCAACGACAGCCGCCACATCTTGCTTGTCCTGGGAGCATGACTCGATCAGAATCCGCGACACATCATGCTCGGCGGCGAAGTCGCCAAGGGCCGCCAGGCAGCGCGTACGAGCCTGCCGCTGGCTGCACTGAGTTCCTCGCAGCGCTCCAACAAAGAGGTGTGCCTGGTCGATCGGCGGCGACTGCACGAACTGCGACAAGATCCGATCGCGGGTCCGCCCCTCGGCCTTCATGTGCAGCCGATCACGGTTGTTCGGCTTGAGTTCCCGCATCCGCCGCCGCGCCGCCGCCAGGTCTGCCACCGGCACCACCGCTGCGCACAACAGGTAATCGCCTCGGCAGGACTCATCAACGAACAGCTCGACGGCCACGGCAGGTTCCCTTTCGCTCTGGCTGGAAGAGGTCTCTTCACCTCTTTCAGCACCGGCAAGCGCTGTTCTACAGGGCCACCGTGCAGACCAGTCCTGCCCCAGAGCAACACGCCGTGCGGTGCGCCCCTCTTCGGGCCCCGTCGCAAGCCGCCCGTGTTCCTGGCACGTAGGCGTGTTGTGGGGCGCGGGAAAATTCTGCCCGCCGGCCCGGCGTGTCGACAGCCCGTTATCTGATACGTAGCCAAGGGTGGGGGAATGGCTCAACCACACAAGGGCGATCGCGCGCAGATCATGTGTCGGCCGGTGATGCCCGTCTACGAAGAGATCCGCCGACGCGCTGCCGAGCGCGGGATGTCGATGTCGCAGTACTCCGCGGACCTACTGGCCATCGCCGTAGGACACCCGGAGGCGGTCCGCGAACTCGACAAAGAGGTGCTGCCTTTGGCGATGTGACACCGCCGGGGCCCCGCGCGGCCAACAACTCCGCCGAGGCAGATGTCGACAAATCCATAGCGGTGTGGACAAGCCTGTGACATGACGAAGGCCCCCTTGCGGGGGCCTTGTCTGGGGGTTTGAACCGAGTTCGCAGCTCGGTTCCGGGTCCGCACCCGTTGCCCCTGAAAGGGACGTGTCTTGACGGACTCGTCTCACGGTAGCGCATACCCGTCTGCAGTTCTAGATGCCGCGCGCCGTGTATTAGATCGTGACTTTTGCGCCCGCCGTTATCGCGGTTGCACGTCGCAGCTGCGCCGGCGCGGGGTCGCCCGTACCCGCCCGTGGGCGCCGCGGTTGGCTCATGCCGGCGCTAGCGGTGCAGGGCGGGGGAGCGGGCCTGTGCCGCCGGCCGCGGCCCCGGCGGCGATCGTGCTGGACCTCGAGCCGGATGTGTGGGCGGGGGTGCCGTGTTGGACCGGGCGGGCTGAGCGGTGGGTGCGTTATGTGGTGCCGATCGCCTGGGATCTGCGTGCAGCGACCCATGTGCGGCCGGTGCTGGGGACCAACCCGGTCAGTCGCGCCGCGGTGCTGGCGGTGGCCGCCGCACGGGCGGTGTACGCGGAGTTCGCGACGGGGCGCAATAGCCGGCCCACCAACGAGAGGCTGGCCGCCGATACCGGCCTGTCGGTGCGCACCGTGCAGCGCGCCGATGCCGCCCTGAAACTGCTGGGGGTGGCCACCGAGGTGATGCGCGGCCGCCAACGCACCCGCGCCGAACGGCTGGCCTCCTGGCGGGTCGGTGACCGCGCCCGCGGCTGGGCATCAGTGTGGGCACTGCACGACGACCCCGCTGTAGCCCGCGCGATCAATGCGCTGTCACCCCATCCCGAAGGGTCTCTTTTTCAGAAGAACACCTCCTGTTCTCGATCACTTGCTACCAACAGCCGCCGCCCTTCGGGCGCCGGTAGTCGCGGCGCGAAGCGCCGCGAAGGCCCAGACGGGCGGGGGAGTCGGCTGGCGGCGCGGTGGCGGGCCGATCCGATGTCACCGCCCTGGGCGCGACGGCACTCCGTGCATGCCTGGGCCGCAGTCCTGGCACTACCAGCGCAGCACCGCTGGTCCTCACGTGACGTCAACACCGCGATACGAGACTGGGCCGGCGTCCACCGCCGTCTCCCCGATGACCCGCACCGCCCGATCGGGCTACTCGGTGCCATCGTGAAGTGGCACGGTGACCCACAGATCCGCCCGGCCGCGCTCGACGAGGCCCGCGAGGCCGACGAGCTGGCCGCCGCCCGGGAACGGGTCGCTGCCCAGCTCGCCGAGCGGGAGCACACCGCCGCCGCCCGCGCCGCCGCCCGGGCCGCCCTCGGTGGGGCCGGCCACGCCGCGGCCCGCGCCGCCGCCGCCGCCGCGGCCGTCCGCGCGATCACCCGCCGCACCCAGGCCGTCGCCGCCGAAACCGCCGCCCGCGACGCCGCCATCCACGCCGCCCGCCACCCCACACCAGAAACGCCAAAACCGTACCCGTAACACGAAACGTACCTGTACCTACCTGTGGGATGAGGTAGGTCGTGGTGGCGCGCGCGGCAACGCTGGAAGGTGTTGACCGGGATAGCGTGACGACCCACGAACCGGCAGGGGGGCGCGTAGCCGCCCGGTAGCACTGCTGTGCTCCTGGGAGTTTGGTGGTGAAAACTTCGGGGCGTCGTGCCGGGCAAGGCGCGCCCAGGAAACAGGTGATCGACCTATATTGCGTGGATGTTGGGCGCTGAGATTTACGCAGGGGCGGCGATCACCACCAGTGGTGCTGTGGTCGTCGTCGCGGAGTTCCTGCGCCACGCGGATACCCCCGCTACTGAGCATCTGGGCGGGCTGGCGCTGATCACCGGTTTGCTCTGGCCGGTGGTGCTACTAGGGGGCGTGGAGATCGGTTTCATCGCCGCACTCGTAGCCATGTCGATGAGACGACACCGCGACCACCCACGGTGACGGTATGGACGTCACTGGGGGCCCGGGCGGGGCAACGCCAGGCCCGTGACGCACGACAGGGAAGCTGCCGGTGGGTCGTGACTGCTCGCATCGCCGATCACGTCGCCCGTTAGGGGTGCGGCGGTAAGGCCCGGCTGTCGGCTATTGGGTGGGTTGAGCCGGCGGCGTGGTGGTTGGTTGGGTGGCCGTAGGCGTGGTGGCGGGGGTGGGTGTTGGTCGGCGGCGGGCGTCGATGGGGGTAGGCCCAGGGTGCGTAGTTGGGGTCCGGTGAGAGTCCGGTGGTGGTGGCGCGCCGGTAGGCGCCGCGGTAGGTCTGTTCGGCGGTTTTGAGTTGGGTGCGTAGCTCGGTGATGCGGCTGTGCAGGTCGGCAGTTCGGTGACGTGGTGGTGGCGTTGGTGGGCTTGTTGTTCGGCGAGTGCGGCCAAGGATGCGGGCGCGCTGGTCGGGATCGGTCATTGTCGTCTTTCACACCAGTGTTCGGGGCGGCCGCAGCGCCGCGCAATCCCAGACAGCGGGGGGAGTCGGCTGGCGGCGCGGTGGAGAGCCGATCCGACGTCGCCGCCTTGGGCGAGACGGCACTCCGCACACGCCTGGGCCGCCGTCCTGGCAGCCCCAGCGGCGGCCGGCTGTCGTCACGTGACATCAACACCGCGATCCGAGACTGGTCCGGCGTTCACGGGTGGCTGCCGGATGCTCCGCACCGACCGATCGGTCTACTCGGTGCGATCCTGCGGTTGGCATGGCGACACCGCCGTGCGGCCGTCCGCGCTCGACGAGGCGCGTGAGGCCGCGGAGTTGGCCGCCTGCGCAGCTCGCCGCGCGGGAGTGGGTGGGCCGCACAGCGGGAGGCGGGCCGGGCCGCGTTGGGCGGCGCGGGGCATACGGCGGCGCGTGGGGCATACGGCGGCGCGGGCCGCGGCTGCCGCTGCGGCTGCGCGCGCGTTGAGCCGGCGCACGCACACCGTGGCCGCCGAGACCGCCGCGCACGAGCGCGCCTGCCGTGCTGCGCCTGCCGTGCTGCGCGCGGGCTGCCGTCCGCCGATCAGACTGCGAACTGACTCGACGACGAAGGACGGGCATCGAAGGTGCATCGCATCGCTGTGGTGGCCACCGCGCGCACGGTGTCAGCGAGTGGGACCGGGAGGTCGTGGCCGGCTTTTTTCGGCAACTTCTGTTGATCGTTTCTGATCTCTGCTCGTTCCTCTGTTTGTTCACCGTCTGCCTGTTTTCCTTCTCCCGTTTGTTCGTTCCCCTGCTTGTTCCTGCCCCTCCCCTGCTTGTCCTCACCTACCCCTAGTTAGTCCACCCTAAGTGACTACACCAAAAATTTGGCACATTTGCAGATGTTCTGCAAGGATGGCGGTGTGGGCGCGTGGGGCGCGCCCACACCGGGCCGGTGGGTGGTGGCAATGCTGACGCTTGCGAAGCTGCGGAAAGGCTCGGTGCAGTACTACAACGACACCGCCAGGGCGGCGACGTCGGCGGGCATGGATGCCGCGAAAGCGAACGGTGGCCTGGGCGAGTACTACTCGGAACATGACACCCGGGAACCGGTGTGGATCGTCGCTGGGGACGCTGAAAAAGTGGGCGCGCTGTGCGGTTTGGGGGCCGCAGAACTGGCCGGGGGCCGCGCGGATAAGGACGCGGTTGCGCGGTGGCTGGATGCGGGAATCGCCCCTAATGGCGCGCATGGCCGCAAGTTTTCGGCGCGTTCCAATCACGGGTTCGATCTGACTTTTTGCGCCCCGAAATCGGCGTCGATGTTGCGCGCTTTGGACATCGAAGGTGTGCTGTCGAAGGCGGTTGTGGAGGCGCACAACGCGGCGGTGCGTGAAGCGATGGCCTATCTGCACCGGCATGCCGGGTACACGCGCGTGTACAACGCGGCGACCGGGATGAACGATTTGCAGCGTCTTCCGGGGCTCGTTGCCGCGGCCTATCAGCATGAGACGTCGCGCGCCGGTGACCCGCATCTGCACTCGCACGTGTTGGTGTCGAATCGTCAGCCGCGCGCGGACGGCATGCTGGTGTCGCTGGATTCGGACTCGCTCTTTCACGAGTTGAAGGCCGCCGGGATCATCTATCAGGCCACGTACCGCTCCGAATTGCGCGTGTCCACGGGGCTCGAACACGACGCACCGGATGCTAATGGCATGGCCGAACTCGCCGGGGTGGACCACGCTCTGCTGGCCGCTGGCTCGCAGCGATCGACGCAAATTCGGGCCTGGGCTGATGAGCACCTGGTGGTGTCGGACACCGATGAGCTGACGCCGGCGCAGCTGGCGACGGCGCAGAAAGCGACGCGTCCACGCAAGCCCGAGCATCTCGGATGGCACCAACTCAAAGAGGAGTGGGCCGAGAAATTCGGTGCGCGCCTGTTCCTGGATGGGCAGGCGCAGGCGCAGGCGCGCACGGCGCGACGCGCTGCGATCACAGAGGCCGTCAGCGACACCCAGTGGGCCGCGCGCGCGGCCGGTGCGTCGACCAAAGCCGCGTTCACCCGCGCCGATTTGATCGAGACTCTGGGGGCGGGGCTGCCCGATGGCGTCGGTTTCGTGAAGCCGGATGGATCGCACTCGACCCCGCGGGAAATGCTGGAAGTGCTGGCCGATCGCGTTGCTATCGCGATCACGGAGCCGCGCCAGGCGCACGAGCGCGAGGGCCACACGCGCTACACCACGGCGGCGATCCTCAACGAGGAACGCGCCATGTGGGACTTGGCCAGCGCCCGCAGTGACGCCGCGGTGATCCCGTCCGCCGCGGTCGATGCGGCGCTGGCCGACACGCAACTGTCGCGGGATCAGGCCCACGTGGTGCGTCAGATCGCGCAGTCTCCGTGGCTGCTTCAGACGCTGTCCGCGCCCGCCGGCGCCGGAAAAACGACCACGCTGAAAGCGTTGCGGGAGGCCGCGCACCGCGGCGGAATCCGGCGGGTGGTGGTGCTCGCGCCGACCGGAAAGGCCTACGACGTCGCGCGCGCCGAGGGTGCCGGTGATGCCGGCGGCACGGTCGCCGCGGCGATCAAAGCGCTCGATCATCAGCGTTTCACACTCGACCACAGGACCCTCGTGGTGATTGATGAGGCCGGGATGGTCGGCACACCGGAGCTCCGCAGACTGTCGGCCGCAGCGAAGGAGGCCGGGGCGAAAACCGTTCTCGTCGGTGATGCCGAGCAGCTCGATCCGGTGCAGCGCCGCGGCGGAATGTTCGGGCAACTGGCCGACGATCTGCCGTGGGCGCAGCGCCTCTCCGAGGTGTGGCGGATGGCCGATCCGAACGAACGGCGGGCGTCGCTGGCGATCCACGACGGCGATCCGGACCGGATGGGCCGCGCCGTCGATTGGTACCGGCGGCACGGCCGGCTGCACACCGGGGATGCGGTCACGATGGCCGACGACGCGCTCGCCGCCTGGAACGCCGACCAGGACGCCGGCATCGACGCGCTGCTCATCGCGGACAAGTGGGATGTCGTCGATGCGCTCAACGAGCGCGTCCACCGCCAGCGCATCTCGGAGGACGCCGACACCGTGCTCGGCGCACGCGGACACCGCATCGCCGAAGGCGACACGATCATTACGCGGCACAACGATCCGGACGTCACGGTCTGGTCCGACGCAGGCCGCACGACACGCATCACCGACACCGCGCAGGTCCGAAACGGCCAGCGATGGGAGGTCCTCGCTGTCGATCCGGACCGGAAGCGGCTGGCCGCACGGCGTCTCAGCGACGGCGCTGTCGCGGTCCTCGACGGTGATTACCTGCGCCGCCACACCCATTACGGCTACGCGGTGACGGTGCACGCCGTGCAAGGGGCGACGACCGGACGGTGCTACGGGTTGCTCTCGGCCGACCGTGCGGCGCGGTCGAAACTCTATGTCGCGCTCACGCGCGGCAAGGAAAGCAACCACGTCTTTTTGTATGACAGCGTTGGCGGGGAGGGGGACCACGAGCACACTCCGACCGTGGCCGCCGGTATCCACGTGGCGCGCCGCGGCGACGGCCAGGCCGCGGCCGACGCGCTGCGGCGCGTGTTGGCCCGCGACGACGCGCCGCTCACCGCGGCCGCGGTCGCCGAAGCAACACCGCGCGACCAGCTGCAGGCCGCGGTATCTGAGCTGGTCGACCACCGGGGCAAGGCGCTGCACGCGATGCGCCTTGCCCACGATCCGCAGGGACGGACCGACTACGTTCGCCGGCTCCGCGACCGCATCGACGTCGAGCTGGCCGTCCTGTCCGCCGCCGACCGCTCGCGGTTGCCCCGCACCGGCCTGACCCTCGATCCGGCGGCCACCGCCGCCCTGCCCGAGCAGGCCCGCCGCGGCTTGGCAGCCCTGGCCGCCTCCCCGGCCACGATCACCCCCGTCCGCACCGCCGATGAGGCCACCACCGACGCGGCCATGCGTGCGCTGCGCGACGCACAACACCGCGCCGGCGGCACGCTGCTGTGGTGGTCTCCCGATCAGGTGGCAGCCGAGCGGGCCACCGCCGCCGGCGTCGCCGACCACATCACCACCATCGCCGCATCCAAGCCCCTGCCGGAAGGCGCGGTCCTGGTCGTCGAGGACGCCGCCTCGATGGCGCCCGAGGGGTTGCGCTTCTTGGTCGAGCACGCCGCCGACCGCGGTGCCCGCGTCATCCTGCTCGACCACGGCGACACCGACACTGGGCAGACGAAGCCGTCAGCGGGCGTGTTGCGCCTGCTCCACACGGACCTGCCCTGGGCAGTCACACTCACCGACGAAGAACCGGCAGCGGACTGGCGGACCGCCCCCGTCCTCGACCAAGCGCAAGACTGGGACCGCGACCTGATGCCGCAGCCCTTCGCCGACGCACTCGCCCGCCGAGACCAGCTGCGCCGCGAACACCAGGCGACGCAGGTCAGCCGCGCCGCGCTCCAGCGCCTTTCAGCCGCACGACGGCGCGAGCAGGCCCGCGGCCGCGGCCGCGACGACTACGGCATCGGCCTCTAAGCGGGGCCGCCGCAGTACGGATAGAGCCACATGAGCAGTCGCTTTGGTGTGCTCGGCGAGCGCCGTCATGTCGGCGGCTACCTACAACTAGGTGACGAGGCAACCGCGGCGCGAAGGTGGCGTGGAGTGTGGCGTTGTGGGTGATGAAACCAAAACGATTTCGTCCAACCTTTCCTGCAGCAAAGGTCAATCGAATCGTCGCGCAGCACGCGAGTGCGAGCCCCGGCCGGGTCCGGACTCCCGCATCAGGTACAATGGAAACGTACCCGTAACGCAATGTGTTTTGTTCGTACCGCAATCACGAGAGGGAGAGATCATGACCAAGACCACCCCCACCGCGTCGGCCACCGCGTCGGCGCTGGCCGACGCGTTCGCCGGACTCACCGTCGAAGGGGCGCCGGTCACGGTGCGGGCGCTGCGCGAACGAGCCCGGGTCTCCACCGACGCCGCCGCGGCGTGGCTGCGGACCAACCGGCCGGCCCGCGACGTACCCGAGATGCCGGCCGACGCACTGGCCAGGGTCCTCGACCCGCTCTGGTCGGCCGCGGTATCCGCCGCCCGCGACGAAGCCGCCGAAACCGCGGCCACCGAACGGGCAGCCCTCATCGCCGCCGAGGCCGACGCCCTGGCCGAAGTTCAGACCGCGATCACCCGCGCCGAAACCGCCGAAGCCCAGGCCACCGAACTGCGCCGCGACCTGCAAGCCCTCACCACCCGGCTTGCCGCCGCCGAAGCCGACCGAGACCAACACGCAGCAGCAGCAGCAGCAGCAGCCGCCGCCGCAGAGACCGCCCGCAGCCAAGCCCACACCGCCGAACTACGCGCCGCCGACGCCACCGCCACCGCCCGCACCCTGCGCGACATCCTCGACACCATCAAGACCACCACGACCCCGCCGGCCTGACCCGTGAGAAGGCAAGCGCGCCATGAGTCCGCCCAAGGGTCCAGGTCTCATTTGGAGAAATGAGACACGAGAACCCCCACTACAGAGGACTTCGGTTTTACTAACAGACCCACCGTTGTTGCTGACACGGGCTGGCAGGCTGTCGCCGATACGCTGCGGTGCGTGACGGGCACCGATTTGGACAGCATTGTTTCTCGGCTGGCCAGCCAGCCTTCGAGGCCGGAAGCGACCATCCAGGCCGACATCTATGCGCTGCTGATCGCCGCCAACATCGGGCTCAACGACGAAACGGTGAAAACGGAGTCGCCGGTTGAAGGCGGCAAGAGGATCGACGTTGAGATCGGCCAGTGCGTGATCGAGGTCAAGAAGAGCTTGAGCACCGCTGTTCTGGCGAAGGCCGAAGAGCAGCTTGCCGGCTATGTCCGGCAACGCTCCGAGGCGTTGGGCCGCTACGTCGGCATCCTGACCGACGGCGCGCAGTGGCGGTTGTATCACCTGCGCGGCGCAGCCCTGGATTTGGTGTCGGTCCATCAGTTGAACAAGAACGCCCCGGACACCGATGAACTGCTGGTGTGGCTGGAATCGGTGATGTCCACGCTGACCGCGATCAAACCGCTTCCCGAAGAGATCGAACACCGCCTGGGGGCCGACTCCCCCGCCCATCAACTCGACGCCGCCGAGCTGCACGCCATCTACACCGCCCACGCCGGCGACAAAGACGTCCAGCTCAAGCGTCAACTGTGGGCCAAACTGCTGCGCACCGCCTTGGGCGCGGAGTTCGTGGACTCCGAAGAACTCTTCATCAATCACACCCTGCTGGTGACCACCGCCGAACTGATTGCCCACGCGGTGCTCAACTTCGACGTCGGCCCCACCGGCACCCTGACCGCCCGCCAGATCACCAGCGGAACCGAGTTCGCCAACGCCCGCATCCGCGGCGTGGTCGAAGCCGACTTCTTCGACTGGGTCACCGACACCCCCGCCGGGGAATCCTTCGTGCGCAACCTCGGCCGGCGTATCGCCCGATTCGATTGGAGCGCAGTCGAACACGACGTTTTGAAAGTCCTCTACGAGTCGGTCATCACCAAAACCGTCCGCGAGAAACTCGGCGAGTACTACACCCCCGACTGGCTGGCCGACCGCATGGTCGACACCTTCATCCCCGCCCCGCTGGACACCGTAGCCGCCGATCCGGCCTGCGGATCAGGCACCTTCCTGTTCCACGCGATCCGCCACTACCTCGCCGCCGCCCAGGCCGCCGACATTGACACCGACGACGCCGTCCAACAGGCCACCGCCCACGTCATAGGCCTCGACGTCCATCCCGTCGCCGTCACCCTGGCCCGGGTCACCTACCTGCTCGCCCTGGGCCGCGGCAACATCAACTCCCCGGGCCGCAAAGAACTCACCATCCCTGTCTACCTGGGTGATTCGATCCAGTGGAAGCAGCAGGAAACCGACATGTTCACCACCCAGGTCGTACGGGTCCGCACCGACGACAGCGACCTCTTCGGTCCTGGTGGAGGTCTGCTGTTCGCTCTGGACCTGCGCTTTCCACGCAGTGTCCTCAAAGACGCCACCCAGTTCGACTACCTAGTCAGCGAGATGGCCGACAAAGCACTGACCACCGACCCCAAGGACGCCAACAAAGCCGTCGTAACGATCCTCAAACGCCGAGGGATAGCCCCCGACAGCACCGACGGCGAGGTCCTGCGAGAAACCTTCCTCAACCTGTGCACCCTGCGCGCCCAAGGCCGCAACCACATCTGGGGCTACTACGTGCGCAACCTCATCCGCCCCCTGTGGCTGGCCGAACCGGAAAACAGCGTCGACATCGTCATCGGCAACCCGCCCTGGCTGCGCTACAACAAGATGCCCGCCGGCATGCAGAAGAACTACCTCGAACTGGCCAAGCCCCGCAATCTGCTCACCGGCGGCCTGGGGGCATCCGCCCGCGACCTGTCCACCCTGTTCGTTGCCCGCGCCGTCGAGCTCTACCTGCGCACCGGTGGAGCGTTCGCCTTCGTTATGCCCCACGGTGTGCTCACCCGCAAGCCCCACACCGGGTTCCGCAGCGGAAACTGGAGCACCCGCCGGGGGAACCACCTCACCGTAAAGTTCTCTGCCCCATGGGATCTGGACAACGTCACCACCGGGTTCCCGATGACCTCCTGCGTCGTGCACGGGAATCGAGCACCCGACCCCGACCGCATGCCCACCACAACGCTGGCATGGCACGGCCGACTGCCCCGGCCTGACCTGCCCTGGCCGGAGGCCAGCACCAAAATCACCACCAGCCCCTCCACCGTGGCCGCCCTCGACCACGGCGCGATCACCGCCGAATCGCCCTACAAGAGCCGATTCAGGGACGGCGCAATTCTGTACCCCCGATCGCTGATGTTTGTGGTTGACGCCCCTAAAGGGCCGCTGGGTGCCGGCGCGGGCCGGCGTGCGGTCACCTCACTGCGCAGCACTCTGGAAAAGCGGCCCTGGAAGGACTGCCCTTCGATCACCGCGAATGTCGAAAAGGCCTTCATTCGCCCTGTCTACCTCGGGGAACAGGTTCTGCCGTTTCGTACCCGATCACCACGCGAAGCCGTCCTGCCGATCACCGACACCGCGATCCTCACCCCCGACGCCATCGACCTGCACGCTGGGCTGTCCACCTGGTGGACCGACACCGAATCGGCCTGGGAACAGTACCGGGCCAAGACCGAGACCAAACCGCTATCTGAGCGCATCGACTACCACGGCCAACTCTCCGCCCAACTACCCACATCCCCGACCCGCGTCGTCTACACCAAGTCGGGAAACACCCTCGCCGCGGCCATCATCCGTGACACCCGCGCGGTCATCGACCACAAGCTCTACTGGATGCCCGCCCTCGTCGAGGACGAAGCCCACTACCTCTGCGCGATCCTCAACTCCGCCCCACTGCTGGCGAACGTGAAACCACTGCAAGCCATCGGACTATTCGGAAGACGTGACTTCGACAAGAACGTCTTCGCGACCCCCTTCCCCACCTTCGACCCCAACAACCCCGACCACCGATACCTCGCCCTGTTGGGGAAAAAAGCCGAACAGACCGCCGCCACCGTCGACCTCAGTAGCGCCAACACATTTCAAACCGCCCGCAAACTCATCGCCAAACACCTCGCCAATACGGGTGTCGAAGCCGACATCATTTCTGCAGTAACGCAATTGCTGCTGCCATCTCACTAAACCTAAAAGGGCTCCCGCCGCGACCCCTACGATGCTCGGTTGGGTCCGAACAATGTCGTAACGCAATCAAGGCACTGGACCGCACCGTGCACCCCACGCGCGGGAATCGCCCGCGCACTGGGCATTTCACGATGGCCAGGCCAGTCCCAGCTGTCTCGATTCTAGACAACGGGAGTGATCACTTCTTGTCTCAGTGCGCGGCGCGACAAGCATTGTGGCCAAGGCGATCACAAAGCAGTTCAGTCAGCCCATTTTGGCCGCACGTCGCCGAGTCAAGCAACCAGGCGCAACGAGTAAGTCTTTAGCGATGAAACGAGATGATCCGTTGCGCATAATCGGCGAATGCCTCTGCCATGTCGCACGGATAGCTTTCATCATAGTGGGCGCGAGCCACCCTCACGCGATTAGCGTCCACTTCGAATATGTAACCGCCAAATTCGTCACGCGCAGCGATTTGGCCGACTTTGAAACCATCGCGCGCGAACAGTCGGCCCTTACGCTTAAGAACCCCCTGGGTTGTAGTTGACCTGAAATACAATCGCGCATCAGGCAAAAACATCTCGCAACGGCGCGCGCCAGCCCACGCATTACCCTCCTTACTGAGGATGTATCCCGTTGGCATGGTCACAATGGTGGGGAACGGCCGTTTCGCCCGAACTCCGTTGCCCTTTAGGTACGTGAACATTTCATGAGCAAGGCGCTCGAATTCTTGCTGCATTGTCACGACCGCCTTTGCTACACGCTGCACCTCCGTGTCACGTTGGTGTCCCGCAGCCCCCGGTCGCTGGCGATCCGGCGTGACATAGCTTCGTTGAAGTCCACGGGAAAAGTATGGCCCACCTGGAGCAGGCCGGGATGTGCCAAGACTGTTCTGGTGCTTGACTGTGTCACGCTGAAACCTCTCACCATTCGGGGTGAAGGGGTTTCGTCGGAGGCATCAAGACTGGCTCGCTGGTCGGACGCTCGTCAGTAGTGCAACGCCCCGAAGCGGTCTCGAACCGTCTCAGATCTAGAGAAACGAGACACGCCCCCCATTGGGGCCAGGCCGACCACGCGCGGCCGCCGTTATTCGTCGCCTGCTCCACCAAAGCGTTCGGCGATGTGGTTAAAGAAGTCTGCGATAGCGGGCAACATCTCCAGCGGGATGGCTAGCGTGAGTTCGCTTTCGTTTGGATCGCCCCGCCGTCGGACCTGTAGCGGCACTAGGTCACCGTGGCGTGGGTTGCCCGTTGAAATCGAGCTCGGCGGCTCCAACAGGACGTATTGCTTTAGCGACCGTAGGGAATCGTCCATCAGTACAGTCGGCTGCGACATGCCGATGGGGGATTCCTCGGTGCCTTGAAGCTCCCAATCTTCACCAGCTAGCAGCCTGGCGCGGTGCTCGTCGCACAGCGGGCCAACAATAGGTAGCGGCTCAACTGCCGGGTTGGCCGCATTGGGACACTTCTGCACTTTGCAGGTCATATCCGCAGGCTAACGGGCAGGCACGACACAGACGGTCAGCACGCGCTGTGACAGCAAGCGGGTAAGTCCCCGTTGGGTGAGAGCGCCCGCCCGTTCGGGACATCACAAAGAAACGAGACGGCTCCCGCCCGACCCCTTCGGGCTCGGTTGGGTCTGAAAGCAACTGTGCCCCAGGTAAGTAGGAGGATCGGATGGGCCGCGCATGTTGGCCCCCACGAGCTACAGCGGTTGATGCGCGCCAAACGCGGGTTGTCGGTTTCCAAACCCTAGAATTATCGGCTATGTATGACTATCGCCGCAAACACGAATGGGCTGTTCAGAACACTAGAGACCCCCTAGTCGTGATGCGTGCGCTTTCTCCGTTTTTGCACAAGGCGTTCCAGCCGCGTTCTTTGTGGTACGTGCACACCGATGGTTATGTACTACAAAGCCAAACAACAACTATTGAAAAAGTCAAAGATTTGGAACACTCAGCAAGACGAGTTCCTGACGAGATGCACTCCGTCTCGCTGCAGTACGAGACACCGATCAAGTTCCTTACGATGGTGACTAAGCGACCTGATTGCAAGTTCACCCTTACGGCTGGGAATAGCTGGATAGCGAAGAACGAGCCGTTTCCGGTTTCGCTGGTGATGCTCGGGCCGGACACAGATGCCATGGCGGGAATCATGGACCGCATAAAGACCCAAATTGATTCCGAGTTCGCGAGGCAAGAGGCCGCAGATTGGACCGCGACGCCGACCGATTTGGACTTTCCTGTACGCAGTTGGACCCATAGGTTCTTAAACAATCAATGGATTGTGGGAATTATCCTTGCGATCTTCGGTATCCTCCTGGCGGCGGCACTGACCTTCTTGGGAAAATTGATCGACGATCACAACCGAGATAGGGCACCCCAGCCCACTACCTCGAATGTCGTGACAGGGGAACCATGATGCGCAAAACCCCCCCAGGTTGAGAATGCCCGCAGTCCGCTAGATGGGGAGTGGGAGATACGGTAGAGCGCCGCCCCCGCCCCCTGAAGCACAAGCACCTGAGCACGAACGGCTCAGGCGGGTCTCGTTTCTGAAGATTCGAGGGCGATCAGATCTTGTCTCAGCTGGCCGGCAAAAAATTGACCCCCTGGCGTTACCCTCGGGTACGTGCTGACTGCGGCCGATCCAGTCACGTGGCAACCGAAACGCATCGCTGTCGCTGGCGTGACGGGATCTGGAAAGTCGACTTTGGCGAAGCGGATTTCGAGCCGATTGAGTCTCACCTACGTTGAAATCGACAGTCTGTTCCACGGCCCCAACTGGGGAACCGCGACGCGACTTCGTCCGCGACGTGGAGGCAGTCGTATCCGCAGATTCATGGGTGGTTGAGTGGCAGTACTCAGCGGTCCGCGCGAAGATCCTCGAACGCGCCGACACGTTGATCTGGCTAGACCTTCCTACGCCACTGACCCTGTACCAGCTGACGCGACGCACGGTTCACCGACGGTTAAGGAAGGTGGAACTGTGGAATGGCAACTATGAAGGGCCACTTCATGGTTTCTTCACCGACTCTGACCACATCATGCGCTGGGGGGTCCGCACCCGAAACAAGCTCCGAGAGCAGGTGCCTGCTGTCGCGGCACTCTATCCAAGTTTGCGTGTAGTGAGACTCGCTTCCCGGCGGGATATAGAACTCTGGGTCAGTCACCTTGCGGCTAATTCCACGTCGTAGTTGACATGCGAACCGCACGCCTGAGTTCCCCTGTCTCGCTTCTGGAGAAACGAGAACCAACCCGCTTACTTCTTGTCCTCCAACTTGAGCACGAACCAGAGGCCGCCAACTCCGGCGATAAGGCCGGCGAATGCGGGCAACACGACGTGCAGGACGTGAGGCAGCAACTCGGCGTGGTAGACCAGGCGGTCCATGCCCCAGCCAACTAACAAGGCAGCGAAAGCAATCCCAATGAAAGCGAAACAAGAGCCGACTGATTTGGCCGACGAGGCGAGGGTGATCTTTGTGTCCTGCGGTCCTGTGACTTCAAGCTTGTGCTGCGGGTCGACCGCCCGTCCCAAGTCAGCTCTCTGATGCTCGCTGCCCATATTCATGGTGGCCGGCGGTGCTGCAGGCCGAGCGTGATTGGGCGGGCCGGGCCGGGTGGGAGCGGGCGGGCCGGGCCGGGCGGGAATGGGCTGGTGAAGATCGGGCGGGGGAGTGGGGTTATCCGGCATGAGTAAATCGGTCCTTTCTACTGGCGGCGCTTCCGCCACGGCCACCGCCGTGGTTGCTGGACACGTCGAAGGAGGAGGCTGTATAGCCGGCGTCGTTCGATCGAGTCGTCGGGGTGTTGACATCTGACAGGGTCAGCGGGCGCTTCGTGGGTTAGGTCCCAGTCCTCCCAATTGGCTTCAAAGTTCATGTGCCGGATCTCCCAATCCCTTGAAATCAGGGTCCTGCCCCCCAACCCCGAGGGGAAACGGGCCTGCCCTTACTCAGTAGTAACAATGACCCAGGGTACCCCATGATGCACGTTTCGTACATGCCCTGAGCAGCTATTATGTGTTTCATGAACTCTTCTAAGCATCTAAAATGAATCTAAAAGATGTAAAAAAACTTTGCGGAAAACATTCTCTGGATGTACCGTGAGTACATCTACGGAGAACCCAACAAGAACTGGCTGTCCACCCGCCCCTCACCTGGGGGGCTTCGTTTAGATGACGAAACCTGGCACCAGGGCCGGGTTTTCTGTGCTTTTTATAGAGAAGGGTTCCAACCATGGCCTTGAAAACAGACGGCGACGATCGCAGGACCGATGCGCAAGGGCAGGCGCCGGCGGTGGCTGCCCGGGCGACAGTGAACCTGTCGCGCAAGACCGTCGAAGCACTCAAAGCCACGACCGCACTTACCGATGACAACAGGACCGAGGTAATCAACAAGGCCGTCCAGCTGTACCGGGAGGTTCAAGAAGCCCAACACAAGGGCGGCGGCATCTGGATCCAGAAGGACCCCAGCGCCGATCCAGTGCTGACCCGGTTTTACTGAGCCGTGGGTGCTGTCAAGGCCGTAGCCGCCCCAGGCGCCGTGGCCCCTCGGCCCGAGCCTTGACAGCACCCGTGGGCAGCAGAGTGCCGGGCCGCGGCAAGGGCTGCCCCACTAACTCCGCGAAAATCCCCAGAGCGTAAGCGATTCCGCGCTCGCCGGAGCTGCCCGGCGGCTTTCGGAACCAACCCTGCATCGCAGGGGGTCGATCGGGACCACGTCTCGTTTCTAGAGAAGCTGGACGGCTCAGGTCAGGGGATGGGTGTCGCGGTTGCCTACGCGCGGCCGAGGCGCTGCTCGCGCTCCGAGGCGAATCGCGAGTTGAGTTCGGATGTCATCTCGGAAGCACCGGTGTCCGCAATTTTCTGCGTCCTTCTTGACAGGACCGCATCGTATCGTTGGCAACTATGTCGACGGTCATTTCGGGGCCCCGTGTGAAGATCGGTGCGACTCACGGTGATGTCCGCGTAACCAGCGGCGGAAAGCTGCTCCTCATTGGCTACGTCGGGGGCACGCTCACTATCGAATCGGGCGGGTACGCCTTCATTGTCGGTATGACGGAACGACTCGTTGTCGAGGCGGGCGGCAAGGCCAAACACCGCGGATATTGCAGAGGCGATGTAGTCAACGAGGGCGGTGACCTCGCGGTCATGTGCGGGGCCGTCATCGACGGAACCTTGCACGGACGCGAGTTCACTGAGGTGGATCCAGGTGCGAAGATCGGCGAAGGGCCGCCCGGTGGCCGAGGTCGTCAATGACATGACGCAGATAGCTCCCTCCTCAGGAGTCACGCCGCGGGCGGGATCGATCCATCAGAGCCATGGGTCGCATCCAACGGACGCGCCGGGCGGGTCTCGAAACTGAAAGAAACGGGGATGATCAGATCCTGTCTTATCGCAGCGAGGAGGGCGGGAGTCAGGCGATGTCGGTGTGAGGGCATTAGTGTCGAACCGCACATCGGCCGCGAAGACCGTTGGGGGTGAAACGTGAGCGATGCTCGGCGTCAACACATGACGGTGCTCGCTGAACAGATCAGGGACTGCGGGCGATGTGAAGGGATGAACATCCCCGGCGAATCCCAAGCAGCGCCAGGCTATGGCTCGGTGCGATCGCCGGTGGCGATAGTCGGCCAAAGCCTCTGTAAACAGTGCATGGAGACGCAGATCCCCTTCACCGGAGGTAGCGGGGGTTTACTCGACGACAGTCTGGCTATCGCCGGCATCGCCAAGGATGAGGTCTTCATCACCAACGTGGTCCACTGTCACCCGCCCCGCAACCAAAAGTCGCTCCGCATTTGGATTGAGAACTGCGGTCCGTATCTGCACCGTGAGCTTGAGATCGTCCAGCCAAGGCTGGTTATCGGTTTAGGCGGAGACGCCGAAGCTGCGTTGAAGTCTTTCTATCCCGATCCGCGAATATTGTCGTGGCCGTTCACTGACCGGCATGCCACCAGGAGGGCGGACGTGCCTTTTCCTGACCTTCTATTTGCGAAACATCCATCTTGGATCAAGCGGCAGCATGATGAGTCCCTCGAGGAGGAGTACGTGACTAGCTTGGCGAGTGCGTTGCGGTGGGGCTTCGCGAGCGACAGCAGCCGGGGGCGCTGACCGCCCGCCGCTTGCGACTGCCTCGTTATCTGAAGAAACGAGGTCGATCACTTCCTGTCTCTCGTCGAGATTTTTGAGCCCCTCTCGGGTGCAATGGCCGTATGAGCGATGACGGAACCCGGCTCGTCAGCGACAGATTGGTGCTGCGTGAGTTCGTCGAGACCGACGAGAAAGCCGTGCATTCCTACGCCTCTGATCTGATGGTCACGCAATTCATGGATTGGGGACCCAACAGCATTGCCGACACACGTGCCTTCCTCCGTGAGGCGGTGAGACAGGTGGGAACACGTCCCCGGAGGAACTTCGATCTTGCCGTAGTCGACATCGAATCGCAGGCACTCATCGGCGGTGCGGCTTTGTCGGTGACCAACGTCGAATACCACCGAGGCGAGATCGGTTACGTGCTCCACCCCGACTTTTGGTCGAAGGGGTTGGCGACCGAGGCTGCTCGGATGCTGCTGCGGTTCGGATTCGCGGAATTGCAGCTGCGCAGAATCAGCGCCACGTGCGACCCGGACAACCGTGCTTCGTCAAGGGTGCTGGAGAAAGCAGGCCTGGTGTTCGAAGGCCGCATGCGCAGCCACCTGTTCGTCCGAGGCGTATGGCGAGACTCCCTGCTCTATGCCGCCATTGGCGACGACCCGGTCCCGCGCCCTGTGTCTCGTTTGTGAAGAAAATAGATAGAGAGTGATCAGATCCTGTCTCTCCCTGGACGTCAGGAACGAGTATTGGTCATACTTATAACCAAATGTCTGAGATCAGTTCACTTGCCGAGACCAAGGCTCACCTGTCGGAGTTGGTCGCGCGTGTCGGCGGGCACCACGAACGGGTCACGGTAACGGTGCATGGCCGCCCTGTCGCGGTGCTTCTGGCTGTCGATGACCTTGAGTCGATGGAGGAAACGATCGCAGTGTTGTCGGACGCGGCAGCTCTGCACGCACTCGGCCAGGCCGACGCCGAGCTCGCTCGCGGAGAAGGAGAAGACCAGGACACTCTTGCTGCGGCGATGCAAGCACGCCGAGCTCGGACGTGACCAACCAGCGATACGAATTGGTGATCGCTCCCACCGCGCGGAGGCAACTTGCTGAGCAACTACCCGAAGCGGTCGCGTTCGCGGCCTATGACTTCATCATCGGTCCTCTGCTCGACAATCCTCACCGGGTCGGCAAGCAGTTGCGACCGCCGTTGAATGACCGCCACAGCGCGCGGCGCGGTACCTACCGGGTGCTCTACCGGATCGACGACGAGCGCCAGCGTGTCACGGTCGTCGGTGTATTTGGCAGATCGGATGCATACCGTGTCTGAGATCGCCGTGACTGCAAAGGATTTGCCGCGCTACTCGGACTTCATCCTGCCCGTCGTCCAAGCTGTGGGGGCGCTCGGAGGGTCGGCTCAAGCCAGTGAAGTCGTGGAGCACGTGCTCGCCGACTTCAATCCGACCGAGGAGATGTTGGCGGTCACATTCGAGAACCGGCCCCATCACTCCGTGTTGATCGACCGGATTCTTTGGGGACGGTCCTACGCCAAACTCATTGGTGCTTTGGAAAGTCCGAAGACAGGGGTCTTTCTCATCACTGCGCTCGGGAAGCGGTTGCTCACGCTCCCCGAGAGCGAGGCCCGGAAGCAAGTTCTTCAGCTCGACCGGGAATACCGGCGAAACCGGCCGAAAAGGGGTGCGAAAACCCAGGCCAGCAACGGACCCCCACAGGATGCGGCAACATCCGGCAAGCCGGATGTTGAGATCGAGGACGACGACGGATCGGGTATGTCGTTCACATTCCAGGATGCCCTTCTTGAGCGGCTGCACAAGCTGAGCCCGAGTAGCTTCGAAGAATTCGTCCTGTACTTGCTGCGCTTGTACGGGATGGAACTTGAGCGTGTCGGTGGGAACGGGGACGAGGGCATCGATGGGATCGGCACGGCACCGATCAGCCCAGTCCTATCGTCTCGTGTCGTGGTTCAGGTCAAGCGGTATGACCCCAACGGCAAGCCCGTCGGACGGGAAGTCGTCGCACTATTTCAGAATGATGCACGCGTTAAAGGCGCCGAGCGTGCGGTCCTGGTCACTCTCGGCCGGTTTACCGAAGCCGCTCGCAGGGCCGCAACCGCCGCCACTCCCACTGTCGATCTCATCGACGGCACACGACTGACCAAGCTCGTGCTCGATCAACAACTCGGAGTAAAAACCGAACCCCAGATCGACCCAAATTGGTTCGACCGGTTTGACTGATTGAGTCGGACGGTTACGCCCGCGACATTGCGCGCAGCATCCCTCGCTGTCAGGCTGTGATGAGACACTCGGACTTCCCCGAGTTCACTGTTTACGAGGGCGAGACTGGAGTTACCTGACCCATGAGCAGCCCCAACCTGGTGGACGGC
>CAZVST010000068.1:0-9057 GCA_964629725.1 uncultured Mycobacterium sp.
GACCCACCAATCCCAAGTTGCATAGCGACTGGACCACTAACTGGGTCCCCCTCACGAGGGCGACGCTTCGGCAACCAGTCGAGCCCGCAGCACGATCGGGCGAACCTCACCTGCTCCGCAGGTACGGCGGCGCGAATCTGAATGAGGCGATTCGGAGGCATGTGCGCCGACCCAGGGGGTCGCTGATCCGGTCATTTCATGCTCCTCATCGAGTTCACTCAGGTGGAATTGCATGTAAGCATACGTTCTTGCAAGTATGCATAGCTATAGTTGCGATTGTCAGGTTTCCAGGACTTCCGAAAGCACGAGGGTGCGGTGTCCCGACAAGGGGCTCAGATAGGCGGAGCAGGCAAACATGCCGAGATCAGCAGCCAGACGCATACCGGCGGGTGCAGCCGTTTTGCAATATCCTGACCGGGTGGCAGAAGCAACTTGGTGGCGATACGTCGCGACTGTGACCGGCAATGCCACACAGAAGGACATCGCAACCGCGACAGGAATCGATCAGTCCAGCATCTCTCGGTGGCAACGCGGCACTAACACCCCGAGTGCCGAAGCCGTTATTGCTCTCGCACGGACGTATCGCCGATCGCCGGTCGAGGCACTGGTGGCCGCGGGCTATCTCTGCAGTGGCGAACTGGGCGTGGTGGAACTGACAACCCTGACCGGCGACCTCAGCGGAGCATCGATCGATTCACTGTTAGGCGAGGTCAGACGTCGGCTGCTCGCCGCAAGACCTGACGAGCCGCAGTCCTGGCCGAGCGGTTGGTCGGCCGTTGACACGGGAGTCGGCCGGAGCCAGGATTCCGAGCAGCGCGGCGATCTCAGCGGCTGACAGATCGTCCGGCTGCACTCGCGACATCACCCTGATGAGTTCCGACACCCGATTGGCCAACGGCACAAAGCTCGACGGATCTGCCTCGGCGGTCAACTCCGAGCCTCCCGTTTGCAGCAAGAGCCCCTCATGTTTTTTCAATGCGCCACCCCCCCGACGTTCCGACTGCGTGTTCGCAGCACTATTCACGACTTCCGGATACCCGGCCGGAGCCAATAAGAAACATCGGTTGACGAGCAAAACACCTCAGACGCTTGTTGCACTGGGGCCGACTGAATTTTGGGGCTAGCTGGGGCTATGCCGCTTGCGTGAGCCCTACAACGCATCAAGGCAGTTTCCTTCCCGGTTGAGGTGATAGCTACCGGGGTCTGGGGAAGCTCAATTTCACTGTATACCGGCGCACCTTAGGGTTGAGGCGAGCCCTTCAAACCGGTCGCACCTGTTAGCCAACTCATCGCCCTCGAGTGCGAGGTGTCTTGCAAGTTCCAGCCCGAGGGCGTTGCGGGAGCTGGCCTCAGTCGGCCTGCGGCAGCCGCACGGGCCGCCAGATTCAACACCAACTTCATCAAGATCGGCGGTAGCGACGGCCAGTGAACACGGTCGCAATCAGGCGGCACTAGAGCCAGATCCCTCGCAGGACTTGCCGCGTGCGGCGGTGCGCCCACCGCAGTGCGGCCGCGGCGATGCACACCAGCGATGTGCCCAGCAGCAACGCGCCCAAAGCATCGGTGAAATAGTGGTAGGTCACCGCCTGGCCGAGGATGCCCAGCGCGGCGAAAGCGATTGCGGCCCAGACCAACCGGCGGCGGATCCCGACCGCGAGGACCAGCATGCCGACCGCGATCACCATGGCCGTGGTGTGACCGCTCGGGTAGGCAAGGGCCTCACCTTTGATCCGGCCGAAGACCGGTTTCAGCGTCTCGGCCGACAGCACACCGACCGCCGGTGTCAACAGCGCCAACGGGACCAGTGCCCATAGCTTGCGGAACAGCGCCACCGCCACCGTCGCGGCCAGCAGCGTCTGCGTCGTCCGGTAGTCGGTGAACATCAGCAGCGATCCCAACGGACCACCGCGGGCCTGCTGCATCCACGCGTCGACCGGGGTGGCGCCGTCGCGCACGTCCATCCCGAGCAACACCATCAACGGCAGGCCAACGAACGGCCAACCCAGCAGCGCCCTGTCAATCCCGCCGTTCAAGATCAGCGTGCGATCCCTCGAACGTAGGCCGCCTGGCCCAGATGCTGCGCGCAGTCGTCGATGATGCTGACCAGTCGCACACTCGCCGTCACGGGAGGATTCCAGTTCTCTTCGACGACGCGGGAGAGTTCGTCGGTGGTCAGACCCGCGAGGTACTCCAGCGTCATCCGATGCACCGCGTGGTAGTAGCCGGCAAGCAACTCAGCGGGAGCCCGCACCTTGCCGACCTCCTCGGCGGTGTGGCCGTAGCCGTGGGCGTCACGCGGCAGGTCCAGAGCGAAGCGATCCACCCACCCGCCGTTGAACCACACCTGTTCCACCCCGGCGATCTGGGCCAGTTGCGCATCCTGGACGCGAGCGCTGTGCCAGATCAGCCAGCAGATGCTGTTGGCCTCCGGTGTCGGGCGGAAGAACGACACCTCGTCGGTCAGTCCGTCCGTCAGGCCGTCGAGGTGTTCGATCAGCCGGGTGAACGCGTCGCGCAGCACTTCCCGCGCGGCTGCGGCATCAGGGGATTCGGCCATATTTCGACGCTACGCCCGCCGGTGGCTCGCCACGTAACCTGACATTCATGAGTTATGACGTCGTGATCCGGGGCGGCACCATCGTCGACGGCCTGGGCGGTGAACCGTACGTCGGCGACGTCGCGGTGTCCGACGGGGTGATCGTCGCACTCGGCACGGTCGAGGGCCCGGGTGACCGGGAGATCGACGCGACCGGAATGCTCGTCACTCCCGGTTTCGTCGACCTGCACACCCACTACGACGGGCAGGCGATCTGGTCGGACCGCTGTTCGCCGTCGTCCTCGCACGGCGTCACCACCGCGTTGATCGGCAACTGCGGGGTCGGCTTCGCCCCATGCCGCGCCGAGGATCACGACGTGCTCGTCGACGTCATGGCCGGCGTCGAGGACATCCCGGGCGTGGTGATGACCGACGGGCTGCCGTGGGACTGGGAGACCTTCCCGGAGTATCTCGATGCGTTATCGGCGCGACAACGGGATATTGACGTAGCGGCGTACCTGCCGCACTCGCCGCTGCGGGTGTACGTGATGGGCCGCCGCGGGGCCGACCGGGAGCCGGCGACGCCGGAGGACCTGGCGCTGATGCGCAAACTGGCCGCCGAGGCGATACAGGTTGGGGCACTGGGTGTCTCGTCGTCGCGGTTCGCGTTCCACAAGACCGGCAGCGGCGCGCCGATTCCCACCTACGGCGCTGCCTACGAGGAGATTTCGGCGATCGCCGCCGGGGTGGCCGATGGCGGCGGCGGTCTGCTGCAGTTCATCCCCGACCTCGCGGCCGGTGGTTATGAGGGCGTGCTGCAGGAGGTGTTCGAGGCGGCCACCGACGCCGGACTGGCGGTGACGTTCACGCTGACGACGGGCAATTCCGGTGAGCCGATCTGGCCGGGCGCGGTGAAATTGATAGAGGAGTTCAACTCTCGGCCCGGTCGGACGGGCGCCGACATCACCGCGCAGGTCTTCGCCCGCCCGATCGGTCTGGTGATCGGCCTGGAACTGACCGCCAACCCCTTCGTGCTGTATCCGAGCTATCAGGAGATCGCGCATCTACCCTTGGCTGAGCGGGTCGCCGAGATGCGCAAACCCGAAGTGCGGCAGCGCATTCTGGCCGACCAGCCCGGCGAGGGGCACCCGTTCATGTTCTTCGCGCAGTCGTGGCGGTGGATGTTCCCGCTCACTGAGCCCGCGAATTACGAGCCGTCTGCTCAGGACAGCATCCTGGCGCGGGCGGAGGCCCGCGGCGTCAGCCCACTGGAGGAGGCCTACGACCGGCTGCTCGATGACGACGGCCACGCGATGATGCTGGTCGCGCTGGCCAACTTCGAGGACAATTCGCTGGACACCGTCGGGGAATTGATCCGGCGCGACGACGTGGTGCTCGGGCTCGGCGACGGCGGCGCGCACTACGGAATGATCTGCGATGCAAGCTATCCGACGTTCGTGCTGGCGCACTGGGCCCGCGACCGGGCGTCCGGGCGTCTCAGCGTCGCCGAGGCGGTCCGGCAGCTGACGTCGGTGCCCGCGCGGATCGCCGGCCTCGGCGACCGCGGCCGGATTGCCCTGGCCTACAAGGCCGATCTCAACGTGGTCGACCACGCGCGGCTCACCCTGCACCGGCCGGTGATCGTCCACGACCTGCCGGCCGGCGGACGGCGCCTCGATCAGTCCGCCGACGGCTACGTCGCCACCATGGTCTCCGGCGAGGTGATCGCCGAGAACGGGGTGCCGACGTCGGCTCGGCCGGGGAAGCTGATCCGCGGGCGTCGGGGAGTACCGGCCGGGTAACTTCGCAGTCCCACAATGCAACTCACCGCTACGCCGACCGTGCGATTTTGTGCGCGACACGCCGTTCCTGTGTAGAAATCTGCACACTCGACGTGACGATCCGGGCGTTCACTGGCAAGTTGCGCGGCCATGGACGACGAGTGCTGGCCATTCCGCGGTTCTGAAGCGGTCGAATCGGGCGCCTTATCAGCCCGGACACTGGACCGTTTCTATGTGACCGTCTATCCCGGCGTCTATGCGCCCCGCCATGTGGAGTTAACGGCAACGCAGCGAGCCCGCGCGGCGTGGCTGTGGTCGAGACGGACGGGCATCGTCGCCGGCCTCTCGGCCGCTGCACTTCTCGGCGCGAAGTGGATCGGGCCGAGCGAGCCGGCTGAGCTTGTCCACAGCAATCGCAGAGCGCCGGCACAGCTCATGGTCTACTCGGACAGACTGCATGCCGACGAGACCACCGAGATCGACGGCATGGCCGTGACGACCCCCGCGCGCACCGCCTTCGACATCGGTCGGCGCCTGTCGATCACCGACGGAGTGCAAAGGATTGACGCGCTTATGAACGCAACGCAACTACAGCCACGTCAGATACAGGCAGTCGCCGAGAAGCATCCGGGCACCCGCGGTGTGACCCGGCTTCGGTCGATGATCGCAGTCGTCGACGGCGGTGCCGAATCTCCCTACGAGTCGCTCACCCGCCTGATGCTCATCCGGGCCGGCCTACCTTCGCCGCAGACGCAGATTCCGGTCATCGACGAAGCGGGGTTCACGGTCGCTTACCTAGACATGGGCTGGCCGGAATGGCGCGTCGCGGTCGAGTACGACGGCGCCCAGCACTGGACCGACGCGCGGCAACGACGTCGCGACCTCGAGCGGTTGGCTGACTTGGAAGCGTTGGGCTGGATCGTCATTCGCGTCAGCAGCGACATGCTGCGGACACCGGCGACGGTCGTCGCGCGGGTTCGCGCCGCCATTTCCGCACGCTGAGTGTGCGGATTTCTACAGCGCGATGGCGTGTCGCGCACGAAACCGCACACTCGTGGGAGAAGTGGGCTGATGAACACGAAAAAGCCCGGCTCGCGAAGCGAGCCGGGCTTTTTCGTTAATGGGACTTAGAAGTCCATACCGCCCATGCCACCGGTCGGGTCGCCCGCGGGAGCGGACGCCTTCTCCGGCTTGTCGGCGACGACGCACTCGGTGGTGAGGAACAGCGCCGCGATGGACGCCGCGTTCTGCAGCGCCGAGCGGGTGACCTTGACCGGGTCGGCGACGCCGGCCTTGAGCAGGTCCTCGTACTCGTTGGTGGCGGCGTTCAGGCCGACACCGGTGGGCGAGTTGCGAACCTTCTCGGCGACAACGCCCGGCTCCAGGCCGGCGTTGAAGGCGATCTGCTTCAGCGGGGCCTCGAGCGCGACGCGCACGATGTTGGCGCCGGTGGCCTCGTCACCGGTCAGGTGCAGCTCGTCCAGCGCCGGAGCAGCCTGCAGCAGGGCCACGCCGCCACCGGCGACGATGCCCTCCTCGACGGCGGCCTTGGCGTTGCGCACGGCATCCTCGATGCGGTGCTTGCGCTCCTTGAGCTCGACCTCGGTGGCAGCTCCGGCCTTGATCACCGCAACACCGCCGGCCAGCTTGGCCAGGCGCTCCTGCAGCTTCTCGCGGTCGTAGTCGGAGTCGCTGTTCTCGATCTCGCTGCGGATCTGAGCCACCCGGCCGGCGATGGCATCCGGGTCACCGGCGCCCTCGACGATGGTGGTCTCGTCCTTGGTGACGACGATCTTGCGGGCCTGACCTAGCAGCGAGACGTCGGCGGTCTCCAGGGAGAGGCCGACCTCCTCGCTGACGACCTGGCCACCGGTGAGGATGGCCATGTCCTGCAGCATCGCCTTGCGGCGGTCACCGAAGCCCGGGGCCTTGACGGCGACGGACTTGAAGGTGCCGCGGATCTTGTTGACCACCAGGGTCGACAGGGCCTCACCCTCGACGTCCTCGGCGATGATCAGCAGCGGCTTGCCGGACTGGATGACCTTCTCCAGCAGCGGCAGCAGGTCCTTGACGGTCGAGATCTTCGAGCTGACCAGCAGGATGTAGGGATCCTCCAGGACGGCTTCCTGACGCTCGGCGTCGGTCACGAAGTACCCCGAGATGTAGCCCTTGTCGAAGCGCATGCCCTCGGTGAGCTCGAGCTGCAGCCCGAAGGTGTTGGACTCCTCGACGGTGATGACACCCTCGTTGCCGACCTTGTCCATGGCCTCGGCGATCAGGTCGCCGATGGTCTGGTCACCGGCGGAGATGCCGGCGGTGGCAGCGATCTGCTCCTTGGTCTCGACCTCTTTGGCCGACTTCAGCAGCGTCTCGGTGATGTGGTCGACGGCCTTCTCGATACCGCGCTTGAGCGCCAGCGGGTTGGCGCCGGCCGCGACGTTGCGCAGGCCTTCGCGAACCAGGGCCTGGGCCAGCACGGTAGCGGTGGTGGTGCCGTCGCCGGCGACGTCGTCCGTCTTCTTGGCGACTTCCTTGACCAGCTCAGCGCCGATCTTCTCGTACGGGTCCTCGAGCTCGATCTCCTTGGCGATGGACACACCGTCGTTGGTGATCGTGGGAGCGCCCCACTTCTTCTCCAGGACGACGTTGCGGCCCTTGGGGCCGAGCGTGACCTTTACCGCGTCGGCGAGGGCGTTGAGACCCCGCTCAAGGCCGCGGCGGGCCTCTTCGTCGTACGCAATAATCTTGGACATTGCGAAGTGAATCCTCCGATTAGGGGGTGACACGTCTTCGGCCGGACGCAGTGCCCGCGACGGACGACCCAGCTGTGTTGGGGCTGTGGTCTCACCGGTCCCGACCTAGCACTCACAGGTTGCGAGTGCCAACGTCATTTTTAGCACTCTCCTATGCCGAGTGCAAGATCGTTCGCCTCCGGCGGACGTCCCAGGACACGCCGGACGAGTCGTTGCGCCCCCGGCGGTTGCACTAAAGTCGCTCCGGTCGGAGGGAGGCCTGGGTGCGGACGGTGGAGGCACCCGGGGCTCTGCGCGCCTGGCAGCGACGCGCGCTGGTCAAGTATCTCGCCGCCAAGCCCAGGGATTTCCTGGCTGTGGCGACCCCCGGCGCAGGCAAGACGACTTTCGCCCTCCGTATCGTCGCCGAACTCCTCGCCGAGGGCGCCGTCCAGACCGTCACCATCGTCGTCCCTACCGAACACCTCAAGAATCAGTGGGCACAGGCCGCAGCCCGGGTCGGCATCGCGCTGGACCCCAAGTTCTCGAACTCCAACTCGCAGACTTCCGACGAGTACCACGGCGTCGTGGTGACCTACGCCCAAGTGGCCAGCCACCCGACCCGGCACCGGGTGCGCACCGAGAACCGCAAGACACTCGTCGTCTTCGACGAGATCCACCACGGCGGCGACGCCAAAAGCTGGGGCGATGCCATCCGGGAGGCGTTCGACGATGCGACCCGCCGGCTCGCGCTGACCGGAACCCCATTCCGCAGCGACGACAGCGCCATCCCATTCGTCACCTATGAAGCGGATCCCGCGGGCTTCCGGCAGTCCAGGGCCGACCACACCTACGGATACTCCGACGCGCTCGCCGACGGTGTCGTGCGGCCGGTGCTGTTCATGGCCTACTCCGGCGAGGCCCGCTGGCGCGACAGCGCCGGCGAGGAGCATGCGGCCCGCCTCGGTGAACCGCTGACCGCCGAGCAGACCGCCCGGGCGTGGAAGACCGCCCTGAATCCGGCCGGCGAATGGATGCCCGCAGTCATCGCCGCGGCCGACACCAGACTGCGCGGCCTGCGCGCACACGTGCCCGATGCCGGCGGCATGATCATCGCCTCCGACCAGACCGCCGCCCGCGCCTATGCGAAGCTGCTGGAGAAGATCACCGGGGAACACCCGACGGTGGTGTTGTCTGACGACAAGGGCGCCTCGGATCGGATCGCCGCCTTCGCTGAGGGGACCTCCCCGTGGCTGGTGGCGGTGCGGATGGTCTCCGAAGGCGTCGACGTGCCCCGCCTGGCAGTCGGTGTGTACGCCACCAGCGCGTCGACGCCGCTGTTCTTCGCGCAGGCCATCGGCCGGTTCGTCCGCTCCCGCCGTCCCGGCGAGACGGCCTGCATCTTCCTGCCCTCGGTACCCAACCTGCTGCTGCTGGCCAGCGAGATGGAGGCTCAGCGCAACCACGTCCTGGGCAAGCCGCACCGGGAGACTCTGGAGGATCCGCTGGACGCGGAGCTGGCCGCGCAGAAGCGCGACGAGACGGGCGAGTCCGACAACAAGATCGAGTACCTCGGCGCCGAAGCCGAACTCGATCAGGTGATCTTCGATGGATCGTCGTTCGGGACGGCGACGCCGGCCGGCAGCGACGAGGAGGCCGACTACCTGGGCATCCCCGGTCTGCTCGACGCCGACTCCATGCGAGACCTGTTGCGGCGACGGCAGGAAGAGCAGCTGACCAAGCGCACGGCCAGTGGTGAGGCGCCGCGGGTGTCGACGCACGGCCAGCTGCGCGAGCTGCGCCGGGAACTCAACGCGCTGGTGGCCGCGATGCATCACCGAACGGGCCAGCCGCACGGCATGATTCACAACGAGTTACGCCGGATCTGCGGCGGCCCGCCGGTCGCCGCGGCCAATAGCGATCAGCTGCAGGCCCGTATCGAAGCCGTGCGGTCGCTACAGCTCTAGGCCCGCCTCCTCGTCGCTGCGCTCCGCATCGGTCGTCAGGC
>CAZVST010000068.1:9157-24644 GCA_964629725.1 uncultured Mycobacterium sp.
TAGGCCCGACTGCCCGACTCCTCCTCGTCGCTGCGCTCCGCATCGGTCGTCAGGCTAGGCCCGACTGCCCGACTCCTCCTCGTCGCTGCGCTCCGCATCGGTCGTCAGGCCGAGCAGCGCCGGGAGGTCGGCCACCGAGTCGACGACGTGGTTGGGCTGCATCGCGAATTGGTCTGCGGCCCAACGGTCCAGGGTCTCCTGACGGAACTTCCCGGTGCGCACCAGCACGCCCGTCATACCGACCACCTGTGCGGCCAGAACGTCGTTGTTGAGGTCGTCGCCCACCATGTACATGTCGTCGGGCTCCACCCCGAGCCGGGCGGCGGCCACTTCGAAGCCCGCCGGGGCCGGCTTGCCGACGGCGACGGCTTTGCGACCGGAGGACTCCTCCATCCCGATCAGGTACATGCCGGTGTCGATCCGCAATCCGTCGGCGGTGTTCCAGGCCGTGCTGCGGTGCATGGCGATCACCGGCACCCCCTGGGTCATCCACTCGTAGACCCGGCTCAGCGTCAGGTGGCTGTACTCCGGGCCGGCCCCGCCGAGCACGATGACGTCGGGCGTCTCCGGCAGCGCCGGCCGCTCGCAGACAGCCGAGTCGATGACGTCCACGCCGGGCATGTCCTCGGCGATGTCCCCGCTGTTGACCAGAAGGCAGCGGGCCGCGGGGTAGTGCGTCCGCACATACTCAGCGGTCAGCACCGCAGCCGTGATCACTTCGTCGGGCCGCACGCCCATCCCAGCCGCGGTCAGCGCTGCGGCGATCTCCGCGCGGGTGCGGGTGGTGGTGTTGGTCAGGTAGGAGCAGGCGATCTGGTGGTCGGCCAGAACCCTCAGCGTCTGAGCCGCACCCGGGATGGGTTGCCATGAGGTCACCAGAACGCCGTCGATGTCGAACAGCACCCCGCCGATCGCCATGTCAGATGACATTAGGCCAGGCATATGGGTGCGCAACTCTAACCAGCCGTATGTTCTAAAGCATGGCATGGACTGAGAACGATGTACCCGATCAGAGCGGACGCGTGGCGATCGTCACCGGCTCCAACACCGGCCTGGGCTACGACACCGCGCGCGTGCTGGCGGCCCGCGGCGCCCATGTGGTGATGGCGGTGCGCGACACGGCCAAGGGCGACGCGGCGGCCGCCCGGATCCGCCGGCTGTCACCCCAGGCGAAGGTCAGTGTGCACAAGCTGGATCTCGGATCGCTGGCCTCGGTCAAGCAGGCCGGCGCGGAACTCGCCGAGGCCTACCCGCGTATCGATCTGCTGATCAACAACGCCGGGGTGATGTACCCGCCGAAGTCCACCACCGCCGACGGATTCGAATTGCAGTTCGGCACAAACCATCTCGGGCACTTCGCGCTAACCGGGCTGCTGCTTTCCAACCTGCTTCCGGTGGAAGGTTCGCGGGTGGTCGTGGTGGCCAGCATCGCGCACAACATCCGCGCGAAGATCGACTTCGACGACCTGGAGTGGAAGAACCGCAAGTACGACCGGGTGGCCTCCTACGGTCAGTCCAAGCTGGCCAACCTGATGTTCGCCTACGACCTGCAGCGGCGGCTTGCCGCGGCGAATGCGAAAACCATTGCGGTGGCGGCGCATCCGGGGGTCGCGGCCACCGAACTCAGCCGCCACATCCCGGGCTACAGCCTGCCCGGTGTGGCCACGCTAATGGGCAAACTGCTCAACACCCCCGAGTTGGGTGCGCTGCCCACCCTGCGGGCCGCTACCGATCCGGCGGCCAAGGGCGGCCAGTACTACGGCCCGGATGGCTTCAAGGAACTTCGCGGCTACCCGGTGCTAGCGAGTTCCAGCAAGCAATCCCAGGACATCGCCATCCAGCAGCGGCTGTGGAAGGTCTCCGAGGAACTGACCGGCGTCACCTTCCCGGTCTGACGGCCGGTATGCGCAGCGTCGAGGAGCATCAACGCGTCGTCGCCGGGCTGATCGGCCCGCGCGAGCCGGTCGAGGTGGCGATCCCGGAGGCCGATGGCCTGGTCCTCGCCGATGATGTCGTCGCGCCGCTGTCGCTGCCGGTGTTCGACAATTCGGCGATGGACGGGTACGCCGTCCGCGCCGAGGACGTCGTCGACGCGGGTACGGATTGCGCGGTGACACTGCCGGTCGCCGAGGACATTCCAGCCGGCCGCACCGACCGGCTGACGCTGGACCCGGGTACCGCGCACCGGATCATGACCGGCGCCCCGGTTCCGGCGGGGGCAGATGCGGTGGTGCCGGTGGAGGCCACCGACGCCGGGGTGTCGGTGGTGCAGATCCGTTCGGCGCCCCGGCCCGGCCAGCACATCCGCCGGGCCGGCGAGGACGTGACCGCCGGGACCGTGGTGCTGCGCGCCGGTACGCAGATCACCCCGGCGGCCCTGGGACTGCTGGCCGCTCTCGGCATCGAGCGGCTGCGGGTCATCCCCCGACTGCGGGTCCTGGTGGTCTCGACGGGCTCGGAACTGGTGGCGCCCGGCGTCACGCTGCAACCCGGCCAGATCTATGAGTCCAACGCTGTGATGCTGGCCGCCGCGGTGCGCGACGCGGGCGCCGAGGTGGCCGGGGTCGATACCTGTGGCGACGACGTCGGCGAGTTCCGCGCGGTGATCGATGCCTACGCCGGTCGCGCCGAGGTGGTGCTGACCTCCGGCGGTGTCAGCGCAGGGGCGTACGAAGTGGTGAAGGATGCTTTCCAGACCGGCGGGGACGTCGAGTTCGTCAAGGTCGCCATGCAGCCCGGCATGCCGCAGGGCGCCGGCAGGCTGGCCGACGGGCGGGCCGTCATCACCCTGCCGGGAAATCCGGTCAGCGCACTGGTGTCCTTCGAGGTGTTCATCCGCCCCGCGCTGCGGGCCGCCATGGGACTGCCGAATTCCCGGCGGCCGAGGCGCACCGCCGCCCTCGCCGAAGACCTGACCAGCCCCGCCGGCAAGCGGCAGTTCCGTCGCGGGGTCTACGAGGCCGACACCGGCACCGTCGCCGCCTACGGCCCACCGGCGTCCCACCATCTGCGCTGGCTCGCCGCGGCCAACTGCCTGCTCGATATCGGCGCTGACGTCACCGGCATCGCCGCGGGCGAGCAGATCACGGTGTGGGACTTGACCACATAGGAAAAAGCAGAGCACTAGACTCACGCCGATGGCCAGACGCCCCGATGTCAATGTGCAGTCCGGCCCGCAGCGGCTGGCCGCGCTCGTGCGTTCCTCGATCCCTCCCGTCCACAGGGCCGGCTACCCCTTCATCGCCGCCGGCCTGGCGGCGGCGGCACTGGGCCGTCGCCACCCGTGGGCGCGCGGGCTGGGACTGGCTGCGGCCGGCGCCAATGCGGGCTTCTTCCGGCACCCGCCGCGAACCCCGCCCACCCGGCCGGGCCTGGTGGTATCCCCCGCCGACGGGCTGGTGTGTCTCATCGAGGAGGCCGCGCCCCCGGTCGAACTGGGTCTGGGCAGCGCGCCGGTTCCTCGGGTCAGCATCTTCCTGTCCCTGTTCGACGCGCACGTGCAGCGGATTCCGGTCGGCGGCGAGGTGCTCGCGGTCGAGCATCGGCCCGGCAGTTTCCATTCCGCCGAATTGGCGGCTGCCAGTGAGGACAATGAGCGCAATAGCGTGGTGATCCGGACGCCGGAAGGACATGAAGTGGTGGTCGTACAGATCGCCGGGTTGATCGCCCGAAGGATCGTCTGCGACCTGCATGCCGGCGACCGTGTCGAGATCGGGGACACCTACGGGCTGATCCGGTATGGATCGCGGCTGGACACCTACCTGCCGGCCGGGTCGGAGATCATCATCGAACTCGGTCAGCGCGCGTTGGCCGGTGAGACCGTGTTGGCACGGCTGCCGTGACCAAGCCCCAGCGGCCAGCCAAGCCGCAGCCCAATACCACCGCGCTGCGGATGCTGCCCAGCGCCATGACGGTGCTGGCCATCTGCCTGGGCATGACGTCGGTGAAGTTCGCCCTCGACAACCGACCGACCGAGGCCATGGCACTGCTGGCCGCCGCGGCGATCCTGGACGCACTCGACGGCCGGGTGGCCCGCGTGCTCAACGCCACCTCCCGGATGGGTGAGGAGATCGACTCGCTGGCCGACGCGGTGAACTTCGGGGTCGCCCCGGCTTTCATCGTGTACGCAACCCTGTTGTCGCACAACCGGGTTGGCTGGATCGTCGTGCTGCTCTACGCGGTGTGCATCGTCCTTCGCCTGGCCCGGTTCAACTCGGTCCTGGGAACCGATGCACCGGCGTACACCAAGGACTACTTCGTCGGCATGCCGGCGCCGGCCGGCGCCATCGGCGCGATCGGCCCACTGGCCGCCAAGATGCAGTGGCCCGGACCGTGGTGGTCGACCGAGACAGCCGAGACCGTCGTCATCATCTGGATGGTCGGCGTCTCGCTACTCGTGGTGAGTCGCATCCCGATGCGCAAGATCCACACCTTCAAGGTGTCCCAGAGCATGGTGGCCCCGCTGCTCGCCCTGCTGGCGATCATCGCGGCGGCGGCGTTTGTGTTCCCGTACCTGTTGATCCTGGCGATCATCCTGGCGTACGTGATCCACATGCCGTTTGCCCTGCGCAGCCAGCGCTGGGCCGCCGCCCATCCGGAGACCTGGGACGACAGTTCCCGCCAGCGACGCGCCGCCCGTCGCGCCACTCGCCGCGCTCAGCCGCACCGGCGGTCGACGGCGCGACTGGGCCTACGCAGACCAGGAGACTGAGTTTTGACCGAGATCCTTTCCGACCGCAAGGGTCCGTCGTCGAGCCTGACGCTCACCGCGCGGCTGAACACCTCGGCAATGGATTCCCGCCGCGGCGTGGTGCGTCTGCATCCGGAGGTCATCGCCGCGCTCGGCATCCGAGAGTGGGATGCGGTGTCGCTGATGGGTTCCCGGACCACCGCCGCGGTGGTGGGGATCGCCCCGCCCGGCACCCCAACCGGAACCGCACTGCTCGACGATGTGACGCTGTCCAACGCCGGCCTGCGGGAGGACGCCACCGTCGTGGTCTCGCCGGTCAATGTCTACGGCGCGCGGTCGGTCACCTTGAGCGGGTCGGCGCTGGCCACCCGATCGGTCACGTCGGCCAACCTCCGCCAAGCTCTGCTCGGGAAAGTGCTCACCGTCGGTGACACGGTGTCACTGCTGCCCCGCGATCTCGGCCCGGGCACTTCGACGTCACAGGCCAGCGCGGCATTGGCCACCTCGGTGGGCATCACCTGGACCTCCGAACTGCTGACGGTCACGGGCACCGACCCGGCGGGGCCTGTTTCAGTGCAGCCGAATTCGTCGGTCACCTGGGGTGGCGCCGCCGGCGTCGGCGCTGCAGCCCCGGCCACCGGCTCCACACCCAAGGTCAGCCAGCCCACGCAGTGGCCGGAGGAACCGTCGATCAGCATCGACGACCTGAAGGGCCAGCATGTGCAGGCCGGCCGGCTGACTGAGTGGCTGAAGCTGGCCCTCGACGAACCGGTCCTGCTGGAAAAGCTCGGCGCTAAACCGAATCTGGGTGTGCTCATCACGGGGCCCGCCGGGGTGGGCAAGGCGCGCCTGGTCCGCGCGGTGTGCGCGCGGCGCCGACTGGTCCGGCTCGACGGTCCGGACACCGGAGCGCTGGCTGCCCCCGAACGCCAGCAGGCCGTGGCGCGGGCGGTCGCCGACGTGATCAACGGCGGCGGAGTGCTGCTGGTCACCGACATCGACGCACTCTTGCCCGAACCCCCCGAACCGGTTTCCACGATGATCCTCGGCGAACTGCGCAGAGCGGTGTCGACGCCGGGGGTGGCCCTGGTCGCCACCTCGCAGGCTCCCGACTCGGTGGACCCCCGGCTTCGGGCGCCGGACCTGTGCGACCGCGAATTGGGACTGAGCCTGCCCGACGGGGCCACCCGCAAGGCGCTACTGGAAGTTCTCCTGCGCGACGTTCCGGCCGAGAGCCTCAAACTCGACGAAATCGCGGATCGCACACCGGGATTCGTCCGGGCCGACCTCGCCGCCCTGGTCCGGGAGGCGGCCCTGCGGGCGGCCGCCCGCGCCAGCGAGGACGGGAAGACGCCGGCGCTGACCCAGGAAGATATGACCGGCGCGCTGAGCGTCATCCGGCCGCTGTCGCGGTCTAATACCCAGGAACTGTCGGTCGGGTCGGTGACGCTGGAGGACGTCGGCGACATGGTGTCGACCAAGCAGGCCCTCACCGAGGCGGTGCTCTGGCCACTGCAGCATCCCGACACCTTCGCCCGCCTGGGCGTGGACCCGCCGCGCGGTGTGCTGCTCTACGGTCCGCCCGGCGTGGGCAAGACGTTCGTGGTGCGAGCACTGGCCAGTTCCGGCCGCCTCAGTGTGCATGCCGTCAAGGGTGCTGAGTTGATGGACAAGTGGGTCGGGGCGTCGGAGAAGGCGGTCCGCGAATTGTTCCGTCGCGCAAGAGATTCCGCACCGTCGCTGATCTTCCTCGACGAGATCGACGCGCTGGCGCCGCGGCGCGGGCAGAGCACCGACTCCGGGGTGACCGACCGGGTGGTGGCCGCGCTGTTGACCGAAGTCGACGGTATCGAGCCGCTGCGCGACGTCGTCGTGCTCGGCGCCACCAACCGGCCGGAGTTGATCGACCCCGCGCTGCTGCGACCGGGCCGGCTGGAGCGGCTGGTGTTCGTCGAACCGCCCGACGCCGAGGCCCGCTACGAGATCCTCAAAACAGCGGCGAAGTCGGTCCCGCTGGCCTCCGACGTCAACCTCAAAGAGCTGGCCGACGACTTGGACGGCTACAGCGCCGCCGATTGCGTCGCCCTGCTGCGCGAGTCGGCCCTCACCGCGATGCGCCGCTCGATCGACGCCGCCGACGTCACCGCCGAGGATCTGGCCAAAGCCCGCGACACGGTGCACCCGTCGCTGGATCGCGCACAGATCGAGTCGCTGAAGGCTTTCGCCGCCGAGCGCTGACCGGCACGCCCGGGACATCGCCGCGAAGATCCTCGACCGGTCTACTCCTCGGAGAGCTGGAACTCCACCATCGCGATGATCGTCTCCACCGCGTCGGTCAACGCGTCGACCCGCGCAGCCAGCGTCGGCGCCGCAAGGACTTCATACCGATCGGCCTGACCGATCGGAACCTGGGCCGTCAGCGCGTACAGGTGCCGCGCCGGGTCCGCAGCAGTGTCCGGATCGACGGCAAGCGTCTCGGGATTCAGGTGCAGCCCGCGGGCTGCGGCCACCCGCTCATAGAGCTCGGCAATCCGGTCCTTGACCGCACCGATCTGCTCAGGTCCGACCTCCGTTCCCGGCTCGTCCGGCCAGGGTTCGACGTCGGCGCGCGGGTAGGGATCATCGGGCAGCCACCGGGTCACCCGGATCCGCTCGCCGATGCTCGCGAGAAGTTCGTATTCGGCGTGGCCGGTCTGAACATATTCCACGATCCGGGCCACCGCGCCGACGTCACTGCGGACATCGCCGCCACCGACCTCCCACCCGCGGCTGATGAGCACCACCCCGAAAACCGGTTCCTCGGCGGCGACGCAGTCCTTGATCAGCTGGGCATAGCGCGGCTCAAAGATGCGCAGCGGCAACACATCCCCGGGCAGTTGCGCCGACTGAAGCGGGAACATCGGCAGTGCCGTCGGGCTCACCTCATCCCGCCGGGGAGGATGTCCTTCACCGGTGCGCTGGGATCGACGAAGCGGCACAGCGCCGATGCCACGCCGACCCACTGGTCGGGATTTTCGGCGAGGATCGCGTTGCCGTCTTCCCCGATCGCCACGATCACATCGCGGCGTTCGGGCTTGGACATGGCGACGTAGTCCCGGCAGGAGGTGTTGACCTTCGCGGCCAGCCCGGCCTGTCCGGGCGTGGCCACCGCGGTTCCGCCGATCGCGCGACTGCACCCACCCGCGCCGATCACCGCGGCGGCCAGCACCGCCGCCAGGCCCGCTGCCGTCGTCCACCGTCGAGCCGACGATGCCGCCGAGGAACGAGGCCGTCGAGCCGACGATGACGCCGAGGAACGAGGCGGAGGAGGAGCGAGACCATCAGACGGAGGAGGAGCGAGACAATCGGGATGGAGTCGCATGGATTACCCTTCTACAGCTTTAGTTCGCCGACGATCGCGTCGACGACCGCGCGCAGATCGCCGTCGTGGCCCTCGGCGACCCTGCGCTGACGCTGATACGACGCGCCTCGGCGCGGGATCTCAGCGACCGCCGCCAATTCCTTTGCACAGCCGAGGGATTCGGCCACCGGGTCCAATCTGGTGAGCAGGTCGTCAAGGTCCTCGGTGACCAGCCGCTCGTTGCTGTCGGCATCGAGGATGATGATGGCGTCCAAGCCGTAGCGAGCGGCCCGCCACTTGTTCTCCTGGACGTGCCACGGCGGCATCACCGGCAATTCCTCACCGGCTTCCAGCCGTCGGTCCAAGTCCACGATCAAGCAGTGCGTCAGCGCGACCAGGGCGGAAAGCTCGTCGAGATTGGAAACCCCGTCGAAGATCCGCACCTCCACGGTCCCGAGTTTGGGCGACGGCCGGATGTCCCACCGCACTTCGTTGATGTTGTCGATGATGCCGGTGGTCTTCTGGTCGTGCACGAAATGCTCGAACTGGCGCCAGGTTTCGAACTGGAAGGGCAATCCGGCCGTCGGCAGTTGCTGGAACATCATCGCTCTGTTGCTGGCGTAGCCGGTGTCCTCGCCGGCCCAGTACGGCGACGATGCCGATAGCGCGAGCAGATGCGGGTAGTGGTTGAGCAGCGAGGAGATGATCGGCATCACCTTGTGCGCCGAGGAGATCCCGACATGCACGTGGACGCCCCAGATCAGCATCTGCCGGCCCCACCACTGGGTGCGCTTGATCAACTCGGCGTAACGCGGTGCGTCCGTGAGCTTTTGGCGGGACCAATCCGCGAACGGGTGGGTGCCGGCGCAGAACAGATCCATGCCGCGCTCGCGGACCACTTCGCTGGTCGAGACCAGGGTGGTCCGCAGGTCATCCATCGCCTCGGGCACGGTGTCACAGATGCCCGTCACCACTTCGACGGTGTTGCGCAGCAATTCCTTATGCACGTGCGGGGTTTCGCCGATGTCGGCGATCACCGCCGCCGCCTCGTTGCTCAGGTCTCGGGTCTTCGCGTCGACGAGGGCGAACTCCCACTCGACGCCGAGCGTGGGCCGGGATGAACCGGCGAAGTCGATCCGGTCGGCCCGCGCCGGGCCGGGCCGCGACTTACCCGCCGCGGATGACACCGCAGGCCACCCGCTTGCCACCGTCGCCGGTGGCAAGCGTCGTCTCGTCGGGTGGCGGCGCTCCGTTGGCCTGCTTGTAGCGGCCTGCCGGGATGTTGGCGAAGTTGTCGGCGCCCGCGTGGATCATGATCGCCGTCCCGTCACCGCTGAGCAGGTCGGCCTTATCCAGCGCATTGGTCGTGGTCACCAGCATCGCGCTGCCGTCACCACGGACCTGCAGCGATGCGAGGTCACCGGCGTGATTGGGATGGCCACCCTGGCCGCCGCCCTGGTAGTGCCCGCCGGCCGACAGGAAGTCACCCGGTGCGCCGCCGCTGGGCGCCACCGAATTGGCCTCGCACTTGCCCACGTCGTGGATGTGCAGACCGTGCCAGCCCGGCGTCAGCTTGCCCGGCGCGGTGGTCTGGACGGTGACGGTGGCATAGGAGTCGTTGTCGTGGAACTCGATGGTGGCGGCGGCGATCTGGTTGCCGTCCGGCCCGGCAATAACCGCGCTGAGGGTGTCAGCCGGAGTGACCGGCCCGGGTGCAGCCGGCGGGTTCCCACCGGCGTGCGGGACGCCGTCACCATGAGCCTCCCCCGCCGACGGCGGAGCCGGGGTGCCGGTCCAGATCGGCGGGGTGGTGCCGGGGGACGTGGCGACCGGTTCGTTCGGCGCACAGGCGCCCAGCAGCGCAACCGGAGCGACGGACAGGAAGGCAGCGGACCTACGCAAACGACGTGGCAAGACCATGGGCTTGAGCCTATCGCGGCCTAACCGGTCACCAACACAATCACGCCAGGTGGCTGCTCGGCGATATCGGGAATCCGGGGCGCCACGGGAGCCTCAAGGACCTTGCCGACTTCGGTTGCCGCCGACTCCTCGCCCTCGGCGGAGCCGAAGTACACCGTCGTGGCGGGGACGTCGGCGGCGGTGATGGTGGTCGACTCGGTGACGTTCCATCCCGCTTCACGCAGCCGGTCGGAGACCCGGTTGGCGGCGGCTTCGTCGGCCGCGACGCTGTAGACCCGGACGTCGGACTTCCGCACCGGCGGTTTGGTGCTGGTTGTGGTGCTGACCGCCGCCGGGGAGCTGTCTTCGGAGCTGTCGCTGCCCAATGACATCGCCTGAAATCCGACGAGCAGGAAGATCACACCGAGGAAGAGAAGCACCATGACCATGGCGCGCAGCGGCAGCCCGGAGGATTCGGAAACGCGCTCGTTCATCGCGCTTACTGTAACCGCGGCCGGGCCGCGCCGGGCGCCGCGGTCATTCTCAGGTGACCTCGAAGCCCAGGCGGCGGGCGGCGCGGGCCTTCTGCCGGCTGGCCCGCAGCCGGCGCAGCCGCTTCACCAGCATCGGATCGGCGGCGAGCGCCTCCGGCCGGTCGACCAGGGCGTTGAGCACCTGGTAGTACCGCGTCGCCGACATCGAGAAGAGGTCCTTGATGGCCTCTTCCTTGGCCCCCGCGTATTTCCACCACTGCCGCTCGAAGGCCAGGATGTCGTACTCGCGACGGCTCAGTCCGGCCGGTAGTTCTGCGTCGTCGATTGCCCGTTCGGCCCGTGCTGTGGCGCCATCCATGCGATCCGTGGGCCCTTTCAACGAGTCGGGGAAATGACATCCTTGTGGTTCGTGCGACATTCAATCACGTCCGCGGGGATTGGGACTGCAGCAGACCCCGCGAGTCGGCTCACTTTATGCTTGCCCATCATGGCGGTCCGACCCATCGTTATCCTCGGCGATCCCGTTCTGCACACCCCGACCAATCCGGTCGACCTGGGGCCCGACGGCAGCCTGCCCGCCGATCTGGGCGAGCTCATCACCGACATGTACGAGACGATGGACGCCGCACACGGAGTTGGCTTGGCGGCCAACCAGATCGGGGTGGGCCGGCGCCTGTTCGTCTACGACTGCGCCGATGACCGCGGCAAGGCCAGCTACCGCCGCGGCGTGGTGATCAATCCGGTGCTGGAAACCTCGGAGATCCCCGAGACGATGCCCGACCCAGAGTCCGACGACGAGGGCTGCCTGTCGGTGCCCGGCGAATCGTTTCCGTGCGGCCGGGCCGAATGGGCGCGCGTGACCGGGCTGGACGCCGACGGCAACCCTGTGTCCCTGGAGGGCACCGGGTTGTTCGCGCGGATGCTGCAGCACGAGACCAACCACCTCGACGGCTATCTCTACGTCGACAAACTGCTGGGCCGCCACGCGCGGGCCGCGAAGAAGACCGTCAAGAAAAACGGTTGGGGCATCCCCGGTCTGTCGTGGATGCCGGGCGAGGTCCCCGACCCGTTCGGCCACTGAGTTGCGCATCGCTACCTGGAACGTCAACTCCATCCGGACCCGGGTCGATCGGGTGGTCGATTGGATGCAGCGCACCGAGGTCGACGTACTGGCCATGCAGGAGACCAAGTGCGCCGACGATCAGTTCCCGGCCATGACGTTCTTGGGCGCCGGGTACGAGGTGGTGCACTGCGGCCACGACCAGTGGAACGGGGTCGCGATCGCCTCCCGGGTGGGATTCGACGACGTCGCGGTGGGGTTCGAGGGCCAGCCGACGTGGGGCGGCAAGGACGAGGCGCGCGCGCTCGGCGCCACCTGCGACGGGGTGCGGGTGTGGAGCCTGTACGTCCCCAACGGCCGCGCCGTCGCCGATCCGCATTACCGCTACAAGCTGGATTGGCTTGCCGCACTGCATAATACGGCCCAGGCCTGGCTCGCCGGGGATTCGGACGCGCAGATTGCCCTGATGGGCGACTGGAACATCGCGCCGCGAGACGAGGACGTCTGGGACGCCTCCCTGTTCAGCGGCAGCACACACGTCACCGAACCGGAACGCAGCGTTTTCGCTACGATCGAAAGCTCCTACGCCGACGTGGTGCGCTCCTTCACTCCTGGCGAGTTCACCTACTGGGACTACACCCAGTTGCGCTTCCCCCGCCGCGAGGGCATGCGGATCGACTTCATTTTGGCCTCACCGACCTTGGCGCAGCGGGTGATTCACGCCGAGATCGCCCGCGACGAACGCAAGACCGGCAAGAACCGGATCGGATCGCCGAGCGACCACGCGCCGGTGTTCGTCGAGCTGCGCTAGCTGCCGGTCCAAGGGGCTACCACGCCTCCGGCCATCCAGGTGTTCACCTGCGAACGGAAGCTCTGGTCGCGCACGGTGAAGTGCTGCGCACCGTGGTCGAAGGACGCTACGCCGCAGCGTGTATCGATCCGGCGGGTCGATATGCGGCCGCCGGGCCCGCGACCCTTGTCGAACAGCACCACATCGTGCCCGCGCTGGACCGGGGCGTCGGCACAGGACAGCCCCGCGATGCCGGCCCCGATGATTCAGATGATCATGATTGATGATCCCCGCTGGATTCGATGCCCCGCTCGCTTCGCTCCTGCCCTCCGGACGACTCGCCGATCTGCACCAGCATCTTGCCGATGTTGGCTCCGGTGAACAGCCCGTTGAGGGCGTCGACGCTGGATTCCAGACCCTCGAAGACCGTTTCACGGTGCACCAGCGTGCCTTCGGCAGACCAGCGCCGCAGATCGGCGAAAGCCTCCCCGAATCGGTCCCACATCTGCAGCGCATTGAATCCCTGCATCGTTGCGGTCTTGGCGAGCAGATTGACGTAGTTGGACGGTCCGGGATGCTCACCGGTCAGGTAACTGGAGATCACCCCGCAGAGCACCACGCGGGCGCCCGCCGCCAGCCGACCGAGCACCGCGTTGAGGATCTCCCCTCCCACGTTGTCGAAGTAGACATTCACCCCTTTGGGGCAGTGCCGCTTGAGTGCGGCCGGCAGGTCGTCGTTCTTGTAGTCGATGCAGGCGTCGAAGCCGAAGTCCTCCAGCGCAGCCCGGCATTTCGCCGGACCACCGGCGATGCCGACGACGCGGGCACCGGAGATCTTCGCGACCTGACCGGCGATCGAACCGGTGGCCCCGGCCGCCGCTGAGACGACGACGGTCTCACCCTGCTGCGGACGGCCAACCTCCTTGATGCCGAAATAGGCTGTCGCCCCACTTGATCCGTAGATGCTCATGATCGTCCGATGGTCGGTTTCACCGGAGATCAGCGTGCTGAAGATGTCGTCGCGGATGATCGAGTAGTCCTGGAAACCCGTCAGCGTCGTGACGGTGTCACCGACCTGATAAGCGGGACAACGGGATTCGACGACCTCCCCGACTCCCGCGGCGCGGATCACCTCGCCGATGCCGACCGGCGGCAGGTAACCGGGACGGTCGTCGAGCCAGGTGCGCGCCGCGGCGTCGAGGCCGACGTAGGTCGTCCGCAGCAGGGCCTCGCCTTCACCGGGCACAGGAGCCGGCGCCGTCACCAGTTCGGTATCGCCGGGGGCCACGAGTCCGACGGGCCGACGGCGAAGCACGATCAGCCGGTTGGTCAGCACATCAGCGAAGTTACTCGCCCCGTCGATCCGTAGCCGCAGTCGGCATCAGTCGTCGGAATAACGGCCCGGGTTGAACAACGACGCGATCGCGCCGATCGCCATCATCACCGCGGCGGCGCCGAACACCACGACCAGACCGGTATGGAACGGGCCGGAGATCAGATCGGGGAAGAACGTCGTCCCGGTGAGCACCTCGGCGTTGACGCCGGGCTGTTGCAAGCCGCCGACCGGGGCCAGCAGTTCAGCCATCGGGTTGTAGCCCAGGAACGCCGCGAACAGGCTTCCGGCCGGCGGCGTGGTGGCCACCTGCTCGGCCAGTGCGGGAGCGACGCCCTGCTGCTGCAGAGCCTGGCTCATCGCCGAGGGCAGGGTGTGTGCCAGACCGACGACCATGAGGGAGAAGAAGATTCCGATCGACAGCGACGAGCCGGCGTTGAAGAAGGTGGCCCGCACGCCGGAGGCCGCACCGCGCTGGGCGGCGGGCACGCTCGACATGATCACCGCGGTGTTGGGCGCGGTGAAGATGCCGCCCCCGACGCCGTTGAGGAACAGGAGTGCGGCGAACAGCCAGTAGTTGAAGTTGACCGGGAGTAGCATCAGCGCGACGAACGATGCCGCCATCAGAGCCACGCCACCGACAGTGAACGGCCGAGCGCCGTGGCGGTCGGCCAGCGATCCGGCCAGCGATCCGGCCAGCGGTCCGGCGATCAGGAACCCGACCGTCATCGGCAGCATGTAGATGCCCGCCCACAACGGCGTGGATTCGAAGCTGTAGCCGTGCAACGGCAGCCAGATGCCCTGCAGCCAGATGATGAGCATGAACTGCAGACCGCCGCGGCCCACTGAGGCCATCAGGCCCGCGAGGTTGCCCATCCCGAACGACGCCGACCGGAACAGCCGCACGTCGACCATCGGCTGGGGTCTATTCCCACCCAGCTTGGCCCGCCCTGCCACCCGCACCTCGATCACCACGAAGGCGACCAGTAGCAGCAGTCCCGCCGCGATCGCGCCGACCACCGCCGGATTGGTCCAGCCGGTGCTGTGACCGCCGTAGGGCTGGATTCCGTAGGTGATCCCGAGCAGCAGCACCGTCAGGCCGACGCCGAAGGTGGCGGTACCGGCCCAGTCGATCCGGCCCGGGGTGTGGGCTCCCAATTCCCTCAGCGACCGCAGGCTCCAGATGGTGCCGACGATGCCGAGCGGGACACCGACCCAGAAGATGGACTGCCAGTGGAATTCCGAGAGCACCCCGCCGATCAACAAGCCCAGGAACGACCCGGCAACTGCGGCAACCATGTTGACCCCCAACGCCATTCCGCGCTGATTGGCCGGGAACACGCCGGTGAGGATCGCCGACGACGACGCCATCAGCATCGCGCCGCCGACACCCTGCACCACTCGCCACGCGATCAGCCAGATGGCGCCGGCGTCATACCCGAAGGAGTGAACGACAGCGCGACGGCGGCGAGGGTGAAGACGACGAACCCGACATGTACATCCGCACCCGGCCGTACATGTCGCCGAGCCGGCCGAACGGCACCACCAGCACCGCGGTCACCACCAGGTAACCCATCAGCATCCACAGCAGGTAGCCGACGTTGGCCGGCTGCAGCGGATTCAGCCCGATGCCCCGGAAGATCGCGGGCAGGGAGATCAGCACGATGGACGCGTTGACGGTCGCCAGCAGGGTGCCCAACGTCGTGTTCGACAGCGCGATCCACTTGTAGCGCGGCCCCTGCGCCGAGCGTCCCTCCAGTTCGACTACGGACGGCGAGTGTCGCTCAGAAGCAACGGCGGCGGAGGGGGAATCCACATTGTATATGTTAGCTACTTCGACCTGAAAAAGTCGGAGGGTTGATCCGCAGGTTGTCGGTGCTG
>CAZVST010000069.1:0-24202 GCA_964629725.1 uncultured Mycobacterium sp.
CCCTGCAGGCGGGTTGCTATGAACCACTGGACTCAACTCACCCTGACACGCAGGGGGATCGCCGTCTTCAGTCCACGATTCACCGAGGAAGAACTCCAAGTCCAAAACTGCGGGAACGTGCAGTGGGGTGACGTCGATATCGTCCAGGATCAAGTCGCCGCCAGAATTGGTGCGTTGTAGGAAGTTATGCCACGACAGTTCTACCTGGTATAGGGGATGGTGGGCCAGCGACTCAACCGGGGTGAGCCGTTCGGCGAGCGCATCGAAGGGGATCCCTTGGTGTTCGTATGCCGCCAGGTTGCGGTCGCGCACCTGGGCCAGTAGTTGGGCGAAGGTGTGATCGCCGATCACCTCGACACGTATGACGAAGGTCTCGGTGCAATCTCCCACCATGTCATCGAGGAGGGGGTGGCCGCGACCGGCGCTGGTGAGCCCGAAGGCCACATCGCTGCTGGCGCACAGCTGGGAGAGCAGGACCGCCAGGCCGGCCTGGACCACCATGCAGCTGGTGACGGTATGTTGCCGTACCACCCGGGTCACCTGCTGCTGCAGCTCGGCAGACCAGGTGACCTCGACGCTGCCGCCGACCTGATCGGCCACTGCCGGGTAGGGCCGGTCGCCCGGCAGTGCCAGTCGTTCGGGCATCCCCGCCAACGCCTGTTCCCAATAGGCCAGATGGGTGCAATAGAGGCTATCGGGATCGGCCGGATCCCCCAGGACCTCCAGCTGCCACAACGTGTAGTCGGCGTATTGCACCGCCGAGTCCGCCCAGTCCGGTCGGCGCCCGGCGCGCCGGCTGGCGTAGGCAACCGCCACATCGCGGAGAAAGGGTGATGCCGACCAGCCGTCGAAGGCCATGTGGTGCACCAACACCACCAGCACGTGCTCGTCTTCGGCGACCCGGAAAAGCTGCGCCCGCAGTGGGATCTGCCGTGTCAGATCAAACTGATACCCCACCGCGGCGTTGATGGCCTCGCGCAGCCGATTCGACGACCACCCCGCCGCATCGACGACACGCCAGCCAAAATCGGCCCGCTCGGCGGGAACCAGGACCTGCCACGGGACACCGTCGGTTTCGACGAACATCGTGCGCAAGATTTCATGGCGGGCCACCACATCGGCGATCGCCGCACCGATCGATTTCACATCCAGCTCACCGACCAGCCTCATCGTCATGTCGATGGTGTAAAGGCCGCGTGAGGGCCCATGCAGCTGATCAATGAACTGCCCGCACCAACTTGCCTGCGCCGAGGACAAGGGGATCCGCTTCGGCCGTCTCCTGGCCGTCAACTCGGGCAGCATCTGCTGGCCACCATGCGCGCGGACCCAGTCGGCCAGCCCGGCCACGGTCGGGGCCTCGAACACCGCCCGGATCGGGACTTCTGCCCCTAACACGGTGCGGATCCGGGCCACTAGACGTGTCGCTGACAGGGAATGCCCACCCAGGTCGAAAAACGAGTCATCGGCCCCCACTCGCTCCAGGCCGAGGACGTCGGCGAAGACCGACGCCAGCAGCTGTTCGCGCTCAGTGGCTGGTTCTCGGTACCCCGCTGTGGTGGTGAACTGCGGGGCCGGCAACGCCCGCCGGTCGAGCTTGCCGTTGACCGTCAACGGCAACTCCTGCACCACCATCACCACCGCCGGCACCATGTAGCCGGGCAGCCGCTCACCGACATACCGGCGCAACCGCGGCCCCCACTCGGCGGGATCACCGGCCGGGTCGTCAAGCACCACGTAGCCGACCAGCTGCGGCTCACCGGTATCAGGGGTGTGGGCGATGACCACCGCCTGGGCCACCCCGGGGTGGGAGGCCAGTACGGCGTGGATCTCGCCGGGTTCGATGCGGTACCCGCGGATCTTGACCTGCTCATCAGTGCGGCCCAGATAGTCCAGCTGCCCATCAGCCCGCCACCGCACCAAATCCCCGGTCCGATACATCCGTGTTCCAGAACCCCCGAACGGACACGCCACGAACCGTGACGCGGTCAACCCCGGCCGTCCCCAATACCCCACACCCACACCCGCACCCGCCACATACAACTCCCCGGCCACCCCCACCGGCACCGGGCGCAACCACTCATCGAGCACGAACAGCGCCGCACCCCCGATCGGGGCGCCGATCGGCGGCGCAGTCCCCACCCCGGCATGCAGCGGGGCGCTGACCGCCACTTCCACGGTGGTCTCCGTCGGGCCGTAGGTGTTGATCATCACCCGCCCCGGCGCCCACCAATCCACCAACTGCGCTGGACACCGCTCGGCCCCGACCACCAGGGTCAGCGCTTCCAGCCCCTGTGGGGACAACACCTCCAACGCCGAGGGAGTCACGCTCAGCACCTCAACCCCCTGCGCGGCCAGCACGCCCTGAAGATCGCGCGCCGAGCCCAGCACCGCTTCAGGGATCACCACCAGCCGGCCCCCGCCCAACAACGCGGCGAAGATCTCCTCCACCGAGGCGTCGAAGCCGTAGGAATGCCATAGAGCCCACACCCGCGGCCCCGACACCGGCGCGGGCAACCCCCCAATCAACGCCGCGACGTTGCGGTGGGTGATCGCCACCCCCTTGGGTGTTCCGGTGGTCCCGGAGGTGTAGATCAGATACGCGATATTGTCCGGGTCCGGCAGCGGCAGCGGGTCGGCCGGGTAGCTGTCGATCAGCGGATCCTCGACCTCCACGACAGGAACGGTGTGGCCGTCGAGCCGGCCCCGCAACCCCCCGCTGCACACCAGCACCGCCGGTGCGGCGTCCTCGAGCAGGAACCCGATGCGGGTATCGGGGTGGGCCGGGTCGATAGGCAGGTAGGCCGCCCCGGTCTTCAGTACCGCCAGGATCGCGATGATCGCCTGCACCGAGCGCTGGCACAACAGCCCCACCACCGCTTCGGGGCCGGCCCCCCGCGCGGCCAGCACCCGGGCCAACCGGTTCGCCGCGGCCTCCACCTGCTGGTAGGTCAACGACACCTCCCCACACACCAACGCCACCGCACCCGGAGTTCGCCCCACCTGAACAGCCCACAATGCAGCGACCGACATCGCTTCGGCTGTTGACGACGCAGCGGCCAGCGCTTTGTGGTTGCCGAACCGAGCCAATTGGGCGTGATCGGCAACATCAAGCAGCTCAACCGACGACACCCGCCGACCCGGGTGCGCAGTCAGTGCGACTAATAGCTGCTCAAGGCGGCGCACCAGATCCGAGACATGGAAGCCCGACAACGGCGTTCGGGCACCCACTGTGCTCAAGAACAGTCGATTGGCATCCCTGAAGAAGTAGAACCCGAAATTATCCTCTGGACCAACAGCGGTAAGCACTGCGGACGCCGCCGCCTCGCCGAACGGCGACACCGATATGGAAGGGAAGAAATTGAGGGTTACCCTCCGGCTCGCCCCGTCGGTGCGGCGGTAGTCGATCTGCTTGCGTTCAAGAGTTCGCACGTCAAACCTCTGATGGCGTACCGCCTCTGCTATTCGCAATCCGACGTCGGCGCAGAACTCGGCGAAGGTCAACTGCGGCGCGATCTTCAATACCAGCGGCACCACCTCGGAAACCATGCCCGGAAACACCTTGGACTGCGCCCCCACCCGCCTGCTGACCGGGAAATCGAACACTATTTCCGAGGCACCCGGACACCACGTGCGCACCAGCAGCGCGCATGCCGCGGTCAGCACCGCCGATCGTGGCACCCCCAACATCTGCGCCAATGCCGCGACCCGATCAACAACGTGGGCGTCAACTTCGGCCGGCCCACAAATCCGAGTTGCGTCACCGTCAACCCCGCCCGCCGATACCTCCCACCTGTGCTCCGGATTTTCCGACGGTAACCGCCGAACCACCTCTGTCCAGTAAGACCGATCCTCGGCGTGCTCCTCAGATGCCAGGTACGCCGCTTCACGAGCCAGGTGCTCGTGTAGCGAACTGAAGCAACCAACAGGCACTGGAACACGACTCACAAGCGCGGAATAGACCGCAGCGACTCGATTGATGAACAGCATGCAACCGGATCCGTCGATAACAATGTGATGCCAGCACGCTAATAACTGGAATTCGTCCACCGCGGTCTGAAACAACGCAAACCGATACAGGGGGCCAGCCCACGGCATGGGCTTACTCTGAATCGCCTCTGCCGCCCTATGAGTTTCCATGACGGGATCCCGGCTATCGCGCAAGTCGAATAAGGTAAGCCCTACCTTCGGGTCAACACCCACCCGTTGCACAACCTCGCCATCCACTTCGCAAAAGAATGCCCGGATGGGTTCGGCCTCCTCAACTAACAGCCCAATCGCACGCTCCAGAACATCAGGCGCCACAGGGCCCGCGATTCTCACCAATACACCGACCCGCCACTGCTCGTCCCACTGCCCGAGAGACTGGGAAAACCAAATACCCAACTGCGGGGCCGTCAACGGAAAAGCCCGATCCTCAACCCCCGGTGTCAGCATGCGTCGAACAATAATTCAAATCGGGTGGGGACTCTCCGATATTCCGTTCCGGCGAGCTCGGTGTCAGCGAGGCACTGTCACGTTGTTTGAAAGATGTGTTGGCGCGGGGGTTTTCGGGCATGCGGGACACGATCAGGTTTGGGTCGTTCACATTTTCAGGCGGCGGCGTCGAGCGCGGTGACCTCATCCCAGACCGTGAAGCGGTCGGCCATCGGTTCGCCATTGGGTCGCGGTGAGCAGATGTCGTCGGGGGCGAAAGTGTGGGGAGATGCCGCTGAAGGCGGATAGGAGCCGTTGGGCATGCCGCGCTGATGTGAACCGCTTCATAGCTCGCTCCCGCTGCCGGGTGGGTTGATGAGAGTTCTCGGCCCGATTGTTCAGATACTCAGGACTCCTGACACGACTCAAAAATTGGAGTGTGTCAATACGTCGACAGTGTGCGGTGGCCGGGGCGGCGAACGGCATCGGGGGTCGCGCGACCAGCGCCAACCGCGGTCGAGTCCGGGCAAATCAACCTGCATGAATTTCACGAATTATTGCGCAGTGGAGTCGGGGTCGCGCAGCTCATTCACCAGGAAACGGCAGCTCAGGCGAATAAGCCGCCGAAAGCGACGGCGACCGTGTCAGGAGTCCTGATACTTCGACCGCCGGTGCGTCACCGACGGCATCAGCTCGCGGTGGGCGACCCCGTAGCTGGCCAGCTTGTCGGTCACCAGCACGCGCGGCACGTATTGCAGGCCGGTGAGCAACTTGCCGAAGAACCGCTTGGCTGCTGTGGTGTTTCGCCGTGACTGAACCAGTACGTCCAAGACGTTGCCGTCCTGGTCGACCGCACGCCACAGGTAGTGGGTGGTGCCGTTGAACTTCACGTCACCTCGTCAAGGTGCCACTTGTCGCCTGGGCGCGCTCGGCGGCGGCGCAGCCCGTTGGCGTATGCCTGCCCGAATTTCGCGCACCAGCGCCGGATCGTCTCGTGGCTGACCACGACACCACGTTCGAGCATCAGCTCCTGGACCTCACGAAAGCTCAGCGGGAACCGGAAATACAGCCACACGCAGTGATTGATGATCTCCACCGGGTAGCGGTGGCCTTTGTATGACGCCGTAGCGGTTCTCACCCCACCGATTCTCCCGGGTCACCGAGGCGAACTAACGTGACAGGCGCCGATGCCCGCGCGGTACGAACCTTCGGCAGGTGCGCGGCGTCGATACGCTCATCGACCAGCCGCCACATGGTCGTCGTGGAGGCTTTGGCCCCGAACACGTGCTCGCAGTCCCCGCAGAGTTGCCCGACTCCGTCGATGCAGTCCGCCCCGTCGGCCCACTGCCGCGGCCAGATCGGCGAACACCGCCCCCGGGGCGTACACCCACGGCCCCTTGTCCTCGGGGTGAACACTGGAGTTGAAGTCGGAGCCGATCCATCGTCGAGCGGTTACCCCAAGCGCCGCCTCGATAGAGGGCGATGCCCACACGACCTCGGCGCGGCGAAAGTGGATGACGACGTCCACGGCGTTCTCGGCGAGGATGCGGTAGCGCACCTCAGCATCGGCGCATTCCCTGCTCAGTTTCTCCTTCTCGATCAGCACACTCTGTTCCTGGTGGCGCAAACGGAACCCGACCACCGTGGCTGCGACCGTGGCCAGCAGCCCCAAGGTCGGACACACCGTTGATCGGACTGTCCCTGCCAACCGGAACCGGGGGGAAGAACTGCGCTGGACTGTTGGGGCCTAGCAGCACAGAGGGTTAAAAGGACGTCGCCATAGCAATGCGCCTGAATGGCCATCGGGGCAAAACCCGTGAAGTGCCCACCTCGCGAACACCGGTAGATTGAGTGGGCCAGCAAAGAATGGGGTCCCAGGATGAGCACGCGCCAATGGTGGGCGACGGTTGGGCTGACCGCCGCATGCGCCATAGCAGCATCCGGCATGTCCGCGGCCGAGCCGACGGCCGGTGTCTCGCCCACCGACATCGACACGTTGATCGTCCCGATCGACCAGATCACACCGCGCATGGACAACACCACGGTCCAGAACGTGCCAGCACCCTCGCCGGCAACGGCTCAGGGCGCTCCGAGCCCCGCTGATCCGTGCTATTTCGACGCACTGCGCCCCGACGCCGCGGAACTCTTCGGAACCGGTGTTCAGGCCTTCCGGGACGTCAACTACAGCGGCGTCAGCAACATCTTCGTCAAGCAGGCCATCGCGGTGTACCCCGATGCGGCCGCAGCGGCAGCGGTCGTCGGCCGGCTCACCGACGGCCTGTCCGCCTGCCGCGCCTCCGGCGGGGTGACCATCGGCAACCTCGGCCCAGCCGGTGCGTCGTGGTCGGGGTCGATCTGCGCCGACGAGGCCCGGGCCGTCCGCAACGTCGCGATCCGGGTGCAGGCCTGCCACATGGACAGTCCGGCCGGTGTGGCCTCGACGGTCGCCGACGCCATCAGCGCGAAGGTCAACAGCGCCACCTGAAGCCCTACTCGAGGCGTCGCCCGCGAATCAGGGTGTCGCTGGGATCCGGGCCCAATGTCGTTGAGCGCGTGTCCAACTCGACGGGAAGTCCCGACTCCGGGGCGTTGATGATGATGCCCGGCGCCACGTATACCGCGACGTGGTGGGCCGTGCCGGCGCCGTAGTAGAGGAAGTCGCCCGGCTTCAGCGGCCCTGTTTTGTCGAGCACCGTCAGGTTCGGCGACTCCAGTTGCGACCCGGTGTAGGTACCGATGTCCACCCCCGCCGCCTGCGATGCGGAGTATTCCGTCAGTCCGCTGCAATCGAAGCCGACCCGGTCGGGATCCTGATAGGTGTAGGCGCCGTCGTAGACCAGCTTTCCGTGGTCGTAGGAATATTGGCCCTTGCCCGGCCCTTTGCCGTCGCCGCCGGCCCAAGCGTACGAAACACCGAGCTGCGCAGCGGCATTCGCCAGCACCTTCAGGCCGGCATTGGACACCGCATCCGGCTTCGGCAGGAATCCGCGCTCCTGGTCGGTGAAGTCCGCCAGGTAGGCCTGCCACGCCGCGTCGCGGTCCGGACCAGCCGGTCCGGTATAGCCGGGCGGGTTCTCGGTCAGCAACGGGTTCTGCCAGGACGACGCCCAGGCCTCGGGGTCCAGCTGGGGATTCCACGTGACCCCCGGATCGTTGACGTCGGTGACGTCCGGCCGCTGCTCGGCGCCGGCGTCCAGCGGCGGGTCCGGCTCGGGTGCCGTCGCCGCGGCGTCGGGCTGAGCCGGGGGATCCGGCTGCGCGGGTGGGGCGGGCTCGGGGGGCGCCGTCGGGACGTCCGTCATCGCACCCGGCACATCGCCGACGACGGCGCGGATCGCGTCAGCGAGTTCGGCGTCGGCGCGGGTGGCGCGGACCATCAGTTTGTCGAGTTCCTCCTGCAGGCTCTGCCACGCGGAGATGAACGCCAGATCCCGTGCGCGGCCTTTGCCGGTAGTGCCGATGTCGATGCGGGCGTCCGGGGTGACGGTCCACCCGTTAGCCGCCGCCGTCTGCTTGATGCTGTCGAGGTCGGACTTGCACCGGGCAATCCGCAACTCGGCCATCCCGACCGCCCGGGCGACGGCGAGCGACTGGTGGTGCTGCGCGTCGATGTCGGTCCGGATTTTCCCGAGCTCGGCGCGGAACGCGTCACCGGCCAACCCCTGCCAGTCGCCCAGCCGGGCGTTGGCGTCGTCGAGGTTGTCACCGAGCCGAGCCATCGTCATCTGACGGTCGTGCGCGACGTCGAACACGCCCCCGATCGCCGCGAGATCCCATCGCTCGATATCGGCAATCGAGACCATCGCCGCACGACCCGCTAGTGGCCGGGCAGGAGCCGGAGCGCCTCGGCGTGGCGGTTCTCCATGTCAGCGAACCCCGCCGAGCCGTCCCGCATGCCGTCAGCTAACTCATCCACCCGCCCGTGCAACTGCCGGTTCGCGGCCAGCCAGTGCTCCCGCAACCCAGCCAGGGCGAGAGCCGACCTGCCGACCCAGCCCTGCTGGTGAACGGCTAAATCCGACTCGTGGCCGGCGCTGGCGAACCGGGACCCGTGGCAGGCGTCGGACACGTCCCAACCACGGTCGCGCAGGGCGCCAGGGCATACCGACAGCGAATCCATGTGCAGCCTCTCCGGTGAGCCTCAGCGAGAAGCTAGCACTATCCACAGGAGGGCACACTTCACCTTGACGGCGGGTGCCGCCGCCTGCATCATGCCGGCGTCAGCGGCCGCTCAGCTGATCGATCAGGGTGTAACTCGACGGGTCATCGGGCAGCACTGCGGCGAAGCCCTCCAGGAAGATGATCGCGATGACGTTGGCGGCGACGACGCCGATGAACACCCAGATGATCGCCGTCGACACCTTCCGGGCGGCGGTTCCATCCGCGGGAGCGTGCGGAATGCCGCGCGGCATCAGGGCCAGCATCGCGCCGACGTAGATCATGACTATCGCGAAGGTGATGAAGGCCCAGGTATACAGGTGCAGCCGGAGGAAGGGCTCGCCGTAGCCGGGGTCACCGGGCAGGATGTGCAGTTCGATCTGGCGTACCGACACCGACGCCCCGGCCAGCACACCGATCAAGCCCAGACCAAGGCCTTGCGCATAGCGCGCCGTGGTGAGCACGCCGCGCCGGGCCTGCATGATGACGAACAGCGCCCCCAGGGTGGACAGGATCATCCCGTACCGCTGCAGCATGCACAGCGGGCAGGGGAATTCTCCCTTGACGAACTGGATGAAGAAGGCACTCAGCATCACCACGGTGTATGCGGCCACCCAGGCGTGCAGGCCCCAGAAGGTGATGAACCCCCACGGACCGCCGTACGAGTGCGTCGCCTCGTCGACCATCCGGGGCTCTTCGATCCTCACGTCGCCCATCAGAAACTCAGATCCAGAACCGAGGTGACGTGGTAACGGAACAGGCCGATCATGGCGGCTATTCCGACGAACCACAGCGCGAGAATCAGGCCACGCTTGGCGCCGCGCCAGATCAGCAGCGCGATCGCGAAGAGCAGCACCATGATGACAACGTCCACGACGGGCACACTAAGCCGTCGGCAAGCTTGCGGGGCAAGGTTGGACCAAAGGCACTAATTCCGCACCCCGGTTTGCAGGTCCACGGAACCCTGGAGAGCATTCCGGCCATCCTGGACAACGCCTACCAGGAAATGAACATCACCCCGGAGTCGGGACTTGCCCTCACCAGCGCCGTATGCGAGACGGTGACCTACGACGCCGTCGCCTATGACGAAGACGCCACCGCGATGGTGGTCGAAGGCAACGGCGCCGTGCAGCACGAAGACGTATCCGAGCAGTACGAGGAGGACGGCACCCGCTGAGCGGGCCTCGCCCAACGAAAAGAACCCCAACGAAAAGAGCCCCGGTAAACCGGGGCTCTTTTCATCCGACGGGTCAGTTGGGGAAGATGTGCACCCAGTCGACCAGCAGCTGGGCCGGGTAGACGCCTTGAGAAGCATCCTTGCCGCCAGTGCCGCCGACGGCCAGGTTGAACACCGGCTTGAGCGTGAATCCCGGGTCGTTGAAGGCCCAGTCGTCGATCGAGAAGGCCGGAACCACGAAGTAGGGGTCTATGCCCGGCTCGTAGTCGGCGTAGAAGTACATCCCGGACTGATTCCACGTCACCCGCCAGCGGTGCCACTGGTCGTCGACCGGGAACGGCATGGTGGCGAAGGAGGTGCCGTCGAGGCGGGCGTGCACGGTGGTACCGGACGGCCACTCCATGTTGCCGTACCACTCCATGATGTCGACTTCGCCGCCGCGCTTCTTGTTGTCGTCGTTGAGCAGCCACCAGGCCGGCCACGCGCCAGGGGTCATACACTCGAACTTCACCCGCGCTTCGAAGGTGTGGTTGATCGGGGCACTGAAGTTACCGATCACCTTCCCGCCGGTGTAGGTGGTCGACTGGTTGGTGCCGTTGGGGTTCCGCGTCGCGCGGAGGACGAGGTTGGAGTTCCCGTCCAAGAACACGTGGTCCTGGTCGGTGCTGTACTCGCCCATGTTCTCGGGCCGGTCCCAGAACACCGGCTTCTTGATGTACTCACGCCGCGGGACGATGGTCCACAGCGCCGGGTTCGGCGGCGCACCGGCGGGGCCGTCGAACTCATCGCCCTGGAATCCGGGCGGCGCCGCGGCTTCAGGCGGGGGCGCGCCGAAGGGCGCGGCCTCCGGCGGCGGAGGAAACGGAGCATCCGGGGGCATCGGCACAGGCGGCGCACCGGGCGGCTGCGGCGGACCAGGCAGTGGCGGCTCGGGGTTTGCACCAGCCTGCGGGGTCGGAACGGCGACCATGGCCATGCCGAGACCAGCCATCATCATCGCGCTGCGGCGATCCATTTTGGGCATGAATAATACTGTAAAGCCCAATCGGCGCAGTGCCGAATACGGGTCAATCGCTACCGGCCACCGCGGCGATCAGTTGACCGGGAAACAGACCGCCACGAACGGGATCGGCGGGCAAATTTGCACGGGCGGCATTCCCGGCGGCAGCACCGACGGTGGCGGCGGGGTGGGCGCCGGCGGCGGGGGTGCCGCATCCCAGGCTGCGGTCGCCGGAGCAGCGACACACATGTCCGTCGGCGCGTCATACACCGTGCCGGGGCCGCATTCGGCAGCACTTCCGATCGCGGGCGCGATCGCCGTGCCTCCGGCGAGCGCGGCGAACGCCGCCGGAACCACGAGTGCCGCTCGACAGACAGTTGCGATCATCACGGGCCTTACTTCGCTGTCCCGACCCAACAACCAACAGCTGAGGTTATCGCGGTTTACGGCACCCGACCTGGGGTCTTCGACGCTTCTCACCAAAGCGGAGCCCGATCGCGTCACGTGCGCACGTTGCCGCGCCAAGACCCCGCCGGTAAGGCAAAGTGTCGTCTCACCACGAGCCAAACGACGATGCCGCCGAGGAACGTGGTGGCACAGGAGTACGGCGGGTGCGGTCCACAGACATGAAGGAGTGCCCATGAGCGCGCTGCGCCGGACAGTCAACATTGTCGCCGTCTCTGCCATCGCCGTGGCAGGCGTATCGGGGTGCGGCGGCACCAGCAAGACCACCGGCCAGGGCGGCGAGAAGCAGGGCGGCGAGGTCAACGTGACGATGACGTCGTTCCCCGACTACATCGACCCCCAACTCTCCTACACCCTGGAGGGCTGGGAGGTGCTGTGGAACACCTACACCCCGTTGTTGACCTACCGCCACCAGAAGGGCGACTCGGGTGCCGACATCGTGCCCGGACTCGCCAAGGAGATGCCCCAGATCTCCGACGACAGCAGGACCTACAAGCTCACGTTGCGGCCCAACATGAAGTACTCCGACGGAACGCCGATCAAGGCCTCGGACTTCACCTACGCGATCAAGCGGCTCTTCAAAGCGAACTCGGGCGGGTCGGTGTTCTACGAAAGCATCGTCGGATCGAAGGAATTCGCCGACGGTAAAGCCGACACCATCTCCGGCATCACCACCGACGACAACACCGGCGACATCACCATCAAGCTGGACAAGCCCAACGGCACCTTCAACAACCTCCTGGGACTCATGTTCGCCGCGCCGATCCCGCAGAACACGCCGTTGGACAAGGACACCACCAACAACCCGCCGCCGTCGAGCGGACCGTTCGTCATCTCGAAGGTCAACGCGCCCAACAATCTGACGATGGAACGCAACCCGCAGTTCAAGACACTCAAGGACGCCGGGGTCACCGAGGTTCCGGACGCGAACGTGGACAGGATCACCGTCACTCAGAACAAGAACAACTCGGCGCAGGTCACCGGGATCGAGCAGAACCAGATCGACTACATGAACGACCCGCCGGACGCCGACCGGTTGCCGGAGGTCAAGGCCAAGTTCGCCAATCGCTTCCGGTTCGAGGATTCGATCAACACCTACTACTTCTGGATGAACACCCAGAAGGCGCCGTTCAACGACGTCAAGGTGCGTCAGGCGATCAACTACGCGATCGATCCCGAGGCGCTCAATCGGGTGTTCGGTGGCCGGCTGCATCCGACCCAGCAGATCCTGCCGTCGGGCATGCCGGGTTACGACGAGTTCAAGCTCTACCCCGGCCCCGACATGGACAAGGCGAAAAAGCTCATCGCCGAAGCGAATCCGACCGACAAGGACATCACTGTCTGGACCAACGACGAGCCGGACCGCAAGCGGATCGGTGAGTACTACCACGACGTGCTCAACCAACTCGGCTTCAACGCCACACTGAAGGTGATCTCCGGAGACACCTACTTCCAGACCATCGGCAACGAGTCCACCCCCGATCTCGACACCGGGTTCTCCGACTGGTTCCAGGACTTCCCGCACCCGGACGACTTCTTCCGCCCACTGCTCAACGGGGCCAACCGCCTGCCGACGAACAGCAACAACTTCTCGCGGGTGGCCATCCCGGCACTCGATGCCCAGCAGGACGAACTGGTGCAGAAGCAACTCACCGACGACATCCGCAAGCAGTACAGCGAAATGGACAAGGCCTACATGGAGCAGGCCGTGTGGGCGCCATACGGCAACGAGCAGTTCACCACCTTTCTGTCGGAGCGGCTTGATTTCGACAAGTCCTACCGCCACCTGTTGTTCGCCCAGGACTTCACCTCGTTCGCGTTGAGGTGATGGTCGCCTCCACCCCGGCCGGATCCCCGGCCGATGTGGCGCGCAAGGCCGTTGTCGACGGTCGCAGCCCGTGGTCACTGGCCTGGGCCCGGTTGCGCCGCAACAAGGTTGCGCTCGGGTTCGGCGTGCTGTTCGTGGTGATCGTGGTGATGTGTCTCGCGGCGCCGCTGTGGGCGCATTTCGTCGCGCACACCGGGCCGAACCAGAACCACATCACCGACAAGATCACCGTGGGTGATCAGCAAGTCAACGTCGTTGCGCCCGATGGCACTCCGCTGGGTCCGGGCCTGCGTGGCCGTTACCTGCTCGGCGCTGACCAGAACGGCCGCGACGTGATGGTGCGGCTTCTGCACGGCGGCCGGACGTCGATCTACATCGGGGTGCTCGCCGCGGTGATCACCACCGTGCTGGCGGTGGCGGTCGGAATGCTGGCCGGCTATTACCGCGGCTGGGTCGACACGGTGCTGTCCCGGATACTCGACGTCATCTGGGCCTTTCCGGTACTGCTGTTGGGCATCGCCTTGGGCACCACGCTGGCGCTGGGCGGTATTGGGATCGGACCGCTGAACATCTCCGGGGACTCGCTGTGGATTCCGATCCTGATCATCGGCCTGGTGTACGTGCCCTACATGGCCCGCCCGGTGCGCGGAGAGATCCTGGCGTTGCGCGAGAAGGAATTCGTGGAAGCCGCTGTGGCGCAGGGCAAAGGCCCGATCAGCATCATGGTTTCCGAACTGCTGCCCAACATCGTCTCAACGATCATCGTGTTCTTTACCCTCAACATCGCCAACAACATGCTGCTGGAGTCGGCGCTGTCATTCCTGGGCGCCGGGGTCCGGCCGCCGAACGCGTCGTGGGGGACGATGATCGCCGACGGCTACCAGACGATTTACACCGCGCCGCACCTGACGATCGTCCCCGGCTTGATGATCGTGCTGACGGTGTTGTCTCTCAACGTCTTCGGCGACGGCCTGCGCGACGCCCTCGATCCGCGGGCGACGATCAGGGTGGAGCGCTGAGATGCTGCGGTTCGCGGTGCGACGAATCGCCGGGATGGCGGCGGTGCTCTTCGCCATCTCGGTGATCGTGTTCCTGATCTTCAACGTCATCCCCAACTCCGACCCCGCCGCGCGAATCGCCGGCCGCAACGCCAACCCTGCCCTGATCGCCCGGGTGAGTGCGGATCTCGGCCTCGACCAGCCGTTGCCGGTCCAGTACCTCACCATGATGAAGCAGATTTTCACCGGTCAGCTGACGTCGTACGCCACCGATCAGAATGTGGCACATCAGATCTGGAACGGCCTGCCGGCGACGCTGTCGTTGTGCATCGGGGCAGCCGCACTGTGGATGGCACTAGCGGTGTGGTTCGGCTATCTCAGCGCGGTGCGCGCCGGCCGGTTCACCGACCGGGCGCTGACCATCCTGGCGCTCATCGGCATTTCGATGCCGGTGTTCTGGCTCGCCGCGATCCTGCTGTACATCTTCAGCTTCAAGGTGCAACTGTTCCCCACCGGTAGCTACGTGCCGCTGACCGAGAACCCGGCGCAGTGGGCGTATCACCTGATACTGCCTTGGATCACGCTGGCGGTGCTCTACGTGGGCTTCTATAGCCGGGTGCTGCGGTCCAACATGCTCGGCGCGATGAACGAGGACTACGTGCGCACCGCCCGCGCCAAGGGCCTGAGCGAGTTGCAGGTTCGGCTTCGACATGTCCTGCGCAACTCGATGATTCCTATCGTCACCCTCTTCGGTCTCGACTTCGGCGCGGTGGTCGGCGGCGGCGCGATCCTCACCGAAACCGTCTTCAATCTCAACGGGGTGGGCCTGTACGCGGGGCAGGCGATCGGCAAGCTGGACCTGCCGCCGCTGATGGCGGTGACGATGTTCGGGGCGTTCTTCGTCGTGCTGTTCAACGCGATCGTCGACATCCTGTACGCACTGTTGGACCCCCGGATCCGTCTCGGTGAGGCGGCCCCGGCATGACTGCGGTGCTCAGTGTGCGCGATCTTCGGGTCGGCTTCGCCACCGACGACGGCCAGGTGCGTGCGGTGGACGGGGTGTCCTTCGACGTGGCCCGCTCGGAGGTGCTGGCCATCGTCGGCGAATCGGGCTGCGGCAAGAGCGTGACCGCCCAGACCTTGATCGGTCTGACCCGATCTCCCAACGCCACGATCACCGGGTCGGTCATCTTCGACGGCCGTGATCTGAACACGCTGCCCGACAAAGAGTTACAGAAGATCCGCGGCGCACGGATCGCGATGGTGTTCCAGGATCCGATGACGTCGCTGAACCCGGTGTACCGGGTGGGTGATCAGATCGCCGAAGCGATCCGGGCGCACCGCGAGGTGCCCAAGGCTGCCGCACGTGAGCGCGCCGTGGAACTTCTCGCCATGGTGGGCATCCCCAATCCGCAACGGCGCGTTCGCGATTACCCGCACGAGTTCTCCGGCGGCATGCGCCAGCGGGTCATGATCGCGATGGCGCTGGCGCTAGAGCCCGAAGTGCTGATCGCCGACGAACCCACTACTGCCCTGGATGTCACGATCCAGGCGCAGATCCTCGATCTGCTCCGGGCGCTCAACCGGGACCGCGGCGTGTCGGTGGTGCTCATCACCCACGATCTCGGCGTGGTGGCCGAACTCGCCGACCGGGTGGTGGTGATGTACGCCGGGCAGGTCGTCGAGCAGGCGGGGGTTGACGATTTGTTCGCCACGCCGAGGCATCCCTACACCCGCGGCCTGCTGGACTCCATCCCGCGGCTCGACGGCCCACTGCAGCAACGCCTTCCGCAGATCCCCGGGCATCCGCCCTCGCTGCTGAACCCGCCGGACGGCTGCAGGTTCGCCGCCCGCTGCCCGGAGGTCTTCGCCGACTGCGCCGCGCCGCCGCCGCTGACCGACCACTCCACCCATGAAGTCCGCTGTTGGAAAGCCGAGGCGGTCATCCGATGAGCGACACACCTCTGCTGCACGTCACCGACCTGGTCAAGCATTTCCCCATCAAGTCTGGAGTCGTCATCGACCGGGAGGTGGCGCGGGTCCGGGCGGTCGACGGGGTCAGCCTGACGCTGCGCGACGGCGAAACCCTCGGCCTGGTGGGTGAATCAGGGTGCGGCAAGTCGACGGTGTGTCGGGCCATCATGCAACTGGTCGCCCCGACATCGGGGTCGGTGCTCTTCGCCGGCCAGGAACTGGTCGGACGCAGTGCACGCGAGTTACGCCCCCTGCGCCGCGAGATCCAGATGATCTTCCAGGACCCGTTCGCGTCGCTGAATCCGCGCAAACGCGTCGGCCAGATCGTCGGCGAACCGCTGGAACTGCACGGCGTGGCAAAGGGTTCTGAGGTGAAGCGGCAGGTTCAGGAACTGCTGGAGCGGGTCGGGTTGCAGGCAGAGCACTACAACCGTTACCCGCATGAGTTCTCCGGCGGGCAGCGTCAGCGCATCGGGATCGCCCGAGCGATCGGCCTGCGGCCGCGGCTGATCATCGCCGACGAGCCGGTGTCAGCCCTCGACGTGTCGGTGCAGGCACAGATCATCAACCTGCTCGACGATCTGCAGCGCGAATTCTCGATGGCGTACCTGTTCGTGGCCCACGATCTGGGAGTGGTGCGGCATGTGTCCGACCGGGTGGCGGTGATGTACCTCGGCAAGATCGTCGAGGAGTCCGGCGCCGACGCCCTCTACCGCGATCCCCAGCACCCGTACACCCAGGCGTTGCTGTCGGCGGTTCCAATCCCCGATCCACGCGAAAACGCTGCGCGGCAGAGGATTACGCTCAGCGGCGACGTGCCCAGTCCGATCGATCCGCCGCCGGGGTGCCGTTTTCACACCCGCTGCCCGAAGGCCACCGAGGTGTGCAGAACCACCGAGCCGTTGTTGCAGGGCACCAGTGGACATCAGGTGGCGTGCCACCACCCGGGTTGAGCTACTCCGAGCCGTCGGACTCGTTGTCGTCGTCGGACTTGGCGGTGTTGGCGTCGAGCACGCTGACGTCGATGCCGTACGGCAGGAAGCGCACGTTGCGATTCGGGTCGGTGTTGAGCTTGTTTGCCCGCAAGGCATCAAGCTCGCTCTTGTACACCTGCTCGACGTGAGCCTTACCGGTTGAATCAGCGATATAGATCGCCCATACACCGTCGCCGGCCTCACCGGCGGTCTCCGGCTGCGGACGGCCCTTGGGGGTGGGCTTGGCGAACTGATCGAACAGTAAGCCGAGGCCGGTGTTGCCCGGTGAACCGTTGAAGAAGCGGCCAACCTGATCGAACGCGCTCCGCAGACCTTCGCCCGTTTCCCGCACGACGCGATCGAACTCATCGGGATCGATGCCGAAAGGCCCGTTGTTGTCCATGGCTAATAGTGTGCGCCGAGTTTGCTGCCGCTGTCGATCCCACGGGCTTCGCCGGCAGCGAAAGCACTCCTGATCTGGAGTTATCACCTTCGGGCAACCTAAAGAACCGTCAGCGGCAGGGAACGCCGAGGCTGGAATTCGAAACCCGCGCCGCGGCTGACCTTGGTCACCTGGACTTCGGGCAGCTCGGCGGCGACGGTGTCGCTGCGATGGAATTCGGCGGTCCAGTCGGTGTCGGTTCCGGTGATGGTGACGGCCAGATGCGGGTCGACGGCGGTCGCGATCGCCGCGAGGGGGTTGGGCGAATCTCTGTGGCAGAGGGCAATCCACGCACCGTCGTCCTGCGCGGGTGAGCGTCGAACATGCAGTCGGCCGTTATCGATATCGGCGTCGACATATCCCGCGGGATTGACAAGCGGGTGCAGTCGAAGCGCTGTCGTCAGGCCGGCGGTGTCGGCGGTGAGATTCAGGGCTCGACGGATCCGTTCGGCGGCTACGCCGGCGATCCCGGTGAGCTGCTTGGTACAGATCGACCTCGCCAGCGCGGCGGCATCCCCGGCCCTCTTCCTGACAGCGAGGACGAACGAGAGGTTCAGCAGGTGCATCTGCAGGCATACCTCGTCGGCGATGCGGACCAGCGCCGAGTGAGAGAAGGCGCCGAAGTCGATGTCGGAGAGCAGCGGGCCGGCGTAATCGGCGACGCCGTCGTGGTCGGGGTCGATCGGGGCGAGTTCCCACGTGGCCGCTCGGGTCTGCGCAATGACGGCCAGCGCCGCGACCGGTGTCGCCTCCGGATAAGTCGGGTCGATGACGACGGTCCATGCGCAGTGCGGGTCCCGGTCGGCGGGCTGACGGGGCGGACGGTGAATGGGACGAACCTGGGCGCGCGGATTGGTGGCGACCGCGGTGGCGTCGAAGGTGGGGTCCTCGATCGTGTGGCACATTCCGGTGACGTAGTCGGGTCCCATGGGTTCGACGTCGAGCAGGGCGCCGCAATGGTCGAGGTGGAACTCGCCGTGCCAGCGGTCGTGGACGGTGTAGCGGAAGTCCATGAACTGCGGCGGGGCGCCGATGTCGAACTGCAAACCCTTGAAGATGGTGATGACGTCGTCGCCCTCATAGCGCAGGGCCTTCTGCATACGCTTGGTGTAGATCGGGCTGCACCCGGACCACTCCTCGATGGCGATCTGCAGCATCTCCTCGCGGCCGAAAGATGCTATGCACCAAGCCATTCCGGATCGGTCGATGAGCTGGCCGATGAGCAGCAGTTCGGGCACCAGGGTGGCCAGTTCGGCGCGAGACAGGTCGGCGAAGCGGCTGCGGGGCAGGCTCACCTGTTCAAACCTAGTCCAGACGGTGGGCGGTGTGCTGCAATGGCGGACATGGCTGACCTGCAGGAAATCGAAGCGATCAAACGGGTGAAGTACCGGTACCTTCGCGCGCTGGACACGAAGCGTTGGGACGAGTTCGCCGACACTCTGACCGAGGATATCGTCGGCGATTACGGCTCGTCGCTGGGCAAGACACTGCACTTCACCAACCGCGCGGACCTGGTCGATTACATGCGTACCGCGATGCCGGCGGGGGTGATCACCGAGCATCGTGTGACGCATCCGGAGATCACCATCGACGACAGCGACGAAGCCGAAGTGCGCTGGTATCTGCAAGACCGGGTGATCGTGCCAGACCACAACTTCATGCTGTTCGGGGCGGCGTTCTACCGCGACCGCTACCGCAAGACCTCCGACGGTTGGAAGATCTGCGCGACGGGCTACGAGCGCACGTATGAGGTGTCGCAGAAGATTGACGGCAAGGTGACGCCCGGGCCTGCGCTGGCGTAGTGGCTACTGCGCAATCGCGATGACTGCGCCGGGCTGCAGCCAGCGGATGATCTTCACGAGAGTGGCGTCGTCGAGTGCAACGCAGCCGGCCGTCGGCGAGCCGTTGGTGGTGTGAACAAAGAATGCGCCACCGCCGCCCGGGATTCGTTCCTTGTTGACGCCCATGACGATCGCGTGCGCGTAGGCGGGGATGAAGAGGTTCTCGGTGCCACTGGCCGGCGAGGTGTCGAACGGGCAGTCGGCCTGCTTGCAGACCTGCATGGTGTTGTAGGTCGGGCCTTCGGCGGACCACCAGTAGTCGGGGGTGGTCTGGTAGTACGTCAGGCCGCCGCCGGGGCTGGGCTGGGTGCCGAAAGCGAAGTCGAGGCTGTAAACCCCCATCGGCGTGGCGGGAACAGTGTCTTTGGCCTTCGGCGCCAGGCCCGCCGAGCCGACGAAAGTGGGAATGCCGATACCGCCGTCGACCGGCTGCCATCCGGCGGCACCGCGCTGCCAGACGTCCATTTTGGCCGTCGACCCGCCGGTCCCGACGACGGAGAGCACCTGGCTGGCGCCGCCGACCTGGCCGGCGAACCAAGGGGTGTCAGCCAGGCTGGCCGGCGCTGACGCCACCGCGACGGTAGCCGCGGTGAGGGCAGCCGTCAGCGTGAACGAAAATGGGCGCATGGCTCATCGTGGCCGGGCGGTTCGGCGAGGGTCAAGTCAAGGTTGGGGCACGGTTGGGTGTGCGGGCGGTGACGGCGGGCTCGGCGGTGTCGAGCCTGTTGACGAAGGTGAATGGCGCCTCGGCAAACGCACAGCTAACATCCGAATATGCCTTATTCGCAGTTCGAACCTGCTTCTCAGGCCCCGCATTCCTTGTCTCCGCAAGCACCTGTGCGTCGCTCGCCGCGGTGGCTGCCGATGCTTGGTGTGGGGTTCGGGTTGATGGGATTGATTGCGGGGGTGGCGGGTTGTGGTCGTCCTGCCGCTTCGAGTGAGGCTGCGAAACCCGTGTATTCGGATCAGCAGGTGGCGGACGCGAAGAAGGCTGTGTGTGAGGCGTACGCCAAGGGGATGCGTTCGATACGAATAGTGGCCAAGAGGCAACCTGCGAATGATGCCGATCGGCTTGGTGTAGCCGTCAACAGCCGGGCTGGATTAGTAACTGTATCCACATATTTCAACGACAAGCTCGAAGCGAATCCTGCCGCCCCAGTCGAACTACGGGAGCAGTTAGCTAAGCTGGCTCAAGAATATCAAGAGGTTGCTTTAGCCCAACTGGCGGACGAAACGCCTGCGGACTACAAATCGAATCTTGACACAATTGATGCAACGGTCGCGGAAATCGATAAGCTGTGTCAGTAATCGACCTGCCACCTGGCGAATGGACACCGCTCCTCATTGGCGATCAGTGGCCCAGCTCCATCTCCCTTGAGAGTATATTTGCTGCGGCCGCCGCTCGAGGAAAGCTGGCCGAGGCGTTTGATCATTACACCGATCTTCTTGCGCAGGTGAAAGGCGCTAACATTGCGCCACAAGAAGGCATCACCGCAGAGGATGTCCGCGGTGAATTCGACCGCGGAATGACGAATGCCGGCCATATCGCCGACATCAACCGCGTCAAAAGTAAATCGTATGCCAGCGCACATCGGTCCGTGTCAGAATTCCGGAGCAGACTTAAGGCGCTAGCCCAAGAGGGCAACCAAAAAATCGATGCGGTCAACAAGTCCAAGAAGTCACTTTCCGAAAAAATTGCAGAAATCGTTGAAATTATCACGGAAATTAGGGGGCAAGCCTTAGTCGACGCCGCCAGCTGCTCAGGTGATATCAACTCAGCTATCAGAGAGGTTCTAACTTCTCAAGGAATCGAACAGTCGCCGCAATCATTTGCTGCCGCACATGGAGTTAGTTCCTTGGCCGTCGGATCCACCGTTCCTCAAGATCTACAAGAACAAGTACTAAATAAACTCGATCCACTGAGTAATTCCCCCAGCCCGAACACGCCCACGGCCACTCCCCCGCCCAGCACCGCGCCACAGGCAGCGCCTACAACGCCCAATTCCACGACACCCACGTCACCCGACGCCACCACGCCGACGACAAGCACACCGACACCTACGGCACCGCCGAGCACCAACATGGCCGCCACGGCACCCGGCTCAACTTCGCCCAGCACACCAACACCTACAGCACCATCAGGCCCTCCAATGCCTGCAAACGCTGATTCGCTCAGCACTGCCGCACCAGCGGCAAACACACCTACCGCGACCGCGCCGGCCACCCCAAGCACACCAAGCACACCAAGCACACCAACACCGATCGCGCCACAAAGCCCCGCATCGACATCTGGCTCTCTGGCCTCCAGCACAGTCACGGGCCTCAATCCGACTGGAGTCGCTGGCGCCCAGTCACTTTCAGCCGCTCCCGCAACAACTACCGCCGCCGTTACACCCGGCATGGACGCTCCGCCAGCCGCAACGACTCCCTCCAACGGCAACCCCATCGGCGCACCCCAAACACCCACAACCCTGGCCCCCAACGACCTCGTCCAGAACTTCAACGCCGGCAACCAGACCGGCGCCCCGATGTCAGCAAGCGCAGAGGCGATCTCCACTGCAGCGACCAGCCCGGTCCACTCGGCACCCCCACCGTTAGGCAGCCCGATGTCGGATGTGAGCGCTCCGGCAACACCGGCCTTCGAAACGACCCGCGCCGCGGCGGCATCGCCCGCTGAGGCCGCCCAGATAGCCCAGACGCCGACAGCGTTCACGCAGCCCGTCGTCGCGACCCCCACGGCGGCCCCGATTACCCCTTCGGTCTCGGCAGCGCCGCCGATCGGTGCAGGCCCGCTGGCCATGCCGACAGCGACACCGACACCACCCAGTGGCCTGCTCGCCTACGGCGCCGACCTCCGGCCAGCAACCTCGGTCCCAACCCCACCATCGATCCCACCCGCCACCGTGCCGGGCTCGGCACCGGTCAGCCCGGCCGGCGGTTCAAGCCCCACCGGGCAGCCCGCCGTCGTCCGCCAACAACCACCGGCTGCAGCCGCCCAAGCTGGGGCCGCGGCCGGACTGACCGAGAGAGCATTCGCCGCAACGGCAACCGGCGCGGCAGCAGGAGCCGGTGCCGCTCACTCCGCCGCAAGAGACCGGCTGCAACGACTTCTGGAAGCCGTCGCCCGCCAACAGCCGAAGCTGAACTGGGCCATCGGCGATCTTGAGGATGGCACCACTCTCCTGGCCACAGACCTCGCGGGAGGCTGGATTCCGCCTGGTATCACAATCCCCACCGGCGTAAAACTCTTGGAGCCAGGTGCACGCTCCGGAAGCCTCGAAGCAATGCTGGGACCGGCAATACTCACCGCCTCCTACCTCCCCGGTCAATACCTGCCATCGGCCAAAACCGCTGGGCCGGTGGCGATGTCGATCCGCGCCAGAGATACCACCGTCGTCGACGACCTCGGATGGGAGCTCTCGCAGGCCACCAAATGGCGCGATGGCCTACCCCGGTTGGCCCACACCCTCGCCAAAGCGGTTTCTGCGCAGACCGGGCAACTGGATTCAGAAGTGGAAATGCTTCGCGACTACCTCACCTCCATCACCCGTCTGGTGATTAGCAAATACCCGGACGATGTCATCCCTGCCCAGGTTGGCAACTGGCAACTACTGGCCACCATTGATGCCCTGATTAACGACGAGAAGACCCTTGCGAACTACCACTTCGCATGGTTCCAGGCCCAGGTGTTGCCGCGGGAGGGACACTCATGACCGGAGACAAGCTGAATGCCGACGTTGAGCAGTACTTGCTCGCGGCCGCCTCGAATACTCCACCACCGATGATTGCGTCCGACCCGGTGGTACCTGGCGTTACTCCCATTGAGCAGCTGATGGGGGTGCTGGGCCTCGCCGCCAATGAGAACGATCCCAAGGACAACGCACAAAATACCGAAGAACACGCCACTCGCGACGCCAAGTTAACCGACGCCGCCGCGAAATTCTCCGCCCAAGACCAAGCCGCCACACAAGAGCTGAATGCCGTTGCGCAACAATCTGATCCAACGCTCGCCCAAGCAGCGACACCCACCGGAGCGGCGGCGGCCGCAAGCGCCCCCGCCGCGGCGGCAGAACCAGCCTCCGCCATGAGTCAGCTACCGCAGGCTGCCTCCAGCATCGCGGGCGCAATGTCTGGCGCACTCGGCGGGGCCCTGCAGCCAGTGGCGCAGATTCCTCAGCAGATCGCGCAGGGTGCACAACAAGTCATGCAGACCGGGATGGGCCTGTTCCAGCAAGCCGGCGGCGCGGCCGCCGCGCCGGTCGACGACGCAGGTTTGGCGATGGCCCCGTTCGGCGAAGCTCTCGGCCTCGGCGGCGGGGATCTCGCAGGCCTCGGCGGCGATGCCGGCGGTGGTGACCTCGCCGGGCTCGCCGGTGCCGGTGGCGGCGCAGGCGGGGGTGACGTGGCCGGCGTCGGGGCGGGCGGATTCGGCGGAACAGCGCCGGTCTCCATGCTTGGCCCGGCTCCGATTCCAGGGGCCAGCACGGCGCCGTCGTCGTCACCGCTCACCCAGATCACCCCGCCGCCAGCGAGCACGGCCACTTCAGCGCCCGCCGGCGGAATGAGCGGCATGCCCATGGCTCCGCCTGGCGCGCTCGCCGGGGCCGGCGCTGCGGACAAGGACGCGAAGCCCGACACCCGCCGTGTCTCGGTGCCGCCGGTGCGCAACGGCGCGCCCGTTCAGGGCCGACTCACCACCCCACCCACACTGCCGCCGGTCACCAAAAAGGAGGACGGCGCGCCCGTCGTGACTCGGCGGGTGATTGTGCCGCGCAAACTCAGCGACGACGATGCCGCCGACGCCAGACCTGACCGGTAAATGCAGGGGGAAACGGTCCATTTGTTGCGGCCAGGCGCGATTGTGGCAACCCCCACACCAGGACTCCGGACATGGGGCGGTCTCAATAAGGGTGCCGTAGCTATTGTGAGCTG
>CAZVST010000070.1:0-11909 GCA_964629725.1 uncultured Mycobacterium sp.
GGCGAGCGAGCCGACTGGTGGTGGTACCAACCGTTCCAACCACAAGCACCACCGAACACTGCGGCCTGACCGGCCCTCAGTCCTCCGGGTTGTATCCGAGGTTGGGGGCGAGCCAGCGCTCAGCCTCCTGCAGGGTCCAGCCCTTGCGCCTGGCGTAATCGGCGACCTGGTCCTGGGCCAGCCGGCCGACGACGAAGTACTGCGACTGCGGATGCGAGAAGTACCAGCCGCTGACGGCAGCACCGGGCCACATCGCCATCGACTCGGTCAGCTCGATGCCGGCCCGCTCCTTGACGTCCATCATCTCCCACAGCGTCGCCTTCTCGGTGTGCTCCGGGCAGGCCGGGTAGCCGGGGGCGGGACGGATGCCGACGTACTTCTCGCCGATCAGCGCTTCGTTGTCCAGCTGCTCGTCAGGCTGGTATCCCCAGAATTCCTCGCGGACACGCTGGTGCATCCGTTCGGCGAACGCCTCGGCCAACCGGTCGGCCAAAGACTCCAGCAGGATCGCGCTGTAGTCGTCGTGCGCTGCCTTGAACTCCACGATCTTGTCGTTGCTCCCGAGCCCGGCGGTGACGGCGAAGGCACCGACGTAGTCGGCCAGACCGGTGTCTTTGGGCGCGATGAAATCGCCGAGGCTGCGGTTCGGAATGCCGCCGCGGTGCTCGCCCTGCTGGCGCAGGTTGTGCAACCTGGTCAGCACCTTGGTGCGGGTCTCATCGGTGTACACCTCGATGTCGTCGCCGACCGCGTTCGCCGGGAAGAAGCCGATCACCCCGTTGGCGGTCAGCCACTTCTCCTTGATCAGGGTGTCGAGCATCTCCTGGGCGTCTTCGTACAGCTTGCGGGCGGTCTCACCCGAGGCCGGGTTGTTGAGGATGTCGGGGAACCGGCCCTTCAGTTCCCAGGCGTTGAAGAACGGCTGCCAGTCGATGTACTCGCGCAGTTCGGCGATGTCGTAGTCCAGGAACTCCCGGACGCCGAGGCCCTGGGTGGGAACGGGTGGTGTGTAGCTGTCCCACTCGATCGGCGTCCGGTTGGCGCGGGCCTTCTCCAGCGTCAGCATCGGCCGTTCGTTCTTCTGCGCGTGCCGTTCCCGCAGGGAGGCGTAGTCCTTCTCGGTGGCCTCCAGCAGGGCCGGCCGCTGCCGTTCGTCGAGGAGCGCGGCCGCGACCGGCACCGAACGGGACGCATCCTTGACCCAGATCACCGGACCGGACCGGCGCGGCGAGATCTTCACTGCCGTGTGCGCGCGCGAGGTGGTGGCGCCGCCGATCAGCAGCGGGATCGACAGACCCTCGCGTTCCATCTCCACGGCGAAGTTGACCATCTCGTCCAGGGACGGTGTGATCAGGCCGGACAGCCCGATGATGTCGGCGTTGTGCTCTTTGGCCGCGTCCAGGATCTTGCTCGCCGGCACCATCACGCCCAGGTCGACGACGGTGTAGTTGTTGCACTGCAGGACGACCCCGACGATGTTCTTGCCGATGTCGTGCACGTCGCCCTTGACGGTGGCCATGATGATGGTGCCGTTGGATCGATCGATGTCACCGGGCTTCTTCTCGGCCTCGATGTAGGGCAGCAGATAGGCCACCGCCTTTTTCATCACCCGGGCGGACTTCACCACCTGGGGCAGGAACATCTTCCCGGCGCCGAAGAGGTCCCCGACGACGTTCATGCCGTCCATCAGCGGACCCTCGATCACCTCGATCGGGCGACCCCCGGCCGCGGCGATCTCGGCCCGCAATTCCTCGGTGTCGTCGTCGACGTTGGCGTCGATGCCCTTAACCAGGGCGTGTGTAATCCGCTCGCGAACCGGAAGGCTGCGCCATTCGGCGGCCCCGCGTTCCTCGGCCTTCTCGGACCTGTTGAACCGCTCGGCAATCTCCAGAAGCCGTTCGCCGGCATCCGCGCGCCGGTTCAGGACGACATCCTCGATGCGCTCGCGCAGTTCGGGGTCGATCGAGTCGTAGGGCACCAGCGCACCGGCATTGACGATGCCCATGTCCAGGCCGGCTTTGATGGAGTGGAAGAGGAACACCGAGTGGATCGCCTCCCGGACCGGGTTGTTGCCCCGGAACGAGAACGACACGTTCGAGATGCCGCCGGAGATGTGCACCGCGGGAAGGTTCTCTTTGATCCAGCGGCAGGCATCGACGAAGTCGATGCCGTAGGTCGCATGCTCCTCGATCCCGGTCGCCAGCGCGAAACAGTTCGGGTCGAAGATGATGTCCTCGGCCGGGAAGCCGACCTCTTCGGTCAGAATCCGGTAGGCACGCCCGCAGATCTCCTTGCGGCGCTCCAGGTTGTCGGCCTGCCCCTGCTCGTCGAAGGCCATCACCACGACGGCGGCGCCGTACTTGCGGCACAGCCGCGCTTCGCGGACGAACTTCTCCTCACCCTCCTTCATGGAGATCGAGTTGACGATCGGCTTGCCCTGGACGTTCTTCAGGCCGGTCTCGATGACCTCCCACTTGGAGGAGTCGATCATCACCGGGACCCGGCTGATGTCCGGCTCAGCCGCGATCAGCTTGGTGAAACGGTCCATCGCGGCGACGCCGTCGATCATGCCCTCGTCCATGTTGATGTCGATGACCTGGGCACCGACCTCGACCTGCTGCAGGGCGACCGACAGCGCGGTGTCGTAGTCCTCGGCCTTGATCAGATTGCGGAACCGGGCCGAGCCGGTGATGTTGGTGCGCTCACCGATGTTCACGAACAGGGAGTCGTCGGTGATGTTGAGCGGCTCCAGGCCGGCGAGCCGGGTGGCCACCGGGATCGTGGGTACCTGGCGCGGGGGCTTGCCCTCGACCACCTTGGCGATCGCGGCGATGTGCGGCGGCGCCGTTCCGCAGCAGCCGCCGACCAGGTTGACCAGCCCGGCGTCGGCGAAGTCGGCGATGTAGCTCGCCTGTCGATCGGGCGACTCGTCGTACTCGCCGAAGGCGTTGGGCAGGCCGGCGTTCGGGTAGCAGGAGACGAAGGTGTCGGCAATGCGCGACATCTCGGCGATGTAGGGCCGCATCTCCGGGGCGCCCAGGGCGCAGTTGAGGCCGACGGCGATCGGCCTGGCGTGCCGGATCGAGTTCCAGAACGCCTCGGTGACCTGACCGGACAACGTCCGCCCGGAGGCATCGGTGATGGTGCCCGAGATGATGACCGGCCAGCGCCGTCCGCGCTCCTCGAACAGGGTCTCGACGGCGAACACCGCGGCCTTGGCGTTCAGCGTGTCGAAGATAGTCTCGATGATGAGGATGTCGGCGCCACCGTCGACCAGGCCGTTGGCGGCCTCGAGATACGCGGCGACCAGCTGGTCGTAGGAGACGTTGCGCGCGCCGGGGTCGTTGACGTCCGGCGAGATCGACGCCGTGCGTGTCGTCGGGCCCAGCGCCCCGGCGACGTACCGGGGCTTGTCCGGGGTGCTGAATTCGTCGCAGGCCTGACGGGCCAGGGCGGCGCCGGCGTAGTTCAGTTCGTAGCTGAAGTCGGCCATGCCGTAATCGGAGAGCGAGACCGCATTCGCATTGAAGGTGTTGGTCTCCAGGATGTCCGCGCCCGCCGCGAGGTACTCGCGGTGGATGCCCTCGATGATGTCCGGCTGGGTCAGCGTGAGGAGGTCGTTGTTGCCGATGAGATCGCTCGGCCAGGTCTTGAACCGCTCACCGCGGTAGCCGGCCTCGTCGGGCCGGTCACGCTGGATCGCCGTGCCCATCGCGCCGTCGATCACCATGATCCGGCGGTTGAGTTCCGCCCTCAGCGCATCGGTGCAGTCGGGGCGGATGTTCGGCGCGAAAGTGTTCGGCTGGCTGGCGGTCACGTGCGCTCCTTCCTCAGCGGAAGGCGTCCTTTAACTCTGCCGAGCGTGGCGGATACCCGGGATCCTGGCCCCCAAAATGAAGCAAGCCCCGCCGGATAGCCGTTGCAACGCCTCTCGACCCCCGAAAGTCTACGTCGTCATCCGATCGTGGCAGCCAGGCAGGGCTTAGGCTGGACGAATGACGTCGTGGAAGTTCGATGGCACGCAAGGCCCCAGCCTGCCTGAACTCCACAACACCATCGTGGTCGCGGCGTTCGAGGGCTGGAACGACGCCGGCGACGCCGCGAGCGACGCGCTGGAACACCTCGACGAGATCTGGGAAGCCCAGCCGATCATCGAGATCGACGACGAGTCCTACTACGACTACCAGGTAAACCGTCCGGTTATCCGGCAGGTCGACGGCGTCACCCGCGAACTTGTGTGGCCGTCGATGCAGATCTCCTACTGCCGGCCGCCGGGGGCGGACCGCGACATCGTGCTCATGCACGGGGTGGAACCCAACATGCGCTGGCGCAGCTTCTGCGCGGAGTTGCTCGGCATCGCCGACAAGCTCAACGTCGACACCGTCGTCATCCTGGGGGCGCTGCTCGCCGACACCCCGCACACCCGGCCGGTGCCGGTGTCCGGGGCCGCCTACTCCCCCGACTCTGCGAAGACTTTCGGGCTGGAGGAGTCGCGCTATGAGGGGCCGACCGGGATCGCCGGGGTCTTCCAGGACGCCTGCGTGGCAGCCGGGATTCCGGCCGTGACGTTCTGGGCGGCGGTGCCGCACTACGTGTCGCAGCCGCCGTGCCCGAAGGCCACGGTGGCCCTGCTGCGCCGGGTCGAGGAAGTCCTCGACATCGAGGTGCCGCTGGGCGAACTGCCCGAGCAGGCCGAGGAGTGGGAACTGGCCGTCACCGAGATGACCGCCGATGACGAGGAGATCGCCGACTATGTGGCGAGCCTGGAGGAGCGCGGGGACGCCGAGATCGACGTCAACGAGACGTTGTCGAAGGTGGACGGCGACACGCTGGCCGCCGAGTTCGAGCGGTATCTGCGCCGGCGCGGAAAATAGTCCCGCATCCGCACGTCATCGAACGGTCACGGTGAATCGATACTGCCGTGCAACCCAACCGGGGTATCCCTCTACATTGACAGAGGTCGTTTTCGGGGGTCTTTGCAGGAGGTCATGGGATGAAACTTGCGCTCAGCGACGCCGACCTGGCGTTCCGGGATGAATTGCGGGAGTTCTTCAATGAGAAGTTCCCCGCCGAGATCCGCGAGCGGGTCCGCACCGAGAGCTTGAACTACCCCGACGACGTCGTCACCTCCATGCGCGTCCTCAACGAGGCCGGCCTGGCGGTGCCGAACTGGCCGGTGGAATGGGGCGGCAAGGATTGGACGCCGCTGCAGCGCCAGATCTGGGCCGAGGAGATGCGGATGGCCTGCGTCCCCGAACCGCTGGCGTTCAACGCGAGCATGGTCGGCCCGGTGATCGCCGAGTTCGGCTCCCAGGCGCTCAAGGAGCGGTTCCTGCCCGCGACGGCCAACCTCGACATCTGGTGGTGCCAGGGCTTCTCCGAACCGGAGGCCGGCTCGGACCTCGCCTCGCTGCGGACCACCGCGGTGCGCGACGGTGACCACTACATCATCAACGGCCAAAAGACCTGGACCACCCTGGGGCAGTACGCCGACTGGATTTTCCTATTGGCCCGCACCGACCCCAACGCACCGAAGAAACAGGCGGGCATCTCGTTCATCCTGGCCGAAATGTCCACTCCCGGAATCACTTTGCGTCCGATCAAGCTGATCGACGGCAGCTACGAGGTCAACGAGGTGTGGTTCGAGGACGTCCGAGTCCCGGCCGACCAACTGGTCGGCGAGGAGAACGCCGGGTGGAGCTACGCGAAGTTCCTGCTGTCCAACGAGCGCACCGGCATCGCCCGGGTCGGCACCAGCAAGGTGTGGCTCACCGAGGTCAAGGAGCGCGCCGCCAAGACTGCGCTGGGTGACTCGACGCTGCTGGAGGATCCGCTGTTCGCCGCCCGGGTGGCCGAGGTAGAGAACGAACTGCTGGCCCTGGAGCTGACCCAGTTGAGGGTCAGCGGCTCGGAAGCCGGCGGCAAGCCCAACCCGGCGTCGTCGATCCTGAAACTCCGCGGCTCCCAGCTGCAGCAGGCGGTCACTGAGTTGGCGGTCGAAGTGGCCGGCCCCGACGCCCTGCCGTTCGGTGCGCCGGAGGCGGTGGACTCCCCCGAGTGGGCCCAGCACGCCGCGCCCCGGTACCTGAACTACCGCAAGACGTCGATCTACGGCGGCAGCAACGAGGTGCAGCGCACCATCATCGCCTCCACGATTCTGGGGCTCTAAGTATTTTTCCGGAGAGGACCGTGCCAAATGAACTTTGACATGACCGAAGAGCAGCAACTGCTGGCCGACACCACCCGCGACGTGCTGTCCGGCTACGACACCGAGAAGCGCAACACGGTGGTCGAGTCCGAACAGGGCTACAGCCCGCAGGTGTGGCAGCAGCTCGCCGAGATCGGGATCCTCGGACTGGGATTCGACGACCCCGCAGATCCCGATGCCTCCGGTCCGATTGAAGTCATGGCCGTCATGACCGAGGTGGGCCGTCGACTGGCGCCCGAGCCGGTCGCGGCGGCCGCGCTGATCCCCGGCGGGGTTATCGCCGAGCACGGTTCGGCCGAGCAGCGCGCGCTGCTCGACGGGGTGGCCGCCGGCAGCCGGCTGCTGGCCTTCGCCCACACCGAGCCGGGCCGGCGCGGGGCCGCCGAACTGGCCACCCGGGCAAGCGAGAACGCCGGCAGCTGGACCATCACCGGCCGCAAGAACCCGGTACTGGCCGGGGATCGTGCCGACACCTTCGTCGTCTCCGCCGCCCTGCCGGGTGGCGGTGCCGGAGTGTTCCTGGTCGACGGTGCGGCGGTCACCCGGGTCGGCTACCGGACCTTCGACGGCCAGCGCGGCGCGGACGTCATCTTCAACAACACCGCGGCGCAGCCGCTCGGGGCGGGCGGCGACGCCGGCGAGGCCATCACCGCGGCCATCCTGCGCTTCCAGTCCGCGCTGTGCGCCGAGGCGGTCGGGGCGATGGACGAATCTTTGCGCCTGACAACGGATTACCTCAAGACCCGCAAGCAGTTCGGGGTGCCGCTCAAGTCGTTCCAGACGCTGACCCAGCGCGCCGCCGACATGTACGTCTCACTGGAACTGGCCCGCAGTATGAGCTACTACCTGGCGGTGTCGCTCGCCGACGGCAGCTTCGACCCGACGATCGGCGCGCGCGCCAAGCTGCAGATCGGGCGGTCCGGGCAGCACATCGCCCAGGAGTCGATCCAGTTGCATGGCGGTATCGGCGTCACCGCCGAATTCCCGATCGCCCACTACGCGGCCCGGCTGACGGCCATCGACCAGACCTTCGGGTCGGCGACCGACCAGCTGCGGTACCTGGTCGGTCAGGTCGGCAGCTACGGCACCGTGACGCTCTGAACCGACTGGGGGGACGAAGTGTCTTTGGATGTCTGGAAGTGGCGGAGTCCCCTTCCTCAGGGGAATGAGATCTATTGCGTCGCATTTGGTAACGGCACATTTGTTGCCGTGACCGGCGCGGGCACCGCCATGTGTTCGACCGACACCATAAAATGGACCATCAAAGAACTCTGTGCTCATCTCAGCGCTGTTCGCTTTCTCAATGGCCTGTTTGTCGCGGTGGGGAGCTACGGCCGCCTTTTCACCTCCACGGATGGCCTGGAGTGGGACAACCCAGATTCAGGCACCAGCCACCTTCTTTGCGATGTCGCGTATGGCAAGGGAACGTTCGTAGCCGTAGGGAAATGCGGCGCGATAACGTCCTCTCTGGACGGCGCGCGTTGGACCCGTCAAAGCCTCGACATTGCCGGAAAAGAGAGTGAGGATTTCACGGGTATCGGCTACGGCAACGATGTCTTTGTCGTTGTCGGCCACAATCAAACGGTTCTTCAATCCTCCAGCGGTACACAATGGAGTGACAAATCACTGACAACGCAGGATGAGCTTGGGGCCATCAGTTTTGGCGGAGGTTACTTCGTCACCCTGAACCAATCGGGAGCGCTCCGTTCCTTTGACGGAAATAAATGGGATCCCAGCACCTTCCCCGGTAGTGCGCCGGCCTGCGGCGTCAACTATGTCAATGGGCGCTTCATCGCGGTGGGCGCGAAGGAGGATACGAATGGCGCGGACCATTTGGCGTACATTCTCACGTCGATCAACGGCCTGAACTGGACCGAGCAGTCGAATGTAACTCCTGTCACGCGCGAGTTGCTTCTCGACACCGCCTTCGGCAACGGTACCTATCTCATTGGCGGCTTCAGCGGCGCGATTTTGACCTCAAGCGATGCCGTCAGTTGGAACCGCAGGAACAACTCAGATTCCTCGGCGAGCTTTCATGGAGTCGCGTATGGGAACGGAAACCTGGTCGCGGTCGGCCGGCGTCGCAGTATCTATGGCCTACAGCAAGACCCGGTAATGGTCACCTCCTCAGACCTCGTTTCTTGGACCGAGATCCCTTGTCCGTCAACATATCCACTCTCCGAAGTCGTTTACACCGGTGGCGATGGCACGGCAGGTAGCTTCATCGTTGCCGGCATCGATGCCGCAGTGCTGATTTCCGAGGACGGATCAGACTGGCGACCGTGCAGCGTGCCGCACTCGATGAACGCCATAGCCATCCATGACGGCACCCTCGTCGGAGTGTGCCACGGCGGCAACATCCTCCGCTCGACCGATATGACAACGTGGAACGGCCGAAGCTGGGGGACAGAAAGCCTGCTGTCCGTCACGTACGGATTGGGTTATTTCGTCGCAGTCGGTGAGAACGGCACCATTCAAACCTCTGACGATGATGGTCTTGCCTGGGTCAGGCGGCACACGGGGATAACAACGGAATTGCGCGGCGTCGCATTCGGGGACAACCGCTTCGTCGCCGTTTCCTGGTACGGGCAGGTACTGACGTCGAAAGACGCCAAACACTGGTACGTGCAAAGCGATGATCCCAGCTACTGGTGGACTGGTGTCTATTACAGTTCTCACCCACCCGAGTTCGTAGCGATGAGCAACAACGGCTCATCTCTGTTCACCTCGCCGGACGGCGTGAGCTGGACCCAGCGGAACACCGGAATGTTCGCCAGCGCCCTGCTCGCCTGCACGTTCGGTAACGGCTCATTTTTTGCCGTCGGCGCAAAGAACACAATCCTGCAGTCGGAAGCGTCCAGGCCTTTGCATGTAGAAGGTCCCGTTGCCAGTGTGATGAGCCCGCAGAAATCCGGTGTCCAAGTGACCTGGCATTGCGCGGCGAGCGGAAGGCCAAGCCTGCGCTATGCCTTTACTTTGACAAAACTTTATGGGCTGCGCCCGTCCAGACAGCCTCACACGAAGCTGCGGTTTCAAACGAGACCCGACTTCACAAGCACCCTGCCATCAGCCGGAACGTATGTCGTTTCCGCCCACGTTCGCGATGGCAAGGGCACTGTCATCAGCAGAGATTCCCTGCCTTTCGTCGTGACCTAACCGCTGACCTTCGTCAGTTTGGGCGGCTGCCAGCTACCGTTGAGCGCTTCGGGTTTCGGCCAGTACAGGCGCATGAAGACGGTGAACGGTCCGGGCGGCGCGGGCAGCCAGTTGGGCTGCTTGTCGGAGGCCGGCGGGCTGTTCTGGATGTAGAGCGTCACGCCGCCGTCGGGGTTCCGCGTCAGGTTCGGCAGCATCGGCGAGTTGATCACGTAGCGGTTGATCGGATTGTCCACCAGCAGGCTCTCCGGCAGCTTGTACATCGTCACCGACCAGAACGCGTTCACCGGCGGCAATCCACCGGCCGGGAACGTAAGGGTGTACTTGTTCTCACCGCTCAACGGCTTGCCGTCGGCGTCGGTGGACAGCACTGGATAGATGGCTTCCTGTTTGGAGTTGCCGTAGATCCCGATCACCGCGGCCGCCATCCGATACAAGTAGTTGCCGTTCAACTGCTCCTTGGTTCCGAACAGTTCGCCAGCCTTGACCTCACCGGTGTCGACCTTGTCCTTCTTGAACGTGGAGAATTCCGCCCAGGCGTCGGCCATCCCGTCCTTGAACGCTTGTCGCATGTCGGGGCTGAGCTTCTCGGAACTGAACGTGCCGTCGCCGGTGAGGCCGATCGAGGCGAACCGGGCACGGATGTCCTTCTCCGACTCCAGCGTCGGGGCGAACTTCAGCTGGAAGTCAAGCAGGTCGAAAAACTTCAGCGACGTCTTCTGATCGTCAGGGCTCAGCGGCGTCGGGAAGTCGATAGCCGGCGCAGCAGCCGCGGCCGGCTTCTTGAGGAACGTCGACAGCGGCATCGCCTTGTAGCCGGCCTGGATCTTCTTGACGTTCTCCAGGTCGTCGGGACCGAACAGCTGGGTGCGGTAGGCGACCAGTGCGAAGTCGGTATCGGCCTTCATGACCTCTTTGATGCCGTCGGGCTTCTCGCCGGTCCACCCCGGTCCGGACAGCAGATACGCGCCGCCCTCGCTACCGGTGGTGCGGCTGCCGACATAGGCGAAGTTGTAGGTGTAGTCGTCGATGAACTGCAGCGAGTAGTAGCGGTCGGCGATCGGGGGCACCAGCAGCACCAGCGGCTCGGCACGCAGATCCGCCCCGAGCATCGAGTACGGGGTGTCGGAGTTCGGCGTCTGGATGGTGGTGTCGGCCGGCGTGAAAACCCTTGCGGTGCTATGGACTTCGTTCCAGGGTCCTTTGTACTCGGGGCTGGCGGGATTGATGAAGTACGAGTACTGGATCCGGTAGCTGTCGACCATCGGGAAGCCGTAGATGTAGGCCTCCTTGGCGATCGCCCGGGCCTGGTCGGCGGTGACCGGCCCATTGGGAGTCGACGACCCCGCGCTCGTCTGCTTCGCCGTATCGACGGCAGAGCACCCTGCAGTCAGCGCGATCAGCAGAATGGCGACAAGAACGGCGCGGAATCTCAATGCTTCTCCAACATCTCGGAACGGGCGCTGGTCGAACGGCCCAGCGCTGCTGCCTCGGCATCCATCTTCGGCAGAATCTCGGGGGTCAAGGCGTTGATCTGCTTCTCCCCGAGTGGGGTCGACAGCACTGGGCGCAGCCACCGGAACGCCCCGACCCACCCGGGCACATTCACCCGCCTGTTGCGGCCTTCGATGCCTTTGACGAAAGCCTCGCCGCACTTGTCCACGCTCGTCGTCTTACCCAACGGATTCGGCAGTCTGGCGAGCATCTCGGTGAAACTGCCCAGGTCCCCCTTGGCGTCCTGCACCATCGGCGTGTCGATCCAAGACATGTGCGCTGAACCGACGTCGACGCCCCGATGGGCCACCTCGAGCCGCAAGGCGTTGGCGAAATGCTCGATCCCGGCCTTGGCGGTGTGGTACGGCGCGAGCCCGGGGGATGCGGCGTACGCGGCGAAGGACGACACGATCAAGACGTAGCCGCGCCGCTCGATGATCGAGGGCAGAGTCGCGCGCACGGTATGGAAGACGCCGAGCACATTGATGTCGATGAGTCGTTTGAAGGCCTCCGGATCAATCTGCAACACCGACCCGAATGTCGCGATGCCGGCGTTGGCCACCACGACGTCGATTCCGCCGAACCGCTCGACCGCGCGGGCCGCCACCGACTGCATGGCGGCCAAGTCACGAACGTCGGCGACGGCGGTCAGCACATCGTCATCACCGAGTTCGGCGGCCAGCTCAGCCAGCGGTGCAGCGTCGATATCGGTCAACACCAGCTTGGCGTTCTTGCGGTGCAACCGGCGCGCGACGTCGGCGCCGATCCCCCTGGCTCCCCCGGTGATGAAGACGACTCTGCCGTCGACGGTGCCCATGGCAGCCAAAGCTACCGGACACCGAGCAAGGCATCGACAGCCAGCGCAACCAACGCCGGTGCACCCGGTTCACTTCCGCCGTACCCCAGTGCGTCGGTCACCCAGCCGTCAACAGCGGCAAGCGCTTTGGGAGTGTCGAGGTCGTCGGCCAGATAGCGGCGCAGCCGTCCGACGAGGTCGGTGGCGTCCGGCCCGGCCGGCAGGGCCGCCGCGGTGCGCCAGCGGTGCAGCCGC
>CAZVST010000070.1:12009-23513 GCA_964629725.1 uncultured Mycobacterium sp.
GGCCGGGTCCACGCCAGCGGCCCGCAGTGCCGACACCAGCACGAGATTGCCCCGGCTCTTAGACATCTTGTGGCCGTCCCAGCCGATCATGCCGGCGTGCACGTAGTGCCGGGCGAACCGGCGCCGGCCGGTCGCGCATTCGGCGTGCGCGGCGGAGAACTCGTGGTGCGGGAAGATCAGATCGCTGCCGCCGCCCTGGACGTCGAACCCGAAACCGATGCGGCTCAAAGCGATTGCTGCGCACTCGATATGCCAGCCGGGCCGGCCGGGGCCGAACGGCGACGGCCAGCTCGGCTCGCCCGGGCGCTCTACCCGCCACAGCAGCGCGTCGAGCGGATCGGACTTTCCGGGTCGTTGCGGGTCTCCCCCGCGCTCGGCGAACAACCGCAGCATGGTGTCGCGGTCGTAGTTGGACTCGTACCCGAACACCGGGTCGGCGTCGGCACGGAAGTACACGTCGGGGTGCTGCGGGTCGTCGACGACGTAGGCCGCGCCGGACGCCAGCAGCTTCTCCACCATTTCGACCACCTCGTCGATGGCCTCGGTGGCGGCGACGTAGTCCTGGGGCGGCAGCACCCGCAGGGCGGCCATGTCGGCGCGGAACAGATCGGTCTCCCGGGCGCCCAAGTCGCGCCAGTCGATCCCGTCCCGCTCGGCCCGTTCGAACAGCGGGTCGTCGACGTCGGTGACGTTCTGGACGTAGTGCACCCGGTGGCCGTGGTCGAGCCACACCCGGTTGACCAGATCGAAGGTCAGGTAGGTGGCGGCATGGCCGAGGTGGGTGGCGTCGTAGGGCGTGATCCCGCAGACGTACATGGTCGCCGTCGGGCCCGGCACTGTCGGCCGGACCTGCCGGTCGGCGCTGTCGTAGAGCCGCAGCTGGGGGCCCCGGCCCGGCACCGCGGGAATGTCGACGGAATCCCAGGCGCGCATCAGCTGGCCTGCCACATGGCGTCGAGCAGCACCCCGGCGATCTCCGGCCGGCATATCAGCAAGTCCGGCAGGTAGGGATCGGGACGGTTGTACCGCAGCGGCGAACCGTCCAGCCGGGTGGCGTGCAGGCCGGCGGCTTGCAGCACACCGGCCGGAGCCGCCGAGTCCCACTCCCATTGGCCGCCGGCGTGGATGTAGGCGTCGGCGGCGCCGCGCAGCACGGCCATCGCCTTGGCTCCGGCCGACCCGATCCTCAGGAACTCGATGTCCAGCCGGTCGCGCAGCAGCCACAGCACCGCCGGCGGACGGTTGGAGCTGGCGGTGATCCGGATCGGCCCGGACCGCGGCGCGGGCGGGGCGGTCGCGGTGTCACTGCGGTGCACCTCGCCGAGGGCGGGCAGCGCCACCGCGGCGTCGGTGATGGTGCCCTCCGCATGCCCGGCGCCGGATACCCCGGTGCGCTGCCACAGCGCCACATGCACCGCCCAGTCCTCGCGGCGCGGCATCGAGTACTCCCGGGTGCCGTCGAGCGGGTCGATGATCCACACCCGGTCGGCGTGCAGCCGTTTCAGATCGTCGTGGGCCTCCTCGGAGAGCACCGCGTCGCCCGGGCGTTCGTCACGCAGCCGGCGCAGCAGAAGGGCGTTGGCGCGGGCGTCGCCAGCGTCGCCGAGGGCGGGCGGGAAATCGTGCCCGACTTCGTTGCGCACCGCCAGTAGGAGCCGCCCGGCCTCCCCGGCCAGATCGGCGGCCAACTCGGCATCAGTGCGAACCACCCCGTCAGTATTGCCGATGCGCCGAACCGGCCCGTCGGCGCGGGCCGACGGTACATTTGCGGGCATGCGCATGATGGTCGTTGCCGCCGCGGCGGGTGCCGTAGTTGCCCTGACGGCGTCGGGCTGCGGCTCGTCCGGGTTGTCCGGCTCGTCCGACTCGTCGAAGCCGGTCGACCTGACCGGGACCACCTGGCAGTTGCTCACCGTCGAATCCATGGCGTCCAAACAGGAGGAGCCCGGCATCACTATCGCCGACCCGTCGAAGTACACGGTGACCTTCGGCGACGACGGGAAGGCCGGCTTCCGCGTCGACTGCAACCGCGGCAACTCGACCTGGAAGATCGAGGCCAGCGGACCCGACTCCGGCAGTTTGACCTTCGGACCGATCGCCCTGACCCGGATGGCCTGCCCACAGCCCTCGGAGGACAGCAAGGTGGCCGCGGCCCTCGGTCGGGTGCGGTCGTACCTGGTCAAAGACGGCAAGTTGCACCTTTCACTGGAGGCCGATAGCGGCATCATGCACTTCCAGCCGAACACGCCGCCCGCTTAGGCGAGCATGAGCGAGGCACGGGCCGCCTGCGCGGCCTGCCGCGCGTGGCCGGCGCCGAACAGCGCCACATGGGCCAGCAGGACATACAGCTGATGCAGGCCGACGCGGTCACGCCAGTTCGGCCGCAACAGCCGGACGCTCTGGTAGGCGCGAATGATCTCGTCGAGATGCGGGCAGCCGAACAACGCGAGCGCGGCGAGGTCGGTCTCCCGGTGTCCGCCGTGCGCTGCCGGGTCGATCAGCACGGCACCGCCCGGTTTCCACATCACGTTGCCGCTCCACAGGTCGCCGTGCAGCCGGGCGGGCGGGTCTGCGTCGTCGAAATCGCCGGCGCGACAACGCATCATCACCTGCTCGACGAGATCGCGGGTCTGCACCGGAAGCGGGCCGGCAGCATGGCCGAGCATCGGGGCCAGCCGCTCGTCGGCGTAGAAGCGGCCCCAGCTGTCGTGGGCCACCAGACTCATCGGCAGCGGGTGATGGGTCGGGCCGAAGAATCCGGGCCCGGCCCAGCCGTCCGGCGCGGCGCCGAAACCGTCCGCTCCCCCGTCGTGGGTGAGCGCCAGGCGTCGGCCGAATTCATGGGCCGCCGGCGCCGTCGCTCCCGCCGCGGGTAGCCGCCGCAGGGTCAGGCCGGTCTCGTCCCAGCCCAGCACCCGGGCGCACGGCACCCCGTCGGGCACCTCCGCCAGCCACGCCAAACCCGTTGCCTCACAGGCGAAAAGACCCGGGGGCGCAGCCGGGTTGCGCTTGACGAACTCGGTCACCGGCGGCTAGAAAGCCGGCCAGGGCAACGGCCGTCGGCCGTTGGGCGACGGCATGACCGGGTCTTCGATCAGGCGCCGGATCCGCCGCCGCAGCGCGGCCAGCTCCGCGCCCGTGATGTGCTTGCGCAGCCGGGTGCCCAGCTTGCCGGCCAGCTCGGTGTCGAGCCTGGTCAGAGCCTCCACTTCGGTGCCGGGGATCGCCTCCCCGGCCCACCCCCACAGCACGGTGCGCAGTTTTTCGTGGGCATGCAGCGACACCCCATGGTCGACTCCGTACACACCGCCGTCGGAGCCGGCCAGGATATGGCCGCCCTTGCGGTCGGCGTTGTTGACGACGACGTCGAACACCGCCATCCGGAGCAACTGCGGATGGTCGGCGTGGACCAGCGTCACCTCGCCGCCGGAGTAGTCGTAGGCGGTCAGGATCGACAGATAGCCGGGCGGTAGGGCGTCGGCCGGACATAAGTCGACCATGCCGGCGTTCTCGGGTTGCTCGGGCTGCTCGACCCACCGCTGCACCATGCCGATGCCGGCCGGACCCTGGCGAATGATGGTGTGCGGCACGATGTTCCAACCCAGCGCCTCGGAGATCAGGTACGCCCCGACCTCACGGTCGGCCAGGGTGCCGTCGGGGAAATCCCACAGCGGCTGCTCCCCCGCCACCGGTTTGTACACACACTCGACCACCGTCTCGCCGAGCCGCGCCTCGCACAGGAAGGTCGCGTTGCTCGCCGAGCGGATGCGACCCACCGGGGTCAATTCGCCGCGAAGAAGAGCGTCGTGCCGCTCCCCCGGGCTCTTCATAAGGGGCCGGTCACGGGTCGAGATCATCCCCGGTGACCTCACCGTCGCGCGCCAGTGCACCGCGGCGGTAGCCGTTGGTCCGCACGCACAGATGGCCCGCGGGGTCCAGCGGTTCGTCGCACAGTGGGCACGGGGGGCGCCCCGCCGAGATGACGCGGTGCGACCGGGCGGCGAACTCCCGCGCCGACTCCGGGGACAGGAACACCCGCACCGCGTCCGGGCCGTCCTCGGCGTCGTCGAGGATCACCGAGGCGTCGAACTCGGTGTCGCTGACCGCCAGCAGCTCCACTACCACGCTCTGCGCCTCGGCATCCCAGCCCAGGCCCATGGTGCCGACCCGGAACTCCGCGTCGAGCGGGGTGATCAGCGGTCCGAGGTCGGTGACCTCGACTTCCGGCGGCACTGGGGTGCCGAACCGCCGCTGCACCTCGGCCAGCAGCGCCCCGATCCGGTCGGCCAGCACCGCTACCTGCTGCTTCTCCAGCAGCACCGAGACGACCCGCTTGTCGTGGACGGCCTGGAGGTAGAAGGTCCGGTTTCCGGGCTCGCCCACGGTCCCGGCGACGAATCGGTCGGGTGTGCGGAAGACGTGAATGGAGCGGGCCATGGTCAGTCCCAAAATACCGGCAGGACGCCAAAGAAATGGGCTCTCACGCTGGCTGTCACGGTTCAGTCAGTGGAACCGCCGACGACCGCGTCCGTACCGGAGCCGGGCTCGGTGACTACCGGGGCCGCGTGCAGTACCGACGCCAGCCGGGCACCGGTGTGGTTGACGTGCAGCACGTACGGGCGCGCGTCGGTGTATCTGATCACACTCATGGAGGCGGGGTCGGCGACGATGCGCTGGAAGCTGTCGAGGTGGCTGCCCAGGGCGTCGGCGACCACGGCCTTGATCACGTCACCGTGGGTGCAGGCCACCCACAGCACGTTGGCGCCGTGCTCGTCGGCCAGCCGGCGGTCGTGTTCGCGGACCGCGGCCACCGCTCGGGCCTGCACCTCCGCCAGCCCCTCCCCGCCGGGGAAGACCGCGGCGCTGGGCTGCTGCTGGACCACCGACCACAGTTGCTCGGTGACCAGTTCGCTGAGTTTGCGGCCGGTCCACTGCCCGTAGTCGACCTCGCAGAGCCGGTCGTCGACGACCGGGTCCAGACCGAGCGCGGCGGCCAGCGGTTCCAGGGTGAGCCGGCAGCGCAGCAGCGGCGAGCGCACCAGCGCCCTGATCGGCAGGCCGGCGACCCGGTCGACGAGTTCGGCGGCCTGGGCGGTGCCCTTTTCATCGAGCTCGACGCCCTCGGTCCGCCCGGCCAGGGTGTGCGCGGTATTGGATACCGAGCGGCCGTGGCGCAGCAGGATGACGGTCATCTAGCGGACTTTCCCGCTCAGCCCGCCGCCACCACACCGGTGACGAGCAGCGCCATCAGCGTCAACGCCAGCGCGACGCGGTAGCCGACGAACCAGTACATGGCGTGGTGGGTGAGGAAACGCAGCAGCCATGCCACGGCGGCGTACCCGATCACGAAGGCGATCACCACCGACACCGCCAACTGCAGGCCGGTGGCGCTCATGCCCTCGGTCTCCGGGTGGAAGGCGTCGGGCAGCGAGAACAGGCCGGAGGCGAACACCGCCGGGATGGCCAGCAGGAAGCCGAACCGGGCGGCCAGCGGCCGGTCCAGCCCCCGGAACAGGCCGGCGCTGATGGTGGCACCCGAGCGGGAGACGCCGGGCACCAGTGCCAGACATTGGGCAAGACCGATGGACAGCCCGTCCTGCCAGGTCAAGTCCTCGACGTGACGGTTCTGGCGGCTGAAGTACTCGGCGGCGGCGATGACCGCGGAGAACAGCAGCATCGCGGTGGCGATCACCCAGAGGTTGCGGACCTCTGAGCGGATGAAGTGTTTGAAGGCGTAGCCGAGCACCGCGATGGGGATCGAGCCGATGATCACGTACCAGCCCAGCCGATAATCAGGATTGTTGCGGTGCGCCCGGACCAGCAGACCGTCGAACCACGCCTTGAGGATGCGGATGATGTCGCGGGCGAAGTAGACCAGGACGGCGACCTCGGTGCCGAGTTGGGAGACGGCGGTGAACGACGCGCCCGCATCGCCGGCGAAGAACACCCGCGAGACGATGGCGAGGTGAGCCGACGAGGAGATCGGCAGGAACTCGGTGAGCCCCTGAACGACCGACAAGACGACGACCTGCAACCACGACATCGACATCACGTTCACGGCGCTGACCGTACCGTGCGATTCTGTCAGCGCTCCGGCACGGCAGTTGCGACGGCGTCGCGCACGGCAGCGGACAGGCTGCGGGCGTCGTCGATGTCCAGATCACCCAGACCACGGCTGGCGCGCGCGATGACATCCTCGGGCATCGGCACCGGACCTGCCAGCCGCGGCCGGTACACCTCGACCACCAGCTGACCGCGGTGCACGTGGAAGGAGAAGCAGCGGCCGTCACCGAGCCGGCCGAAGCCGCTGGCGAACAGGCCGGTCGTGAGGTCTTCGATGACGAACTCGGCCCCGGGGGAATGGGGGGCGGACGCCAACGTCATGACATCACCATAACGCGACTTACGGCATCGCGAGCGGGATCCGCGGACTGCCGGTGAGCTCGATGGACCTACACTGCGTCTTCAACCGACCCGCCGACCTCGCGCGGATCCGACACACCGAGGGCCACCCTTTGCCACAGCATGCCAGCCGCGTCACGTTGCGCAGCCTGATGGCGGGCTTACTCGCGATGGCAATGGCTGCAACGGGCTGCTCGAAGAGCCCGATCACCCCGGCGCCGAAGACGATCGAACCGGGTTCGGCGGCGCTGTCCCCGCCGGCCGGGACGCCGCCGGCCGGGGAGGTTCTGCCGTTGGGCGGCAATCCGCAGGCCGCGGTCGTCGACTCCGCCAGCGGATCGCTGGTCGTCTTCACCCCCGGGGCCAACGGCGGTGAGGCCAACCTCACCGTGGTCGGCCGCTCGGAGAAGCCGCGCAACGTGCGGCTACCCGGTCCGGCGACGGCCGTCGCCGCCAACGGCCACGGGTCGGCCTACGCGGCCACCCGGGGCGGCTTCTTCACTGTCGACCTCGGGGCGGGAACGTCGGCAAAGACGACCGTCGAGGGGCAGCAGGACACCGACTTCACCGCGATCGCCCGCCGCGCCGATGGCCGACTGGTGCTGGGCAGCGCCGACGGCACGGCGCTGACCCTGACCGCGAACAACACCGTGGGCGGAACGGCGAACAACTTCGCCCGCGTGGATGCGATTGTGGCCCAAGGGGATACCGCTGTGGTGCTGGACCGCGCCCAAACCTCGGTGACCGAGTTGACGCCCGATGGCGGCGCCGGTCTGGCGTTGCGCGCCGGGCTGGGCGCCACCACCATCGCGTCCGATCCGATGGGCCGGGTGCTGGTCGCCGACACCCGCGGCGGGCAGTTGCTGGTCTTCGGGGTCGACCCGTTGATCGAGCGCCAGGCCTACCCGGTCGGCGGTGCGCCCTACGGCATCACCGGGTCCAAGACCCTGGTGTGGGTTTCGCTGACCGCGTCGAACACCGTCGTTGGCTACGATCTGGCTACTGGCATCCCCGTGGAGAAGGTTCGCTATCCGACCGTGCAGCAACCCAACGCGCTGGCTTTCGACGACACCACCGGCACCCTGTACGTGGTGTCGGCGTCGGGCGCGGGGGTGCAGGTGATCCGCAACGCGGGCGGCTCGCCGTGACTGCCGCCAGGGGAGGGATGCCGGCGGCCTGGGAGGCCGAACTCTCCGACGACTACGAGTGGATTCCACTGCGGCTGCCGCCGGAGGTCACCAGGATCACTGCGTCCACCCGGCTGTCGATCGAAGCCGAGTACCGCGGCTGGGAACTGACGCGGGTTCGGCTCTACACCGACGGCAGCAGGCGGGTGCTGTTGCGGCGCAGAAAGTCAGCCGTCGGGCAGCAGTTCGCCCGGCCGACCGATCAGCCGGGCCTGTGATCTACGACGCGGTGCGGCGGCTGTTGTTCCAGGCGCCACCCGAGAGAATCCACCACCTGGTGTTCGGCGCGCTGCGCGGTGCGACCGCGTCGGAGTCGACGCGGGCGCCGTTGCGCAAAGCCCTGGCCCCGCGCGATCCGATCCTGGCCAGCACCGTCTTCGGAGTGCGCTTTCCCGGGCCGCTCGGTCTGGCGGCCGGGTTCGACAAGAACGGCCTTGGCCTGGATACCTGGGGCGCAATGGGTTTCGGATACGCCGAAGTCGGGACGGTGACCGCGCAACCGCAGCCCGGCAATCCCGAACCGCGCCTGTTCCGGCTGCCCGAGGACCGCGGCCTGCTGAACCGTATGGGGTTCAACAACTCCGGCGCCGGTCAGCTTGCGCTGCGGCTGGCCCGCCACCGCCCGGACGTGCCGATCGGGGTGAACATCGGCAAGTCCAAGGTGACCCCGCCGGAGCGCGCGGCCGAGGACTACGCCGCCAGCGCCCGCCTGCTCGGTCCGCTGGCGTCCTACCTGGTGGTAAACGTCAGCTCGCCGAACACCCCGGGGCTGCGGGATCTACAGGCCGTCGAATCACTGCGGCCCATCCTGGCCGCAGTGCTGGCCGAGACGTCCAAGCCGGTGCTGGTCAAGATCGCCCCGGACCTGTCCGACGACGACGTCGACGCGGTCGCCGACCTGTCCGTCGAGATGGGGCTGGCCGGCATCGTCGCCACCAACACCACGGTGTCACGGGCCGGTCTGCGCACCCCGCATGTGGAGGACCTCGGCGCGGGCGGCATTTCCGGCCCGCCGGTAGCGCACCGGGCGCTGGAAGTGCTGCGGCGGCTGTATGCGCGCGTCGGCGACCGGCTGGTGCTGATCGGCGTGGGCGGTATCGAAACCGCCGACGACGCCTGGGAACGCATCACCGCGGGTGCGTCGCTGCTGCAGGGCTATACGGGCTTCGTTTACGGAGGCGGTTTGTGGGCCAAGCACATTCACGACGGCATCGCCGAGCGGCTGCATGCCGGCGGGTTCCCGAGCCTGTCGGCGGCGGTCGGCTCGGAACACAGGCGGAGGGCTTCATGAAGTTGACGAGATCGCGTCCGGAGCCGTCGGTGCGGGGTTCCGTGGTGCTGATCACCGGCGGTGCGCGGGGTATCGGCGCGGCGACGGCGGCGTTGTTCGCCGACCGCGGTGCGCGGGTGTGGATCGGTGACGTCGACGAGGACGCCTGTCTGCGCACCGCCGAGGATCTGGGGGTGCACGGCGGACGGCTCGACGTCACCTCGATGCCGTCGTGGCGGGAGTTGTTGGCGCGCATCGCTGTTGAGGACGGACCGCTGGACATCCTGGTCAACAACGCCGGCGTCATGCCGCTGGGCGCGCTGGACGCCGAGGCCGAACAGATCCGCGACCTCACCCTCGACGTCAACGTCCGCGGCGTGCTCAACGGCATGCAGGCAGTGCTGGGTCCGATGGCGCGGCGCGGTCGAGGGCAGGTCGTGAACGTGGCCTCGATGGCCGGCATGATCCCAATCCCCGGCATGGTGACCTACAACGCCAGCAAGTTCGCGGCACTGGGGGCCTCGCTGGCGGCGCGGCAGGAGTACGCAGGCACCGGCGTCGCGGTGACGGCGGTGCTGCCCTCGGCGGTGCGCACCGAACTGGCCTCGGGCGCCCGCCTGGGCGCCGGGATGCCGACCGTCGATCCGGAGGATGTCGCCGCCGCGATCCTGGAGGTGACCGGATCCCGGGTGGCCCGCCGTTCGGTGCCCAGATGGGTTGCCCCGGCATGGGAAACCCGCACCTTCGTGCCGGAGCGCCTGCAGAACGCCGCGCGCCGGTTGATCGACGACCGTCGCGCCCTGACCTCCATCGACACCGCGGCCCGCGGCGCCTACACCGACCGGATCAACCGGCAGGCCGGGCTGTGACGCCAGACCGCGAACCCCGGGTCGTCGTGATCGGCGCCGGTGTCGCCGGCATCACCACGGCATACGTCCTGCGGGAGCAGGGATTCCGCGATATCACCGTCCTGGAGAAGGGCTCCGACGTCGGCGGCGTCTGGCACTGGAACCGCTACCCGGGACTGGCTTGCGACGTGCCCTCCCAGATTTACCAGTTCGGGTTCGCCCCCAAACCGGACTGGAGCCGGATCTGGGCCACCGGCAGCGAGATTCAGCAGTATCACCGCGATGTGGTCGATCAACTCGGCCTGGCGCCGCTGATCCGGCTGAACACCGAAGTCACCGCCGCCCGCTGGGACGACCGCAGCAACGAGTGGACCGTCAGCACCGCTGCCGGCGGAACCGACTACTCAGCCGATTTTCTTATCTGTGCGACCGGCGTGCTGCACCACCCGTTCGTCCCCGACATTCCCGGACTCGGCGAGTTCGGCGGCACGGTGGTGCACACCGCCCGCTGGGACGACCGGATCGACACCGCCGGGGCCCGGATCGCCGTCGTCGGCACCGGGTCGACCGGCGTGCAGGTGGTCTCGGCGCTGCAGCCCGATGCGGCGTCTGTTCACCACTACGCCCGCAGTGCGCAGTGGATGCTGTGGGCGCCGATGTCGCTGCCGCAACTGCCCGGGATGGCGTCGGTGCTGAAACGGTCTCCGGCCCTGCACAGTTCGGTGTACGGCCTGCTACAGAAGGCGTCGGGCATTCTCGCCGACATCACCACGCGGCCATCGTGGCGGCGCCGGGCCGTGCAGGCCTACGCCCGGCTGTCGCTGCGGGCTCAGGTGCGCGACGAGCAGTTGCGCGCCAAACTCACCCCGGACTACCAGCCGCTGTGCAAACGGCAGGTGGTGTCGGGCACCTATTACCGGGCGATCCAGGCCGACAACGCCGAACTGGTCAGCGAGGCCATCACCGAGGTGACGCCCACCGGGATCCGCACCGCCGACGGCACCCACCGCGACACCGACGTCATCGTGCTGGCCACCGGATTCCACGCCCACAACTACATGCGCCCAATGACGCTGCTCGGCCGGGACGGGATCTCCATCGACGACGCGTGGGCCAAGGGCCCCCGCGCCTACCGGATGACCGCAATCCCCGGCTTCCCCAATCTGTTCACCGTGCTGGGGCCGAACTCCCCCACCGGGTCGATCTCGCTGCAGTTCACCTCGGAGCTGACCGCAGGCTACATCGCCCAGTGGCTCAAGCGGTTTCGCGACGGATCACTGAGCACCGTCGAGGTCACCGACGAGGCGACCACCCAGTTCAACGACGACGTCGCGTCCGCGATGGGACCCACCGTGTGGAACACCGGGTGCAATTCCTGGTACTTCACCGAGGACAAGAACATCGACCTGTGGCCCTGGGACCGCGCCACACTGGTGTCGATGCTGACATGCCCCGAGGACAACGACTTTCACGTCAGCTAGAGCGGCGGGTTGTTGGCGGCTCTTGTGACGTTGTTGTGGGTTCGCTGACCTGAGTTTTGGGCGCAACGCCGTGTCCTGCTTACGTTTTGGACTGTCAAAGGTTCAATCCGCGAGAAGGGTGTACGGCGTTGCGCATGTCCAGGGTATTCGCGACCGGTCTGGGTGACCAGAACATGGTGGTCGAGGATGTGTCGATCGAGACCGAGATCTCGCGCGGGAAGCGGCCGGTGACCAGCGAGGTGCTGGTATTGACGGTGCGGGCTGTCGTCTGCCATGAGCATGGGACCAGTTTGACCTGATTTTGCCAGGGTGATGG
>CAZVST010000071.1:0-22332 GCA_964629725.1 uncultured Mycobacterium sp.
CACCGACCCGTACTACCCGGCCGAAAAACCACCCACGGATAAGTCAGGAGAGCCCTAAAAGAGAGCGAATTGCTGGCCGCGCGCGACGGGTTGCTCGAACTGGTCGATACCCACCCCGCTGCTCACCGCGCCAACGCTGTGCATGAACTGCTCGTCGGACACCGTCGGGACGCCCAGTTCCCGGGCCTGGAAACCCTTGCCCTGCTCGGGAAGCGGCTCATTGCAGATCACCAGCGAGGTCTCCGGATCAACGTTGTCGGCGTAAGCCAGGCCGGCGTGCAGGATCCGCTCGACAAGTTCCTCATGAGTCCGCTTCACGTCGGCCGACAACGCGACCCGCATGCCCTGAACCAGCGGACCACCCCGTTGGTAGCGGCCCGGGTTGAGGTACGGGCACGGCATCCTGGAGGCCAGCAGTTTCAGTGGCCGCAATTCCTCGTGGGTGACCGCGCCGTTCGGCCAGCGCCGACGGCTGACCGGCCGCACCGGCAGCCACACATCGCGCTCACGGGCGCGCCGCAGGGCCGGGATGAGGACCCGGGACAGCACCAGCGCGTCGTCGAACGCGTCGTGAGCCCGCGTCTGCGGAACATCCCAATGCCGCGCAAGGCTTTCCAGGCGCAGGTTGTCCAACCCGAGGTTGAGCCGACGGGTCAGTTCGACGGTGCACATGACGCTGTCGACCGGCAGAACGATCCCGGCGAGTTCGGCCTCGGCGATCAGGAATGAGTAGTCGAAGGCGGCGTTGTGGGCGACCAGCGTGCGCCCGTGCATCAGGTCGGCCACGTCGGCGGCGATCTCGTCGAACGCGGGCTGATCCTCCAGCATCTCGGCGGTCAGACCGTGCACATGGGTGGGGCCCGGATCCACCCCGGGACTGAGCAGGCTGACCACGGAATGCTCGACATTGCCGTCAGGGTCCAGCGCCAGCGCCGCGATGCTGAGGACGCGGGCCTGGCCCGGACGGAAACCTGACGTTTCCACGTCGACGACGACCCAGCCGTTGTCCGCCTCGCGCGCGGGCCGTCCCCAGGTGTGGCTCACAAAGGTCAGAATGGCACGCGACGCCGACAGCATTCCGCACATCCCCTCCGTGTCGGGCGCCCTCGCCCCGGCATATGGGGCGGCCCGCCCGTCGCTCGGCATACACTCACCTGCGATGACGCGGAAGAACAAGCCCACGATGACGCTGCGCGGCCGTTCCGCGCTGGCTCTGGGATCGGCCGCGCGCTGGGCATCCCGGGTGTCCGGCCGCGGCGCCGGAGCGATGATCGGCGGCCTGGTGGCGATGACCCTGGACCGTTCCGTGCTGCACCAGCTGGGGACCGGGCGGCGGATCGCGGTGATCACCGGCACGAACGGCAAGTCGACCACCACCCGCATGGTCGCCGCGGCGCTGCGGACCATAGGGCCGCCGGAGGCGCCGGGCCGCCGACATCAGACAGTCGCGACGAACAGCGAGGGCGCCAATATGGACGCGGGTCTGGTTGCCGCCCTGGCGGCCGACCGGGACGCCGGACTGGCTGCCCTGGAAGTGGACGAGATGCACGTCCCGCACGTGTCCGATGCGGTGAACCCGTCGGTGATCGTGCTGCTGAACCTGTCGAGGGACCAGCTGGACCGGGTCGGTGAGATCAACCACATCGAGCGCACGCTGCGCGCCGGCCTGGCCCGCCACCCCGATGCCGTCGTGGTGGCCAACTGCGACGACGTCCTGATGACGTCGGCGGCCTATGACTGTCCCCATGTGGTGTGGGTGGCCGCCGGGGGAAGCTGGGCGAACGATTCGGTGAGCTGCCCGCGCAGTGGCGAGGTGATCGTGCGCGAGCAGTCGCACTGGTATTCCACCGGGACGGATTTCAAACGCCCTACACCGCAGTGGTGGTACGACAGCGAAAACCTTTACGGTCCAGACGGTTTCGTCGCGCCGATGCAGCTGTCGCTACCAGGGACGGTGAATCGCGGTAACGCCGCCCAAGCCGTCGCCGCCGCGGTGGTGATGGGCGCCGCACCCGGGTCGGCCGTCGCCGCGGTGTCGGGTGTCGACGAAGTCGCCGGCCGCTACCGCACGGTACGCATCGGTGCGCACACTGCGCGGATGTTGCTGGCGAAGAATCCGGCCGGCTGGCAGGAGGCCCTCTCCATGGTCGACAAAACGGCTGCGGGAGTGGTTATTTCGGTCAACGGGCAGGTACCCGACGGGGAGGACCTGTCCTGGCTGTGGGATGTCCGGTTCGAGCATTTCGAAGGGACTTCGGTGGTGGCGGCCGGGGAGCGCGGAACCGACCTGGCGGTGCGGCTGGGGTACGCGGGCGTCGAGCACGCCCTGATGCACGACACCGTCGCGGCGATCGAGTCCTGCCCGCCCGGGCATGTCGAGGTGGTCGCCAACTACACCGCGTTTCTGCACCTGCAGCGGGCGCTCGCACGGCATGGGGAGGCACCATGACCGAACCTGTGCGGATCGGGCTGGTGCTCCCCGACGTGATGGGCACCTACGGCGACGGCGGCAACGCGGTGGTGCTGCGACAGCGCCTGCGGCTGCGGGGTATTCCCGCCGAGATCGTCGACATCACGCTGAGGGAACCGGTTCCCGACTCCCTGGACCTCTACACCCTTGGCGGCGCGGAGGACTACGCTCAGCGGCTGGCCACCCGGCATCTGCTGCGCTATCCCGGCCTGCAGCGCGCCGCCGAACGCGGCGCACCGGTGCTGGCGATCTGCGCGGCGATTCAGGTGCTGGGCCACTGGTATGAGACCTCTGCCGGCGAGCGGGTCGACGGCGTCGGCCTGCTCGACGTCACCACCTCTCCTCAATCGGAGCGCACCATCGGCGAGGTGGTGTCCACGCCGTTGGTCGAGGGGCTCACCCAGGAGTTGACGGGTTTCGAAAACCACCGCGGCGGAACGGTTCTCGGGAGTGACGCCCGGCCGTTAGCGGCGGTGATGAAGGGGGCCGGCAACCGGCTCGGCGACGGGTTCGACGGTGCGGTCCAGGGCAGCGTGTTCGCGACGTACCTGCACGGCCCGTGCCTGGCCCGCAACCCGGAACTGGCCGACCTGCTGCTGTCGAAAGTCGTGGGCCCGTTGCCGCCGCTGGACTTGCCCGAGGTGGACCAGTTGCGGCGGGAGCGGTTGGCGGCGCCCCGCCGGGTGTAGAGCCGCTAGCGAGCGTTGTGGTGCGCGGCGGTATCCGACGGACAGACCGCTTGTCGCGCACGCCGCGCTAAATCATCTCCCGGCGCCCGGACAACGCCCGCCCCAACGTCAACTCGTCCGCGAACTCCAGGTCGCCGCCCATCGGCAGGCCGGAGGCGATCCGGCTGACGGTCAGACCCGGGATGTCGCGCAGCATGCGCACCAGATAGGTGGCGGTGGCTTCACCCTCGGTGTTGGGATCGGTGGCGATGATCACCTCGGCGATGTCGACGCCGTCTTCTCGTTCACCGATCCTGTTGAGCAACTGGCGAATTCGCAGTTGATCCGGCCCGATGCCGGACAGCGGGTCCAGCGCCCCGCCCAGTACGTGGTAGCGCCCCCGGAACTCCCGGGTGCGCTCGACCGCCTGGACGTCCTTGGGTTCCTCCACCACGCACACCAGCGACGTGTCCCGGCGCGAGTCGCTGCAGATGCGGCAGCGCTCAGCGTCGGAGACGTTGCCGCACACCTCGCAGAACTGCACTCCGTCACGCACCCGCGACAGCACCGCGGTGAGCCGGTCGATCTCCGGCGGTTCGACGGAGATGAGGTGGAAGGCGATCCGCTGAGCGCTCTTGGGCCCGATACCCGGCAGCTTGCCGAGTTCATCGATCAGATCCTGAACCGGGCCCTCGAACAAGGCGACTACTCCGGCAGGGGCTGGCCGGATTCCGCGGCCAGCGGACCTAGGACGGCCTTGACCTGCTCGCGCATGTTCCCCGCGGCGTCCCGCAGCGCCCACACGACGAGGTTCTGCAGGTTCTCGACGTTGTTGGGGTCGACCACCTGGGGATCGATCCGGATACCCAGAACCTCACCGCTGCCGTTGAGAGCCACCACCACCATGCCGTCTCCGGCCTGACCCTGCACCTCGGTGGCCGCGATCTGCTGCTGGGCCTCCATGAGCTTGTGCTGCATCTGATGGGCCTGGATGAGCGCGGCCTGGAGCTGCTGGAGCCCCTGGACGGCCTGCTCCGGGGTCACCTGCGGCGGCTGGGCAGGCTGCAGGCCGAATGCTGCCAGGTTTCCTGGATCACCGGGTTGCATGACGGTCTCCTTGCGTTGTGGTCTCAAATTCGTTGCAGCCCGGCATTTCAGAGCCGCGGTGACTTTCAAGCCTAGTCGGCGACCGATTACCGTGGCGCCCGTGTCGAAGTTCGCAGCGCAGCGTGTCGTAGCCGCCGCATCCGCCGGCCTGCTGATCGCCGCGTCGTCGCTGGCAGCACCGGTCGCTCACGCCGCACCGGGCAGCGTCGCCGGGATGATCGTCTTCCTCGATCCGGGCCACAACGGCGCCAACGACGCGTCGATGACCCGCCAGGTGCCCACCGGGCGCGGCGGCACCAAGGACTGTCAGGCCACCGGCACCAACACCGACGACGGCTTCCCCGAGCACACCTTCACCTGGGACACCGTGCTGCGGATCAGGGCCGCGCTCAACCAACTCGGGGTGCGCACCGCGATGTCGCGCGGCAACGACGACGCAGTCGGCCCGTGCGTGGACGAACGCGCCGCGATGGCCAACGCCCTGCAGCCCAACGCTGTGGTGTCGATCCACGGCGACGGCGGCCCGCTCACCGGCCGCGGCTTCCACATCCTGTACTCCAGCCCGCCGCTGAACGCGGTGCAGGCCGGCCCGTCGGTTCAGTTCGCCCGGATGATGCGCGAGCAACTGGCCGGATCCGGGATCCCGCCGTCGACCTACATCGGCACCGACGGGCTCAACCCGCGCGCCGATATCGCCGGATTGAACCTCGCCCAGTACCCGTCGATCCTGGTCGAGTTGGGCAACATGAAGAACCCAGTGGATTCCGGCCTCATGGAGAGCCCCGACGGCCGGCAGAAGTACGCCGATGCCGTGGTCAAAGGCATCGTCGGGTTCCTGCAGACCCAGCCGCCGCGCGCCAGCTAGTTCGACGACCGATGCGGAGCGCAGCGACGAGGAGGAGTCGGACAATCGGGACTAGTTCGACGACCGATGCGGAGCGCAGCGACGAGGAGGAGTCGGACAATCGGGATTAGCGCGGATTCTCGACCCGCTTCTTGAGGTTGGCCAGAACCTCGGACTGGATCTTGCCCAGCCCCATCGGGGCGAAGGTCTTCTCGAAGAAACCCTTGATCCCGCCCGCGCCGGTCCAGGTGGTCTTGACGGTGACGCTCGAGCCCGGGCCGGCCGGGGCGACGGTCCAATTGGTCACCAGGGAGGAGTTGGCGTCCTTCTCGATGACGGTGTGCCCGGCGACGTCGACGGACGCCTGGACCTCCCGCGACCTGGACTTGGTGGCCTGCAACCGCCATGCCGCGACCGTCCCCTGCCCCTGGCCGCCTTCCAGGACGCGGTACTGGCTGAACTGCGACGAGAGAATCCGCGGGCGCAGATCGCGGTAGTCGGCGACGGCGTTGAGCACGGTCTCCGGTAATGCGTCGATCAGGATGGTGCTGGAGGCACTGACCTGTCCCATCAAGGCTCCTACAGTCGGCAGCCGGGGGGTCGCTTTGGCTGCGGGTGCCGCCCAGCGTAGTCAGTGTGACCAATGGGGGAGCATTGGCCGCCCGCCGCACGCCGCCGAATGGCGGGCGGTTAGCCGTCGATCGGGCGGGCGCCCAGTTCAGTCTTGAGCAGTTCGAGCGCCACTTCTTCGGGGTCGCGCCGGGGTGCGGCGTCGGCACCGTTATCGCGGACGGCTTCGGCGATCAGTTCGTCTTCTTCGGCGCGCTGAGCGTCGATCGGGTCCTGCTGCGGTTCGGGTGGCAGCGGTTCACTGGGGCGAACCGGCCCACCGGCGCCGACCTCGCAGCGCACCCGCCAATTCACGCCGAGCGCGTCTTTGAGGGCTTCGCGGATCACCTCGGCGTTGTGAGGTTCCATCAACCGCTTCGCCAACGGCGCGGCCTCGTGAGACAGAACGAGGGTGTCACCTTCGACAGAGCGCACAATCGCCGCAGCCAGCATGGCGAAGAGCGGCTTGCTGCGCTCGCGCACCTTTTCCCGAACCGTCGGCCACATCTGCCGCACCGCCGCGGCATCGGGTTCGGCGGGGGGCGCGGGCGGAGCCGCCGGCGGGGTCGGAGTCGGCGCGGCCTGCGGCGGCGGTGGGGCCTGCGGCGTCGGCGGGGCCGGTGCAGGCCGTTCGGCATCCGGCGGAGCGGGAGCCTGAGACGGCACGACGGGCGGCGGCGGAACAGTCTGAGCCGCCGGCGGCGGTGTCACGGTGGGCGCCGCGGGAGGCGGCGGAACCGGACGCTCCGCGGGAGGCGGTGGCACGGTGGGCGCCGCGGGAGGCGGCGATACCGGGGGCGCCGGCGGAGGCGAAACAGATTGTTGCGCAGGCGCTCGCGGCTCGGGAGACGCGGCCGGCGCCTGCGTCCTACGCACGTACTGCTTACCCGACGACGGCGCACTCGCGGCCGCTTCGGCGGTCGGGATCGTGATGTCGAGCCGGGTCTCGATGCGCTCGACGCGTTGCAGCAAGGCTGATTCGGTGTCGCTTGCCGACGGCAGCAGCAGCCGGGCGCACGCCACCTCCAACAGCAGGCGCGGCGCGGTGGCACCCCGCATCTCCCCCAGTCCGGCGTGGATCACTTCGGCGTAGCGGGCCAGTGTCGCCGAGCCGATCCGACTGGCCTGGTCGCGCATCCGCTCCAGCACGTCACCGGGCGCGTCCACCACCCCGCGGCTGGCGGCATCCGGAACCGCTTGCAGCACAATGAGATCCCGGAACCGCTCCAGCAGATCGATGGCGAACCGGCGCGGGTCGTGCCCGGCGTCGATCACCGATTCCACCGCGCCGAACAGCGCCGCAGCATCACCGGCGGCCAGCGCGTCGACGGCCTCGTCGATGAGTGCCACGTCGGTGGCGCCCAGCAGGGCCAGCGCGCGCTGATAGTGCACGCGGTTGTCCTCGGCACCGGCCAGTAACTGGTCGAGCACGCTCAAGGTGTCGCGCGGCGACCCCCCGCCGGCCCGGATGACCAAAGGGAACACCGCGTCGTCGACGTGGACGTCCTCGGAGGCCAGGATCTTCTCGACCAGGCCGCGCATGGTCTTGGGCGCCAGCAACCGGAACGGATAGTGATGTGTGCGCGACCGGATGGTGGGCAGCACCTTCTCCGGTTCGGTGGTGGCGAAGACGAAGATCACATGCTCAGGGGGCTCCTCGACGATCTTCAACAGGGCGTTGAAGCCCGCCGTGGTGACCATGTGCGCTTCGTCGATGATGAAGATCCGGTAGCGACTCTGTGCCGGGGCGAAGGACGCCCGGTCCCGCAGATCGCGGGTGTCGTCCACACCGCCGTGGCTGGCCGCGTCGAGTTCGACGACGTCGAAGGACCCGCCGCCGTTGGGCGCCAGCGCCAGACACGAATCGCACACACCGCACGGCGTCGGAGTGGGGCCCTGCTCGCAGTTCAGCGACCGGGCGAGGATCCGCGCCGAGGAGGTCTTGCCGCACCCGCGCGGACCGGAGAACAGGTAGGCGTGATTGATCCGGCCCGCCGTCAGTGCGGTCGACAACGGTTCGGTGACGTGCTCCTGACCCACGACTTCGGCGAAGGTCGCCGGTCGGTACTTGCGGTAAAGCGCCACCTGCGAAGGCTACCGACCGACCATGACAGGGGTCACGCCAGCAGGGATTCCGTCGCTGCGAGCAGCGCGCAGGTCGCCAGCCCGTCGATCGCGTCCCGCAGATCCGACAGCGGCGGGAAGCTCGGCGCGATGCGGATGTTGGTGTCCTGCGGATCGTGCCGGTAGGGGAACGACGCGCCCGCCTCGGTCACCGCGATCCCGGCGTCCTTGGCCAGTGCCACGGTGCGCTTGGCGGTGCCGGGCAGCACGTCGAGGCTGACGAAGTAGCCGCCGCCGGGTTCGGTCCAGGAGGCGGTCTTGGACTCCGAGAGACGCTTGTCGAGGATGTCGAGCACCAGCGCGAATTTGGGCGCCAGGATCTGCTGGTGGCGCAGCATGTGCCGGCGGACCCCGTCGGCGTCGCGCAGGAACTTCAGGTGCCGCAACTGGTTGACCTTGTCCGGCCCGATCGACTTCTTGCCGGCGTACTGCAGGTACCAGGCGATGTTGCCCAACGAGCCGCCGAAGAAACTCACCCCGCCGCCGGCGAAGGTGATCTTGGAGGTCGACGCGAACACGAACGGCCGGTTCGGATGCCCGGCCTGGGCGGCCAGACCCAGGACGTCGACCTGGCGCACGAAGTCGGTCGTGAGGGTGTGCACCGGGTAGGCGTTGTCCCAGAACAGACGGAAATCGTCTGCGGCCGTGTGCATTTGGACAAGGCGGCGGACCTTCTCCCAGGAGTAGACCGATCCGGTCGGATTGGAGTACACCGGCACACACCACATGCCCTTGATCGCCGGGTCGGCCGCGACGAGTTCCTCGACCAGGTCGACGTCGGGGCCGTCGGGCTGCATCGGCACCGGGATCATCTCGATTCCCAGGGTTTCGGTGATCGAGAAGTGCCGGTCATACCCCGGTGACGGGCACAGGAACTTCACCACCGGCTCGCGGATCCAGGGCCGCGGCGAGTCCACTCCCCCGTACAGCATGGAGAAGACGACGACATCGTGCATCAGTTCGAGGCTGGCGTTGTTGCCGGCGATCAGATTCGGCACCGGGATGCCGAGCAGTTCGCCGAACACCGCACGCAATCCGGTCAGCCCGTGCTGGCCGCCGTAGTTGCGGGTGTCGGTGCCGTCGTCGTCGCGGAAATTGCCGTCGCCGGGCAGCGTCAGCAGCGCGTTGGACAGGTCGAGTTGCGCGCTGGACGGCTTGCCACGGGTCAGGTCCAGCGACAGCTTCTTGGCCTGGAGCTCGGCGTAGTTGCGCAGCTGCTCGTCACGGCGGCTGTGCAGTTCGTCACGGCTGAGGGACTGAAACGACACGTTGAGCCTTTCGTCAGGCATGGCCCTCAATCCCGAGTCGCTGCGCTCCTGCCCGCCGCGGGAGCTCGCCCAACCCGGCGATGAAGGGGACCCCGCGCACCCGCCAGAGCCCGTTGACCCTTGCTGCCTTCCAGCCCTGGGGGAGTTCACAGGATGGACGCCGCGCGGGGTCCGAAACAGAGTCTAATACCGGCCGGTCATGCGCGGTCACCGGCGGTCGAGAACTGCGGGGACCCTACTGTCTCGCTCCTCCGCCGCCTCGTCCCTCGGCGGCATCGGTCGACTCGACCGGCGGGTCGGCTACCATGGCCGACGGAGGATTCGCCTAGTGGCCTATGGCGCTCGCCTGGAACGCGGGTTGGGTTAATAGCCCTCAGGGGTTCAAATCCCCTATCCTCCGCACCTGATCCCGGGGTGCGATCAGCGAGAAGTCTCGATCGCACCCCGGGTTTATCACATGAGGAGTGGCATGGGACCCCGCGCCGCGAGGGCACTGTACGTCGGCCTTTTCGGACTCGGCCTGGTCCTCTACGTCGTCTTCGTATTTCCACGGTGGTGGGTGTTGACCGGGGACATCCCGCGGACCCTGGCCACCGCCGGACGGATCGCCACGGGTATTCCGATCGCCCTGGCGGCGCTGCCGGTGATGCAGCTGCTGCAGACCGGTCTGCGGACCACGCCTCGGCCGCCGGAGCTGGCGCTGCGGCTGCGGGCATGGTCGGGCCTGCTGCACGCGGTGGCCGGTGTGCTGATCCTGCTCGCGGCGATCGCCGAGATCTGGCTGCGGCTGCAGGTGGGCGCCCCGTGGTTGTTCGGTTTCTACGGCGCCGCGGGGGCTATCGCCGTGCTGGGATTGCTGGCCCTGTACCTGTCCTTTGTCGCCGACAAAGCCCCGGCTGCGCCCAAGCCGCCGAAGGCCAAGAAACCGGAGGCGCAGAAGGACAGCAGCCAGGCCAAGAAACCGACCACCAAGCGCGGCAAGACGACAAAGCTGGTAGACGCTGAGGGTGCCGAGGTCTCGCTCACCGACAGCACTGACGACACCGCGGCCGTCACCGATACAGAGACCGCTACAGAGACCGAGACCAAGACCGAGACCGAGACCGAGACCGAGACCGAGACCGCCGAAACGGTCACGGCGCTCACCGTTGCCGAGTCGGATACGGCCACTGAGTCCGAGGTCATCACCGCGGCCGAGTCCGGCGCCGTCGCCGACACCACCCCCGTGGCAGACCAACCCGCTGGCGGCGCCCTGCGCAACAAGCGTCCGACCGGCAAGAGCCGCCGCAGGGTGCGAGGCTGAGGTCCACGACGCTCTAAATGGCTCACCCGCCGAGGGAAACTCCTCGGCGGGTGAGCTTTACCGATAAGTCCCGCGTCTCAGGCGGGAATCAACCCCGGGATCGGGTTCGGCACGGCAGTGGAAGTCGTCGGCAGGCTCACCGAAACCTTGTTGATGTCCACCGACCAGATCACGGCGGTGTTCTGGTACAGCGAGGAGTTGGCGACGATCTGCAGGGTCAGGCTGCCGTTCGCCGCCTGGGGCGCCGTGTAGGCGATGTCGGCGATGGGGAACGCGTCGATCGTATGTTCCTTGCCGTCGAGGGTGACCGGGATGGGTGTATTGATGTTCCCAAGAACCTGACCGGTGGCGTTGTCGACGATCTGAGCGTAGACCGCCTTGGCGTTGCCGATTCCGGAGTAGGTGAAGCTCACCAGCGGGGCACCGACGACGACCGACGGACTATTCGGATCCGTCGTCTTGGGGACGGTGATGTCCACGTTGACTGCGTTCTCTGCTTTGGTGGCGAAGACGTTCTTCGTCGGGATCCTGCATGCAAACGAAACAGTCTCGCACACAGCGCCGGCGGCATCGTCCGACGTCAACGGACCCGTCATGCTGGTGAACGAGTTGATCCGGCCGCCGGTCGCCTGGGTGGCCACGATCGGCGGGGTGTCCTGGAACTTTGCCGTCCACGGCATTCCGCCCTGGAATGAGGCCAATGCGGTTCCGTTCTGATCCCACCACTGGAACGGTGCGGTGACGGCGAGGAATCCATTCATAAGGGCGTTGATGGGCGGGATGCCTGCCAGGTAGTTCTTCGTGTACTTGTTCACCCAGATCAGGTTCTCCAGGAACATCACCGTGCCCTGCGCGGCTTGCTGCTGCGCGGTCTGACTCGTGCAAACGCCGTGGCCGCCGCAGAACCAGATCATCTTGACCAGATCGGCGTTGGCCCCGGCGAAGAAGGGGTTCTGCTCAAGCTGGGTCCGGGCATTCTCAACGGCCTGCGCCAACGGGAACAGCGCGTCGGCGGTGCCCTGGTCGTACATCGTGGGAACGTTCAGTTTCGTCAGCAGTACAGTCGGCCCACTGCTGGCCAACAACGCCTGTTCTGTCTCACTGATGAAACCGAACAGGTTGCCAGTGATCAGGGCTGAAGTGATTTGAGAGTTGATCCGGTCGAGCGACGACGCACCCGTCAGCACTAGCGACGAGGCGAGAATGTTGGCCCACGCAGTCTTGAAGACGTCAGTCGGATACAGGGACTGGTTGAGGGAGTTCCAGGCGATCGCGGGAACGATCGCCTTGACCCGCGGATCGACCGTGGTCATCTGGATGCCGCCACCGTAAGAGCCGCCCATCATCGCGACATCCGGTGATCCGTTCTCATTGAGCAGCGGGGTGTTGGCGTTGGCCCAGTCGATCAGTGCCGAGACATCCCGACCCTCGAAGAAGGGGCTGTCCAACTGCAGGATGCCGCCCGAATCGAACTCACCGCGCGGATCCCAGGTGATCACGTTGAACCCGAGCGGAGCCGTGGCGAGTTCGCCCGGAAGTCCCTGGCCTCGCATCAAGGAGAGAGGGGGAACGGTGCCAGCGGTCTGGATGAGCAGGTATGGGTCGGTCTCGCCAGGTGCAGCCAGTCCAGGGCCGTTGAAAATGGTGGCCTGCTGGTTGCCGAGCGATGGAAGCAGCGAGTTCGATGAGGCCGGGAAGAAATTCATGCTGATCTTTGTGCCGTCGAACGACGTGACCTTGTAGGTGTAGGCCACCTGCTTGCCGGCGGCCAGTTGCCCGACATTCACCGAGACCGCCTGCGTCACAGCGGAGCCGATGAGAGGCGCCAACAGGTCGCCGATGAACGGGGTGTCCTGCATGAGTTTGATGATCGGCGCCGTGAACAGCCCGACCAGCGGGATGTCCCTGATCGCCTGATCGAACTTCGTGTTCTCGCTGACCCTGACGGTGAAGTCCTGCGTGCCGGTCGCGGTGGGGAACTTGGTCGGGCTATCCGGGTTGATCCAGGTTGCGTATGGAAGGAAGGTGAAGCTGCCGGCTCCACCCTGCGGTAGGGCCGCCGGAACCTTGTTGAGGGTGGCCTTGCCACCTGCCGACGATTCGACGAAGGAGTAGGTCAGTGTGCAGTCGGAGCCCAGGGTTCCGCATCCACTGGCGCTCGTGACGTTCAGATTGCCCTGCAGAACGCCATCGAAGTACACGGTCGTCGGGGCAAGCGTCAGACCCGACGAGGCGGTGGCTGAGGGGGCCGATGAGGTGACCAGGGCGGCCGGCGAATCGGTGGCGGCCGCAGCCACGTCCGTCTCACGCTTGACGAAGGCGGCCAGCACCAGGTCCGCCAGCACCGAGTCGACCGGCCCCGACGGGTCCGTGCCCGCGTCATTCGATCCGTCGTTGCCGGTGGCGTAGGCGACCACCTCAATACCGTCGGCGGGAGCGGTCTCCGGTTGGGGGTCTGCGATGACGACCGGTGCAACCAGGTCCTCGAAGATGGGCGCAGGTTCGTCGATGACAGGGTCGGTAATGATCTTGACGTCAGGGGCGTCGAGGGCCGGGACGTCGACGGGCTCGGGTGCCACCTTGGTCACGACGGGAGCGACGACGGTTTCAGGCTCGGCGGCAGCGGCGGGGGTCACCACCGTCGCGGCGGCGGGGGCGATCGGCGCGGCGGGAACGGCCACCGCGTCCGGAACGGGAGTGCTGTTGGGCTGCGGGTCCGGCACCGTGACGGGCGCGGCGGACGTGTCGGCAGGGGCGACGTGGCCCCGCGTGATCGTGGCGGCCGCAGCACGGGGGGTCGTGTCGGCGGCACCGCGATGGGGGTGCGCATCGGTGCTCGACGAGCCCGAGTCATTGCCCCCCGACGCGCCGGTGTCTGCCCCGCGGTCGGCCCAGGCCACCGCGCCTCCGGAGAACACGGCCGCGCCGACCCCGAGGGCCACAGCCAATCCACCAACTCGACCGACAAAATTCGATGCGCTCATACCGCTCCTCTTAGAGTTTTGGGAATTCTGTGAGGACACTAACCCCGGTGGCACCTGTTCTTAAGCGGTTTTCAGGCAACTCGCAGCAGGAAAATTACGACAATTACGACGAACAACCCTGAGCCCCGCCGAAACCGTTCGGCGGGGCTCGGAGGCGCGCGATCAGGCGATCGAGAAGTCCGTCGACCCGATGCCGTAGGGCGTCGCGCCGTAGTTCAGGTAGATCGGGTTCTGGCCATACGGCGCGTTACCCGTGTTGAACAGCCCGGTGTCGATGACCGGGGTACCGCCCTGAACGGTGGTGTAGGTGTAGAGCAACGTCGTCGTGCCGGGCGCGTACACCGAGATCTTCACCCCGGCCGGCAGGTAATCGGCTCCGTTGATCTTCTCCGGGGTCACACCGGCCGGGATGTCCTTGCGCAGGATCGTCCCGTAGACGCCGCCCGAGTCAATGATCGCCCCGCTCGTCTTCGGAGTCGAGCCGTTGAGGCTGACATCCGTATAGGCGTCGGGGGCGCCCGGCAACGAGACCTTGGTCGGGAACAGGTTCGGCCCGAGGATCATGTAGCCGCCCAGCCCGAACGGGTAGGCGTTCTGGTAGATCAGCACGCCGTCGCTGAGTTCACCCGGCATGGCGGCGGTCGGGATCGGAGCCGGGCCCGGGCCGGCGGTGTTGGCGCCGACACCGAGGATGCCGTCAGCACCCCAGGAGAAGAAGTCCTTGAACGTCGCGACGCTGTTGGGGTACTCGGCGTTGTCAGTGACGAGGTTGACCGGGGCGGCGCCCACCGCTCCGTCACCGAGATCCACGGTGGCGATGTAGGTCTCGTAGTGGTAGCAAACGCCGCCGCTGAAGCAGCTGTTTCCGCTGCCTTGGATTGGGCTGAGGTTGGCGGTATTGACCTTGTCGCGAGTGGTCACCAGACCGGAGGCGCCGGTGTCGACCAGCAGCGTGGCTTTCGACCCTCCGGCGATCTTGGCGTCGACGACAGGTTCAGTACCTGCCACGATCTTCACCGGCACCTGGGCGTAGATCTTGCCGTTCTCCCGGGCTGCCGCCGTCATGTTCTTGGCGCCGGTGACGTCGGCACCGACCCAGGTCAGCGGCGTCATGAGTGCGTTGGCGGTGGCCAGCGACGCATCGGAAATCTTGGGCCACAACAATTCGCTTTGCAGGTTCGCCTGGGCGAGCCAGTGGATCAGCGGGTTGTCAGCGGTGTTCTTTACGAATTCCTGGGCGCCAGCGATGGTGCTGCCCCAGATCGACAGGGCGAGCTGCGCGGTGGCCAGTGCCGATGCCGGCCCGAAGGAACCGAGGCCCGCCAGGATGTTGCCCGCACCCCAGGTCTCGGCGGTGAGCAGCGTCTGCGCCTGTTTGATCTGCTCCATCGCCAGCTTGACATGCGCACCCGGAACGATCGGTGTGGTGGGCAGCCAGGACTCCATGCTGGGAGCCGGATCGGTGGCGGCCGGGGCCGGGGTGGACGCGGCGAGCGCCGGGGCCACGGCGGGAGTCGTGTCGGCGGCCGGGGAAACGACCGGCGTCGCGGGGGTGGTGTCGACCACGGGGGCGGCCTCGGTCTTTGCCGGGGTGCTCACTACCGGGGCGGAGTCATGACCCCGGACCGGGGCGAGGGCGGCGGCCGGCGGCGGGAAATTACCGGCGGGCGGCGTCACCTCCGGGGCGGCTTCCGGCGTCACCGTCGGCGTGGCCTCTGGCGCCTCGGGGATCGTGATGTCCGGGGTCGCTTCCGGGACGACGACGGCGGTCCGGCCGCGATGCGCCGGCACGGACGTCGAGCCGCCGGCGCTCTGGGAACCAGCGGCGGCACCGCCTCGCGTGGCGCGCTTGGTGGACGGGGCGTCCGAGGTCGTCGAGGCAGCGTCGGCGCCGGACTTCTCCGAGGCGCTCGTCGAATCGCTGACTGCGTTGCCGGTATCGGCGAAAGCGACCGCGGTCCCGCCGACCATGGCGGCGCCCATGCCGAGCGTAACGGCACCGACCCCCAACCAGGCGTAGGGCTGCTTACGACGGCGGGAGGCCCGGTTGCGAGCGGCATGGGACATGAAGTCGACTCCCTGAGGTGATTAGCTTAAGTTTTCCTGAGATGTGTACCACACTCTACCGAATCACCGGTACCGCCAATTTGCGGCCGATCCGTGCCCGTCGGCTTCAGCCGTGGGCGAACACGCAGCAAAGTTATGGTTGCTAGCCACATGCCGTTCGCTGAAGGTGAAAAACGCCAGATCAGACTTCGACCTGTCGGGGGCCTTCGGGCGGCGACTCTGGCTTCGGGCCGTATAGCGGGCGAATTACCGGGCTTTAGGACAAGATGCTGGCAGTCGGATTAGAGCCAAGGCCGGGCGGAGTTATCGGGCGAATACTCGCCGCTGTTCTATAGGCCGAAAACCTGTACATGGACGACTTACAACATACTGCCGTGGTGCATTCCGACGCCCGGGACGACGGGGTGATGTCCGGGGCCCATCCATCACCGAACCGGCGCCAGAGGGTGTAGCGGAACCACAGAGAGGTAATTTGCAAGTGCAAGTAACTCGGCGATCCGCAGTTCGCCTTCCTGCAGGCTGAAGTCAACAGTGATCGGGGGTGGTCCCTGTGGATGAGCCAGTCCTCATGTTTGCCGACGGTACCTTCTGGATGGCCTCGGCGGGGAAGTCCGTCAGCCCGGCGCGCTCCTCTCATCGTGATGGTCCAGCCCGACGAGACCACCGCTGATTTCATCGTTCAACTCGACCGCGCGGCCCACCAAGCGACTAATGCGGCGCAACTCGAGGCGCTAGTCTAGGTTCCATCACGCAGTGGACGGCCCGCCGGGTCGCGCACCTTGTCAGTGAGTATCAGAACCGCATCGACGATGCCCCAGATGATCGCCCCGGCACCGCAGGTAACTAGGCCGACTATCAACTGAATGACACCCAGCTTGGTGTCGCCTAAATAGATGCGGCCTATTCCGACGAGCCCGAAAAGGCCGACCAGTTGGAGCAGTCCGGCCACGAGCTTTGATTTATCTGATAGCGGCTCTCCGGTCAGTGGATGCCGCCCGTACGGTGCAGCGGGGTCAAGGTAGTAGGCGGGGTATTGCCCCGGCCGTGGGTACTGACCCGGCGGGGGGTACTGACCGGTAGGCGGAAACTGACCCGGCGGGAAGTACGGCGGAGGCATGCCATCATCGAAGCCTCCGAACTGCGGATCGGTCATCGGTCGAGAATGCCAGATCATGAACTGATCGTCAGACTCGCCGACGCGGCAGGTGGCCAGGCGTAACCGGAGAGCCGCTCTGGCTGCATGTTTGCGCGCTCATTGTTGCCTTCGCTCTCGACCGGCCCCAAAGCCCTCTGTCCGCCAGTTCTTGACCAACCTCTCACTGCCGGAGGCCGCCCGCTACGCCGAGACTTTGGCAGCGACTATCGCGAAACTCAATACGAAAAGTTTTGAGAAGGCCCGACCATGCTGGTGTTCGAAAGGGCGCGGGGACGCTTCGCAGAGGTGGACACTGCCGATGCTGACGGCGACGGCTAATACCCCGACGGGCCCGGAATGAAACGGGAAGATAATCGTAATCAGAACGAACGCAGCCGTTGATGGTCTCGCAGCCGGGGAAGACGGGCGGCGGCACCGGCCAGGGCGGCGGTGGGGGGCCGGATTCGGCGGAGGCGGCGGAGGTGTGCCCGGCGGCAGTTCGGGGGGCAGGCCGGGGAACGGGCGCACCGGCGGTGGGATTTGAGAACAGTCCGGGTTGCACATCCACCACGTGGTATCTGACCGCTGGAAGCAGACCGAGTACCCGTACCAGGGCTCGCACGTTCTGGTGTCGTCGGCGCGGGCAGTCACCGGCAGGAAAAGCGGCGCGGTGGCAACCGCGACAATCGCCCCTTCGGCATAAGTCCCTCAGTCCCTCACCCGAGAAACTTTGGCTCCGCCATCCGAGAGAATCAGAACGAGAGAATTGGAAATGGGCGGGGGCCCCGTCAATTGGGCTTGTTTTCCCTCTTCAAGTCCCTATCCCGGCTCGGCTGCACCCGCTTGGGCTCACCCGGCATCTTCGGATATTCTGATTCTCAGGGCATTTCAACCCTGTGCGGTTTCAGGTTCGTGCCGATCCGCTTCGGCGTCCGTCCCACTGGCACTAGGGAGCGTGCGGAACCTTTGCTGGGGAGGCTGGTACCCACCTCCACCGATAGCCAGCTCCATCGAGCCGCGGTCGTCGGTGTGGTGCTTTGAGAGGGGTCGGGTTGCGGTCGCCGGAAGGCGGCCGCAACCCGAACTCGTGTGATCGCTGCCCAAGCCTCGATCCACCGATTAGTTGGTGCACACGGGGGCGGGTGTTGAGATGAGGAAGATGCCCTCTGAACAGTGATGATTGGAGTCACCACACGATCTCACCGGATGAAGGCTCAACGATGATGCACTTGAACAAACAGGAATTCCAGGCTTGGGCGTTCGACAACCTCCTCGCCAACACGACCCGCGGCCTGCTGGCTGAGTACATCGTGGCCACAGCGACCGGCGCACTGGCACCGAGACGCGAATGGAACCAGTACGACCTCAAGGTCGGCGACATCGGTGTGGAGGTGAAGTCGGCTGCCTACGTGCAGGCGTGGAAGCAGGCCCAGCCCTCAGTGATCTCGTTCGACATCGGCCTCAAGACAGGCTGGGACGCCGAAACCGACACCCGTGCGGCCGGTCCGTGTCGAAGCGCCGACGTGTACGTCTTTTGTCTGCTCAAGGAAAAGGACCTCGATCGGGTCAAGCCGCTCGACGTCGAGCAGTGGATGTTCTACGTGCTAGCCACGAGTGTTCTGAACCGCGAACGGCCCGTGGAGAAGACGATTCGGATCGAACCGCTGAAAGCCCTTGGAGCCAAACAGTGCACCTACGACGGGCTCAAGGCTGCCATCGAGGAGGTAGCAGAGGGCAATCCCGGCGACTAACTGCGCCACTCGGGCCGTGTTCGCCCAAGCCCCTGCAAGATCGCTTCGACGCCATTATCGGCGAGGCGCAAAACCGTTGTAAGTCGATCCGTGAGACCCGCAGCGGGGCCGGGCCCAAATGGCACGAGAACGACGCCGGCCCGGCAGAAGTCGTTGCGCCAGAGTTGTGCGGGGCCCCCTCGGGACTACGCTCAGAGGCCGGGCCAGAGGAGGGGCATGCGGAAGCAGGACGAGGCCCAAGTCGAGGTATTGGACGAAGCCGGATCCGGTCGCGTTGTACGCGTATCTCACGCGAGCCGCGTGATCTTTCCAGCAACGGAACTCACACCCGAGATCACGAAACTTAAACTCGTTCAATACATCGTGACCATTCGCGAACCCCTGATGCGGGTGCTTCACGATCGACCGACAACGCTTGAGCGATGGCCAAATGGCGTACAGCCGGGAATGCGCCTTGGCCGCGGCAGGGATGATGGCGGCTTTTACCAGAAGCACATGATCCGAGGTGCTCCTGACTACGTCGACAGCGTCGAAATCGAGTTCCCTTCGGGGCGGACCGCCCGGGAGCTATGCCCTACTGAGCCCGCCGTTCTCGCTTGGTGCGCCCAGATGGGCGCCGTCACCTTCCATCCCTGGCCGGTGCGTCGGACGGCTGACCCTGGTTCCCTCAGTCGACCAGACGAACTGCGGATAGACCTTGACCCGCAGCCTGGAAACAGTTTCAAAACGGTCGTTGAAGTCGCCCTCGCCGCAAGAGATCTCTTCAACGAGATGGGCATGTCCGCCTATTGCAAGACCTCCGGCGGCCGAGGCGTACACGTCTTCGTTCGGATCCAACCTCGTTGGGATTTTCTAGATGTGCGTCACGCAGCCATTGCATTCGGCAGGGAACTGGAGCGCCGCGACAGACGGGTCACTACGGAGTGGTGGCGCGAATTGCGAGGTGACAAGATCTTCGTTGACTTCAACCAGAATTGCCGTGACAGAACGATTGCTTCCGCCTGGTCGCCCCGCGCACGTGACGGAGCTCCGGTTTCGACTCCAGTCACCTGGAGCCGTCTCGAACGCCTTACAGATCCTCGCACCCTCAACGTGACCACGGTTCCGCAACTCCTCGCCGAGAATGGCGATCCATGGCAGGACATGGACAGTACAAGCAACTCACTTGATCAACTGCTTGAGATCTGGGCAGCCGACCCAACCGAAATGCCCTTTCCCCCTGACTATCCGAAAATGCCGGGAGAGCCGAAGCGAGTTCAGCCCAGCCGTGATACGGACCTCAAGGGCTAAGTTCCGAAGAGTTCGGTCGACCAGGACGCGATCGTGGGTTCGAACCTCTCCGGAACGTAGGAATGGTCGGGGCGAGCGCCGCCCGGTTCACGCGATGCCGCCTCAAATAGGCACACTGCACATTCGGTCATGTTCAGCGAAACGGCTAGAGCATCGGCGATCAGCGCGAAAACCGTCCCGTTACGGGCATAGTCGGTCATCCATTTGTAGCCATGGATGAAGCTCGAGCCATAGGAGTAGAAGGCTCGGGCGGCGCTCTCCATCTCATTCATAGCGATCTCGCCCGAGTCGTGCGCCGGCACGTGTGCATCGACCCACTGCGCGGACTCGCGGATCATCTTGGTGAAACTCGGCGTTTTGGCGACGGAGTACGCCTCCTTGGCACTATCCAACATTGCGTTGAACTTTCGGCGATGTTCGGCATTCGCCAGGAGTAGCTGGTCCGGATAGCGGTCGGGACTGGCTTCCTCGGCTTGTTGTGTGATCGCCAGGTATCGACTCTGTTCCTCCAGTTGGTCCATCTCCTCAGACATGCAACGGTCACGTCGAACCACGGGGTCCGCGTCGCCGAGCAGCCAGATGGTTAATGCGGAACACTCCATTGCCACTCGACAGAGTTGTAGGACTTCAGCGATGTGGGGTTGTCGGTGCGATCGGCGGCGTGCAATGAGGATGCCGACGGTATGCAGGCATTCGACAGCGCTCATCGCAGGAAACAGTGCGTGCTCGGTGACGGCCTGTGGGCCGGCCAGAGTTAGCGGGTAGGCCGCAGCAAAGCTGGCATCGGCGGCGGCGAGGGCACTGCCTGGCGCGGCTGTGTGCGGGTGCAGTCCCCACTGGTAGAGGTCCTCGCAGCGGAGACTGCGGGCGTCGATGCGGGAGAGGACACCGTTGTTTGCTAGGTCAAACAGCGCCTCAAGCTGTTCTCCCGTCAGCCCGCCCGAACTCGAGAAGTCCATAAGTCAAAGCTAGGCAGGACGACCGACACATCCCCGTGTTGACGCACGAAAGGCGGCGTGTCCGCGGTTGCGGGTCGACGCTGGGCCGCCCTGTTCAACCGTCACCGCACCCCGCCGAACCTCCCCGGTGTCAGACCGCCGCTGTATAAAGTTCGGTTCGAGTCCGGCCAGGCGGCCGGCCACACGTCTAGGGGTAGACAGTTGATCACTGGGGACTTTAAGAGCAAGGTCGACCGCGTCTGGGACGCCTTCTGGTCTGGCGGCATCTCCAACCCGCTCGAGGTCATCGAGCAGATCACCTATCTGCTGTTCATCCGCCGGCTCGACGACCTCGACACTCTGGCCGAGCAGAAGGCTCGCCGCACCGGGAAACAGGAGAAGCTGTACTTCGGTCCTGAGCAGCAAGACCTGCGGTGGTCCGTGTTCAAGAACGACGAGCCCGGCCAGATGTTTGAGGTCGTCGGGGAGAGGGTGTTCCCGTTCCTACGCAACCTTGGCGGGGACGGCTCAACCTACGGCGAGCACATGAAGGACGCCCGCTTCACCATCCCGACGCCAGCCCTCCTGTCGCGGGTGGTGGACATGCTCGACGGCATCCCGATGGACGACCGCGATACCACCGGCGACTTGTACGAGTACCTGCTCGCCAAGATCGCCAGCGCCGGAGTCAACGGGCAGTTCCGCACCCCGCGTCACATCATCAAGCTGATGGTGGAGATGGTCGACCCGCAGCCGGCTGATGAGATCGCAGACCCGGCAGCGGGCACGGCGGGTTTTCTCGTCGCCGCCGCGGAGCATCTCCGCGAGCAGCACCCGAGCGTGCTCACCGACGCCGCGCAGCGGAAGCACTTCCACCACAGCATGTTCCACGGCTACGACTTCGATTCGACCATGCTGCGCATCGGGTCGATGAACATGCTCATGCACGGCATCGAAGCCCCGGACATCCGCCGCCGCGACTCGCTGTCGGAGGGGGCGAGCGAGGACGCCGAAAAGTACACGCTGATTCTGGCCAACCCGCCGTTCGCCGGCTCACTGGACGCAGAGTCCACGTCCAAAGATCTTCAGCGCGTTGTGAAGACCCGCAAGACCGAGCTGCTCTTCCTGGCGCTGTTCTTGAAGCTCCTCAAGCCGGGCGGCCGAGCCGCGGTCGTCGTCCCCGACGGCGTACTCTTCGGGTCCTCAGCGGCTCACAAGGAACTGCGGCGCATCCTGGTCGAGGATCAGAAACTCGACGGCATCGTCAAGCTCCCCTCCGGTGTCTTCAAGCCCTATGCCGGGGTGTCGACGGCCATCCTGCTATTCACAAAGACCAATTCCGGCGGCACCGACGACGTCTGGTTCTATGACGTCCAGGCCGACGGCTTCTCCCTGGATGACAAGCGGAATCCCATCGACATGAACGACATCCCCGATGTGCTAGCCCGGTGGAAGGAGCGTACCGGGACCGAGCGGGACCGCGCCCGTACCGAGCAGTCGTTCTGCGTCCCCAAGGCGGAGATCGCCGCGCAGGGCTACGACCTCTCACTCAACCGATACAAGGAACTCGTCCATGACGAGGTGGAGCACCGGCCGCCGCTGGAGATCATTACCGACATCGAGAAGCTCGAAGGGGAGATTGCCGCGGGGCTGGCGGAGTTGAAGGCGATGCTGTCGTGAATACCGTCGCTATCGGCGAGATTACTGAGCGGATATCTACCCCCTCACTGTCAGGCTGTGATGAGACACTCGGACTTCCCCGAGTTCACTGTTT
>CAZVST010000072.1:0-2998 GCA_964629725.1 uncultured Mycobacterium sp.
CATCCGGGCAACAGAGTCGCACAACGACTGGACCACTACGAGGGGCTCACCTCACTCGGTCCACTCACGGTATGTGGGCCGGGTGGGAGCGCTGGCGATCGCGCTCGGCATCGGGGCTGCGGTGGCGGCGATGCCCGCTCTGGCCTACGCCGACACCTCCGGTTCGGGGGGCTCGACTGGCTCGCCGGATAAGGAATCCTCGGACTCGACGTCGCGCGGCGGGACGCCTTCAGGTGCGGCCGGCTCTTCGCGGGTAGGTGCTCGCGTTGCGCCGTCGCCAGACTCCACGGCTGCGGCCGCAGGCGGATCGGCGCCGAGCCGGGCGGCAAGGGGATCGGCTGTCGACGCGACTTCAATTCCGGCCGATGTCAGCGGAACCGGAGACTCCAGCGGTATGCCGCCGGGCAGCGCAACGGCGCAACGCGGCGTTGGCGAGCCCGCGCAGCCGCCGGCGGGCCCCGAGAGCTCTGCTCCGGTTCTCAGTGGTTCGTCAGCCGGTGGAACGTCCACGGCCGGGCCGGCGCCCGACCCCGTGACGCCGCGGATCCCGTTGTCGTCAGTGGCTGACCCCGTGACGCAGGCTGACCCTGCGACGCCGCGGCCGGCCGCGACGTCCTCGTCGGCGGGTGCGCCGTCAAACAATGCTTCGACCTCGGCTTCTGCTGCGCCGGCAGCCGCCGTGGTCGCTGTGCCGACGGCTCCGGCCGCAGCAGCTGCGCCGGTGATGGCTGCGGCCACTCCGCAGGGTGCGGTGTCTGGGGTGGACTCGAATCTGCTGTCCTGGCTCGGCGCGGGCGGCAACGGCGATGTCCCCGGCGCTGCGGCGTTGATGTGGACGGCCGCGGCGGTGACCCGCCGCGAGCTCGGCTCCTCGTCGGTGACGACTCAGCCTGCCGCTGCGACGACCAGTGGTGAGCCCGCGGTGTCGCCTGCAGTATTGGTGAGTTCCCCGAAGGCGTCGGCGACGGCGAATCCATTGGCGGATTTCATCGGGATTTTCATCGGCAATGGGACTGCGGCGCATCCGAATGCGGGCCTGTTGATCGGTGACGGGTTCTCCTACGATGCCTCGACGTGCACTGCGGGGGTGGCGTGCCGGGGTGGACAGGCCGGCTTTTTGTACGGCAACGGCGGTAACGGCTGGAACGGCGGCTTCGGTGGTTCTTCGTTCTTGATTGGCAACGGCGGGGCTGGCGGTGGCGGTATCGCGGCGGTCAGCGGCGGTGTCGGCGGTAGCGGCGGTTTGGGCGGTGTGCTGTGGGGCAACGGCGGGCGGGGCGGCGCCGGGGCAGCGTTGACCGGTGTCGGTGCGGCCGGCGGGGCCGGTGGCGGTGCCGGGTTCGCCGGGTTGTTCGGTAATGGCGGGGCCGGTGGGTCCGGTGGTGCGGGCACCACCGCTGGTGGAGTCGGCGGCGCTGGAGGCATCGGGGCGATGTGGTTCGGTCGCGGTGGGGACGGCGGTGGCGGCGGGGCCGCGAGCGCCACAGGGGGGACCGGCGGCGCCGGTGGGGCCGGCGGCAATTCAGGTCTGTTCTCGATTGCCGAGTTCCCCCCCGGTATCAGCTTCGCCGGGACCGGTGGGGTCGGCGGTGCGGCTACCGGCGTCAACGGGGTCGGCGGCGCCGGCGGTGTGGGCGGAAACACCGGTCTGTTCTCGCCGGTGAACAACGCCGGTTTCGGCGGTGCGGGTGGTGCGGCGCTCAACGTCGGCGGTGTCGGCGGGGACGGTGGTGACGGCGGGGTGACCGGTCTGTTGTCCCTGGCTGGTGACGGCGGCCCAGGCGGGGTCGGTTGCGCCGGCTACGCGAAGGGCGGTAACGGCGGTGACGGCGGGCGCGGGGCGTGGCTGCTCGACGGTGGCGGCAAAGGCGGGGCCGGCGGCGACGCTGTCGGTGCGGGTGGCTCCGGTGGTGACGGCGGCAACGCCGGGGGAACCAGCCCGATCGCCCTGTGGGGTGCCGGTGGTGACGGTGGTGACGGCGGCAATGCGACCGCGGCCCCCGTGGCCGGGATCGCGGGCGGTAACGGCGGCAAAGGCGGTGACGGCGGGGCGAACTCGTGGCTGATCCCGTTCACCATCGACGGCAGCTCGCCCTCTGAGAACAACGGCACCGGTGCGGGCGGTAAGGGCGGTAACGGTGCTGACGGCGGCCTGGGCGCCAAGGGCGGTAACGGCGGTGCCGGTGGCGCCGGTGGGCGGGGCAGCGTCGTACTTGGCAACGGCGGCACCGGTGGTGTCGGCGGCCACGGCGGCAACGGCGGTGGCGGCACGACCGGCGGCAACGGCCTCAACGGTGATCCGAACTTCGTCATCAACTACGGCAATGGTGTCGGCGGCGGCCAGAACGGCACCTCCGGCGGTGCCGGTGCAGCCGGCGGCAACGGCGGTGCCGGCGGTAACGGTGGTACCAGTAGCTACGCATTCTTCTTCGCCGCACCCGCCCCGGCCGGGGACGGCGGAGACGGCGGCAACGGCGGCGGCGGCGGAACCGCGGGCAACGGAGGCAACGGCGCGAACGGCACCGCTGCCCACATCGACGCGGGCGCAGGCGGCAACGGCGGCACTCCCGGCGCCGGCGGCAGCGCAGGTAAGGGCGGCGCAGCGGGCAGTGGGACCGGCGGAGTCGCCGGCGCAAACGGCACCGGCGGCGGCACCGTCACCAGTGGCGGTAACGGCGGCGGCCCCGGCGGCGCCGGTGGTAACGGCGGCGGCGGCGGTAAGGGCGGCTCGACCTCCGGTATCGGCGGCACCGGCGGCAACGCCGGTAACGGCGCCACCGGCGGCCTCGGCGGCAACGGCGCGGCCGGCGCTGCGGGCAGCCCCAATGGGCAGGCAGGCGGGAACGGCGGCAACGGCGGCACCGGCGGCGCCGCGGGCACCGCCGGTCAGGGCGGCACCGGAACCACCAAAGGCGCCGCCGGTACGTCCGGTGTCGACGGCAGTGGCGGCAATGGCGGTAACGGCGCTCTGGGTGGCAACGGCGCGGTCGGCGTGGCC
>CAZVST010000072.1:3098-22296 GCA_964629725.1 uncultured Mycobacterium sp.
ATGGCGGCACCGGCAGCGTCAACGGTGTGGCCGGTACGTCCGGTGTCGACGGCAACGGCGGCAATGGCGGTAACGGCGCTCTGGGCGGCAATGGTGCGGTCGGCGTGGCCGGTAATGACGGTTCCAACGGTGTCAACGCCGGTGATCCGGGAACCGATGGCACCAACGGCACCAACGGCGGTAACGGCGGGGCGGGCGGCAACGGCGGAGCCCACGGCCTGGCCGGCGGTGGGACTGGTACCGACGGCACCGACGGCAACGGCGGCAACGGTGGTAACGGCGGCAACTCCGGCCCGGGCGGCAACGGCGGCAACGGTAAAGCCGGCGACGTCATCACCCCGACTGGCGGAGACGGCGGCGACGGCGGCGACCCGGGCGTGGCCGGCACCGGCGGCGCCGCAGGCACGGCCGGCGGCGCGTCGGGTACCCCCGGCACCAACGGCGCCAACGGGACGACGGCAACCACCGGCGGTAACGGCGGCAAGGCTGGTGACGGCTTCGGCGGCGGTGCGGGCGGTAACGGCGGCAACGCAGGGGCACTGTCGCTGTTCGCCAACGGCGGTGACGGTGGCAACGGCGGTCTCGGATTGGCCGGCGCGCCGGGCCAGGACGGCTCAGCCGGGAACGCCGGTTCGCCGGGCACGCCGGGCACGCCGGGTACTGACGGTCTGCCCGGTGTGAATCCGGTGCCCAGTGGCACCGACGGTGCTGCCGGCGCTGCGGGTTCGACGAGTGACACCGTCGGCGGCAATGGCACCGCGGGTGGCAACGGCAGTCTGGTTCCTGGTGCAGGTGGTACCGGTGGTGCCGGTGGTGCCGGTGGTGCTGCGGCCTCGGCGGTGAACTCCCCGGTCACCGGCGGCAACGGCGCTGCCGGCGGCAATGGCACCCCGGGTGCCGGCGGCGGCGTCGGCGGTGCCGGCGGTGCCGCGGCTTCCAGCGTCATCGGTGGAGTCGCCTTCGGCGGCAACGGCGCCCCTGGCGGCAATGGCGGGCTCGGCGCTAACGGTGGTGTCGGTGGTGCCGGTGGCGCCGCTACCGGCGACACCGCGGGCAGCGCTCTCGGCGGTATCGGCGGTAACGGCGGTAACGGCGGTAACGGCGGTGCCGGTGCTGCCGGCCAGGGCGGAACGGCCGGCGGTGTCGGCGGCGCGGGCACTCCCGGCACCAATGGCACCACCGGTGGCCCCGGCGATGCCGGCAGCAAGGGCGGTGCCGGCGGTAACGGTGGCAGCGGCGGGATCTTCGGCAAGGGCGGCGCTGCCGGCAACGGCGCCGACGGTGGTACGGGTGGCACGGGTGGCACCGGCGGGGTCGGTGGTGACGGCGGCACGGGTGGCACCGGTGGCACCGGCGGTAACGGCGGCGCTGGCGCCAACGGTGGTAACGGTGCCATCGGCGGGGCCGGTGGGGCCGGCTCGGCCGGTAAGGGCACCGGTACCGGAGGCGTCGGTGGTACCGGCGGTCTGGCGGGTCCCGGTGGGCCCGGCGGTGCTGCCGGTCCCGGTGGTGGCGGTGGCCTTGGCGGTACACCCGGCACTGGTGGTGGCGGTGGTCTCGGCGGCCCCGGTGGTCTGGGCGGTGCTGCCGGTACCCCCGGTACGGGCGGCACAGTCGGAGCCACCGGCACCGCAGGCAATACCGGCGCCACCGGCGCTCTTGGCGCCCCCGGTGCGACCGGTGCAAGCCCCACCGGGGCGACCGGTACTCCCGGTGCCGTCGGTGTCACCGGTGCTCCAGGCGCGGCCGGCGCCGACGGCGCCCACGGCGCGGGGACATAACTGCGAGTCGTTCACGCACATGCTCGGCGACGGGCTGGGCGAAGACCGTGTGGATCGCTGCGGCGATCCACACGGTCTTCGTTTGGCAAAGATCTCCGGCGGAGCCCTTGGGATCCACTACCGACATGCGCCTCGGGACACTCGGTCTATCACCGCGACGTCCACCACATCCCCAGGGGTGAGCTAATTCTCCAGAGTTCCGGGCGCCACGGTGCCGTCAATTCACCCCAGCGTGCGGTGCAGGAACGAAAACGCCAGCGCCGACTTGAACGCCGTCTGCGCGTTGTCCGCCGCGCCCGCGTGGCCGCCTTCGATGTTCTCGTAGTAGCTGACCGCATGGCCGGCAGCCTCCAGAGCCGCGGTCATCTTGCGGGCGTGGCCGGGGTGCACCCGGTCGTCGCGCGTTGAGGTGGTGATCAGTACTGGGGGATAACGCTTTTCGGAACTGATGTTCTGATATGGCGAATACTCCGAAATGAACGCCCAGTCGCCGGCGTCGTCAGGATCGCCGTACTCGGCCACCCAGGACGCCCCGGCCAGCAGCAGATGGAAACGCTTCATGTCCAGCAGTGGAACCTGACACACCAACGCCCCGAACAGGTCCGGGTACTTGGTCAGCATGATCCCCATCAGCAGGCCGCCGTTGCTGCCGCCCTGGGCGCCCAACTGCGCGGGCGTCGTGATCCCGCGGACGACCAGATCGCGCGCCACCGCGGCGAAGTCCTCGGCGACCTTGTGCCGGCCCTGCCGCATCGCCTGGGTATGCCAGCCCGGTCCGTACTCGCCGCCGCCTCGGATGTTGGCCAGCACGTAGGTGTCACCGCGGGACAGCCACAGCCGGCCCAGCACGCCCCCGTAGCCGGGGGTCTGGGCGACCTCGAATCCACCGTAGCCGCCGAGCAGGGTCGGCACCGGACCCGAATCCGGCTTTCCGACAACGAAATACGGCACTTTGGTTCCATCATCGGAGGTGGCGAAGTGCTGCGCCACCGCCAACCCGGACGCGTCGAAGAACGCCGGTGCCTGCTTGATGGCCGTCAGTTCGCCGTCGACGCTTCCGTGCAGCAGGGTCGACGGCGTCAGGAATCCGCTGGAATCCATAAAGATCTCGTCGCCGGTGTCGTCGATGGCGACGATGACGGTGTTGGTGCTGCGCTCGATACCGGCCATCGGGTTCCGGGTCCACGAACCCGGGGTGACGACCTCGACCCGGCTCGCGACGTCGGCCAGGGTCACCATCACCAGCCGGTCCCGTGTCCACGAGTACTGGTGCAGGCAGGTGCGCCCGTCCGGCTCGAACACCACGCTCAATTCCGCTGTGCCGTCGAGGAACTGCTCGTAGTCCGCGGCCAGCAGCGAACCGGCGGTGTAGTCGGCGGTGCCGGTGTGCCAGCCGGTGCGCAACTCGATCAGCAGCCAGTCGCGGTGCACCGACACGGTGGCGTCGGTCGGGGCGTCGATCCGGACCAGTTCCCCGGAGCGCAACTGGTAGGTCTCGTCGTTGAAGAAGTCGATCGCCCGCGAGATCAGGGTCCGCTCATAGCCTGGTGTGCGGTCCACCCCGACGCTGACCAGGACGTCGGTGGCCGAGCCGGTGAACAGCGGCTCGGCGTCGGCGAGCGGTCGGCCGCGGCGCCACCGCTTCACGATCCGCGGGTACCCCGACTCGGTCAGCGATCCGGGGCCGAAATCCGTACCCACCAGCACGGTGTCGTGGTCCTCCCAGGTGATCCGCGACTTGGCTTCCGCGAGCTCGAATCCGTCGGCAATGAAAGACCTTGTCCGCATGTCGAATTCGCGGACAATGCTGGCGTCCGAGCCGCCGCGGGACAGTGAGATCAAGGCCAGCGTGTGGTCGGGTTCGATGACGTCCGCGCCGGCCCACACCCAGTTCTCGCGGTCGGCGTGGGCTAGTTCGTCCACGTCGATGATGACGTCCCAGGCCGGAGTCTCGGTGCGGTAGCTGTCCAAGGTGGTGCGACGCCACAGACCCCGCGGGTTGGCGGCGTCGCGCCAGAAGTTGTAGAGGTACTCCCCCCGGCGGCGCACATAGGGGATGCGGGTGTCGGTGTCGAGGACCTCGAGGGCTTGGATGCGCATCTGGTCGAAGTCGTCGCCCCCGAACTCGGCGACGGTGGCGTCGTTACGCTCACGCACCCACGTCAGGGCGTCCTCGCCGTCGATGTTCTCCAGCCACAGGTACGGGTCTTCGGACATGCCGCCATTCTCGTCGTCGCGATAGTCTGAGCGCATCGTCCCATGACGATCACAGGTACGACGGCAGGACGTGTCCGCAGATGAGCACCGACAGCCCCCCGCGTGTGCGGATCACCACCGCGGCCGGCGCATTGCTGAGCACATTGCAGCAGCGGCACGGCCCGGTGATGTTCCATCAGTCCGGCGGCTGCTGCGACGGCTCCTCACCGATGTGCTTTCCCGACGGCGAGTTCATCGTGGGAGATCGCGATGTGTTGCTGGGCGTGGTACTCGGAGCGCCGGTGTGGATCTCCGGGCCGCAGTTCGACACCTGGAAGCACACCCAACTGACCATCGACGTGGTGCCCGGCCGGGGAGGCGGTTTCAGCCTGGAAGCTCCCGAGGGGGTGCGCTTCCTCAGCCGGGGCCGAGCGTTCACCGCGGCCGAACTCGAATCGCTGGACGCCGATCCGCCGCTGACCGGGGCCGATTACGAGCGCGGCCGGCGTCCCCGTGATCGCGGGGACGCGGTCGTCGCCGCAAACATAGGAGACGCCGCCGAGGCGTGCCGGATACCCAATCGGTAACGATCGCGGCGCGCCGACGGCGGTCCCGGGCAGATCCGCCGCACGCCCGTATCGTCGTCACGGTGATACCACTGCCCCGGGCATGGTTGCTCACAAGCGCGCTGCTTCTGGGCTGCGTCGCGGGACAGATCTCCGCGGTCGTCGCCAAGTTGATCGTCGATGCGACCATCCGCCCAGACCTCGTTGTTGCGCTCGTCATCGGGATCCCGAGCGTGATCGGCATGCTCATGGTCTTCGCCTCCGGCCGCCGCTGGGTCACCGCTCTGGGTGCGTTCATCCTCGCGATGGGTCCGGGCTGGCTGTCGGTGCTGTTGCTGCTTCAGGTGGTCTCCGTTGACTGATACCGCTGCCCCGATCACCGAACCGCATCTCACGCCGATGTTCGCCACCGGTGGGCAACCGGCGCTCGCCCCGATCACCGAGCCGCATCCTTCGCCCATCTTCGACACCGGTCCGCACCCGGAGCCGCTGCGCGACGGTGGATCCGCGGCCGCCGCCGAACCGGGGTCCCCGGAATGGGATTCCGATGAGTGGGAGGCGGCCGGGATGCTCGACGCAGGCGAGCCGCCGCCGCGGCTGGAGTACGAGCGGGCCCCGTTGTGGGACGCCGGGTCTCCGGAATCCACCCCGGAACTGGCCAAGATCGCCCGTGGTCTTGAGGCCGCGGCCGACGTCGACCTTGAACCGCCACTACCGCCTGCAACGGCCCCGCGGGCGTTCAGCGAACTGGAGAACATCGACACCGATGCGTTCCGCCGCTCGGTCACCGGCCATCTGGAGCCGGTCGTGGTGCCGCCGGCACACCCCGTCGTCGTCCCCGGCGCCTTTCAGTTCGTCAAGCGCTGGAAGTTCGCGCTGATCGCCGTCGGGGTGTGGCTCCTGGCGGCGGCGGCCGGCGCGGGCTTCTACTACTGGTGGTACATCGCATTGGACAAGACGCTGCCGGTGTTCGGAATCCTGCTCTACCTGGGGGCCTGCATGGTGGCGAGTCTGCTGGTCTCCATGGTGCCCAACCGCCCGCAGGTGACCGCTCTGGCGATCGCACTGATGTCGGCGCCCCTGGCGTCGACGGCTGCGGCGGCGGTGCTGCACGGCGCCTACTACTTCGAATGGATCGCCCGCCCGACGATGGGCTGATGCGCGTCGTGTGCCGGCTAGTTCCCGGTAACGACGTTGCCGGGCAGCGCTGTCGGCGCGGGCTTGGCAGTTACCTGCGGGCTGAACGAGTTGCCGCTGTGGCCGGGGGTGATCGGCGAAACGGCCCTTTCCGTCGGCGAGGGAGCGTTCGATGAACTCGGGGCGACGTTCGACTGGCTCGTCGTCTTCTAGGGCTCGATCTTGGTCGCCGAACCACAGGCGGTCAGTGCGCCGACGGCGACGACGAGGCCGCCGAGCAAGGCGACACCGCGCGTGGACCTCTTCGATGACATCACTTTTCCCTTCGTCAGCAGCAGGTGCGCCCTTTTTTCAAGTCGTGCTCGGCTGCGCGCGCGATCGCGGGAGCCTTGTGGCAGACCGGAGACGCGGCCACCGGCGCACTGGCCCGGTTCGCCCGTCCGCGTGCGCCGCTCGGGCTAGGGTAATGCCCGTGACTCACTATGACGTCGTCGTCCTCGGTGCCGGCCCCGGCGGATACGTGGCGGCCATTCGCAGCGCGCAGTTGGGCCTCAACACGGCCATCATCGAACCCAAGTACTGGGGCGGGGTGTGCCTCAACGTCGGCTGCATTCCGTCCAAGGCGTTGCTGCGCAACGCCGAACTGACCCATATCGTCACCAAGGAAGCCGCGACGTTCGGCTTCAGCGGGCAGGTGACCGCCGACTTCGGGCCCGCCTTCGACCGCAGCCGCAAGGTCGCCGACGGCCGGGTGGCCGGCGTGCACTACCTGATGAAGAAGAACAAGATCACCGAGATCCACGGCTACGGCCGGTTCACCGACGCCAACACGATCGTCGTCGACCTCAACGAGGGCGGCGCCGAGACCGTCACCTTCGGCAACGCCATCATCGCCACCGGCAGCAGCACCCGGCTGATCCCGGGTACCTCGCTGTCCAAGAACGTCGTCACCTACGAGGAGCAGATCCTCGACCGCGATCTGCCGCGCTCCATCGTCATCGCCGGCGCCGGTGCCATCGGCATGGAGTTCGCCTACGTCATGACCAACTACGGCGTGGACGTGACGATCGTCGAGTTCCTGCCCCGCGCGCTGCCCAACGAGGACGCCGAGGTGTCCAAGGAGATCGAGAAGCAGTACAAGAAACTCGGCGTGAAGATCCTCACCGGCACCAAGGTGGAGTCGATCGTGGATGGGGGGGCCGATGGCGTCCGTCTCGTGGTGAGCAAGGACGGCCAGAGCCAGGAACTCAAGGCCGACAAGGTGATGCAAGCCATCGGGTTCGCCCCCAACATCTCCGGCTTCGGCCTGGAGACCACTGGTGTCGCGCTCACCGACCGCGGCGCCATCGCTATCGACGACTACATGCGCACCAACGTGCCGCACATCTACGCCATCGGGGATGTCACCGCCAAGCTGCAACTGGCCCACGTCGCCGAAGCGATGGGCGTGGTGGCCGCCGAGACCATCGGCGGCGCCGAGACGATGACGCTCGGTGACTACCGGATGATGCCCCGGGCGACGTTCTGCCAGCCGCAGGTCGCCAGCTTCGGGCTCACCGAGGAGCAGGCCCGCGCCGAAGGCTACGACGTCAAGGTCGCCAAGTTCCCGTTCAGCGCCAACGGAAAAGCGCACGGGCTTGCTGATCCGACCGGCTTCGTCAAGGTGCTCGCCGACGCCAAATACGGTGAACTGCTCGGCGCCCACCTGATCGGCCCGGACGTCTCCGAGTTGGTCTCCGAACTCACCCTGGCCCAGAAGTGGGATCTAACGGTCAGTGAACTGGCCCGCAACGTCCACATCCACCCGACGCTGTCCGAAGCGCTGCAGGAATGCTTCCACGGCCTCGCCGGCCACATGATCAACTTTTGACCCGAATGGAGACGGGCCTGGAGACCGGCACAGCGCGGTCGGCGGTCGTCGCCGGTCTCGGCGGCCTGGTCCTCGGGCACATCCTGTGGCTGGTCGCCATCTCGCTGGCCATCGGATCGCCGTCGAGCAGCACCGTCGTCCTGCTGATCGCGGCACTGGTGCTGCTCGCCGCGGCGGGCGTCTGGTACCTGGCTCGGCAGCGCTACCAGCGTCAGGAACTGGTGTGGGCGGCCTTCCTGGCCGGACTACCGGTGTCGCCGGTGATCTTCACGATCATCGTCCTCGGGGTTACCTACCTGTAGACCCGTCAGTCCGGAAAGTCCATCGGCACGCGTAGGGTGGCGAGGATTCCGGCAAGCGAGTCGTAATGCCCTGCCAGAGCGCACAATTCGATGATCTGCTGCTTGGTGAGGTGAGCCGACAGCGTCGCGAAAGTCTCGTCGGAGAGGTCGCGGTCGAGGATGAATTCGTCGACCGCCTGCACAATCGCGCGCTCTCGGTCGGTCAGACCTTCAGCCTGTGGACCGGCGAATATCCGTTGCTGGAGCGCATGGTCCACCCCACGGGGCCGCGCATACCTGCGGTGCTGCTGAAGTTCGTACTCAGACCCGCGAAGGTGACCCACTCTCAGGATCACGATCTCCTTGTCGAATTTGGACAACTTGCCCCAGTTCAGCAATTCCCCGTTGTAAAGCAGGAACGCCAGGAACAGGACCTTGTGCTGGCCGATTACCTCGAACAGGTGCATGTGCGGCGCCCGGATCGTGCGCGCCGCGATCCGGGAGATGACCCAGTTGACGAGGCCGAGTTCCCGGCGACCGCCTGGGGGAATACGGGCGATCTCACCCACGAGGTCCTCTATTCTTCGTGCGCAACCAGCCCATCACGTCTCCTTCACAAGATAGGGCGACACCGTGCTTCGGTGCTCGTCGATGTCCAGCGCACGCCCCAGTGCGGGGAACGCCCGCTGCGGGCAGTTGTCACGTTCGCAGACCCGGCATCCCGAGCCGATGGGCGTGGCGTTGTCCGAGGACAGGTCGAGCCCACGCGAATAGACGAGCCGATTGGCATGGCGCACTTCGCATCCCAGCCCGATCGCGAAGGTCTTACCCGGCTGCCCGTACCGGTGCGCCCGGCGCTCCACCGTGCGTGCCACCCACATGTAGTTCCGGCCGTCCGGCATCTGGGCGATCTGTACCAGGATCTTGCCCGGGTTGGCGAAGGTCTCGTAGACGTTCCACAGCGGGCATGTGCCACCCGTCGACGAGAAATGAAATCCTGTGGCGGACTGACGTTTTGACATGTTGCCCGCTCGGTCGACCCGCACGAACGAGAACGGCACGCCGCGCATGGACGGCCGCTGCAGGGTCGACAAGCGGTGGCAGACCGTCTCGTAGCTCACTTGGTAGAACGCCGAAAGCCGCTCGATGTCGTAGGCGAAATTCTCGCTGACGTCATGGAACTGCCGGTAGGGCAACACTGTCGCTGCGGCGAAGTAGTTGGCCAGTCCCAGCCGGGCCAGCCGCCGGGATTCCTCCCCGGTGAACTTGCCGTCGGTGACCATCGCGTCGATCAGGGCGCCGACCTCCAGATAGGCCAGTTCCGCAGCCATCTTGAAGGTGCGCTGACCCGCCGAGAGCTGGGCGGAAATCTCCAGGGTCTTCGTTGCGGGATGGTAGCGGTGCAGGACGGTGTCACCGAGGTCGATGCGCCGGACGATCCTGACCCCGTGCACCTCGGTGAGCCGCCGGTACAGATCGCTGCGCAGCTCGCCGCCGTGCATCCGCACCCGAGCGGTGAGATCCTCAGCGGCGGAATCGAGTTCGTGCAAGTAGTTCTGCCGCTGATAGAAGTAGTCGCGTACCTCTTCGTGCGGCATCGTGATGGATCCAGTGCCGCTGCCTCCGGTGTTGAGGTTGAAGCGGTCCTCGGTGGCCTCAGCGAGTTGAGCAGAGGTGAGCCGGTAGCGGCGGTGCAGGTTGACCATCGCCCGCGCGATCGCCGGGTGGGTACCGACCATATCGGCCACCTCGGCGGGATCGACGTCGGCGTCGAGGTCGCGGTCGTACATCACCTCGCGCAGTTCGGCGACCAACCGGGTGTCGTCCTGAGCGGCGAAGAACGTCGCGTCGACGCCGAACACCTCGGTGATCCGTAGCAACACCGCCACCGTCAGCGGCCGGACGTCGTGCTCGATCTGGTTGAGGTAGCTCGGCGAGATCTCCAGCGTCTGCGCCAGCGCGGCCTGGCTGAACCCGCGTTCGCTTCGTAGCTGGCGCACCCGCGAGCCGACGAAGGTCTTGGGCATTCCGTCAGCGTACCGGCGCGGCCAGGCGGCGCAGGGAGCCGCTTTTCCTATTGCGCGACTCCCCAGCGGCTTCGTCCCTCACCCGCATCGTCGGCACGACTGTTGGCATCCAACAGGCCGTTTGGCATGATCCGGACTCATGGGGCTGAACACGTCGGACACCGGTCTGGCCAAAGCGCTGATGCCGGTGCCCGATCCACACCCCGACGTCTTCGACCGTCAGTGGCCGCTGCGCCCGGCTGATGTCGACCGGCTCGGCCGATTGCGCATGGACGCAGCCACCAGGCACATCATGGACATCGGCCAGGATCACCTGCGCGAGATGGGACACAACGACACCCACCCGCTGTGGATCGTGCGCCGCACGATGGTCGACATGATCCGCCCGATCGAGTTCCAGGACATGCTGCGGCTGCGCCGGTGGTGCTCGGGGGCGTCGAACCGCTGGTGCGAGATGCGGGTGCGCATCGACGGCCGCAAGGGCGGCCTGATCGAGACCGAGGCGTTCTGGATCAACTTCAACCGGGACACCCAGACGCCGGCCCGCATCGCCGACGACTTCATGGACGCACTGCTCAAGACCACCGACGTCAATCGGTTGCGGTGGAAGCCGTACCTCAAGCCGGGTTCGCGGGAGGACGCCGAGGAGATCCGCGAATTCCCGGTCCGGGTCAGCGATATCGACCTCTTCGACCACGTGAACAACTCGGTGTACTGGAAGGTCGTGGAGGAGTTCCTCGCTCCGCATCCCGAACTGACCGACGCTCCGTTGCGGGTCACCATCGAGCACGACGCCGCCGTCGCCTACGGCGAAAAACTGGCAATCCTCTCGCACGTCTACCCGCCGGGATCCACCGACAAATTCGGCCCCGAACTGACCGACCGCACCGTGAGAACGCTCACATATGTCGTCGGAGACGACGTCAAAGCCGTCGCCGCGATTTTCCCGCTGTAGCTCGGTGGAAGGCTCAACCGGTGGTTGTCGCCACCGTGATTGACCTGCTCAATTAAGTTACCGACAGGTAACTTGCGGTGCAGCCCCTGGCGCCCTTCGCAAAATTCGCAGAATTCGAGGTGCGCCTTGCCAAGAGTTGGCAATTGTCTACCGTTTTGACCTGCGGATATCCGATATGAAACCCTTTTGTTAGCACAGTAGCTAAGGGGCCGGGGTGTGTTGCCGGGCCGCCTGTCGTCGATACGAAAGAGAGTCCACATGTCCGTGTCCAACGTCGGCAAGCCCAAGAGCGCCGCGGAGATTCAGCGTGACTGGGATACCAATCCGCGGTGGAAGGGCATCACCCGGACCTACACGGCCGACGAGGTCGTCGCCCTGCAGGGCACGGTCGTCGAGGAGGCCACGCTGGCCCGCCGCGGCGCGGAGATCTTATGGGACCAGGTCAACAACATGGACTTCGTCAACGCGCTGGGCGCGTTGACCGGCAACATGGCCGTCCAGCAGGTCCGCGGTGGCCTCAAGGCCATCTACCTGTCCGGCTGGCAGGTCGCCGGCGACGCCAATCTCTCCGGCCACACCTACCCCGACCAGAGCCTGTACCCGGCCAACTCGGTGCCGCAGGTGGTCCGCCGGATCAACAACGCGCTGTTGCGCGCCGATGAGATCGCCACGGTCGAGGGTGACACCTCCATCGACAACTGGCTGGTGCCGATCGTCGCCGACGGCGAGGCCGGCTTCGGCGGCGCGCTGAACGTCTACGAGCTGCAGAAGGCGATGATCGCTGCCGGTGTCGCGGGCTCGCACTGGGAGGACCAGCTGGCATCGGAGAAGAAGTGCGGTCACCTCGGTGGCAAGGTGCTCATCCCGACCCAGCAGCACATCCGCACCCTGACCTCGGCGCGTCTGGCCGCTGACGTCGCCGACGTCCCGACGGTCGTCATCGCCCGCACCGACGCCGAGGCCGCCACTCTGATCACCTCCGACGTCGACGAGCGGGACCAGCCGTTCGTCACCGGTGAGCGCACCTCCGAGGGCTTCTACCACGTCAAGAACGGCCTCGAGCCGTGCATCGCCCGCGCCAAGGCCTACGCGCCGTACTCGGATCTGATCTGGATGGAGACCGGTACTCCGGATCTGGAGCTGGCCCGTAAGTTCGCCGAGGGCGTCAAGTCCGAGTTCCCGGATCAGCTGCTGGCCTACAACTGCTCGCCGTCGTTCAACTGGAAGCAGCATCTCGACGACGCGACCATTGCCAAGTTCCAAAAGGAGCTCGGCGCGATGGGATTCAAGTTCCAGTTCATCACGCTGGCCGGCTTCCACGCCCTCAACTACTCGATGTTCGATCTGGCCTACGGCTACGCCCGCAACCAGATGACCGCCTACGTCGAGCTGCAGGAGCGGGAGTTCGCCGCCGAGGCGCGCGGCTACACCGCCACCAAGCACCAGCGCGAGGTCGGCGCCGGCTACTTCGACCGGATCGCCACCACAGTCGACCCGAATTCGTCGACCACCGCTCTCGCGGGTTCGACCGAAGAGGGCCAGTTCCACTAGGACGTCGAGGACCCCGCCCGGTTCGCCGGGCGGGGTCCTTCCCTATCCAAAACATCTGGGAGAGAACGTGACTGCAAATCCGATTGGGCCGGCCATCGAGCGCGTCGGGGTTATCGGCGCCGGGCAGATGGGCGGCGGCATCGCCGAAGTGTGTGCGCGGGCGGGCGTCGACGTGATGGTCTTCGAGACCAACGATGCACTGGTCACCGCGGGGCGCAACCGCATCTCCAAATCACTGGAGCGCGGGGTCAGCGCCGGGAAGATCACCGAACGCGAGCGTGATGCCGCTCTGGACATGTTGCGGTTCACCACGACGCTGGCCGATCTGGCCGACCGGCAGCTCGTCATCGAGGCGGTGATCGAGGACGACAACGTCAAGGCCGGCATCTTCAGCCAGCTCGACGAGATCATCACCGATCCTGACGCGGTGCTGGCGTCGAACACCTCCAGCATCCCGATCATGAGAATCGCGGCGTCCACCAAGAACCCCGCCCGGGTGCTCGGTCTGCACTTCTTCAACCCGGTTCCGGTGCTTCCGCTGGTCGAGCTGGTCACCACTCTGGAGACCAGCGAGGCTGCCGCCGCCCGGACCGAGCAATTCGCCGGATCGGTGCTGGGCAAGCAGGTTGTCCGGTGCGCGGACCGCTCCGGTTTTGTCGTGAACTTCCTGCTGGTGCCGTATCTGCTCTCGGCGATCCGGATGGTGGAAGGCGGGGTGGCCACCATCGAGGACGTCGACAAGGCCGTCGTCGCCGGGCTGTCGCATCCGATGGGACCGCTGCGGTTGTCCGACCTCATCGGTCTGGACACCCTCAAGCTCATCGCCGACAAGATGTTCGACGAATTCAAGGAGACGCACTACGCGCCGCCGCCCCTGTTGTTGCGGATGGTGGAGGCGGGACGGCTGGGTAAGAAGTCCGGTCAGGGTTTCTACAGCTACGGTAAATAAGTCTTCGAAGCACCGAACCGCAATGTGCATGAGCCGAGTCGTTTGGGCTAGGCTGTCGCGCGTTGAACCTCCGGTTTTCGGTCGGAGGAGCGGCTTGCCGGGGGGTTCCCGGGGACTGTTTCCCGACCGTAGCCGGCGATGAATTCTGAAGGGTGGCGCCAGATGGCCAACGTCGAATCGGACCTGACTCCCTACTACGAGGAGTCCCAGTCGATTTACGACGTCTCCAACGAGTTCTTCTCGTTGTGGCTTGGCCCCACCATGGGCTATACGTGCGGCTACTACGAGCGCGACGACATGAACCTCGAGGAGTCCCAGAACGCCAAGTTCGACCTGGCGCTGGGCAAGCTCAACCTCGAGCCCGGTATGACCCTGCTCGACGTCGGCTGCGGGTGGGGTGGCTGCCTGGAGCGCGCAGTGCAGAAATACGACGTCAACGTCATCGGCATCACGCTGAGCAAAGCGCAGTCGGAGTTCGCCCGCCAGCGCCTGGCTAAGTTGGACACCGACCGCAAGATCGAGATCCGGATGCAGGGCTGGGAGGAGTTCGACGAGCCCGTCGACCGCATCGTCAGCATCGGCGCGTTCGAGGCGTTCAAGGTCGAGCGCTATCCGCTGTTCTTCGAGCGGGCCTACAACATCCTGCCCAGCGACGGCCGGATGCTGCTGCACACCATCCTCGCCCACACCCAAAAGTTCTTCCATGACAATGGAATCAAGCTCACACTCAGCGACCTGAAGTTCATGAAGTTCATCGGTGACGAGATCTTCCCCGGCGGACGGCTGCCGGCAGTCGAGGACATCGAAAAACTGGCCGCCGACTCCGGTTTCACACTCGAGCGCGTCCACCTGCTGCAGCAGCACTACGCCCGCACGCTGGACATGTGGTCGGCCAACCTCGAAGCCAAGCACGACGAGGCCGTTGCCCTCATGGACCAGGCGACCTATGACAAGTACATGAAATACCTGACCGGTTGCGCCGACTTCTTCCGCCGCGGAATCACCAACATCGGCCAGTTCACCCTGGTCAAGGGCGGCTAACCGGCACTGCGCTGCGCCGGTCACGGCACAGCTGCGTGGCTACAGTGCGGCGACGCGCTTGCGCTCGGCTTCCAGATCGAAGTCCGCGGCCGGCCAGGACAGGTCCATCGCCGTCAGCGCTTCGATCAGCAGCTCGTTGACCGCCATCCGCGCGTACCACTTCTTGTCGCACGGCAGGATGAACCACGGTGCGTGGTCGGTGGAGGTCCGCTCCAGCATGACCTGGTAGGCCTCCTGGTAGGACGGCCACAACTTGCGCTCGTCGAGGTCACCGGGGTTGTACTTCCAGAACTTGTCCGGCCGCTGCAGGCGTTCGGTCAGCCGGGCCTTCTGCTCATCGAGGGAGACGAACATGGCGACCTTGACGATCGAGGTTCCCGATTCGGTCAGTTCCTTCTCGAAGGTGTTGATTTCGTCGTACCGGGTGTCCAGTTCGTCGCGCGGGACGAGTTCGTGCACCCGGACCACCAGCACGTCCTCGTAGTGCGACCGGTCGAACACCCCGATGTGCCCGGCCGGCGGCAGAGCCTTGCTGATGCGCCACAAGAAGTGGTGGGACCGCTCCTCCGCCGTCGGCTTGCCGAAGCTGTGGTAGTCGATCCCCATGGGATTGCCCGCGGCCACCACATGGGTGACGATCCCGCCCTTTCCGGCGGTGTCCATCCCCTGCAGCACCAGCAGCACCGAGCGGTGGTCGCCCTCGCGGCCGTTCGCGTAGAGCATTTCCTGCAGCTCGGCGAACCGTTCTTCACGCTCTGTGGTGATCTTCTCGGCGTCCTCACGCTTGCCGGTGAACCCGGGTGAGGAGTCGGTGTCGATCTCGCTGACCTTGTCACCAGCGCGGAAGCGCAGCGACTCGGACGGTTTGTGAGTCCACAACTCTTTTGCCATAGGGCAAGAGGCTAGAGATTACGGTGACGCCGCGGGGCCGATTGACGCGGGCAAACGTGGGGCGGGGTGCGGTTGGGCGTTGAAGGCCTCCAGCGAACCGCCCACCTCGACGATGCCGCACAGCGCGTTCCAGCACAGCATGGTCAGGTAGTCGATCAGCTCGGCACTGGACATGCGGGGGTGGGACATCCAGGAATGGGTCGCCAGCTGGACTCCGCCGACGATCAGGTAGGCCCACGGCTCGACCCCTCGGGTGTCCATCCCGACCTGCCTCATCCGCTGGCGCAACATGACGGCCAGCATCCGGGCAATGATCCGTTCGGAGTCGGCCACCACCTTGTTCCTGCTGGCCGAGCTGTTCGCCATGACGAACCGGTAGGGCTCGGGCTCAGCGGCGACGGTGTCGACGTACACCCGGATGATCTCCCGGGTCTGGGCCAAACCGTCCAGGCCCGACGACAACGCGGCGGCCATGTTGGGGATCAGCGTGGTCTGGGTGAAGCGCATCATGACCGCGGTGGTGAGGTCGTTCTTGTCGACGAAGTAGCGGTACAGCACGGTCTTGGAGACGCCGATCTCGGCGGCGATCTCGTCCATGCTGACATCACGACCCCGCCGGCGGATGGCGTCGAGCGCGCCGTCCACCAATTCGGTACGCCGCTCCACCTTGTGCTGGTGCCAGCGGCGTTTGCGGCCGTCGGTCTTGGCCACTGCGGGGATGATCTGCGGGGTCACGGTCAGGTCAGTCTAACTGCGCGAGTGTGGAAAGTTGTGACGGGCGGTCACACTAAATTCGTGCCCGGGCGCCGTCGGGTGCGGCCGACGGCGAACGCCGGGTCCAATCAGTCCGAAATAGACGATGATGGAATGCGTGGCTGTCTCCTTTGCTGAATCGCTGGCCGGCGCCGATCCGGAGACCGATGCCGAGCGTCTGCGCAACCTGCGCAAGATGAAGGCCGTCGCGCTCGGTTTCCTCATCGGGGCGACGGTGATCTTCCTGGTCTGCGCTGCGATCCTTTCCCGCGGTGGCCCCAGCTGGCTCGGCTACGTCCGCGCGGCCGCCGAGGCCGGCATGGTCGGCGCACTGGCCGACTGGTTTGCCGTCACCGCGCTGTTCCGGCACCCCCTCGGGCTCAAGATCCCCCACACGGCGATCATCCCGCGCAAGAAGGACCAGCTGGGGGAGGGCCTCGGCACCTTCGTCCGGGAGAACTTCCTGTCCCCGGACGTCGTCGAGACGAAACTCCGCGATGCCGAGATCGCCAGCCGGATGGGCAAGTGGCTGTCCGAGCCGGACCATGCCTCGCGGGTGGCCAGTGAAGCCTCGACGGTCCTGCGCGCGGTTGTGGAACTGCTCAACGACGAGGACGTCCAGCACGCGATCGACAAAACCATCGTCAAGCGGCTCGCCGAACCGCAGTGGGGGCCGCCGGTCGGCCGGGTGTTGACCCAGCTACTGGCCGAGAATCGCCAGCAGGCGCTGATTCAGTTGCTGGCCGATCGGGCCTTCGAATGGGCTCTGAACGCTGGCCCGACCATCGAGCGCGTCATCATGCGTGACTCGCCCAGTTGGTCCCCGAAATTCGCCGACCGGATGGTTGGCGACCGCATTCACCGGGAGCTGATGGACTTCACCGACAAGGTGCGTCGCAACCCCGACCACGAGCTGCGCCAATCCGCTAACCGCTTCCTGTTCGAGTTCGCCGGCGACCTGCAGTCCGATCCCGCGACCATCGCCAAGGCCGAGAACGTCAAAGAGCAGCTCATGGAGCGCGACGAGGTCACCCGGGCCGCCGAGACGGCGTGGAAGACGCTCAAACGGCTGGTGCTCGAAGGGGTCGACGATCCATCCAGCGCACTGCGCGGCCGGATCGCCGACTCGGTGGTGCGGATCGGGGAGTCCCTGCGCGACGACGCCGAGCTGCGGGACAAGGTCGACGACTGGATCGTGCGCGGGGCGCAGCATCTGGCGACCCAGTACGGCGCCGAGGCCACCACGATCATCGCCGACACCGTCCAGCGCTGGGACGCCGAAGAGGCCAGCCGGCGCATCGAATTGCACGTCGGACGCGATCTCCAGTTCATCCGGATCAATGGCACCGTTGTTGGCGCGCTAGCCGGCCTTGTGATCTATACCATAGGGCAATTGTTGTTCTGACCTGCGCTAGCTAGTGCTTGCAATAGTTAGCACTCGTGGCTAAAATGGTAGCTGTCATGCACAACACCATCGTTCCCGCGAGGAGGCTCGTCATGCCGCAGGATTCCGATCTTGCCGCTGTGATGACCAATGCGGCACAGGACATCGGGAGCTTCATCCGCACCCAGCGGGAGGCGGCTCAGGTGTCGGTGCGGCAGCTGGCCGAACGGGCGGGGGTGAGCAACCCGTACCTCAGCCAGATCGAGCGGGGGCTGCGAAAGCCGTCGGCCGAGGTGCTGAGTCAGATCGCCAAGGCGCTGCGGCTCTCGGCGGAAGTGCTCTACGTACGGGCCGGGATTCTCGAACCCGGACAGCCGAGCCAGGTGCACGACGCCATCATTGGTGACACCGCGATCACCGAACGGCAGAAGCGCGTCCTGCTCGATATCTACACATCGTTCTGTCAGCAGAACCAGGCGTCCATCGAGGAGCCGCCGACAGAGTGACCGATTGTTAGCTGATATCCACTCGACCTAACGAACTCTCGGACGGGGACAGAACTCTCGTCGAGAACAAGGAAAGGAAACAGTCAACATGGCTGAGAACACCCCCAACATCGAGGATCTGAAGGCCCCGTTGCTCGCCGCGGTCGGCGCTGCCGATCTGGCCCTGGCCACGGTGAACGAGATCCTGGGCACCCTGCGCGAGCGGGCCGAGCTGGCCGGCGACCGCATGGAGGACCGCCGCGCTGCGCTGAAGAGCCTGCAGGAGGAACTGCCCAAGCGCCGCGAGGAGCTGCGCGAGAAGCTGAGCACCGAGGAGCTGCGCAAGGCGGCCGACGACTTCTTCGCTGACGCGACCCAGACCTACAACACCCTCGTCGAGCGTGGCGAAGCCGCGCTGGAGCGGATCAAGGGTCAGGCGGAGTTCCGCGAGGCCGCTGAGCGCGTCGAGACCTACGTCGAGTCGGCCGTCGAACTGACCCAGGAAGCTCTGGGCAACGTCTCGGCGCAGACCCGCGCCGTCGGTGAGCGCGCCGCCAAGCTGGTCGGCGTCGAACTGCCGGCCAAGGACGAGGTCGAAGCCCCGGCCAAGAAGGCTCCGGCCAAGAAGGCTCCGGCCAAGAAGGCTCCGGCCAAGGCTGCTGCCAAGAAGGCTCCGGCCAAGAAGGCTCCGGCCAAGAAGGTCACCCAGAAGTAAATCGCGCGAGCCAAGCCCAGGTTTGGTTCGACGATCGGGACGGCACCCGCCTACCCTTGAAGCCGTGATGCTTCAAGGTGTGGCGGGTGTCGTTCTTTATGTCGTGATCTGGGGGGTTTTCCTGGCGACGGTGTACGCCTTCGTCCACGCGGCGAGGCAGCGCCCCGACGCCTATCCCGCCGTCGACAAGCTCACGAAACCGGTGTGGCTGGGCATCCTGGGAGTGTCGGCGCTGCTGTGCTTCTTCTTCGGAGTCCGCACCCTGGACATCTTCTTCCCGACGATCGCTGCCGTGGCTGCCGGGGTCTATCTCGTCGACGTCCGCCCCAAACTGCTTGAAGTGCAAGGGAAATCGCGCTGAAGATGCTACAGCGACTCGGTGCGGCGGTAGCGGTGGCACTGGCTGCCTCCGCTGCCGTCCCGGTCGCATCCGCCGACCCGAACAGCCCTCCGCCCTACATCGACCGGGCGAACTGGGTCAGCTACGACGGCCTGGCCACCTTGCGCGTCTATCCGACCGTCGCCGGCCGACAGGTGGCCGGTGCGATCACCAAGACGCCGGCGCAGGGTGACGAAGCGTGGGGAGAGGTGCTGGCGCAGGCGCCCGACGCCGGCA
>CAZVST010000073.1:0-6296 GCA_964629725.1 uncultured Mycobacterium sp.
TTCCCCCAAGAACATCCTGGGATTGAGCGTGTCCAACACATGGGGTCAAGTCCCTTCCGAGCTCAGTTTTCACTCTTCTCTGAATGCCAGACCGCCGTGGCCGGCGGTTGATGACGCCACGATCCTCGCCACGATGAATCGCTCACTGTGCGCTGTTTGGGTGTGCTGAGCGCAGCGATGAAGGGTTGTCAGAGGCGTTGGGTTGTCTGGGTGGTCGCCGCCTCGGTGGCCGTGGTGCTGGCTGTCGTCGTCACACGGTAATTCGGCGACGGTCAGAAAGCGGACTGCGAGAAAGTCCACGTACTGGACAGCTACAACAGGTGGTTCCAGGATGGCCACGCCAGCGCGGCGGACAAGAACGAACCGAACAACATCGACGAGTACCGGAAATGGGCTGCCGAATTACACCGCTATTCCGGCGACATCAAGGATGCTGAACTGAATGCGAAAGCCGAATCGCTCGCCGACATAGCGGACCATTACGTGGAGAGCGTGATCAAGCTCCGCGCATACCTGCCGTCTGCCACGGATACGCGGCCGCCCTCGTCTCGTATTTGGCATGAAGCTAGCCGCATCGGACACCAACTCAACGACGCGGTCTTCGCCTTGGCCGATTTATGTCCCATTGAGTGATGGTCTCGCGACTCTTGGTCGCCGCCCACATCAAGAAGCGCTTTTACTGCACCGACGAGGAGAAGCGTGACCTATCCACCGGTTAGATTGGTGACGTGCCGAAGCTCAACCTCACCGGAGACCCAGAGGCCGACCAGCTTCTCGAAGACAGCCCGTTTGCACTGCTCCTGGGGATGATGCTGGATCAGCAGATTCCGATGGAAGTGGCCTTCGCCGGCCCGCGCAAGATCGCTGACCGACTCGGCGGCATCGACCCGCATCAGATCGCGGACTGCGACCCGGAGAGGTTCACCGCGTTGTGCTCGGAAACCCCTGCGGTGCATCGGTTTCCGGGTTCGATGGCCAAGCGGATCCAGGATCTGGCGCGCGAGATCGTCGACCGCTACGGCGGTGACGCCGTCGGGCTGTGGACCCAGGGCGACCCTGACGGCGCCGAGCTGCTCCGGCGGCTGAAGGCGTTGCCCGGCTTCGGTGAGCAGAAGGCGAAGATCTTCCTCGCTCTTTTGGGTAAGCAGTACGGGGTGACGCCCCGGGGCTGGCGGGCCGCCGCCGGTGACTACGGCAAGGCCGGCACCTACATGTCCATTGCCGATGTGGTGGATAAGGGCTCACTGGAGCAGGTTCGCGCGTACAAGAAGAAGATGAAGGCAGCCGCGAAGGCGAAACCGCAGCCGTCCGGCACCGCCAAGGTAACACCGTCGGCGAAAGCCTAATCCGGCAACGCAAGGGAGAAACCGATGAAGACCCACCTCAACTGCCCGTGCGGCGAGGCGATCCAGGGCAAGGACGAGGACGACCTCGTCGAGCAGGCCCAGGCGCATCTCGCCGAAGCGCATCCCGGTATGCAGTACGAGCGCGAGCACATCCTGTTCATGGCGTACTGAGCAGGAGGCCTGGCCCCGGATGCGCCGGCACACCGGGCACGCGGTGACGAACGCCCGTTTTGGGTGTCGCCGGTGCGTGTTAGTTTTTTCCGCTGTGAGCGACAAATTGGGCGATCGGTCGTGACCGACCACGCGAACCCGCCGGGGGATGTCCCGATGCCCGCACCGCCGGCCCGGCGGCCGGCGCACGCAGCCCCCGAACCGCCGCGTCGGGGCAATCCCGCCGACGCGCTCACCGAAATCCTCCCCTTGGAGGATCTGCAGGTCGAACTGGATAGCAACCCGGCCGGCCCGGCCCTGCTGTCCGGCGGACCTCCGGCTCCCACTCGGGTGTACGAGGACTGGGGGCTGCCAGCCGCCGCCGAGGGCTACCCGCAAGGCTACGCGGGCGAGGTCTACCCCCAGGGCTACGTCGCCGAGGGGTATGTGCCCGCCCTGGTGGAACTCGATCAACTGCAGTTGCGCCGCAAGTCGGTTCCGGCCAAGCAGGGCTGGCGCGGCGTGGTGCACAACGTGACGCGGATCAACCTCCCGCCCGGCCCGGACGAGACCTACGAGATGGCGCTCAGGGACCGCGTTCAGCGCATGGTGCGCTCGACGTTCCCGATCACCGTCATGGGTGTCAAGGGTGGCGTCGGCAAGACGGTGGTCACCGAGGTGCTCGGATCCACCTTCTCCGCCGTTCGCGGGGACCGGGTGATCGCTCTGGACCTGGATCCCGACGCCGGCAACCTGATCTCCCGGCATGGCCGGGAGAGCGGGCTGTCGATCGCCGATCTAGCCGCCGAGGGTTCAGCGACCCGGTATCTGGATGTTCGGGCGCACACCAGCCAGAACAAGTCGACCCGGCTGGAGGTGCTCACCGGTCCGGACTTCGCCCGCACCCCGAAACCGTTGCAGGAGTCCCAGTTCGATGCGGTGATGCCCATCCTGGGCGAGCACTACAGCCTCGTTTTGATGGATACCGGCACCGGCCTCAAGACCACCCTGATGAGTGCGGTGCTGCGCCAGTCCCGAGCCCTGATCATGGTCAGCAGCGCCTCCATCGACTCGCTGGAGGAGACCCAGATGAGCCTGGAGTGGTTGCGGCACAACGGATATCAGGATCTGCTGGACACCATGGTGCTGGTGATCAACAACGTCCAGCGTGGCAAGCCTAACGTCAATCTGGACCGCGCGGTCAAGCAGTTCGCCCGCCAGATCGGCCGGGACCGGATCTTCGTGCTGCCCTTCGACAATCACATCTTCGAGGGCCGGCAGATCACGCTGGAGTTGTTGAGCGCCAAGAGCCGCCGGCGCTACCTGGAGTTGGCCGCACGAATCTCCGAACTCTTCCCCCGGCCGGCGGACTGAAACCGCGATCCTGCAGATCTGCTAAGCCACGCCGAACGCCGTCTCCAGCTCGGCCAGTGCCTGCTCGGTCAGCGGCAGCAGTTCGGCGATACGGGGCATCACATCAGCGTCGGTGACGTAGCCGAATCCGATCTTGCCCGCGTAGCTGCACACCGTGACGTTGAGGCCCATCCCGTCGTACACCGATGAGACGGGGTACATCTCGTCGAGATGCGAGCCGTTGTAATACATCTCGTCGCGCGGGCCGGGAACGTTGGAGATCGCCATGTTGCAACTCGGCGGAAGCAGGGTGCTGAACGGCAGCAGCGGCAGCATCACGGTCGAGCCGATCGCCGGGCCCATGACCGCCAGCATGGCGTCGGATCCGTTCAATGTGACCTGCTTCTTGATGTTCTTCATCGCCAGGTGGATGAACGACAGCCGGTCGGCGGGATCGGCGATGTCGGTGCCCAGCGGGCACAAGCCCAGGCCGAACTTGTTGCCGGTACTGCCGCTGTCGTCGCGGTCGCGCACCGACACCGGGCACATCGCTACCATCGTCCGGTCGGGCAGTTGGCCGCGTTCGAGAAGCCAGGATCGCAGCGCGCCGGCGATCAGTGCGGTGACGACGTCGTTGCTGGTGACGTCGGCGGCGTCCTGGACAGCGCGGACGCGCTCGCGGTCCAGGCTGATTCCGGCAGCGGCGCGGCGTTTCCCGAGTTTGGCGTTGAAGCGGGTCTGCGGTGCGTCGAAGGGCGGTACGACGGCGTCGGACACCATGGCGCCGATGAGGTTGGCGATTTCGGCGGTGGCGACCCGTTTGGTGAGGTCTACACCGGCAGCGGCGGCGTCGGCGACTGCGCGCACCGCGCCGAACGGATTGGGTATCCGTGCCCGCTTGGGCTCCTCGGTGTTGCCGGGCTTCGCCGGGGGCCGACGGCCGAGGGTCTTGTCGGAGTAGAACGGCGGCATGTTGCGAAGGTCGGGATCGCGGGTCAGGGAATCCTTGATCATCGCGAGGCCGCCCACTCCGTCGATGACGGTGTGGTGGATCTTGATGTACAGCGCGAACCGTCCGTCCGGGAGGCCGTCGATCAGGTAACTGGTCCACAGCGGCAGGGAAAGATCGAGCCGCCCGCCGTGGAGCTCGGAAACCAGCTCCCACAGATCGGCGGGGCCGGACCCGGGCGTGAGTGTCACCCGGTGCACGTGTTGGTAGATATCGAGCTTCTCCACCTCGCGCCACACCCACACGCCGCCTGTGTCGGCACCGCGGTGCGGATGACGGCGCAGCCGCGGGTCGACATCCCGGTCGGTCAGCAGGCTGTCGTTGTAGAGCTGTTCTACGTAGCCGGCGGGATCGACGTCCGGGGGCGGGGTGAGGATCAGCACGATGCCGACATGCATTGCGCTGCCGAACTTTTCGCCGGCCAGCATCAACGAATCCATGGTTTCCAGCATGTCCACCAGTGCTGATCCGATCTCTTATCGGGCGTGTCGCCTCAGAGTAGTCCGATTCGCGCTCAGGGCACGACGGATGAGCCGATAGTCGGCATGAATGTGCACTGCTTGTCCAGGGTGCTCACCTGCCCGAAGATCGTCGACATGATGCTGCCCGAACCGGTGTCCACGATCGCCGTCAGCGTCGTCGGACCCTGCGGGTTGATTTCCGGATTGGGCTTGAGGGTGGCGCTGCCCGACTTGCCGGTGGTCAGGTTCACCCACGTCACGTTGAGCGGCAGTTTCTGCTCGGCGGCCGGTGCGGGGGTACCGACCGCGGTGAAGACGTAGGCGGTCTGGCCGGGGCCGGGGCCGGGGGCCGGGATCTTCGCCGGGCCGGCGACCGAGATCGCGGTGGCGATGACGTTGCCGCCGTCCTTCTGGCACCCGTTGCTGATCGACGGATACATGAAGTCCTGCGTCGGCGGCTTGGCCGGGTCATACGGCGCTGCCGCGGCGGGCGCGGGCGCCGGTGCTGGCTGGGCCAGGGCCGCCTGTACGACGGGCGCTGCATCCGGCGCCGGCGCCGGCGCCGGCGCGTCGGGGGCCGGAACCGGGGCGGCGGCCGGGGCCGGAGCCTCGGGCAGCGCCTCGGGGGCCGGGCCGGCCGAATGCGCCGGATCCACGCCGGTCGGTAGGTGGGCCTCGGCGCCGGGCAGCGAACCCGGCGCGGGGACATGCTGTTCCAGCGGGATCGGGCCGTTGCCGGTCCCCGGGGTCATCAGCGGCATGGTGCCGTGCGCCGGTCCGGCGGCCTCGGGGGCGGTCGGCGCGGCGGCCGGCATCAGCCCCGCCGCCCCGCCGCTCTGGACGAACTTGGTGACGGCCTGAGCCAGCGCCAGCGAGCCATCCGGAGTTGTGGCGTTACCGGCGAGTTGTGCGGCCGCGGCCAACAGCAATTCCTGCGCCGACCCGGGATTGGCCGCCGCCTGCTGAACCACCGGGCTCAGACTCTGCACCGCCGGCAGACCGGGTAGCAGGCCCGGATCCAACGGGATGGTGGGGTCCGCCGCCGCGAACGGGCTCAGGGCCACGGTCACGGCGACGGCGCTCAGTCCGGCGGCGAGTTTGGCGATCTTGCGCACGATGTGCTCCCTATGGCGCTAGCGGGGATGGGATCAGGGGGGGGGGGTGGGTATCAGGGCAGGGCGGTGATGAGCGCCAGCGGGTTCAACCCGGCAGCGTTCGGGGCGACCGGCACTGCAACCGGCGCTGCGGCCGGGGCCGCCGGGTACGCCGGAGCGGCCGGGTATGCCGGGTACGCCGGAGCGGCCGGGTATGCCGGGTACGCCGGAGCGGCCGGGTAGGCGGGATACGCCGGTGCCGCGGGGGCGGCGCCCAACAGGTTTGTCGGCGCCAGGTTGGCCAGCTGGGCCGGCACGCCGAGTTGGTTGAGCAGCGGGACAACCGTCGAGCCGATGCCTGGCTGCGGAGCGACCGGAGCGGCCGGGGCGGGCGCACCGCCAGGCACCGCGATGGGCGACACCGGCAGGGTGTTGGGAGCCGGGGCGCCGATCATGCTCGATGCGCCGTTGAGCGCGGTGGCCGCGGTCTGCAGAACGGCGCCGACGCCGGCCGGGTTGGCGAGGTCGGTGATCATGCTCAGTGCGGGCACACCCGGCACGGCGGGCGGGATGATCGGGTCGGCAGCCGCCGACGAACTTAGCGCGATGGCGGCGGCGCCCAGGCCGGCGACGGCAATTGCGTTGGCGGCGAACATTTTTGCGATACGTGACATGTGACGGCACTCCTCAGTTGCAGGTCCTCTGCACCCCGAAGGTATCCAGTTGTGCAAGTTACTCAAGTGACACGTGTGGCGGTTATTCAACCGTTACGGGAGCGATGCGCGACCGAGTCGGCGCGTGCTCCTGCCGGGGCGGGACTCGTCCGAGGACCGATGCGGAGCGCAGCGACGAGGAGGAGTCGGACATCGGGACTCGTCCGACG
>CAZVST010000073.1:6396-21232 GCA_964629725.1 uncultured Mycobacterium sp.
GAGCGCAGCGACGAGGAGGAGTCGGACATCGGGACTCGTCCGACGACCGATGCGGAGCGCAGCGACGAGGAGGAGTCGGACATCGGGACTAGAGTCGCGACGGTGTTCACCAGTCGGCTGGCGGCCGGGTTCGTCAAGCTGGCGCCTTTGCTGCTGGCTCTGAGCATTGCCGCCCGGCTGGCGTGGACCTACCTCGTGCCCAATGGGGCCAACTTCGTCGACCTCCACGTCTATCTCGGCGGTGCGGCGGCGCTCGATCATCCCGGAACGCTGTACTCCTACGTGTACGGCGACCAGACCCCCGACTTCCCGCTGCCGTTCACGTATCCGCCGTTCGCCGCGCTGGTGTTCTATCCGCTGACCAAGCTTCCGTTCGGGGTGGTGGCACTGGGCTGGCAACTCGGCATCATCGCCGGTCTCTACGGCGTGGTCCTGCTCAGCTTGCGGTTGATCGGCGTGCGCAACGCGGCCACCGCGATGTTGTGGACCGCGGTCGGCATCTGGATCGAACCGCTGCGCAGCACCTTCGACTACGGGCAGATCAACGTCGTTCTGGTGCTAGCCGCGCTCTGGGCCGCGATCAGCACCCGGTGGTGGGTCTCGGGGCTGTTGGTGGGTCTGGCCGCCGGCATCAAACTCACCCCGGCGATCACCGGTGTGTACCTCGCCGGGATGCGTCGTTGGGGTGCGGCGGTGTTCGCCGCCGCCGTGTTCGCCGCAACGGTCGCGCTGTCGGTGGCGGTGATCGGCCAGCAGGCCCGCTACTACTTCACCGATCTGCTCGGCGACGCCAGCCGGATCGGCCCGATCGGCACGTCGTTCAACCAGTCCTGGCGCGGTGGGATCTCCCGGATCCTCGGCCACGACGCCGGTTACGGCCTGCTCGTCCTGGCCGGGATCGCGCTGACGGCCACGCTGGCCGTCCTGGCCTGGCGCGGGCTCGGCGACGAACGGGGGCGGGACCGCCTGGGGTCGCTGTTGGTGGTGGAACTCGTCGGATTGCTGCTTTCGCCGATCTCCTGGACTCACCACTGGATCTGGTTGCTGCCCTTGATGATCTGGCTGATCAACGGTCCGTGGCGAGCCCGCCCCGGGGCACGGCTGCTCGGCTGGGGCTGGCTGGGTCTGACCCTGGTCGGCGTGCCCTGGCTGCTGAGCTTCTTCCAGCCGACCATCTGGCAGATCGGGCGGCCGTGGTATCTGGCCTGGGCCGGGTTGGTCTACATCGTCGCGACGTTGGCGACGCTGGGCTGGATCGCGGCTAGCGGTCGCCGAGGAGTCCGTCTATCTGCCGCGCCAGCGCCACATCCTTCTCGGTGATTCCGCGTTCGGAATGCGTGGAGATCGCGAAATTCACTGTGCGCCAACGGATGTCGATATCAGGATGATGGTCGGCCCGTTCGGCGGCCTCGGCCACCCGGCGCACCGCGTTGATGCCGTCGAGGAACGACGCAAAGGTGACTGACCGTCTCAGTGCCCCGTCCTCACGCGCCCAACCGTTCAATTTCGACGCTGCGGCGTCGACCTCGTCATCGCTCAACACGGCCATAGCTCACGGTATACCGTCACACGCCATGGACTGCCAGGTCGTCGTCGCGGGCGCGCTGATCGCGGGCGGATCGGTGTTGTTGGCCCAGCGTCGCCGGCCACCGGAACTGGCCGGGCTGTGGGAATTGCCGGGCGGCAAGATGGCGCCGGGGGAGACCGAACCCGATGCGCTGGTGCGCGAGCTTCGCGAGGAACTCGGCGTCGACGTCGTCGTGCACGACCGGGTGGGCGAGGACGTTCTGATCGGCGAGGCGCTCGTCTTGCGCGCCTACCACGTCGAGCAGACCGGCGGCGCCCTGCACCCCCACGACCATCGCGCGCTGCGCTGGGTCACCGCGACCGAGTTGGCCGCCGTCGATTGGGTGCCCGCCGACCGCGCCTGGCTGCCGGTCCTGCGGGAGCGGCTTACCGGGGCGTGACGGTGCCCCTGAACCCCACGCTGACCCGTCAGTGCTGGCTGTTCGCGATCGGGTCCACCCTGTTCGCCGCCGCCACTGCACCCGGGTTCTCGGTATCGGCCGGTGCGGGTGCGACCAATCTGCTCTGTTTCATCGGAAGCTGGTTCTTCACCACCGCGGCATGGATGCAACAGCGTCTCACCGGTGCGGGCGACGAACTCCCATGGCTTTCGGCGGCAATCCAGTTCGCCGGAACGGTGCTTTTCAACATCAGCACCGGCTCAGCGCTGTGGATGCAGACGGTGCCGGCCCGCCTCGACCTGGTCTGGACCCCCGACGCCGTCGGCTCGCTGGCTTTCCTGGTCAGCGGCGTCCCGGCGGTGGCCGCTCTCGGCCCGCGATCGCAGCGCCGGGACCGCCGGATCAGCCTGATCAACCTCGTGGGTTGTGTCGCGTTCGGGCTGTCGGCCGCCGCGGCGTTCGTCCGCCAGAGCGGGGCCACCGAAGACCAGTGGCTGGCCAATGTCGGCACCTTCTTCGGCGCGGTGTGTTTCCTCGCCGCTGCGTTACTGGCACTTCCCCGTTTTCGCAAACGGGGCGGCGCGCTGCGACAATCACCGGCGTGAGTAGCCCCGCACCCAGACACGACTTCCGCAACGTCGCCATCGTGGCGCACGTCGACCACGGCAAGACCACCCTCGTCGACGCCATGCTGCGGCAGTCTGGTGCCCTGACCCACCGTGGTGACGACACGGTCGAACGTCTGATGGACTCCGGGGATCTGGAGAAGGAAAAGGGCATCACCATCCTGGCCAAGAACACCGCCGTGCACCGGCATCACCCCGACGGCGGGATGACGGTGATCAACGTCATCGACACCCCGGGCCACGCCGACTTCGGCGGCGAGGTGGAGCGCGGGCTGTCGATGGTCGACGGCGTGCTGCTGCTCGTCGACGCCTCTGAAGGGCCGCTGCCGCAGACCCGATTCGTGCTGCGCAAGGCGCTTTCGGCGCACCTGCCGGTGATCCTGGTGGTCAACAAGACCGACCGCCCGGACGCCCGAATCGCCGAAGTGGTCTCCGAAAGCCACGATCTACTGCTCGACGTCGCCTCCGACCTCGACGAAGAGGCGCAGAAGGCCGCCGAGGAGGCCCTCGGGCTGCCGACGCTGTACGCGTCGGGCCGCGCGGGCATCGCCAGCACCACCGAACCCGCCAACGGGGAGAATCCCGACGGGGAGAACCTCGACGCGCTGTTCGACGTGCTGCTGGAGCACATCCCGCCGCCGCAGGGCGACCCGGAGGCGCCGCTGCAGGCCCTGGTGACCAACCTCGACGCGTCGGCCTTCCTGGGCCGACTCGCGCTGATCCGGGTCTACAAGGGCCGGATTCGCAAGGGCCAGCAAGTCGCCTGGATGCGCGAGGTGGACGGTCATCCAGTCATCACCAACGCCAAGATCACCGAACTGCTGGTCACCGAGGGTGTGGAGCGGACGTCGACGATCGAGGCCGTCGCTGGTGACATCGTTGCGGTGGCCGGCATGCCGGAAATCATGATCGGCGACACCCTCGCCGACCCCGACCACGCGCACTCCCTGCCGCGCATCACCGTCGACGAGCCGGCCATCTCGGTGACCATCGGCACCAACACCTCACCGCTGGCGGGCAAGGTCTCCGGACACAAGCTGACCGCCCGGATGGTCAAGTCCCGGCTGGACGCAGAACTCGTCGGCAACGTCTCGATCAAGGTCGTCGACATCGGCCGTCCGGACGCCTGGGAGGTGCAGGGCCGTGGTGAGCTCGCGCTGGCCGTGCTGGTCGAGCAGATGCGTCGCGAAGGCTTCGAGCTGACCGTCGGCAAGCCGCAGGTCGTCACCCGCACCATCGACGGCAAGCTGCACGAGCCGTTCGAGGCGATGACCATCGACTGCCCGGAGGAGTTCGTCGGTGCCGTCACCCAGCTGATGGCCGCCCGCAAGGGGCGGATGGAGGAGATGGCCAACCACGCTGCCGGGTGGGTCCGGATGGACTTCATCGTGCCCAGCCGCGGGCTCATCGGCTTCCGCACCGACTTCCTCACCCTGACCCGCGGCACCGGCATCGCCAACGCCGTGTTCGACGGTTACCGGCCGTGGGCCGGCGAGATCCGGGCGCGCCATACCGGCTCGCTGGTCAGTGACCGCACCGGTTCGGTGACGCCGTTCGCGATGATCCAGCTCGCCGACCGCGGCCAGTTCTTTGTCGAGCCCGGCGATGACACCTATGAGGGTCAGGTCGTCGGCATTAATCCGCGGGCCGAGGATCTCGACGTCAACGTCACCCGGGAGAAGAAGCTGACCAATATGCGCAGCTCCACCGCCGACGTGATGGAGACGCTGGCCCGCCCGCTGGAGCTGGACCTCGAGCAGGCCATGGAGTTCTGCGCCGAGGACGAGTGCGTCGAGGTCACTCCCGAGATCGTCCGGGTGCGCAAGGCCGAACTCGACGCGACGACCCGGGCCCGCAACCGCTCGCGTGCCAAAGCGCAGAAGAGCTGACCGGGTTCCCGACGGTCCGGCCGATACGCTGTGGAGCGTGCTGACCCGACCGAGCAGGCTGCGCCCCGCCGCGGCCCTGCTGTCGGTGGTGGTGGCCGCCGGGTGCGCCGTCGACCCGCCGCCGGCCCCGCAGAGCACCCGCACCTCGCAGTCAGCCGCCCCCGCCCCCAAGGCGGCGCAGATCATCATGGCGATCGACTCGATCGGCCCTGGCTTCAACCCACACCTGCTGTCCGACCAGTCGCCGGTGAACGCAGCGATCAGCGCTCTGGTGCTGCCGAGTTCCTTCCGGCCTGTCGCGGACCAGGCGTCGTCGACCGGCTCCCGCTGGGAAATGGACTCCACGCTGCTGACCTCGGCGGTCGTCACGAACCAGAATCCGTTCACCGTCACCTACAAGATCCGGCCCGAGGCCGCCTGGACCGACAACGCGCCCATCGCTGCCGACGACTTCTGGTATCTGTGGCGCCAGATGGTCAGTCAGCCGGGGGTGGTCGACCCGGCGGGCTATGACCTCATCACCGGGGTGCAGTCGGTCGACGGCGGCAAGACCGCGGTCGTCACGTTCGCCCAGCCCTATCCGGCGTGGCGGGAACTGTTTAACGACCTGCTCCCCGCCCACATCGTCAAGGACGTCCCGGGCGGATTCGCCGCCGGACTCACCCGGGCGATGCCGGTCACCGGCGGGCAGTTCCGGGTGGACACCATCGACCCGCAGCGCGACGAGATCCTGGTGGCCCGCAACGACCGGTTCTGGGGGACGCCGGCCAAGCCGGATCAGATCCTGTTCCGCCGTGGCGGTGCGCCGGCCGCACTGGCCGATTCGATTCGCAACGGGGACACCCAGGTGGCCCAGGTGCACGGCGGCGCAGCGGCCTTCGCCCAACTTGCCGCCATCCCGGACGTGCGCACCGGCCGGCTGATCACCCCGCGGGTGATGCAGCTGACGCTGCGTGCCCAGGAGCCCAAACTGTCCGATCCCATTGTGCGCAAAGCGATTCTGAGCCTGCTCGACATCGATCTGCTGGGCGCGGTGGGCGCCGGCAGCGACAACTCCGTCACCCTGGCGCAGGCGCTGGTGCGCGCTCCCAGTGACCCGGGGTACGTCGCCACCGCCCCGCCGCCGCTGGGCCGGGAGCGGGCCCTGGAGTTGTTCACCCAGGCGGGCTACCAGGTGGACCGGGCCTCGACGGACTCGCCGGTCCCGGCCCCGCCCAGCCGGCCGCTGCCGCCCCTGCCGGCCGGTTCGGCCACTCCGGGACCTGTCGAGCCCAACCGCGGGCGTATCAGCCGCAACGGCGAGACTTTGAGCCTGGTGCTCGGCGCCGCCGCCAACGATCCCACCTCGGTCGCGGTTGCCAACACCGCCGCCGACCAGCTGCGCAGCGCGGGGATCGCCGCGTCGGTGCTGGCGGTGGAGCCCCAGGTACTCTACGGCCCGGCGGTGGCCGCCAACCGCGTCGACGCCGTCGTCGGCTGGCATGCCGCCGGCGGCGACCTCGCTACCGTGCTCGCGTCGCGTTACAGCTGCGGCGCGCTGGTCTCCGCTCCGATTCCCACCACCGCCTCATCTCCGCCGCCGTCGCCGGCCGGCAGCACGTCACCGACGACGTCGGCGCCCCCCGAACCCGCCCCGCTGGTGCGGGCGCCGTCCAACCTGACCGGCATCTGCGACCGAGCCATCCAGCGTCAGATCGACGGGGCGCTGACCGGAGCACTCAACATCAACGACGTGATCAACGCGGTCGAGCCCGCCCTGTGGGCGATGTCGGCGGTGCTGCCGATCATGCAGGACACCACGATCGTCGCTGCGGGTCCCAGCGTGCAGAACGTCCGTCTCACCGGTGCGGTGCCGGTCGGGATCGTCGGCGACGCTGCCAGCTGGGTCAAGACGCCGTCGTAGAAACCAGGGGAGGCTGCATGACCACGGATTTCGGAACCGCCGAGCAACCGAGCAATTCCGCGGATCCGCCAGCGCGGGACTTGGGGCGGCTGCTGCTGCGTTGTCCGGACCAGCCGGGTCTGATCGCCGCCGTCAGCGGCTTCCTCACCGACGCGGGCGCCAACATCGTCACGCTGGACCAGCATGTGACCAGTTGGTCCGGCGGAACCTTCATGCAGCGCGCGGTCTTTCATCTTCCCTTCCTGTCGGCGGCCCGCGACGGTTTGGAAGAGAGTTCGCTGCAGAGGTCGCCAGCCGGTACGCCATCGACTTCCGGCTCACCGAGGCGGCCAAGCCGAAACGGGTGGCGATCATGGCCTCCAAGGAGGACCACTGCCTGCTCGACCTGCTGTGGCGCACCCGCCGCGGCGAACTGGACATGTCGGTGGCGATGGTGATCGCCAACCATGCCGATCTGGCCGATCAGGTCCGAGCGTTCGGCGTGCCGTTCTTCCACGTCCCGGCCTCCAGCGCCATCCGGGAACAGGCCGAGTCGCGTCAGCTGGAACTGCTGCGGGGCAATCCGCCACGACGTCGAGGACCTCGTACGCGTGGGTGCCGACGTAGAACGGGCGGTGCTGCCGCGGGCGGTGTCCTGGCACTGTGAAGATCGCATCATCCGCTACGGAAACCAGACCGCTGTCTTCTAGGCGGCCGAAAGCCGGGAGTATCCATGTCGATTGTTCCGCGGTTGCTGTTCGTCCACGCGCATCCGGACGACGAGACCATCAGCAACGGTGCCACGATCGCGCGGTATGCCGATCTCGGTGCCGAGGTCACGGTGCTGACCTGCACCCTCGGCGAGGAGGGCGAAGTCATCGGCGATTGCTGGGCGAACCTTGCGGTGGATCACGCCGACCAGCTCGGTGGCTACCGCATCGGTGAGCTGACCGCGGCGCTGAGCCACCTCGGGCTGTCCGGTCCACGGTTTCTGGGTGGGGCCGGCTGCTGGCGCGACTCCGGCATGGTGGGTGCGCCACGGCGCCGGCAGACCCGTTTCGCCGACGCCGATCCGGGCTGGGTCTGCGACCAGATGGCCGACGTCATCGCCGAACTTCGCCCTCACGTCGTGGTGACATACGACCCCGACGGCGGGTACGGCCACCCTGACCACATCCAGGCTCACCGCGTCACGACCGCCGCCGTCGCCGCGGTGGCCGATCGCTGGCGCGTGCCGAAGTTCTATTGGACAGTGGTGTCCACCAACGTCTTTCAGGCCGGGATCGACGCGCTCGGGTCCGACGACGTCCTCGACGACTGGGTCTGGCCGACGGACTTCGGCTCGTTCGGCTTAGACGAGGAGCGCATCACCGCCGTCATCGACGCGCCGGAGTACATCGGGGCGAAATCGGCGGCGATGCGCGCGCACGCCACCCAGATCCAGGTCGGTCCGACCGGGCGGGCGTTCGCGCTGTCCAACAACCTCATCCTCCCGGTGCTCGGCGAGGAGCATTACGTACTGGTGTCGGGCAAGGCCGGAGACGTGGACGAAAAGGGTTGGGAGCGAGACCTTTTAGCGGGTCTGAACTTGTGAGCGCCGGCGGCCCGGGGACGTCGATGTCGCAGAGGGTCGTCCTCGGCCTGCTGGCTGTGGACGGCGTGTTGTCCGCTTTAGCCGGTGCCCTGCTCTTGCCGCTGTACCTCGGGCCGGTGCCGTTCCCGATCAGCGCCCTGCTGAGCGGGCTGCTCAACGCCGCGCTGGTGTGGGCGGCCGGCCACTGGACCGACGACCATCGCATCGCCGGGCTGCCGCTGTGGACCTGGCTGGCCACCGTCGTCGTGCTCACCCTGGGCGGCCCCGGGGGCGACATCGTCTTCGGCGGCCGGGGGGTGATGGCGTACGGAGTGCTGCTCCTGATGATCTTCGGCGCGCTGCCGGCCGTGCTCTTGCTGCGCCGGATGCGCTGAGCGACGATGCCACGCCGGAGCGCCGGCCCATCAGACATACAGGGCGGCCGGCCCGTGTCTCGATGGGGGCCGACCGCCGCTGCGGTGATTCCTGCTTACTCCGAGGAGCGTGCGTGCCGTCTCGGCTTGGCCGGCGCGTTGGCCTTGCCCGAGTCGCCCGAGTCGCCCGTGTCGGCTGACGCGCTCGGCCCACGGTGCGCCGCGGGGGCGGGCGCATCGGTGCCGACGGTGTTGGCAGCCGGCGGCTCGGTGACGGCCGGCGGCGTCGGCTCCGCGACCGGGGTAACCGCCTCGGCGACGGGGGCGGCGCTTCCGGTCGCCGCTGCGGATTCGGTGGCCGGGGCGGAGGTCTCCACGGCTTTCACCGCCGGCGCCGGGGCGTCATTGACCGTCACCGGCGCGCTGTCAGCCTTGGGCTCGGTGCCCGTTGCGGCACCGGCGGCGGCCTGCGCCTCCGGTGCGGGGCCAGCGGCCGGCGCTGCCACCGCGGCGGCGGACCGCAGGCTTACCGCAGGCGGTGCCACCACCGCAGCACCCGGCAGCGGCGGGGGCAGCGGGATGTTGGCCCAGTTCAGGACACCGGTGATGAAGTTGTTCACCGACGTGGTGATGCCGTTCCACACGTCGGGCCCGATCGCGGCGAAGTTCAGCCCGATCAGGTCGGCGGTGGCGTATGTGCCGGCCCGGACCAGCGGTTCGATGGTGTAGTACGTCAACGGGATCGCCGGGGTGAACCAGTTCACGATCGGGATGAGGCCCAGCGCGTAGTCGGCCCACTGCATGCCGTACGCGGCCCAGGGCTCGAGGGCGTTGTAGGTGTTCTTGATCGCCACCTCGATCGGGGTGGTGATGGACTTGGCCGTCGTGCCGGCGACCACGGTGCCCGCTGCGGCCGGCAGAACCGGTGCCGTGGCCACCGCCGCGCCGGGCCGCGGCGGGAACGGCGGGAACGGCGGGAGCGGAACGAGGCTGTTGAGCCAGGCCAGGCCGTAGTTGATGGCGTTGTTGACCGATTGGCTGATGCCGTCGCTGATATCCGGCCCGATCTGGGCGAAGTCCAGGCCGAGGACATCGGCGAAGGTGTACACGCCGGCCTGCACCAGCGGTTCAGCGGTGTAGTAAGCCAGGCTGACGCCGGGCGCGACCCACCACAGGCCGGGGATGAAGCCCAGCGCCCACTGGCCCAGTGCCGCACCCCAGGCAGCCCACGGCTCCACGGCGTTGTGGGTGTTCTTGATCGCGTCTTCGATCGGGGTGGTGGCCGATGTCAGCTGGGTGGCGATTGCGGTGATCTTCGCCTCGGAAATCGCCGGCACGTTGACCGGCGTCACGGCGGCGGCACCGACCACGGCGGCACTCATCCCAGCTATGAGAAACGAGCGGGCGGACACTGCAACGGACTGGGTCATCGGTACACCTCACTGGTTGCTGGCAATTCGCTGAGGAAGCATAGCCGCCAGTCTGAGAAATTCACAGATGCCGAGTTTTCGCCGGGCGCAGGCCGCCGGTCGCCGGGGACTACTGTGGTGGCATGTCGGTCGCGGAAGGTGCAGATCGGGAGACGCGCGAGTGACATCCGGCCCACCGCTGCCCACGCCCTCGGTGCCGCCGAGGAACGCGATCCCGACCGAGGCCGCCCTGCGCCGGGTGCTGCGTCGAGCCCGTGACGGGGTTTCGCTCAACGCCGACGAGGCCGCTGTCGCGATGGCCGCGCGCGGCGAGGATCTGGCCGACCTGTGTGCCAGCGCGGCGCGGGTCCGCGACGCCGGCCTGACTTCTGCGGGCCGGCGCGGGCCGAATGGCCGGCTGCCGGTGTCTTACTCGCCGAAAGTGTTCGTCCCGGTCACCCATCTGTGCCGTGACATTTGCCATTACTGCACGTTCGTGACGGTGCCCGGCAAGCTGCGGGCGACGGGCCGCGGCCTGTATCTGGAGGCCGACGAGATCGTCGACCTCACCCGGCGCGGCGCCGAACTGGGTTGCATGGAAGCGCTGTTCACTCTCGGCGACCGCCCGGAGGACCGGTGGCCCGAGGCCCGTCAGTGGCTGGAAGAGCGGGGCTACAACTCCACCCTGGACTACGTGCGGGCCGCGGCGATCCGGGTACTGGAGGAGACCGGCCTGCTGCCGCACCTGAACCCCGGCGTGATGTCGTGGGCTGAGATGTCGCGGCTGAAGCCCGTTGCGCCCTCGATGGGCATGATGCTGGAGACCACCTCGCGGCGGCTCTTCGAGACCCGCGGCCTGGCGCACTACGGCAGCCCCGACAAAGACCCGGCGGTGCGGTTGCGCACGCTCACCGACGCCGGGCGGCTGGCGATCCCGTTTACGACTGGGCTGTTGGTCGGGATCGGGGAAACCCGCGACGAACGGGCCGACACCCTGCACGCCATCCGGCGGCTGCATAAAGAATTCGGTCACGTCCAAGAAGTCATCGTGCAAAACTTCCGGGCGAAGCACCACACCGCGATGGCGTCGGCGCCCGACGCCGACGTCGAGGAATTTGTCGCCACCGTCGCGGCGGCGCGGCTGGTGCTCGGACCGGACATGCGCATCCAGGCTCCGCCGAATCTGGTGTCCCCGGCCGAGTGCCTGGCCCTGCTCGGTGCGGGCGTCGACGACTGGGGCGGTGTCTCGCCGCTGACGCCTGACCACGTCAACCCCGAGCGGCCGTGGCCCGCGCTGGACGACCTGGCCGCGGTCACCGCCGAGGCGGGTTTCGACTTGGTCGCCCGGCTCACCGCGCAACCGAAATATGTGCAGTCCCCGGCGGGCTGGATCGATCCACGGGTTGCTGGGCACGTGGCGGCGCTGGCCGACCCGGACACCGGTTTCGCGCGGGACGTCAACCCGGTGGGCCGGCCGTGGCAGGAGCCCGACGAGGCGGCGGAATCGCTGGGCCGCAGCGATCTCGGCAGCGCGATCGACACCGAGGGCCGCCGCACCGCCACCCGCAGCGACCTCGGCAGCGCGTTCGGGGACTGGGAATCGATCCGCGACCGGGTCGGTGAGCTGTCCGCGCGGGCACCGGAGCGCATTGACACCGACGTGGCGTCGGCGTTGCGCTCCGCCGAGCGCAACCCGGGCAGCTGCAGCGACGCCGAATACCTGGCGCTGGCATGCGCCGACGGTCCGGCGTTGGACGCCGTTGCCTCCCTGGCGGATTCGCTGCGCCGCGATACCGTCGGCGACGACGTCACCTTTGTGGTGAACCGGAACATCAACTTCACCAACATCTGCTACACCGGGTGTCGGTTCTGCGCCTTCGCCCAGCGCAAGGGCGATGCAGATGCCTTCTCGCTGTCCACTCAGGAGGTGGCCGACCGCGCCTGGGAGGCGCACGTCGCCGGGGCGACCGAGGTGTGCATGCAGGGCGGGATCGATCCCGACCTGCCGGTGACCGCCTACGGCGAACTGGTCCGGGCCGTCAAGCAACGCGTGCCGTCGATGCACGTGCACGCTTTTTCGCCGATGGAGATCTCCAACGGAGTCACCAAGAGCGGCATGAGCATTCGCGACTGGCTGGTCGGTCTGCGGGAGGCCGGTCTGGACACCATCCCCGGAACGGCGGCGGAGATCCTCGACGACGAGGTCCGCTGGGTGCTCACCAAGGGCAAATTGCCCACCTCGCTGTGGGTCGAGATCGTCAGCACCGCCCACGAAGTGGGTCTGCGGTCCAGTTCGACGATGATGTACGGCCACGTCGATACTCCGTCGCATTGGGTGGCCCATCTCAACGTGCTGCGCGGAATCCAGGACAGCACAGGCGGATTCACCGAATTCGTGCCGCTACCGTTCGTGCACCAGTCTTCGCCGCTGTATCTGGCCGGAGCGGCCCGGCCCGGTCCGACGCATCGCGACAACCGCGCCGTGCATGCGCTGGCCCGGATCATGCTGCACGGACGTATCTCGCAAATCCAGACCAGCTGGGTCAAGCTCGGTGTGGAGCGCAGCCAGGTGATGCTGCGCGGCGGCGCCAACGATCTCGGCGGCACGCTGATGGAGGAAACCATCTCCCGGATGGCCGGCTCCGAATACGGCTCGGCGAAGACTGTCGCCGAATTGATCGCCATCGCCGAGGGCATCGGCCGGCCGGCCCGGCAGCGCACCACCACCTACTCGACCCGCGCGGCCTGACGCCGGAGCGCCGCCGGATTAATCCGGACGGCATACTTGCCACCTATGGTCAGGCGTGTGCCGTTGACCGCGGCGGTCGCGTTCGCGGTGCTGTCGGTCTTTGCGGTGGTGGTGGTGCCCCTCGGTCCGGGTGTCGACCGGCCCGGCTCGGAGGTGGTCGAGTACGTGGGGGCACACGCCGGGATGATCCGGCTGCAGGCCCTCCTGACGGCCCTGGCCCTGCTCGCCACCGTGGTGATCGTCGGATACGCCCGCGACCGCCTCGACGGGCCGGCCGGGTACATCTTCACCGTCGGTGCGGCCGTGCTGATCGCACAGGTCGGTCTCCAGGTGTGGTTCAGCTCGGGACTCGCGCTGCATCCGGCGACGCTGGAGCCGGCAACCGCGCGCGCCCTGGCCGACATCGTGTCGATGTGGGGCCCGCTGTTGACCGTCGCGGCCATCCTGCTCGCCGGTCCGGTGGTGTGGGCCGGGCGCCTCGGCCGGTTCCCGCGCTGGATGTCGGTGATCGCCGCCGTCTTCGTCGTCGAACAATTCGTCGAGTTGCTGACCATCATCGGTCCGGTCGGCAGTTTCATCGCCCCCGGCGGACCGATGAACGTCTTCGTCGGCGGCGCTTTGTTCGGGGTGTTCTTCTTCGCTCTGGGCCTGGCATTGGGGCTACCGGACCGGGAGTCGGCCGCCGTAGCGCCTGACCAGTTCACCGCGGCATAATCGCACCGCCTAATATCAGCACCGCGAGCGCGATTGGGGCACACTATGGCCCTGTCGCCGACAGATCAACGACGAGCACATCGAGGAGAATCTTCGTGACCTATGTGATCACCGAAGCCTGCGTCGATATCAAGGACAAGGCATGTATCGAGGAGTGCCCGGTCGACTGCATCTACGAGGGCGCCCGCATGCTGTTTATCCACCCCGACGAGTGCGTGGACTGCGGTGCCTGTGAGCCGGTCTGCCCGGTAGAGGCGATCTACTACGAGGACGACGTGCCCGACCAGTCGTCGCAGTACACCCAGATCAACGCGGACTTCTTCGAGGAGCTCGGATCGCCGGGCGGCGCCTCGAAGGTGGGCATGACCGCGAACGACCCCCAGGTGGTCAAGGATCTGCCGCCCAAGGGCGAGGACTGACAGTCCAGCCGTTGCGCGCACAGCGTCGCCGCGTCTCACAAACCCTGCCGGTGTTCCCCTGGGACACCCTGGCGGAGGCTGCCGCGGCCGCTCGCGCCCATCCGGACGGGATCGTCGATCTGTCGGTCGGGACTCCGGTCGACCCGGTGGCGACGGTCATCCGGGCCGCCCTGGCCGACGCGTCGGCCACTCCGGGCTATCCGATGACGGCCGGCACCGCGCAGCTTCGCGAATCGGTGGTCTCGGCGCTGCGCCGCCGCTATGGCGTCACCGCCCTGGCAGAGCACTCGGTGCTGCCGTTGATCGGGACCAAGGAGCTCATCGCCTGGCTGCCGACGCTTCTGGGGCTGGGCGACGAGGATTTGGTAGCGGTGCCCGAACTGGCCTACCCGACCTACGAGGTCGGGGCGCGGCTCGCCGGGGCGCAGGTACTCGCGGCCGATTCACTGACGCAACTCGGGCCCCAGGCTCCGGCGGTGATATTCCTCAACTCGCCGAGCAACCCCACCGGCCGGGTGCTCGGCGTCGAGCATCTGCGCAAGGTGGTCGACTGGGCGCGCGAACGCGGCACCCTGGTCGTCTCCGACGAGTGCTATCTCGGCTTGTGGTGGGACCAGCAGCCCTACTCGGTCCTGCATCCCGAGGTCAGCGACGGCGACCACACCGGTCTGCTCGCCGTGCACTCACTGTCGAAAAGCTCGTCGCTGGCCGGCTACCGCGCCGGCTTCGTGGCCGGCGACCCGGCGGTGGTCGCCGAACTGCTGGCGGTCCGCAAGCACGCCGGGATGATGGTGCCCGGGCCGGTCCAGGCGGCGATGGTGGCTGCACTCGACGACGACGACCACGAATCCGCGCAGCGCGAGCGGTACCGAAATCGCCGCGAGGTGCTGTGGGCAGCCTTCGGCTCGGCCGGATTCACCATCGAACACTCCGAAGCGGGCCTGTACCTATGGGCCACTCGTGACGAGCCCTGCCGCGACACCGTCGATTGGCTGGCCCAGCGCGGCATCTTGGTGGCGCCCGGTGATTTCTACGGACCCACCGGGGCCCGTCACGTCCGTGTCGCGCTGACGGCCACCGACGAGCGCGTCCAGGCCGCGGCGCAGCGGCTGACGACGGCGGTCTGAAGACGCCAAAGAATCACAGCGACGCAAAAGGCGCCCCGGCCGGGCCGGGGCGCCTTTTCGCGTTGCGTGTCGGTTAGTTCATGTTCCAGGGCTCGCCGTAGGTGGTG
>CAZVST010000074.1:0-20647 GCA_964629725.1 uncultured Mycobacterium sp.
GCCCACAACGGAATTCAATACCGCACCGCTACCGAATCGGTGCATCCAGGTTAAGTAGACCGTGGCGCCGGCTGCTGCTGGGTGATGCAGTGGATTCCGCCACCGCGCGCGAAGAGGGGACGCGCGTCGACGGTGACCACCCGGCGGCCGGGGTACTGCTCGGCGAGGATCGCCGCCGCGTTGCGGTCTTCCGGGTCGCCGAATCCGCAGGCGATGACGCCGCCGTTGACCACGAGGTGGTTGATGTAGCTGTAGTCCACGAAGCCCTCGTCGTCGGTCAGCGTTGCCGGAGCGGGCATGTCGATGATCTCCCAGCGTCGCCCGGCCGCGTCGTGGGTGGCTTCGAGCGCGGCCCGGACCGTGCGACTCACCTGATAGTCGGGATGGGACGCGTCGCGCTGGGTGTGCAGCAGCAGCCGTCCGGGCGCGGTGATGGCGGCGACGATGTCGACGTGCCCGCGGGTGCCGAACCGTTCGGAGTCACGGGTCAGCCCGCACGGCAGCCACACGGCGTGGGTCGCCCCGATGGTCCGGGCCAACTCGGCCTCGACGTCCGCACGGTTCAGGCGGGGATTGCGGCCGGGGTCGAGTTGGACGGTGTCGGTGAGCAACACCGTGCCGTTGCCGTCGACGTGGATGCCGCCACCCTCGTTGACCAGATCGGAATCGATCAGCGGCACGCCGGCCGCCTCGGCGACGAACCGGCCGATCTTCGCGTCGCGGTCCCACTGTGCCCAGTCCTGGGCGCCCCACCCGTTGAACACCCAGTCGACCGCGGCGACCGCCCCGTCGGCGGTGTGCACGAACGTCGGCCCGATATCGCGCATCCAGGCGTCGTTGAGCGGCGCCTCGATGATGTCGACGCCCGACCCCAGGTAACGACCGGCGACCGTGCGCTCGTGCGGATCCACCACGACGGTGACGGGCTCGAATTCGGCGACCGCGTGGGCCACCGCGGCCCAGGTCGCACGCGCCTCGTGCCGGTCTTCGTCGGTGTCTCCCAGCGAATATCCCCCGCTGGGGAAAGCCATCCAAATCCGTTCCTGCGGCGCGGATTCGGCGGGCATCAAGGTCGTCATGCTGGCGATCATAAAGGTGGAGTCCGGGACGGGGCGGCACGCCGTGCGCCGGTGGCCTCGAATGCCGCCGCCAGCGACAGCAACTTGGTGTCGTCGTAGGCGTGGCCGGCGAAGGTGAGTCCCACCGGCATGCCGATATCGGCCATGAGGCCCATCGGCACGGTGACGGTGGGGATTCCCAGATGTCGCGGAACGAGATTGCCGTTGGCCACCCAGACGCCGTTGCGCCAGCCGAGGTCGGCGGAAACGGCGTTGACGTCCATGTCGGCAGGTCCGACGTCGGCGACGGTCGGGAAGATCACCGCGTCCAGACCGCGCCGGTGCATCCACTTCTCGAAGTCGGTCGTGCGGGTCTGTTCAAGACCGCGCATCCCTTCCTCGATGTGCGGGATGTCCAGGAACGACGCGATCGGGTGCTCCCGGATGAACGCCGGGTAGCCGTTGATGTCGTCGTCGAATCCCTGGGTGCGGTCGGGCAGGGCGCCGGCCGGATGAACCCAGACGCGACTGCCGTCGACGACGCCGAGATCCGGTATCACGGGATCGCCGTTGGCCCGCAGGAAGTCGTCCCAGGACCACGCCGAAAGGTCGAGGATCTCCCGGTCGAGGAACGCAGGACTCACCAGGCCGCGGGTCTTGATCGACGGCGCTCCGGAGCGGTCGCACTCGTAGTTCGAGACCACCGGGAAGTCGACCAGTACGACGTCAGCGCCGGCGGCGATCAGGTCGGCTGCGGCGGCATGGAACAGGTCGATGACGGACTGCCGGGTCTCGATTCGCTGCCCGGTGGGCCCCCCGATGCCGAGACCCTCCCCGACACCGGCCTCAGGATCGGCGTTGACATACATGCGAGGGACGCCGAATCTCTTGCCGGCCAGATTGTTCCGGGCGGAGTCGCGATCCGGGGGCAGCAGCGCCCGGTAGGAAGCGGGCCGCACCGCCGACGCGCGGGGAATTCTGATCCAGGGCTGCAACCGCCACAGGTCACCGCGCGGGTTGGCGTCGTCGGCGACGATGACGTCGAGAACCTCGGCCATATCGGCCATCGTCCGGGTATGCGGCACAACGACATCCATGGTGGGCACCAGAGGCCAGTTGCCCCGCACCGAGATCACCCCGCGCGACGGCGTGTAGGCACACAGGGCATTGTTGGTCGCCGGCGCCCGGCCACTGGACCAGGTCTCCTCCCCCAGCCCGAAGGCCGCGAAACTGGCGGCGGTGGCGGTTCCGGATCCGTTCGACGAGCCCGACCCGAAGGCCGCCGTCAAATAGTCTGCGTTGTAGGGACTTTCGGCACGTCCGTACAGACCGCGCTGCATGCCGCCGTTGGCCATCGCCGGCATGTTGGTCAGACCGATGAGAACCGCGCCGCCGCCGCGCAACCGCTCGATGGCGAAGGCGTCCCGCTGAGCGACCAGGTCGGCAAAGGCATAGGACCCGGCCGCGGCGGTCAGCCCCTTCGCCAGATAGCTGTCCTTGGCGGTGTACGGGATCCCGTCGAGTGGGCCCAGCAGTTCACCGCGGGAGCGCCGGGCGTCGGATTCCTGAGCCTCGGCCAGCGCGTCGGGGTTGAACACCACGATCGAGTTGAGCATCGGGCCGTTGCGGTCGTAAGCCTCGATGCGGCTCAGGTAGGCCTCGACGAGTTGCACGCTGGTGACTCGGCCCGCCTCGAGGGCATCGCGCATGTCGGCGATGCCGGCCTCGGTGACCTCGAAGGTATTCATGCCCACCTCACGCACCGAATCATTCCATGCGGGCGACCCGCCGGCCCCGGATCGATAGGACCCGGGGCCGGCATGGTCACTCGGACTACTCGGATTCGCCGAGGATCTGATAGATCTCGCGGCGGGCGTTGTTGACGATGTCGATGATGCGCTGCTGCTGCTCCGGACCGACCGCATGGGCCGATTGCGCGATGGCCCCGAAGAGTTGCCCGACGGCGGCGCGCAGGTTCTGCTCGCCCGGGTCGACCCCTTCGGCGATTTCGTCCCACGGCAGGGTGTCGATATTCTCGGCCGCACTGCGGCCATCTTCGGTCAGCTCGAAGAGCTTTTTCTTCCCGTCGGCTTCGGCGCTCACGATCAGCCCCTCGTCGACGAGCAGTTGCAGGGTCGGATAGACCGAACCGGGGCTCGGCTTCCATGCTCCGTTACTACGCTCGGCGATCTCCTGGATCATCTCGTATCCGTGCATGGGGCGTTCCGCCAGCAGCGCAAGGATGGCGGTGCGTACGTCACCACGGCGCCCACGGCCATGGCCGCGTCGCCCACCGGGCCGCCCCGGTCCGAAGCCGAATCCGGGGCCGAACCCCGGCCCGAATCCGCCACGCGGGCCGAAGCCGAACGGGCCGCCGCTCATGGCGTGGTGGCGCAGGTGATCACGCAGATGATTGTGCATCTCCCGGCGGGAATGGCAGTGCGCAGGCGCGCCCGGACCGAGACCGAATCCGAATCCGCCAGGTGACATGAATGGTGTTTCCATCGTCGTTACTTCTTTCGTGTGGGGAAGCGCGGATCACGCTTCCGATACGTTAACGATATATCGCGATGTGTCGCTCCGCAACGGTCGGCGCTCAGCTGGGGGCGAACGCCCGGGTCGTTTGATGCCGTCCTAGGCTCAGGCGCGTGGAACTCAACGGAGCAAGTGCAATCGTCACCGGAGGCGCATCGGGTATCGGCGCCGCCACCGCGCGTCAGCTGGCCGATCTCGGCGCCCACGTCGTCATCGCGGACATGCAAGCCGAGCGAGGGCAAGAGCTCGCGAGTGAGATCGGCGGGGTGTTCGTCCCGGTCGACGTCACCAACACCGAGCAGATCATCGACGCGGTCAACACCGCGACGGATCTCGGGCCGCTGCGCGCGCTGGTCAACTCCGCCGGCGTGGGCTGGGCACAACGCACCATCGGCAAGGACGGCGAGTTCGCCTCGGCGCACGACCTTGATCTGTACAAGAAGGTCATCACAATCAATCTGGTCGGCACATTCGACTGCATCCGCATCGCGGCCACCGCGATGAGCCGACTGGAGCCCACCTCGACCGGTGAGCGCGGGGCGATCGTGAACATGACCAGTGTCGCGGCGTTCGACGGCCAGATCGGCCAGGCGGCGTACTCGTCGTCCAAGGGCGGAGTCGTCGGCCTGACGCTGCCGGTGGCCCGTGACCTGTCCGCCGTCGGGATCCGGGTCAACACCGTGGCCCCGGGCCTGATCGACACCCCGATCTACGGCGAGGGCGAGCATGCCGAAGCCTTCAAGGCCAAGCTCGGTCAGTCGGTGCTGTTCCCGCACCGCCTCGGCAAGCCCGAGGAGCTGGCCTCGATGGTCATCGAGCTGATCACCAACTCCTACATGAACGCCGAAGTCGTCCGCGTTGACGGTGGCATCCGGATGCCACCGAAGTAGAGCGCCATCAGCGGGAACAAGACAGCCGGTGTGCGCGACTATTGAGGCATGGATTGCGGCACCGCTCGTGAGGCGCTGTCGGCCCGTATCGACGGTGAGCGAGAACCCATCCCCGCCGCCCGGGTCGACGAGCATCTTTCCGGCTGTGAGTCGTGCCGCCAGTGGCAGGCCGCAGTGGTGGGCCAGACCCAGCTGCTGCGCCGGCTCGCGGGGCGCTCGCAGCTGTCCGCGGTCAGGTCGTCCCGGGAGCGGCAGCCCGAGCGGGTTCGTCATGTCCCGAACGCCTGGCCCCGGTGGGCTTTGGGAGCGGTCGGTGTCCTCCAACTCGGTTTAGCTGCGGCGCAGGGCGCGGGCGCACACTTGGGCCTTCCGCACGAATCCGGCGCCGGTCACGTCCTCAACGAATCCACAGCGTGGTCGGCCGCACTGGGTGTGGTGATGGTGGCGGCGGCGATCCGGCCTCTGCTGGCGGGAGGGCTGACGTGGGTCCTCGGCGCATTCGCCACCTGCCTGGTGCTCTACGAGATCGCCGACACTGAGGCGGGTCGGGTGACCATCGAACGCCCGCTGACTCACCTGCCTGTGGTCCTCGGAGCGGTCCTCGCCCTCCTGGTGTGGCGGCGCGAGCACGATCGGGGCCCTCAGCCGGGTGCGACCGCCGCGGTCACCGACGACATCATGTTGCCCGACAACGCATCACGGGGTCGCCGCCGAGGGCATCTACGTTCCACCGACGGCTCCGCCGCCTGATAGACGCTCAGAACGTCAGGTGGCGTGCAGCGAGTGGCCTAAGGTGCTACACGTGACCGATGCGGATCCGCTGACAAGTCTGGCACTCGCCGCCGGACGCGGCGATCGTGCAGCCCTCGACAAGTTCATCCGGGCCACCGAGCGTGACGTCTGGCGAACCGTGGCGTTCCTTGCCGATCCTGGCTCGGCCGATGACCTGACACAGGAGACCTACCTGCGGGCACTCGGCGCTCTCCCCCGCTTCGCCGGACGGTCCTCGGCGCGGACCTGGCTGCTGTCGATCGCCCGGCGCGTCGTCGTCGACCAGATCAGGCGCAACCAGGCACGACCCCGCACCACCTCGGAGGTGGACCTCGAAGGACTGCTCAGCGGTTCGCCCAGAGGGGCCCGGTTCGAAGACATCGTCGAGATCCGGATCCTGCTCGGCGGCCTCGAGCCGGACCGCCGCGACGCCCTGGTCCTGACGCAAGTTCTGGGCCTGTCCTACGGCGAGGCCGCGGAAGTCTGCGGATGTCCCCTCGGCACCATCCGCTCACGGGTGGCCCGGGCGCGTGACGACCTGATCGCCGCGACGCGCAGTGATAACCGCGCCGGCTGATCGCAACCACTTCCGAAGTCCCCGGAAACCCGCGACAATCCCGACTGCACCTGCTCGACTTCGCGTCCCGGGGAACCGGACCCGCATCAGGCGCGACTAATTCGCTGAACGGTCCCATCGCGGGCTGGGCGGAGGAGGTCGAACGGCATGGGAACGTCGAGACGTTTGGGCAGCTTGGAACGGGCCGTGATGGACCAGTTATGGGATACCGGCGGGCCACAGACCGTGCGGCAGGTTCATCAAGCACTGTCGGCTCAGCGCGACCTGGCGTACAACACCGTGATGACCGTCCTGCAGCGGCTTTCCCGCAAGCGACTGGTAGTCCAGATCGCGACGACCGCGCTTATCAGTACCTGGCACATCACGGCCGGGAGGAACTCGTAGCCGACCTCATGGTCGACGCCCTGGATCAAGCGTCCGGTCCGGGTGACCGACTTGCCGCCCTGATGCACTTCGCGAAGCGGGTCGTCCCCGAGGAAGCCGACGCACTTCGCCGCGCACTCGCCTACTGAACCTGCTGACCCGTCGGCATCACTGCAGTGCCGCTAAACCTGCCTGCCAGATAACGGTCGCGGACCCTCAGACGCTGGATCTTCCCACTGGTGGTGCGAGGTATCGACGTCTTCGGCACGAGAACCACGTCGTCAATGGAGAACCCGAAATTTTCGCGGACCCGCGTGGCCACCTCCACCCGGATCTGCCGGCGCTGATCGGCGTCGGCGGAACCCGTCGCAACGACCGCGACGAGCGATTCCCGGCCACGGCCATCGTCGGGGGCCGAGAAGACGACGACCTGTCCGGGACCCACCTTCGGCAGCGACTCGATCGATCGTTCGACATCGTACGGCGGCAGGTTGCGACCGCGCACGATCAGCATCTCCTTGCTCCGGCCCACCACGAAAAGCTCTCCCGCGCAGATCAATCCACGATCACCGGTATCGTGCCAGCCTCCGGGCGGTCCTACGACAGGACCGTCGGGCGCAAGGTAGCCGGCCATCACCGACGGCCCGCTGATCTGAATCTCGCCGATAGAACCGTCGCCAACATTCGCGCCGCCGGAGTCAACGACGCGCACATGCATCCCGTCGATCGGCGGCCCGCACGAGACCAGGGGCGCGTCGGTGTCGTCGCCCGGCAGAGTGTGAACGCGGCCGAAGTTTCCGGGGCCTTCCGGCGCCGGATGCAGGGCGATCGTCGTGGCCAACACCGACTCGGCCATCCCGTAGGACGGAATCAGCACGTCGCACCGAAGTCCCCACGGCGCAAAGCACTCGGTGAAGGTACGCAGCGTTGTCTGTGCGATCGGCTCCGCCCCGACATACGCGTGGCGCAACTCAGAGAGGTCGATCTCACCCTGCACGCCGGCGGATCGTGCCAGCGCATCGGCTGCCGCGCGGTAGGCGAAGGTCGGGCCGGCCGTGACAGTCGACCGGTGGTGCGTCATGTTCCGAACCCATGACAGCGGATCGCGGAGAAAACCCATGGGTGTCATCAGCCCGATCCGGCCGCCGTAGATGAGGGCGCCGAGCACTTGAATGAAGCCCATGTCGTGGTACATCGGCAGCCAACTGAACAGGCGGCCGCTATCGCGGACCGTGGCCATCGCGTGGCTGACGGTGGCGATGTTGTGGGCGACGTTGCCGTGCGAGAGCACGACCGCCTTGGGTGCTGACGTCGAACCCGAGGTGAGTTGAATGTGGTTGGCGTCCTCGGGTTTCGGGGCCGGCCGGTCCGGGACCGGAAGCCGCGGTGCGTCCTGGAGTTCCTCGTAGTGCACCACCGCAGGGTGCCCCACGGTGCTCCGTGCCGGGGTGAGCACCATCGTCGGCTCGATGACACGGATCGCAGCCCGAAGGTGTTGCACGCCAGCCGATTCCTGCCGCGAGGGGGCCTGCGGCGGAGCGATCGCGCACGGCACGGCGCCGAGCGCCAAAGCGGCGAGCAACGTTGCGAGGTAGTCCTCGGTGTTGTTGGCCATCATCACGATTCGGTCGCCCCGGACCAGGCCCCGCGCGGCCAGTGCACCCGCCCGGATCCGCACGCTCTCGGCCAGCATGGCACCCGTCAGGGCGCCGAGGTGTTGGCGGCTGTCGTAGAAGTCGATCTGCGGGAGACCGTGTTCCAGCAGGGTCGAGTAGTCGACCGCCCCAGTCAGCAGCGCCGGCGCGTGGGACTCGACGTGCCGCCGGACCGCCGGCGAGAAGATGCTCACGGACCGTCCGCCCGGCGGGCTTTCGCAGCCAACCGTTCCCGGATGTAGTCGGAGATGTCGCCGACCGATTCGAACGAGAAAGCCGCTTCCTCCTCGATGTAGACCGCGAAGGTGTCCTCGAGTTCGTTCATCAGGGCCATCAGGACCGCGGAGTCGACCGGCAGACTCAACATGGGGGTTTTTTCATCGATACCGGGCAGGTCCACCTGCTGGAGATCTTCGGGCGGGAGAAGCCTGGCAAGCCCGGAGCGGATGGCCGCCACTACGTCTGCGGGCTCGGGAATGTCGGTCATCGAAAGGCCCTTCAGCGGCGGAAAGCGACGGCAGGGTCGATGCGGAGAACGCGCCGCAGCGGCAACAGCGATCCCAGAATGGCCATGACCCCGGTCGCCGCGGCCATTCCGGCGAGCATCGCGGGCGTTATCGCTACGGTGACGTCGCCCATCCGTTCACCGATGAGGAACTGCGCGACGTAAGCGATCGCGGCTCCGAGAGCGAAACCCGCGGCCGCGACGAGCGCTGCCTGAGCTAGCACGATGCGGCACAACTGAATCGGGCGCACGCCTAACGCTCGAAGCACCCCGAAGTCAGCCGCCTGCTCGACGGTGAGCGTCCACACGACGAGGCCCACGAGAACGACACCCACCAGGGTGGAGATGGCGATCATCGTCTTCAGCGGCCGGCCGACCATCGAAATGATGATGTCGCGGCTGTTGCGGGCGAACTCCGCCGACGTCAAGGCGTCCATACCCGGCAGCGCCTCGCGGATCGCCGAGGCGGTCTGCTCAGGGGTGTAGCCCGGACCGGGCTGGACCAGGAAGTAGGAGACCCGGTCCCCCGCGCGCAGCAGTCGCGCCGCATCGGGCAACGAGACGAACGCGTAGAAGTTGCCCAGGGCAGCGGTCTGGTCCGAGAGTCCGACGACGGTGAACGTGCCGTCGACGATCTCCACGGAGTCACCCACGCGAATACCGTTCTTGCGGGCAAGTATCCGGTCGAGCACGACCTCCCCCGGCCCGGCAACGGAACGCCCCTCGGTCATCGCCCATGGTCCGCCGACTCCGGTGGAAATGTCATAGCCGAGCACGAAGTAAGCCGTCTGCTCCCCGTTGTGAACGAAGTCCGACGGTTGACCCAGGATCGGGTCGGCAGACGAAACCTCGGGCGCAGCCAGCAGGCGCTGCCTGTCCTCGGCCGGCAGCCACGAGACGGCGCGGAACATCTGGGACACCCCTGGCTGAGTCACCCACACTGCGTTCCGGGAGTGGTCGATATAGGTGGTGACCTGGTTGATGGTGCCCACGAAGATGCCGGTCATCACCAACACCAGCAGCACCGCGAATCCGGCTCCCGCCACTGACAGCGAAAAGCGGGTGCGTTCTCCGATGAGGTTGCGCACTGCGATGCCCGCGGTCCGCGGCACGTCGGGCGAGGTCTTCACAGCGCTCACCGTGTCCACCGGTACCTCCTCCGAAGGCGTGCCGAATCGGCCGCGGTATTCCCCGCCGCCGTATCAAGAGTCGGACATGCAGGGGAGAAAGTTCCCGATACGTCAGGGAGGTTCGCGGGTACGCTGCCCGCCGTGGAGGACCGCTATCTGAAGCCGACGGCGCTGCTGGATTTCGACAGTGCACGGCTGCGCGAAACTGTGGCTCAGCACGACTGGACGACATTGCCCGAGCACGAGCGGATCGGCGCGGTTTACGACTTCGTGCGGGATCAGATTCCGTTCGGATACAACAGTTCTGACGATCTGCCGGCATCGAGGGTGCTTGCCGACGGGTACGGACAGTGCAATACCAAGACGACGCTGCTGATGGCACTGTTACGGGGCAGCGGTGTCGGATGCCGCTTCCACGGGGCCACCATCGACAAGAAACTTCAATACGGAGTCATGGTTCGTCCGTTGTACTGGTTCGCTCCCGCCAGCATCATCCACAGCTGGGCTGAAGTGTTCGTCGGCGGCCGTTGGGTGGGACTGGAGGGCGTCATCCTCGACGAGGCCTACCTGGCCGGGGTGCGCGCACGCACCGGCCGGCGCGAAGGCCCCTTCCTGGGCTACGGCGTCGGCACCGACAACCTCGCGGATCCGCCCGTCACGTGGCGAGGAACCGACACGCTGATCCAGGCAACCGGAATTGATCAGGATTTCGGCGTCTGCGACGATCCCGATTCGTTCTACCGGGTCCATGGTGTCAATGCGCGCGGCCTCAAGGGGTGGCTGTACAGCACGGTGATGCGCAAAGCCATGAATCGCAGAGTTGCGCGGATCCGCACAGGCGACTCTTAGCCCACGGCACTGAGCAGCCGGCCGTCTTCGAGGTGGAGCACCCGATCGGCGATGCCGTCCAGGCGCGAGTCGTGGGTCACGATGACGACCGCTGCGTCATACGCCTTGGCCGCCTCGGCGAGTTGTTCGATGACCTTTCTGCCGGTGGCGGAGTCGAGGTTCGCGGTCGGTTCGTCGGCGAGAATCAGATCAGGTCCCATGGCCAGTGCACGCGCCGTCGCGACCCGCTGCTTCTCGCCGCCCGACAGCGCACCGGGGCGATGGCCAGCGCGGTCGGCCAGGCCCAGGGAGTCGAGGAGTTGGGTCGCCCGGGCCAGCGCGGCCGCCTTGCGCACGCCGGCGTAGCGAAGGGGAACAGCGACGTTCTCGACACTGGTCAATGACTGAAGCAGGTTGTAGTCCTGGAACAGATACCCCAAGCGCAGCAGCCGAAGGTTGGCCCGCTCCCGCTCGGCCAGCGTGCCGACGTTTCGCCCGCCGATCCGGATCGTGCCGGTGTCTGGTGTGAGCAACAGGCCCATCGCCAGCAGTGCGGTGGTCTTGCCGCCACCGGACGGTCCAACGATCGAGACGAGCTCTCCGCGGTCAACCGACAGGGACACGTCTTTGAGCGCTTGCACCGCCGTCTCAGCTGCCCCGTAGTGGTGACCCACGCCGGTGAGCTGAAGTATCGGATTCTCGGTGGGCTCGAGCAGCGGCCTGCGGCACTGCGAGCACCTGGGCGAGGACGCCTCGTGAGTGCAGACCGGACAGCGCATGGAGTTCCTTTCAGTGGCGGAAGGCGACGACGGGGTCGATCCGGGAGACGCGGCGCAGCGGAAGCAGGGAGCCGAGTGCGGCCATCACTGCCGTGGCGGCGGCCATCGCAGCGAGCATCGCCGGGGTGATCGCGACCGCGACGTCGCCCATCCGGTCCCCGATGAGAAACTGGGCGACGAAGGCGACGGCGCCCCCGAGTAGGAATCCCAACGCCGCGATGATCGCAGCCTGCGCAATGACCATGCGGCTCAACTGGATCGGACGCACACCAAGGGCGCGCAGAATCCCGAAGTCGGCCATCTGCTCGGCGGTCAGTGCCCACACCGTCAGGCCGATCAGGGCCGTTCCGACCAGGGTGGCTATCGCGATCATCGTCTTCAGTGGCCGTCCGATCATCTTCACGATGATGTCGCGGCTGTTGTCGGCGAAGTGCGCCGAGGTCAGGGCCGAGACGCCGGGAACATCCCGCCTGATCGCTGCGACGACGTCCTCGTCGCTGTACCCCGATCTGGGCTGGACCAGAAAGTAGGACACCCGATTCCCGGCACGAAGCAACCGCTTCGCGTCGGGAAGCGAGATGAAGGTGTAGAAGTTGGTGGCCGCAGCGGTCTGCTTGGACAGACCAACCACGGTGAAGTCCCCGTCCACGATCCGAACCTTGTCACCGATGCGGACGTCGTTGATGCGAGCCAGCGCACGATCGAGGACGATCTCTCCCGATGCGCCGACATTACGGCCCTCCGCCAGCGACCAAGGCCCACCCACACCGGCGCCGGTGTCGTACCCGACGACGAAGAAGGCGGTGTGAGTGCCGTTGCGGACGAAGTCCGACGGCAAGCCGAGAATCGGCTCGGCCGAGTCGATCTCGGGAACAGCCAGCAGCTTGGCCTTGTCGTCTGCCGGCAGCCAGGAGACCGACTTGAACATCTGTGAAACACCCGGCTGCATCACCCACACGGCGTTGCGCGAGTGGTCGATGTAAGTCGTGACCTGGCGGGTGGTGCCGACGAAGATGCCGGACATGATGAGGACGAGCAGTACGGCGACGCCGACACCCAGCACCGACAGCCCGAACCGCGTCCGTTCGGCGAGCAGGTTCCTGACGGCAACGTTCACCGCAGAGCCGCTGCGCTTCCGGCAGTCTGGCGGAGCCGACCGACGGCCTGAGCCGTCGCGGCCACGACACGGTCGATGTCCTCGAGGGTCAGCTCCGGTCCGAAGGAAAGGCGCACCGCGGAGCGTGCCTGCTCCTCGGTGAGGCCCTGCGCGGTCAATACATGCGAGATCGTGTCCTCCCGGGTGTGGCAGGCCGACCCGGTGGAGACATAGATGCCCTGGATATCGAGCGCATCGGCCAGCGCATCAGCGCGTACTCCGTCGAAGCGGATGCTGATGGTTTCCTCGATCACCGGATCGGCCGCGTTCACCTGTACCCCGCCGATGGTGCGCAGGCCTTCGATCATGCGATCCCTCTTGGCGCGCACGCCGAGGCGGTAGGCCGTGGACATCCGGGCCATGCAGACCTGGGCCGCGGCCGCCATGCCCATCGCACCGGCAACGTTCTCGGTACCGGCGCGCCGCCCGTGCTCCTGGGAGCCGCCCCGGATGAGCGGCGCCAGCCGGCATTCCTTGGCTACCGCGAGCGCCCCTATTCCGCGGGGGGCGCCGAACTTGTGCCCGGAGATCGAAACCATCTGCGCGCCAATGCGGCTGATGTCGATCTTTCCGGCGGTGTGTACCGCGTCGACGTGCAGAGCCACGCCGGCTTCCCTTGTGATCGCGGCGATCCGTTCAACGGGCTGGATGGCACCGGTCTCGTTGTTGGCATGCATCACCGAGACCAGCGCCGTGTGCGGGCGCATTGCCGCGGCAATGTCACCCGCTTCTATGTGACCGGTGGCCCGCGGTTCGACGATTGTCACCTCGACACCCAATTCTCCTAGCGCACGGGCATTCTCAAGGACCGCGGAGTGCTCGATCGAGGTCGTCACCAAGTGTCCGGCGAATCCCCGTGCCGCGAACGTGCCCCACAGCGCCATCGCATCCGATTCGCTCCCACCGGAGGTCAACACCACAACGTCGGGTTCCACGCCCAGCAAGAGCGCGATAGCCCCCCTGGCAACCGAAAGTGCCTCCGCAGCGTCGAGTCCGGAGCTGTGGGCACTGGATGGATTGCCGATCAGCGACTGACCCGACAACACGGCTGCCGCCGCGGCGGGGTGCAGCGGCGCGGTCGCGGCGTAGTCGAGGTACACGGGGTCAGGCACCACAACTCAGCCCCTCGTCGCTGAGCCCGTTGCGGTAGTTTCCGGCCAGACGGTGGGCGACGTCGGCGCCCAATTCGGCGACGTGGCGCTGATCGGGGCTCAGCCCGCCCGACCATTGCAGTACCTGTTCGGTTGTGATTCCGGCGATTTCGCGGATCTGCAGGCCGGTCAGCCGCTCAGTGAGGATGGACGCGATGGCCAGCGAAGCCGAGCAGCCGAATGCCTCGAAGGCGACTTCGCTCACGGCATCCTGGTCGACACGAGCGGTGAGCAGGATCTGGTCACCGCACACCGGGTTTCCTATGAAGGCGGCGACATCGGCGTCCGGTAGGCGCCCGCAGTTGCGCGGGGTGGTGAAGTGGTCGACGACCGTCGGACTGAACCGCCCCATCGTCAAGCCCTGCCCGGGGTGTCCGCGAGCTCACACTCGGGCACAACGTGATTCGAGTCGAGATACTTCTCGATGCTGACCGCGCAGCAGCCCAGTTCAGCACCCTGACGGCGGCGGCGGAAGCGCACCGTCTGCCCCGTGCGGCCGCATGGGCAGTCGGTGTCATCGACCTCGCCGACGTCATCGGAGAGCAGGAACCCGGGATAGGCGGTGTTGAGGGCATCGAGAATGGCGATACCGCCGGTCTTTCCGGGTTCGAGTTCGACTGCGGGGTCGGTGATGTCGCGGATCGACACGTAACACCACGGGGGCACGTGCTTGCGGTGGTGCTCGCATTCGATGGCAAGCATGTTCGACTCGATCATTCCGTACATATCCCTGATCCGGGAGCGCTCGACACCGAGGAAACGTTCCGCCTTCTCGTTGAACTCGTCTCGGCTGATCGACCGGCCGGTGTACTGCTTCCATCCGCCGAGCATGATGATCATCGACTCCGGATCCAGGCTCAGCTCAATCGCCTCGAGTTCGAGGAACCGCATGAACCTGGCCACGATGAACGGCGGACCGACGATGTGCCGGGTCATCTCGCCCTCCCAACGGCGCAGATACGCCAGGGCATCCTCGGGGTCGAAGGAGTATTCGCGCACGAGGTAGCGATGGTCGTCCAGCATCGCTGTCATCAGGTTGAACACCTTGACCATTCCCATCTCGGGTACCTCGGCCGTCGACGGACACAGGAACAGACCGGCGCCTTTGGAGATGCCAAAGAAGTCCCGGTAGCCACCAAGGATTCCGACCGAGGCCCGTGTCGTCGTCAATGCATCGCGGCGGGCCACCGACGGCACCCCGCTGGTTCCGGTCGAGCGGATCTCGGTCTCGATGTCGGCAAGGCCGGCGGTCAACAGCACATGCGCGCCGGCCGACTTGAACATTCCGACCGGCAGCAATGGGATCTTGTTCAGGTCTTCGTAACCCGCGAGATCGATCGGCGACACTCCCACCGCCTCGCACTGGGCCCGATAGAACTCGTTGTTCTCGTAGTGGTGGGCAAAGGCTGAGAGCACCGCATCAGTGAGCGACTGCTGCCACACCTCGCGCGGTACCCGCAACGCGTCGCCGGGCATACCCACCATCGCGGCCAGATCCACGTCCTGCTCCCAACTTCCAGTGTTCGTTACCCACGATCCCGCGAACGCACTGGGGCCTGGCGTTCGCGGGATCGGTTCGTAGGCGCGCCGTTAAGGTGCCGCGACCGCCGCCATGCCGCCCATGCCGCCGCCGCAACTCGGCGATCCGTTCATCCCCATGTCTCCTAACATGCCGCCCATGCCACCGGTGCCGCCGCAGCCGCCGCCGGTGCCGTTGCCGCCGTTGCCGCCGTTGCCGAGGATTGGGGTGGAGTTGCCGCCGTTGCCGCCGTCGGCGGGGTCCACTCCATCCCCGGCGTCTCCGCCATCGCCGGCGTCTCCGACGAAGACCGAGCCGCCGCCGTCACCGCCGCGGCCGCCGGCACCGAACTCGGAGAATCCACCGTTTCCGCCTGGGCCTCCATCTCCGAAGACCCCCGCGGTTCCGCCCCCGCCCCCGGCGCCCCCGTCGGCGTTCATGCTGCCGGCTTCGCCACCCCGGCCGCCGGCTCCTCCGCTACTGATTCCGACGCCGTTGCCGCCGCGGCCTCCGTCACCACCGTTGCCGGTCCCGTAGCCGGAGCCACCGGCACCGCCATCGCCGGCGGCGCCAACGATGAACCACGCACCCGGACCGCCGTTGCCGCCGGCACCGCCGGTGATGTTGCCGTGGTTGCCGGCGACCCAGCCACCGCCATCACCACCCTTGCCGCCGGAGGTGAAGAGCACCATTGCCATGGCGCCGTTGCCGCCGGCGCCGCCCTTCCCGCCACCCATTCCCTCAACGATGTTGCCGCCGCTACCGCCGTCACCGCCGGCGCCGATCAGCCAGCCGGCCATCCCGCCGTTGCCGCCCTTACCGCCGGTGCCACCACCCATGCCGACGATGTTGCCGCCGCCGCCGCCGGTCCCACCGTTGCCGAAGACGGCGGCCATGCCGCCGCCGCCACCCGCGCCAGCGGTGCCCATCACGGCGTCACCGCCCGTCCCGCCGCTGCCGCCGTTCCCGAAGAAGCTGGTCGGCAGGCCCAGGCTGCCCAGCATGAGCATCGTTCCCGCCATGCCGCCGCGGCCGCCCGCGCCACCGTTGGCCATCATTCCGGTCGCAGCGGCACCATTGCCGCCGTCACCGCCGCTGCCGAAGAACAGACCACCGCGGCCGCCACTGCCACCGGCGACACCAGCGGTCAATGCGTCGCCGCCCTTGCCCCCGTTGCCGAACCAGCCGGCCGCGCCGCCGGCGCCGCCGTTGTAACCGTTACCGCCATTGCCGATCAGTCCGCCCTTGCCGCCGGCACAGGCCCCGCTGGTACAGACACCGGCGTAACCGGTGTAGCTGAAGCCGTTGCCGAGCAAGATGCCCGCATCGGGGTGGTCGGCCGTGCCGTTGCCGAAGAGCCACGGAGCCGAACTCACCGCCTTGGGAGCGGGCACGGCGTTGGCTGTGACGACAGCGCTCGGCAGCGACTCGGTGTTCGCAGCGGAGACAGCCTCAGCCGACGGTGGTGCCGTCACCGGCGACGGGGCCATCGGGGCCGCCGAATCCGACGCTGAGGTGGCTTCCGGCAAAGCGACCTCCCGACGATCGGGGCTGACGTCAACAGAGTCAGGGAATGATCGAGACTCGGCCGGTGCCGGGGTGACTCCGCGGCGGATGCCCGAATCCGCAGTCACGGCAGAAGTCCCCGCCTGCGCCCCAGCCGGACCGCGGCTTGGGGGCTGAGAAGCCCGTGATCCCGAGGACGACGCTCGCGAACCCGAAGAGGACGATGTGTCGTCGGCATCGGCTCGGGCTGGGAAGGGCGATACGGCTCCCATTCCGACGCCGAGCGCGATCGCCAAAATACCGATCCGGCCGATGAAGACTCCAGCAGTCATGGCTTTCTCCGATCCGTTGTTTCTGTCTATGTCGATGGGTTCTCGGGAGTTTGTCGCGGCAGTTCCGGAAAAGTTCCCGGCCGCTTGAAATCTCGCGCGGGCCTGCCCTCACTTGTTCTGGCAGCAGGCGGGGACGTTGCCTCGCAGGCGGGAGACCAGCATGTAGGGACGGCGATTCACGCATATCCCGAACACCGCGCGCATCAATGCGGCGAAGAGCGCGAAGCCGGTGGCGATGCCACCAACGAGGGGATACCCGAGCGAAAAGCCGACAACGCCCACGGTGCAGAAGATGAAGCCCATCAGCTGGGCAAACCGGAGCTGTCCAACCGGGTCGCGCTTTGTGACCGGACCCAGGCGCGGAGCGATGAAGCGCCGGAACATCAAGCCGTAGGGATGCCTGCGCGGACCCCACATCGCGCCGACGCCGAACACAAGCGCCTGGGCCGCAAGAAGAATCGTCGCGGCAGACAGGTTGAAGCGCGACACAATCAGCACTGCAGCAAGCACGGTCGCGGTGACCGACGCCGTAAAGCGCGGCCCGCGCGCATCCACCTCGGTGGGCGCTGCTGTGACGGTGGTGTTGACCGACATGGAAGTCCTCTCTCCGGGTGGACCGACGTCGTCAGCCCACGAGCACACTCATCCGCAGAGGTAGTCGCAGCGCACCGCACTTCAGTTCCCGGGGAATTTCGGTGAGCGGCGCGCGCGAATTCCGCAGTTGATGTAACACTTGTCAACATGCCGTCGGCGACGTACCACCACGGCAACCTGCGCCAGGCACTGCTGGAGCGTGCCGTGGACCTCGCGCGGGCCGGCGGTCCGGATGCCGTGGTGCTGCGGGATGTTCAGCGGGCCGCCGGGGTGAGCAACTCGGCGGCCTACCGGCACTACGCCGACCGGCAGGCGCTACTGACCGCCGTACAGATCCACGGGATGACGCTGCTGGGCGAGGCGATGCAGGAGGCGCTGGCCGAGGTACCCCACCGCGGCCCGCGCGACCGTCGCGCGCTGGCGCGCTTCCGGGCGACCGGCCAGGCGTACGTCGATTTCGCCCTCGCCGAACCGGGCCTGTTTCGCACCGCGTTCGCCCCCAGCGGTGTTCACCACACCGATGAAAGCGTTGCGCCAGAACGGCATCCGTTCCAGATACTCAGCGGCTGTGTCGATGATCTCGTCACAACCGGCGTCCTCACGCCCAGCCGGCGTGACGGACTCGACGAAGCCGCGTGGGCGGCCGTACACGGTCTGGCCGTCCTGTTCCTCGACGGGCCACTGGCCGGCGCCGAGGGCGACCGTAAGCAACTCATCACCGACCGCCTGCTCGATCTCATGCAGAACGGCATCCGCTAAGCACTCACCTCATGTTGACAGCGTTAACTTGGACCGTCATGCTTGCCGATGTTACTGCCGTCAACATGAGGACTGCCGATGACCATCGAGGCCCCAAACCGTCCCCTTTCGCACGTGGCGCCAACGCAAGGCCGCCCCATCCTTATCCTCGCCGTCGTACTGGTCGCCGCACTGGCGATCAATGTGGAGACGACGATCGTGAATGTCGCTCTGCCGACGTTGAATTCGGCGTTGGGGGCCTCGACGCGAGGCCTGCAATGGATCGTGGACGCCTACAACCTGGCGTTCGCGGCCCTGGTGCTCGCCGGCGGAACGATCGGTGACAAGTTCGGCCGGCGCGGGACGCTGATCGCCGGCCTCGGATTGTTCGCCGCCACCAGTGTGGGCGCGGCCCTGTGCACCTCTACCGGACCGCTGATCGGCATGCGCCTGGTCATGGGAGTCGCTGCGGCCCTGATTTATCCGACCACCCTGGCGATCATCACCGACACCTTCCGCGACCCCAAGCAGCGCGCCGCCGCGATCGGAGCGTGGGGGGCGGTGACCGGCCTCGGCGTCGCACTCGGCCCGATCATGGGAGGGGCGTTGCTGAAGTCGTATTGGTGGGGCAGCCTGTTCGTGGCGCTGGTCCCGATCGCGTTGCTCGCCGCGCTGGGCGCCTTGGTGTTCATCCCCAGGTCGATGCCGGAAGACGGCGCGCGACTCGATCGTGGCGGCCTGCTGCTGTCGGTGGTGATGCTTGGAGCACTCGTCTACACGATCATCGAGGCCCCCGAGCACGGCTGGGCAGCGCCGCGTACCCTCGCCGGCTTCGCTCTGGCACTGGTGGCGCTGGCCGCCTTCGTGTGGTGGGAACGGCGACAGGATGATCCACTGATCGACGTCAGCCTGTTCGCCAATCTGCGCTTCAGCGCGGCCAGTGGCGCGGTGACCGTCGCGTTCTTCGCCCTGTTCGGCTTCATCTTCTTGATCACGCAGTTCTTCCAACTGCTGCAGAACTACGGGCCGCTGGAGACCGGGGTTCGGATCCTGCCCGTGGCCCTGTCGATCGCGGTCGGTTCGGTGCTGGGCAACGCGCTTGCAGTCACGCGAGTCGGCACCAAGGCAGTGGTGTTCGTCGGTCTGTTGATGCTCACCGCGGCGTTCGCTTGGGTGGCGACGGTCAGCGTGGATGTCTCCTACTTTCAGGTGGCGTTGCAGATGGTGTTGCTCGGCGGCGGTCTCGGATTGACCACCGCCCCGGCCACCGACTCGATCATGGGCGTGGTCAAACCTGAACAGGCCGGGGCGGGCTCGGCGGTCAACGACGCCACCCGCCAGATCGGCGGCACGCTCGGCGTCGCGGTGGTCGGCAGCATCTTCTCGACGCTCTACATCAACCGGCTGGCGGACAGCACCGTCCTGCTGGCACTGCCGCAAGCCGCCCAGGACACTGCCCGCGACGGCCTGGCACAGGGTCTCGCGGTGGCCGCGCAGTCGCCCGCACCGGTGGCCGGGGTACTTCGCGACAACGTCAGTGACGCGTTCATGTCCGGTCTGCACGCCGGTTGCCTGACTGCCGCCGCCGTGTGTCTGGCCGGCGCGCTGTTTGTCCTGGCGTTCCTGCCCGCCCACCCGGCGAAAGCCGAACTCGCATGAGCCGCATACAGAAGTACGGTCCGTGGGCGGTGATCACCGGCGCCAGTGACGGAATCGGGCGGGCAATCGCCAGTCGAGCGGCAGCCGAGGGCCTCAATGTGGTGCTGGTAGCCCGTAGCGAGCAGAAATTGGAAGAACTCGCCGCGGCGCTCCAGCGCAACGTATCGCGCGCAAACCCGCGTCGTTTCGGTCGATCTGAGCCAACCTGATGGTGCCGCAACACTTCTCGGGGCGGTGTCAGGGCTCGAGGTCGGCCTCGCCGTCCTGGCGGCCGGTTTCGGGACCATCGGGCCGTTGGCCGAGGCCGCCACCGCCGTTGAACTGGAGATGATTGCCGTCAACGTCACCGCCGTCGCGCAACTGGCTCAAGCCTTTGCGCAACAGATGACCGCGCGAGGACGCGGCGGCATCGTGCTGTTCGGCTCGATCCTCGGCTGGCAGGGAGTCCCAGGGCAGGCCAACTACTCGGCCACCAAAGCCTACGTCCAGGCCCTCGCCGAGGGGCTGCACGGCGAACTCAAGCCACACGGCGTCGACGTGCTCTGCGTCGCGCCGGGACCGGTCCACACCGGCTTCGCCGCCAGGGCAGGCATGAGCATGAAGTCAGCCGCTACGCCGGACGTTGTCGCCGACGCGACATGGTCTGCGCTGGGAAGGCGGGTGACCGTCGTGCCGGGATCGCAGGCGAAGTTCATGACCGCGTCATTGAAATCGCTCCCCCGCTATGCGCGCAGCCTCATCCTGGGTCGGGTGATGGCGTCGATGCGAGGGATCTGATGCGCTATCACGCGAAAGCGGAATTCGCCGTTGGAGGCGTCACCGTCACGGTGTACTTCCGCAGATCCGGCCGACTGTGTCGTGGGGACCATCACCACCCGCGCCCCACGCCGGCGAAACCACT
>CAZVST010000075.1:0-20524 GCA_964629725.1 uncultured Mycobacterium sp.
TCGAACAGGCCCGCCTCCTGCCAAAGGCAGCCTGAAAACTCCAGACAACCCTCAAAGTCATAGCGAACAAGGTGCTCTAGGGTGCGCCGCGCCCGGGCTCATCATTAGGCGGATCTAGGCTGTCCAGCGGTGACTTCGGCGGCCGCTCGGCGGCTTCCTGGCGTCGTTGCGCTTCGGCGGCCAACTGGACCGCCGTCCGTGTCCACACCACCCGCACCCAGTGAAATGCCAGCAATATCACCGTGATCCAGGCCAGGATGAGGCCAAAGCCCGGCCCCGGGTGGCCCGCCGTCGCCGTCTGACGCGACCACACCGCCAGCAAGCCGATCGCACTGCCGACCGCGCTGCCCGCCAGCGCTATCCACGCCACGGTCCAACGTCGAGTCACCAGCGCCAGCATGGAGAATCCGACTCCGAAAACCAGTGCTAGCCAACAGAATACGCGATGGGGCAAGGCGACACCGGCCTTGATCGCCGCATCGTCACCCATGAGGACGTCGACACCGCGGACGGCACCGGCGTGCGGCAGGATGAACGTCACGATCAGCACGAAAACCAGGATCGCGACCACCAAAGCCCTTGCACCCGGATCGATTTCACCGGCAACCCGACGCTCGGCGGCCTCCAGCTCGGCTCGGTAGGCCTCGAATTCGTCCGGCGCTCCGGTCATCGGTCACATCCTGTCGTGGTCGGGGTACCAACCGGTGGCGTACCCACCGACGGCAGACCCAAGCCGACGGTGCGCGGACGGCGCCCGGCGGCATGAGAATCGCCGGCGAGCGTCCGCCGGTAGGAAAGCAGCGGCGCGTCGGCGATGAGGTGGTGCGGTGCGGCGGCGGTGATCGTGGTGGTGAGAACGTCGCCCGGTCGGACCTCGGCGTCGCCGGGGGTGAAGTGCACCAGCCGTCCGTCACGGGCGCGCCCGGTCATCCGGGCGGTTGCGGCGTCCTTGCGACCCTCCCCGGTGGCGACTAGGAGCTCTACCGTGCTGCCGACCAGCGCGGTGTTCTCCTGCCACGAGATGGCTTCCTGCAGATCGATCAGTCGCTGATACCGTTCCTGCACAATCTCTTTGGGTAACTGGCCATCGAGGTCCGCGGCCGGCGTGCCGGGCCGGCGGGAATACTGAAAGGTGAATGCCGCTGCAAAGCGCGCCGCGCGCACCACATCCAGGGTGGCGGCGAAGTCGTCCTCGGTCTCGCCCGGGAAGCCGACGATGATGTCGGTGGTGATCGCCGCGTGCGGCATCGCCGCCCGGACACGCTCGATGATGCCGAGGTAGCGATCAGCCCGATAAGAGCGGCGCATCGCCCGCAGGATGCGGTCGGATCCGGACTGCAACGGCATGTGCAGAGCCGGGCAGACGTTCGCAGTCTGTGCCATCGCCTCGATGACATCGTCGGTGAACTCCGCGGGATGCGGCGAGGTGAAGCGCAGCCGCTCAAGACCGTCGATCTGGCCGCACTCGCGCAGCAGGGCGGCGAAGGCTCCGCGATCCCGCGGGACATCCAACCGGGCTATCGGCGACCCGCGCAAGCGCTTGTCGGCAGCGAAGGACACCCCGTAGGCATTCACGTTCTGGCCCAGCAGTGTCACTTCCAGCACGCCCTGATCCACCAGTGCGCGCACTTCGGCGAGGATGTCGGCGGGTCGCCGGTCCAGTTCCTTGCCGCGCAGCGACGGGACGATGCAGAAAGTGCAGGTGTTGTTACAGCCGACCGAGATGGAAACCCATGCGGCATAGGCCGATTCACGGGACGCCGGAAGCGTCGACGGGAACTCGCGCAGCGCTTCGGTGATCTCCACCTGCGCGGTCCGGTTGTGCCGAGCCCGCTCCAGCAGCGCCGGCAGCGAGCCGATGTTGTGGGTGCCGAACACCACGTCCACCCACGGCGCACGCGCGAGCACGCTGTCGCGGTCCTTCTGGGCTAGGCAGCCGCCGACGGCGATCTGCATGTCGGGGTCGGCCTGCTTTCGCGGTGCCAGGTGGCTGAGGTTGCCGTAGAGCTTGTTGTCGGCGTTCTCCCGAACGGCGCAGGTGTTGAACACCACCACGTCGGCGTCGGTGCCGTCGGCGGCGCGGCGGTATCCGGCGGCTTCGAGCAGACCGGCCAGCCGCTCGGAGTCGTGGACGTTCATCTGACAGCCATAGGTGCGGACCTGGTAGGTGCGCGGAGCCGGCACCGGCGCGCCGTCGGGCACGTCCCGATTCTGACTGAGCAGCGAAGTCACGGCTCTCATGGTACGGAGACGACCGAGCGGGCCGGGCCGGCGGATCTGTCTCCATACCGGGCGAACACGACACATCGTCGGTAGGGTCTGCTCATGGCTGAGGGCGCGACGGTTCCCATGATCTCCATTCAGGGCGTCAACAAGCACTTCGGCGCCCTGCATGTGCTCAAAGACGTCAACCTCGACGTGGAGCGCGGACAGGTCGTCGTGGTGCTCGGACCGTCCGGCTCGGGAAAATCGACGCTGTGCCGCACCATCAACCGACTGGAGAGCATCGATTCCGGGACCATCGCCATTGACGGTGAGGTTCTTCCAGCTGAGGGCCGCAAACTGGCCCAGCTGCGGTCCGATGTCGGCATGGTGTTCCAATCCTTCAATCTGTTTGCCCACAAAACGATCCTCGAGAACGTCATGCTGGCGCCGGTCAAAGTGCGCAAAGTCCCGGCCCAGGAGGCCCGCACCCGAGCGATGTCCCTCCTGGAGCGGGTGGGCGTGGCGACGCAGGCCGAGAAGTATCCGGCCCAGTTGTCCGGCGGCCAACAACAGCGGGTGGCCATCGCGCGGTCCCTGGCCATGGCGCCCAAAGTGATGTTGTTCGACGAGCCGACCAGCGCCCTGGATCCGGAGATGGTCAACGAGGTGCTGGCCGTCATGACGTCCCTGGCCGGAGAGGGCATGACGATGGTGGTCGTCACGCACGAGATGGGTTTCGCCCGGCGTGCCGCCAACCGCGTGGTGTTCATGGCAGACGGCACGATCGTGGAGGACGCCGCACCTGAGGATTTCTTCTCCCGCCCGAAGTCGACGCGCGCCCAGGACTTCCTGGGCAAGATTCTGAGCCACTGACCTATGTGGATTCTGCTCCGACGTCTACTCACACTCGCCCTGTTGGGCATCGTCGCGGTCGCTGTGCTGGCCGGCTGCGGCGGCTCAGACAAGAAGATCACCATCGGCACCAAGTTCGACCAGCCCGGCCTGGCGGTGAAGAAGCCGGACGGTTCGATGGCGGGTTTCGACGTCGACGTCGCCACCTATGTCGCCGGAAAGCTGGGGTATGAACCCGACGAGATCGACTGGAAGGAATCGCCGTCCGGGCAGCGCGAGACGCTGATCCAGAACGGCCAGGTCGACTACATTGTGGCGACCTACTCGATCACCGATGCTCGCAAGAAGAAGGTGTCTTTCGCCGGTCCGTACCTGGATACCGGACAGAGCCTGATGGTGCGGGCCGACAACACCGACATCACCGGCCCGGAGTCGCTGGCAAACGGGAAGAGACTCTGCTCGGTGTCGGGATCGACTCCTGCGCAACGCATTAAGGACAAGTACCCGGGCGTGCAGTTGCAGCAGTACGACACCTACTCGGCATGCACCGAGGCGCTTCGCAACGGCGCGATCGACGCCGTCAGCACCGACGAGGTGATCCTGGCCGGCTTCGGCGCGCAGTCCCCCGGCGCATTCAAGATCATCGGCAAACCGTTCTCCGTCGAGCACTACGGCATCGGTCTGCGGCGCGAGAACCTCGAGATGCGCGCGAAGATCAACGACGCCATCGTCGAGATGCAGCGGGATGGCAGCTGGAAGGGCGCCTTCGACCGCAACCTCGGTGCGGCCGGCATTTCCGCTCCCCCTCCGCCGCCGCTGGACACCGACACCACCGGCGCGGCGACGGAGAAGGTCGACATCATGGGCAAGTACGGCGGGCTCATCGTGAAGGCGTTCTGGACCACGATCAAGTTGACCGCTCTGTCGGCCGTCGGTGCGCTTCTTCTGGGCACCGCACTGGCGGCGATGCGCCTGTCGCCCGTACCGATCCTCAGCCGGCTGGGTTCGATCTACGTCAATGTGGTGCGCAACACCCCGTTGACGCTGATCATTCTGTTCTGCTCGTTCGGCCTGGCGCAGACATTGGGAATCACCTTGGCCGACCCCAAATCGCCGACGTCGATCGCCGACAGCAACTTCCGGCTGGCAGTGCTGGGGCTTTCGGTCTACACCGCTGCGTTCGTCTGCGAGACGATCCGGGCGGGTGTGAACACCGTGCCGATGGGCCAGGCCGAGGCGGCCCGCTCGTTGGGCCTGACCTTCGGGCAGAACCTGAGAATCGTGCTGCTGCCGCAGGCATTTCGTGCCGTCATCATCCCGCTCGGTTCGGTGTTCATTGCGCTCACCAAGAACACCACGATCGCGTCGGCGATCGGGGTGGCGGAGGCTGCCCTGCTGATGAAGGAGATGATTGAGAACACCGCGGCCCTGCTGGTCGTGGGTGGCATCTTCGCGCTCGGATTCATGCTGCTGACGCTGCCCTTGGGTCTGCTGTTCGGCTGGCTCGGCAAGAAGTGGGCGGTGGTGAGGTAGCGATGGCGTCTTCAGTGCTCTTCGACGCGCCCGGGCCCCGCGCGCGGACCCGCAACCGGATCATCTCCGGCGTCTCTGTGACGGTCCTGGCGCTGCTGGCGTGGGCGGTGATCGCCCGACTGGCCGGCAAGGGACAATTGACAGCCGCGAAGTGGCGGCCGTTCTTGACCGGGGATCTGTGGCAAACGTATGTGCTCCCGGGCATTATCGGCACCTTGACGGCAGCGGCCGTGTCGATCGTGTTGGCCCTGATCCTCGGGTTCCTGCTCGGGGTGGGCAGATTGTCGCCGTTGGGCGCGGTCCGATGGCCGTGCGCGGTATTCGTGGAGATTTTCCGAGCGATCCCGGTGCTGATCCTGATGATCTTCGCCTATTTCTTCTTCGCGCTCTACGGCGTGTTCCCGTCCAAACAGCTGGCGCTGGCCGGCGTGGTGACCGGGCTGACGTTGTACAACGGCGCGGTGATCGCCGAGATCGTGCGGTCCGGTGTCGGGTCGCTGCCGCGGGGGCAGAGCGAAGCGGCCGCCGCACTGGGGATGAGCTGGGGTCAGACCATGCGGTCGATCCTGCTGCCACAGGCGATCGCGTCGATGCTGCCGGTGCTGATATCGCAGCTGGTGGTGGTGCTCAAGGACACTGCGATCGGCTACCAGATCACGTTCCTGGAGATGGTGCGCCAAGGCACGGTGATCGGCTCCACCTACAGCAACTTCGTGCCGGCGCTGATCGTGATCGCCGTCTTGATGATCGGGGTGAACTTCGCGCTGTCTGCCGCGGCAACCCGGCTGGAACGCAGGCTGCGCCGCTCGAAGCGGGTGCCGGAAACACCGGAGGGTCAGATTCTCGAGAAGGCAGGCGCCCCCAGCGCGCTGCTGGAGCCCGGCGACTAGAGACCGGCGCAGCGCTCCAGGAGTTCCGGGCCCGGCGGCTGGTAAAACGACAGCACCGTATGCTGGCACCCCAATTCGCGGTATTGCGGCAGCAAGCTGAGTTGCTCGTCGACTTGTCCGGGTTTGCGAGGGTGCAGGAACAGTTGGACCGACCGGGCGACATCGGCGGGGTCACGCCCGACCGCGGCGCACGCTTCATCCAAGCGGGTGTTGGCCTCACCCCACTCCGCGGGTCCTTCGTGGCTGGGCATATTCCATTCGTCGGCATGCCGCGCAATGACCCGCAGCATCTTAGGTTTGGACCCGCCGATGACGATGGGCGGATGCGGGCGCTGGATCGGCTTGGGCTCGCACAGCGCGTCGGCCAGCGTGTAGAACCGCCCGGAGAACGTCACCGACTCCTCTGTCCAGAGGCGCTTGATCACGGTGAGGGCCTCGTCGAGCACGTCGACGCGGGTGCCTGCCGAGGGAAAGTCGATGCCGTAGCCGCGGTGCTCGTCGGCGTGCCAGCCGGCGCCGATGCCGAAATCCATTCGGCCACCGGTGATGTGGTCGACGGTGACAGCCATCTTGGCCAGGATCGCGGGGTTGCGATAGGTCACCCCGGTCACCATGCAGCCGACCCGCGCCCGGCGGACGACGACGCCCATGGCGGCCAACGAGGTCCAGCCCTCCAGTGTCGGCGTCTCATTCTTCACCAGACCGTAGAAGTGGTCGTAGTTCCAGACCGTCTCGAACCCGAGGCGGTCGGCGTCGCGCCAGAACTGTTCGAGTTCGGGATAGGGAAACGTCGGCGCAAGTTTCACCGAGATCCGCATAAACCGAGCCTAACCCGGTGGCGCAGCCGGCCTCTGCTACACCCTGCGACGTTCCCGCTCGGCGGCCAGCGCATCAGTGACCACGGCGACGGCCATGCTCTGGCTGTAACCGCGGCGGGCCAGCATTCCGACCAGCCGACGCATCACCTTTGCATCGTCGCCGTCACCGAGGGTTTCCCGGCGCAGCCGGCGCTCCACCAACTGCTCAGCCCGCACCCGTTCAGCACCGGCGTCGATTCCACCAAGCGCGGCGGCGATCACCTCGTCGCCGACGCCCTTGGTACGAAGTTCAGCAGCCAAGGCGCGCTTGCCTTTTCCGGCATTGGCCTGCCGGGAACGCACCCACTGGTCGGCGAAATCCTCGTCATCGATCAGACCGACCGCTTCCAGCCGGTGCAGCACCGCATCGACGACGTCGTCGTGGTAACCACGCTTGGCTAGCTGTCCAGACAGTTCGGCGCGAGTGCGGGCACGCACGGTGAGCAGGCGCAAGCACAACGCATGCGCCTGCTCCTCGCGCGTCTCAGAAGTCGACTGGGGCGGGCAGGACGTCATCGTTGGTCACCACGGCCCCGATGCCGAGCTTCTCCTTGATCTTCTTCTCGATCTCGTCGGCCACGTGGGGGTTCTCCATCATGAAGTTGCGGGCGTTCTCCTTGCCCTGGCCCAGCTGCTCACCCTCATAGGTGAACCATGAGCCGGACTTGCGGATGAAGCCCTGCTCGACACCCATATCGATGAGCGAGCCCTCGCGGCTGATGCCCTTGCCGTAGAGGATGTCGAACTCGGCCTGCTTGAACGGCGGCGACACCTTGTTCTTGACCACCTTGACGCGGGTCCGGTTGCCCACCGCGTCGGAACCGTCCTTGAGCGTCTCAATCCGCCGGACGTCCAGGCGCACCGACGCGTAGAACTTCAATGCCTTACCGCCGGTAGTGGTTTCCGGCGAGCCGAACATCACACCGATCTTCTCGCGCAGCTGGTTGATGAAGATCGCGGTGGTGTTCGAGTTACTCAGCGCGCCGGTCATCTTGCGCAACGCCTGGCTCATCAGCCGGGCCTGCAGGCCGACATGACTGTCGCCCATCTCGCCCTCGATCTCCGCACGCGGTACCAGCGCAGCCACCGAGTCGATGACCAGGATGTCGATCGCTCCGGAGCGGACCAGCATGTCGGCGATCTCGAGAGCCTGCTCACCGGTGTCGGGCTGGCTCACGAGCAGCGAGTCGGTGTCCACGCCGAGGTTCTTGGCGTATTCGGGATCCAGTGCGTGCTCGGCGTCGATGAATGCCGCGATACCGCCGGCGGCCTGGGCGTTGGCTACCGCATGCAGGGCGACGGTGGTCTTGCCCGAGGACTCCGGGCCGTAGATCTCGACGACGCGGCCGCGGGGCAATCCACCGATGCCCAGCGCCACGTCCAGCGCAATGGAACCGGTCGGGATGACCGCGATGGGCTGGCGGACTTCGTCACCGAGACGCATCACCGCGCCCTTGCCGTGATTCTTCTCGATCTGCGCCATCGCGAGTGCGAGAGCCTTCTCGCGATCGGGGGCCTGCTGCGCCATGGGTGTCTCCGTTCGGTGTGTGTTCGGTTGACCGGTGTTGGTCGGTTAGCCCCGACGGTAGAGAAGGCCTCCGACAAAAAACTCCGCCATCAACAGCGGTCGAACATTGATCACAATAACGAACATGTGTTCGAAGGCAAGCAGGCGCGCCCGCGTGTCGCCGCCGAAGAACTACCACCGATCCCGGGGCACGTCGAAATCCGCACACAGCGCCCACCACACGTCGCGCGGGTCGGCGCCGTCCTCGATGGCTTGCTCGGCCGTCCGCCCGCCCAGCGCGGTCAGCACGTGATCGACCAGCAGGGACGCTCCGCGCACCGGACCGAACTGCTCCTCGACGAGTTCACGGAATTGCGTCAGCCGCACGCCACCAACCTACCGAGTCGCCTCATGGCACACCTGTACCGGATCGGCCACCGCGGTGACGCTCTCCCCCGCCCGGCGTGCCTCCCGCCGGTAGTCGGGATCTGACAGCACCTCGCCGACGGCGGCGGCCAGCGCCTCGCCGGTGAGCGGCCGCACCAACCGCGCACTGCCCTGTCGCGCAACGCGATTCGCCAACTCCCACTGATCGCCACCACCGGGCACGACCACCATCGGCACTCCGGCCAGCAGCGTCTTCGACAGCATGCCGTGCCCACCGCCGCACACCACCACGTCGGCCACCTGCAGTAGTTCGTCCTGCCGCACCCGGCCCACCGTCGCCCACGGCGGCACCTCCACGTCGTCGCCGCCGAGCCGGGACACCACCACACGCGACCCGGCCGGCAGGGTCCGTCCCGGAATCAAATGCTCGAGTGCGCATTCGGCGAGACCGGGCGCCCCGGTGATCGCGGTCGACGGGGCGACGACGATCACCGGTCCTTCCCCGGGCGGCACCTCGACCACGTCGGCGGACGGTTCGAAATGCAACGGGCCGACGACGACGGCTTCAGCCGGCCAGTCCGGGCGCGCCACCTCCAGGGCCGGCAGCGTGGCGATCAGCCGGCGCCGCGGACCGGGATCGGTTGCGAACAGTCCGATTCCGGCGCGGGCGGCCGCGCGCTGGCGGTCCCCGGCCCGAATCGACCGGGCGGTCATTGCACGCAAACCCGCGTCACGCAGGCGCCCGGCGACCCCGGTGCCCGGAGCCAGACCGGTTCCGATCGGCGGCAGACCCTTCGACGGCAGATACAGCGGGTGCGGGCTGAGCTCCACCCACGGCACGCCCATCAGTTCGGCTGCCATGCCCCCGCAGACGGTGATCACGTCGGAGACCACCAGATCGGGCCGCAGCCCTTGCAGCGCCGGCCGATTGAGCACAGCCATCCGGGCCGCTCGCTGGTGAATCTTGGCACCGGCGTCGTCGGCGTCATCGGAATCCTCGGGGTCGAGGCCGCGCAACTCGATCGCCTCGATGCCGGCCGCCTGCGCGGTGGGGATCCACTCCACCCCGGTCAGCAGGACGGGGTCGTCGCCGGCCGCCAGAAGGCGCAGGCACAGGGCGATCGCCGGGAAGGCATGGCCGGCCTCCGGCCCGGCAACCACAGCGACCCGCATCGGCCCCACCCTGCCACAGCACCGCGGGGCTTAGGGTGGACAGCATGACCGACCCGATCTCTGTCAGCGCGGATGCCACCTCTGACATCGACAACGCCCACACCGTCGAGATCCTGCTCAGCAGCCTGCAAGCTCAGGACGCCGACGGCGCCGCCGCGGTGCTCGACGAGAACCTGGTCTATCAGAACGTCGGCTTTCCGACGATCCACGGCCGCTCCCGAGCCGTGAAGCTGTTCCGCGCTATGGAGGGTCGGCTGGGATTCGAGGTGAAGATCCACCGGATCGCGGTCAACGGCTCCTCGGTGCTCACCGAGCGCACTGATGTGCTGCAGGTCGGCGGTCTGCGGCTGCAGTTCTGGGTGTGCGGCGTGTTCGAGGTGTCGGGCGGCCGAATCACGTTGTGGCGGGACTACTTCGACATGTGGGACATGAGCAAGGCGTTCGTCCGGGGCGTCATCGGTGCTGCGGTTCCCGCGCTGCGGCCCACGCTCTAGATGTACCGCTACCTCCCGTCATGGCAGTGATCAGTTGTTCGTTGCGACGCTGGTCGTCGTAGCTGGTCGTGGAGCCCCGATCAGATATCCCTGGAGTTGATCGACCCCCAGTTCGACGAGACGAGTCCTGGTTTCGGCGTCCTCGACGCCCTCTGCGGTGGTGAGCAGCCCGAATTCCTTGGCGATGCCGACGATCATCTTCACGACCGATTCGTCTCTGATCATGTTGCTAACGAAACTGCGGTCGATCTTCAATATTGTCAGCGCCAACCTGCGAAAGTTGGTGAGTGTGCCAAAGCCGGTTCCGAAGTCGTCAAGGGCCAGCGGGCATCCCAACAACCTCATGTCGTTGGAGAAGCGCTCAGCAGTATCGATCGATGCCAGAGCAGAGCTTTCGGTGATCTCGAAGGAAACCCGGCCAGCTGGCCCCCCGGAGTTCCTCGAGAATGGCGGTGATCGTGTCCGGATCGTTGATCGAGTCCGCCGAGAGGTTGACGGCCACATGTCGGCCGGCCTGGGCCAACTCGATGCCACGAGCGACCATGAACTTGTCGATGGTCGGCATCTGCCGAACCGCTGGGCTTGCGGGAGGAAATCGCCGGGAGCTATCAGCTCACCTCTGGGTCCGATCATCCGAACCAGCAGTTCTTCCTCAGCCAGTTGCCCCGTACGGGCGTCGACGATCGGCTGGGAGAACACGACAAGGTTCCCGTCGTTAACCGAACGTGACATGAACTCTTCGAACTCGAGGCTCTCACGTAATGCGCGTTCAACCCCTACGCGCTCGGTGACGTCACTGCCGACCGCCCCAATGCCAAATGTCCTACCCTCCCTATCGTTTATGGGGAATAGCTGGATTTCGATCGTCCTGGGCTCATCACCGGTAAACCATTCGTGCTCGAACTTGCCGAGTCCACCCCCCAACACGGTCACCTCGGCGTCGCCGCATTTTGCGCACCAACTCCGCATCCTGAACCAACTCATCGACATCCCGGCCAACGATCTCGCCCGCATCAGCGGTACCGACAAAGGTCACAGAATCCTTGGTTCGCAAATTCGCAGCCGTGCTGGAGGCTTTGTATTGCAATCGCATTCGGAGCATTTGTCACGACCGATCGGAATTGCGCCTCGCTTTCCAGCCGTAGTCGTCCCGAGCGTTCGGAGATCGCGAACAACGCCGAACCGACGACGGCGGTCACCGTCAAGACCGACGCCATCCACGCCGTCTTTTCGACCACACCTCGCAGTGTCAGCAGCCCATGGAACACAGCAATCAGGACCGGGGCAACGGCCAGCGCACCGGCCAATTGGACCAATTCCGCCCGGTCCGGGCGGGCCAAAAGCCAGGAGACCGGACTGCGGTCGGGGGGGCGAGCACTCACGATCCCAAAAACCAGCAGCCCCACGCACAAGGCGGTCGAGATTGCCACACCCCTTGACGGCGAGGAAACAACAACAGAAAGTGCGCCGAACAAGTAAGAAGCGATCGCGACCAACGACGAGGCTTCAGCAGCCATGAGACCCGCCACCCACACCACGGGAGCCCCCCGGCGATCGACCCGCATGAACCCCACCGCCACCGACAGCGCCGCCACTGCCGACGATGTTCGCGGGGTCGGACGTCCCGGCCAGTGTGACTGCAGCGCGTTCACCGCATCGGGCAACCACACTTGATCCAGACCGAACGACCTACCGGTTGCGTGCTCGACCAGGAACACCACTTCCACAACACCGACCGCCAGGGCCAGAACACGCCCGACCCAGACCCGCGTGCCGGACGGGCGCCCCGACTCCAGCAGGATCGCCACCGCCAAAGTGGAAATCAGCACAGCTGTCCACGGCGTCATCGGCGGCCAGTTCCCAAGGACACGCGTCAATTGGTGCCGACCGGTCGCCCAGCCCACCAGGGCTGACCCGGCGAGGCCCAATGCCACCACCACGGCGCCGCGCCCCCACCAGAGCAGTTGCGATTTCAACCGCGAAGGACAGGTAGGCAGTTCGCATCGATCCCTTCCTGGCCTAGCCCCCCGCAATCCTCGCAGCATGGACGCACACCACACACCTCTTGCCGAAAACACAGCCGCCGTTGCGGCGGTGGCACCCACGACGGGGATCGGTGGCTGCAAGCGCCCGGCGACCCGGGAGGGACTGTGGATCTAACAGTGATTCCGGCCTGACACGGTGAGCGATGCCCGACGAGGAGGTGCCGTGACGACGACACCGGGCGGCTAGACCCGGGGAGCCGGTCCGAGCTCTTCGAACGCCTGCGCCCACCCCAACAGCTGATCGGTCGCGTCGGCCAGTTCGTTGCGGTAGCGCTGATCGACCACCGCAGCGCCGGCGTTCGCCGACGACACCACATGGGCGGCAGCGGTGACCATCTCGTTGTACTGACGCACGCCACTGTTGAGTTGCGCCGTCAGCGCATTGATCGTCGGGGCGAGATAGGCACGGGCATGCGGGTCCTCGCGGGTAGCACACTCCATCGCGACCACCTGCGCCGCGGTGGCCGCCATGGTCGCAGCCGATCGGCCCGCCGCCCCGGTGAGGTCACGAATCTCCGAACTCGGCAACATCTTTCCGCTGTCGAGCACCGCGAGCAGAGAATGCAGGCCCCGCTCGGAGGCGCCCAGAGCAGACATCGCCGGGCGGGCCACCGAACCGTACGGCGGGAGGCGGCGCCCACTGACCTCGCGCTGCGGCGGGAGCGGCTCACCGCGCAACCACCGGTAACGCAGCAACCACAGCGTTGCCGGCACGGCAGCGCCCGCAGCGACCAGGCCGGTGATCAGCAGCGCCCACACGGGGGTGCTCCACGATGCGAGCAGTCCGGTCACCAGCGTCCAGAACACCGACGCGGACCCGAAGAACAGGCCGAGCCGCAACGCCCAGCGCCGTTTGCGCAGCAGCCTCGCGCGCGGATCGGACATCGCGCTGAGTCTCTGCGCAGCGACGTCGGCGTACTCGCTGACGGTGTCGACGCTGCGCTGCAGCGCCGACCGCCAAGACCGCGAGGCAAGCCCGGCTTCGGCTTTCACCGTCATCGAGTACCGCCTCCCAAGGGTGCCGTTATTGGCCGAGCGGTTGCTCGGGCTCGGCATTGACCGCCGACGGCGTCGCCGGAGCGGCCGCGCCACCGGACGGCAGCGCCTCACCGCGCATGGACGCACGGATCTGCTCCAGCCGGGAATGCCCGGCCATCTGAACGCCCGCCTGCTGAACTTCCATCATCCGGCCCTGCACCGAGTTCTGCGCCAGCTCGGCCGAGCCCATGGCGTTGGCGTAGCGCTGCTCGATCTTCTCGCGCACCTCGTCGAGGCTCGGCGCGTTGCCGGGGGCAGCCATCGCGTCCATGGAGCGCAGCGACTCGGCGACCTTCTCCTGCATCTTGGCCTGCTCCAGCTGGCCGAGCAGTTTGGTGCGCTCAGCGACCTTCTGCTGCAGATTCAATGCGCTCTGCTCGACGGCCTTCTTCGCCTGCTGCGCGGCCTGCAGTGCCTGATCGTGCTGGACCTTCAGGTCCTCGACGCTCTGCTCGGCAGTCACCAGCTGAGCCGCGAAGGCTTCGGCGGCGTTGGTGTACTCGGTGGCCTTGGCGACGTCACCCGCGGCGTTGGCCTGGTCGGCCAGGCTCAGCGCCTGACGAACGTTGGCCTGCAGCTTCTCGATATCGGCCAGTTGGCGGTTCAGCCGCATCTCCAGCTGACGCTGAGTGCCGATGACCGAGGCCGCCTGCTGAGTCAGCCCCTGGTGGCGGCGCTGCTCCTCCTCGATGGCCTGCTGAATCTGAATCTTAGGATCGGCGTACTCGTCCACCTTCGCGCCGAACAGCGCCATCAGGTACTTCCACGCCTTCACGAACGGATTGGCCATTAGTTGCCCGCCTTCAAGTCGAATGCGGCATGGGGAGTCATGCCGGTTGTGTCGGTGCCCAATTTATCGGTTCACCCCCGAAACCCACACCCGGTATGACGGTCGGGTCCTGGGAATTCGGAGAATCACCGAATCAGGCGACTGCCATGGCGGCCGGATGCGGGATGACGGTGGTCGACGCCACCGGCTCAGGGAGGCGTTTGACGCCCTCATGGCAGGCGAGTTCGGCGCCGGCGTCGCAGAGCACCCGGGACATCGGAACGTCCAGAGCGGTGCAGATTGCGCTCAGCAACTCGCTGGAGGCTTCCTTGCGGCCACGCTCGACCTCGGACAGGTAGCCCAGACTGACTCGCGCGGAGTCGGAGACTTCGCGCAACGTGCGGCCTTGCGACGTGCGGGCGCGCCGCAGGACGTCACCGATCACTTCACGCAGCAGTACCGCCATGGCGCTGTCCTCCTCGATTCGATGCAGCAATACGTGCAACGACGCGAGGCCCCGGTTGGTTCCCGGGAGGAGGATTCAGGCGTCTACCTTGTTTCCGCGAAGCGCTGAAACCACGTAGTCCACGCCTGTGACCACGGTCAATACGATGGCGACCCACATGACCGCCCACGCGACGGTCTGCCAGGCCGGCGGCCAGTTATGGTGCGGGAGGATGAACAACCCGATGGCGATGGCCTGCACGAGCGTCTTGAGTTTCCCGCCCCGGCTGGCCGGTATCACGCCCCGCTTGATCACGGCGAAACGCAGCAGGGTCACCCCGATCTCGCGGACCAAGATCACAATGGTCACCCACCAGGGCAGGTCGCCGAGTTCGGACAGACCAATCAATGCCGCACCCATCAGCATCTTGTCGGCGATGGGATCGGCGAGCTTGCCGAATTCGGTGACGACGCCGTACTTGCGGGCCAGCGAACCGTCGACCTGATCGGTGATCACTGCGACAGCGAACACCAGGAATGCGACGATGCGGCTTGCCGTTTCGTGGCCGTTGCCGGCGAAGAGGAAAAACAGGAAGACCGGGACGAGAACCAGGCGCAGGCCGGTCAGGAGGTTGGGGACGTTGGCCATCCGCGCGCGCCGAACCTCCTCAGGAGTCTGGGGTGGGCCCGGCACGGCTAACAGAATATCGGTACGGCGCCCGAAACCGTGGCTCCTGGCGGTGAAAAGGCCAGGCCAGATTTCGAAGCGCCGCCCTAGACCGGGGTCTCGTGGCGGCATTTCGTCATCCTGACGAAGTCGACGGATTGTGCGATGCACGACGCCATCAAGGGTTGCCATCGCCCGATAAAGTGGCGCCGTGACCGACGTCTCACCGCAGAAGACCTCCGTTGACTGCCGCGGCCGCGGGGTCCTCGTCCGGCGCGCCCGCACCTCGGACGTGCCGGAGATCAAACGCCTCGTCGACACCTATGCCGGGCGCATCCTGCTCGAGAAGAACCTGGTCACGCTCTACGAGTCGGTTCAGGAATTCTGGGTGGCAGAACTCGACGGTGCGGTGGTCGGCTGTGGCGCCCTGCATGTGCTGTGGGCCGATCTCGGCGAAGTGCGGACGGTGGCGGTGGACCCCCGCGTCCGCGGCAGAGGCGTCGGGCACGCGATCGTCGACCGGCTGCTGCAGGTCGCGCGCGAACTGCAGTTACAGCGGCTGTTCGTGCTGACGTTCGAGACCGAGTTCTTCAACCGCCACGGATTCGCCGAGATCGCGGGCACCCCTGTCACCGCCGAGGTGTACGAGGAGATGTGCCGCTCCTACGACATAGGCGTGGCCGAATTCCTCGACCTCAGCTACGTCAAGCCCAACATCCTGGGCAACACCCGGATGCTTCTCGTCCTTTAGAAGTCTTCGGGCACCCCGTCGTCGTCGATGTCGTCGTCGCCGTAGGCGTCGCCACCGCCGCGGATGGCGGCCAGTGTTGCGCTCAGCTCGTCGGGTTTGACCAGCACCTCACGGGCCTTGGAGCCCTCGGAGGGACCCACGATCCCGCGTGTCTCCATCAGGTCCATCAGCCGGCCGGCCTTGGCGAATCCGACCCGCAGCTTGCGCTGCAGCATCGACGTGGACCCGAACTGGCTGGACACCACCAGTTCGACCGCCTGCAGCAGGACGTCCATGTCGTCGCCGATATCGGGGTCCACGTCGCCGCGGTCACCAGTGGACTTGGCGGCGGTGACTCCCTCGGTGTACTCCGGTTCGGCCTGGTCCTTGCACGCTTGCACGACGGCCTGGATCTCCTCGTCGCTGATGTAGGCGCCCTGCAAGCGGATCGGCTTGCTGGCCCCCATCGGCAGGAACAGACCGTCGCCCATGCCGATCAGCTTCTCGGCGCCGGGCTGGTCGAGGATGACGCGACTATCGGTCAGCGAGGACGTCGCGAACGCCAGCCGCGAGGGCACGTTGGTCTTGATCAGACCGGTGACCACGTCCACCGACGGGCGCTGGGTGGCCAGCACCAGGTGGATCCCGGCTGCGCGGGCCTTCTGGGTGATCCGCACGATCGCCTCTTCGACGTCGCGCGGCGCGGTCATCATCAGGTCGGCCAACTCGTCGACGATCGCCACGATGTAGGGGTAGGGCTTGTACTCGCGCAGGCTGCCCAGCGGAGTGCTGATCTCTCCCGAACGGACTTTCGCGTTGAAGTCGTCGATGTGGCGCACCCGGGAGGCCTGCATGTCCTGGTAGCGCTGTTCCATCTCCTCGACGAGCCAGGCCAGCGCGGCGGCGGCCTTCTTCGGCTGGGTGATGATCGGCGTGATCAGGTGCGGAATACCTTCGTAAGGCGTCAGTTCCACCATCTTGGGGTCGATGAGGATCATCCGCACTTCATCAGGAGTCGATCGGGCCAGCAGCGAGACCAGCATCGAGTTGACGAAGCTGGATTTGCCCGAACCGGTGGAGCCGGCCACCAGCAGGTGCGGCATCTTGGCAAGGTTGGCCGAGATGAAGTCCCCCTCGATGTCCTTGCCCAGGCCGATCACCAGCGGGTGATGATCGCGGCGGGTCGACGACGCGGTGAGAACGTCGGCGAGCCGGACCATCTCACGGTCGGTGTTGGGCACCTCGATGCCGACGGCGGACTTCCCCGGGATGGGCGCGAGCAGACGCACGCTCTCGGTGGCCACCGCATACGCGATATTGCGTTGCAGGGCAGTGATTTTCTCGACCTTCACACCGGGTCCGAGTTCGACCTCGTAGCGGGTGACGGTCGGCCCGCGGGTGCAGCCGGTGACGGCGGCGTCCACCTTGAACTGGTCCAGGACCGACGAAATCGCCTCCATGATCTGGTCATTCGCCGAACTGCGACGCTTCGGGGGGGCGCCGGGGGTCAGCAGGTCCAGTGACGGCGGGGTGTACGGGCCCTCCACCACCCGGTCGAGCGCCACCGGCTCCTTGGGTGCGGCGACGGCCGGAACCGCCTTGCGGCGGCGCGGCTTGATCGGCTCGGTCACTGTGGCCACCGAAGGTTCGTCGGCCGGGTGCTCGTCGAGCGGGTAGTTGTCGTACGGCGTTCCGACTGGACCGGGCGCTTCGGTCAGCTCGGCGAGCGCGGCGAAACTGGCGGACTCGCCCAGGCTCGAAATGTCTGCGGCCGAGGTGAATCCACCCAGACGTCCGCTGCGACGGGTGATCGGCCGGGAGCTGAGGACGTCGTCGTGGGACGAGCGATCGAAGTCGCCGGCAAAGCGGCTGTACCCGGGGGAACCTGGGTCGTCTGCCGCGTCGTCGTCGTCGTAGCCGTCTTCGTAGTCGTCGGCGAAGCCGTCTTCGTGGTCGTCGTCGAAGTCGACGTCGTCGGCATACCGGCCCCGGGTGGAGAACATGCCGTAGAGCGCGCCGGGCACCTCACGGATGGTGGTCCCGGTCAGCAGCAGGATGCCGAACACGACGGCGACGATCAGCAGCGGTGTGGCGATCCACACAGTCAGGCCGTCCGACAGCGGGCCGCCGATCACGAATCCGAGGAATCCACCGGCCCGTTGGCGTGCCGCCGGTTCAGTGGGCGACCCGGTCCAGAGATGCCACAGGCCGAGCACCGGCAGCGCGATCATCGCCGTGCCCAGTACCCAGCGCGGACGGATTTCCGGGCAGGGCTCGGTACGCATCAGGATCACCGCCACCGCGGCGATCAGCAGCGGCAGCAGGACCACCGCCCCGCCGACCATGGTCCGGAGTCCGGCATCGATCCAAGCGCCGACTGGGCGCGCCGCGTCGAACCACGACGCCGCGGCGATCACGACGGCAAGAGCCAGCAGACCCAGTGCGAGGCCGTCGCGGCGGTGGCCGGGCTCGATATCCCGCGCCCGGCCGACCGACCGCGCGGTCGACCCCGCGCCGCGGGCCACCAGAAGCCAGGTCGCCCGCGCCGCGCGTCCGCCCGCGGCGCCGGCAACCGCCAGCGGCGACGGCCCCTTCTTCACCGCCGGCTTGCGTCGCGGGGGCGCTGGCTTCGTGGGCCGGGAAGGGGGTTGCGACCTGGCCGTTTGGGGCCTGGTCGTGCGCGCGCTGGAGCGGGCGGCCGTCTTGTTCGCCATGGGGGCAAGACTAATCGCAGCTGTCCCATCGGCACCATCCGACACATAGGTCACAGGGCGGTCCGTTGCCAGACCGAAACCTAATCGGCGAAGGCGGCTTTCAGCGCGGTCCTGCGGGCCAGCGCCTCGTCGAACCAGGCGCGCTCCCGATCGGTGGCCGGGACCAGCGGAGGCACCGGAACCGGGGTGCCGTCGGGGTCGACGGCGACCATCGTGAAGTAGCAGCTGTTGGTGTGACGGCGGGAGCCGTCCCGGATGTTCTCGGTCTCGACGCGAATGCCGACCTCCAGCGAGGTCCGGCCGGTGTAGTTCACCGATGCCGAGAACGAGACCAACTCCCCCACTTTGATGGCGTCGCGGAACAGCACCCGGTCGACCGACAGGGTGACCACATAGGTGCCGGCGTACCGGCTGGCGCACGCATACGCGACCTGGTCGAGCAGTTTGAGCAAGGTGCCGCCGTGCACATTGCCGGAGAAATTCGCCATATCGGGCGTCATCAGGACGGTCATGTACAGCGACTTGCGGTCTTGGGAACTCATCGGTCAGCCTCCGTATTCATGTCGACGCGGCCCGGCCAGCCGCTCAAGGGCGCGGATCAGCCCGTCCAGCCCACGCTCGACCTTGCTGCGCGGGCAGCCGACATTAAGCCGAAGGTGTCTGGCCGCGCCGTAGGTGGTGCCCGGCATGATCGCCAGCTTCTCGGTGCCGATCAGGTCGGCCTGCAGTGCGTCGTCGTCGATCCCGAGGTCCGAGATGTCGATCCAGGCCAGGTATCCGGCCTGCGGCGGACGCCAGCCCAGTTGCGGAAAGGCATCGTCCAGCCGCTGGGCGACGAGCATCAGGTTGTCCCACAGATAACTGCGGAGCGCGTCGAGCCAGGGGCCGCCCTCCCGGTAGGCGGCGATGGTGGCGACCAGCGCCAGCACTGCAGGCGAGGTCAGGCCGTCACCGGACAGCGTCGCGAGGTAGCGCTGTCGGCTCGTCTCGTCCGCGATCAGTCCGTAGCTGCCGGTGAGGGCGGGGATGTTGAAGGATTTCGACGCCGAGGTGACCACCGCCCACTGCGGCGGTCTGGTCAGTCGGGCCGCGATACGGGCGAACACCCGATGATGGCTCGGGGGGTGAGTCAGGTCGGAGTGGATCTCGTCGCTGATGACGGCGACACCCTCGCGCGCGCACAACTCGCCCATTCGGATCAGTTCGTCCTCGGTCCACACGTGGCCGGTCGGATTGTGCGGCGAGCACAGCAACAGCACTGAGTTCTGCGGTCGGGACACTTCACGTTCCAGCGCGGTCCAGTCGCCCATCGCCGCCCGGCGCAGGTGCCGACCGCTTGCGGCGACTGTCTTGGGAAAGGCGTCGTAGCAAGGCGTGTGGACCACCACGCCGTCCCCGGGTTGCGACCACAGCCCGATCAGACGGGCCACCTGGTAGATGACCGACGGCGCGTAAGTGATCCAGGACCGGTCGATGTCAGTGTGGTAGCGCTGCCGGTACCAGTGCTCGACGGCGGAGAGGAAATTGTCGTTACGCCAACGGGAATAGCCCAGGACTGCATGATCCAGCCGGGCCCGCAGCGCGTCGATCACCACCGGCGCGGTCGGCAGATCCATATCCGAGATGGTGAACGGCAGCAGGTCGGCCACCCCGAACCGGTCGGCCACATAGTCCCATTGCGTGCACCACGTGCCGCGCCGGTCGACGACCGTATCGAAGTCAAAGCCGGTCCCCGCCATCAGATATCGGCCATCAGATCGCCATCATTCCGACGGGATCAGTTCTGCCATAGCGTCTTTCACAGCCTGCACTTGCGGGCCGATGACCACTTGGACGTTGTGGGCGTCGAGCTTGATCACCCCGACGGCACCCAGCTTCTTCAGTCGGTCCTCATCGAGCAGGCCGGCGTCGCCGACCACCATCCGCAACCGGGTGACGCAGTTGTCCAGCGACTCGACGTTGCCCGGACCCCCGACGGCATCGAGAATGGCGGCCGGATCGTATTTGCCCGCAACCAGTTTCGCCGGGCCGGCCGCCACCGTCGAGGAGGCCGCGGGACTCGTCGCCGGCCTCTCCTCGTCGTCATGGGCGACGACGTCATCGAGCCGGCCGGGGGTGGCGAGGTTGAACCGGGCGATCGCCCGCCGGAACAAGAAGTAGTAGATACTTCGACCTGAAGAAGTCGGCTGCCGCTGAGCGGTCTGCGGTCGGCGAGTAGG
>CAZVST010000076.1:0-6893 GCA_964629725.1 uncultured Mycobacterium sp.
ATCCGGGCAACAGAGTCGCACAACGACTGGACCACTACGAGGGGCTCACCTCAGGCCAACCGCCGGCATAAGCGGTGAATAGACGGTGACTCAGCCGGCCGAATCACCAAAAACACCCCCTGACGTGGGGCGGGCGGGGCTCGAACCCGCGACCAACGGATTATGAGTCCGCGGCTCTAACCAACTGAGCTACCGCCCCGTGCGAACGGAAGCCCGCCGCGCCACGAGCCTAACGGTGCGGACAGTCCGTAGTCAGCCCGGCATCCATCACGCAGTCACCGCCCGGCGCAACGGCCGTGCCGGCGCCCCTTTCTCGACCACGGCAACCTCGGCACCCGACCCGAACAGCAGGTTGACGTCGCTGAGGCATTCCGCGCGGGTGGCCCGGTCGCGGCCGGTGGCCAGCAGCTGATTGGCCTGGTCGAAGGCGATCCACGACCAGGGCAGCCAGCGCGGATCATGGCGGAACGCCAACCGCGGCGTCCGCTCAATCAGCCTCACGGTCACGTTTTGCTCACCTTCGGCCACATCCCATCCGTCGACGTCGTTGCTGACGCTGAGGTGGATACCCAGCCTTCGCCGAATAATGCGTCAGGGGTTACTGCGCCTGGCTGACCGACGACATGTGGAAATCGGGGATGCGTAGCGTGGGCATGACCGCGCGGGTGGCCCAGTTGCTCCACTCCCTGGGCAAGGTGATCTCGGGCCGGCTGGCCTCGGTGGCGCGGCGCAGCAGGTCCAGCGGGCTCTCGTTGAACCGGAAGTTGTTGACGGCGGCGGTGATCTCCCCGTCCTCGATGAGGTACACCCCGTCGCGGGTGAGCCCGGTCAGCAGCAAGGTGGTGGGGTCGACGGTGCGGATGTACCACAGGGTGGTGAGCAGCAGCCCCCGCTCGGTGGCGGCCACCATGTCGGCGAGATCCGTTGTGCCGCCTGTCATCAGCAGGTTGTCGGCTGGCGCGGCGACGGCGGTGCCGAACTCGGCGGCGGCCGCGCGCGGATAGACCAGCGACGAGATGGAGCCGTCGCGGATCCAGTCCACCCGGTCGATGTCCATGCCGTTGTCGAACACCGACATCCGTTCCGAACCGGTCGCGGTGTGCACGAACGGCGCACACTCCAAACCCGCGGCGGAAGGGTCGGAGTACATAGTCAGACCCAGATCGGTGAGCTTCTCCCCCACCCGCGTCCCACCGCCCGGCGCGGACAGCGCGGTGCGCCCCTCCTGTGCGCCGCGGCCGTCCATCGACCAGCTCAGATAGATCATCATGTCGGCGACGGTCGTCGGCGGCATCAGCGTCTCGTAGCGCCCGGCGGGCAATTCGACGGTGCGCTTGGCCCAGTCCAGCCGGGTCGTCAGGTCTGCCAGCATCGTCTCGACGGGGACGTCGATGAACCACGGGGTGCTCAGGCCGGCCCAGGCGCTGGCGTTGTTGCGCTTGGCGTTGATCTCCACCGACCCGGTCGGCTGGGTGAAGCGGCGCCGTACCCCGGTCGAGGTGGCCAAGAACGTCGTCTCCACGATGTGGTGGGCGAACCCGTACAGCCGGTCGGCGCGGCCGAAACCGGATGACAACGCCTGCGCCAGTTCGGCGAAGGCGCCGGCCCCGGTTCCCGGCACCGGATCACCCCAGTCGAGGGGCGTACCGGAACCGGTCAGCAGGGGTGCCGCGTCGCGGGCCTCGGGGGCGGCGTGGGCGGCGTGCTGGGATGCCGCCACCAGATCGTCGATCGCCGACGGATCCACCACGCTGGACCGGATCGCACCCACATGGGCCGAATCGCCATCGCGGGCAATGGAAATCACCGCGGTGGAGCGGCTCGTGGACACCCCGTTGGTGGTCATCGAGTTGCCGGCCCAGCGCAGCGAGGCCTCGGCGCGGTCGGTGACGATGACGATGGTCTCGTCGGCCAGGCCCCGTTTGGCGGCGGACTGCAGAACGAGGTCGACGACATCTTGCGCGGGTATCACCGGCACCGTCCCGTCTTGGCCTCTTCGCTGACGCTCATCGGCCGGACTCCTCAATGGTGTTGAGTACGTTGACACCCCGGAACAGCGCTGACGGGCAGCCGTGGCTGACCGCGGCCACCTGACCGGGCTGGGCCTTGCCGCAGTTGAACGCTCCGCCCAGCCGCCATGTCGACGGACCGCCGACGGCTTCCATGGAGTTCCAGAAGTCGGTCGTGGTGGCCTGGTAGGCGACGTCGCGGACCTGGCCATAGAGCCGGCCGCCGCGGATGCGGTAGAACCGCTGACCGGTGAACTGAAAGTTGTAGCGCTGCATGTCGATCGACCAACTTTTGTCGCCCACGATGTAGATGCCGTTGTCCACGCGGGCGATCAGATCCGCGGTGCTCAGATCCTCGCGGCCGGGCTGGAGCGACACGTTGGGCATCCGCTGGATCGGGACGTGGTGGGCGGAGTCGGCGTACGAGCAGCCGTTGGAGCGCTCCAACCCGAGCTTGCGGGCGAACACCCGGTCGAGTTGGTAGCCGACGAAGATGCCGTCGCGCACCAGATCCCAGTGCTGGGCCGCCACCCCTTCGGTGTCGTAGCCGATGGTGGCCAGGCCGTGCTCGACGGTCCGGTCGGCGGTGACGTTCATCACCGGGGAGCCGTAGCGCATCCGGTTGAGCTTGTCCGGGGTAGCGAATGACGTTCCGGCATAGGCGGCTTCGTAGCCGATAGCCCTGTCGTACTCAGTGGCGTGGCCGATCGACTCGTGGATGGTCAGCCACAGGTTGGTCGGGTCGATCACCAGATCAGTGGGCCCGGCGACGACGCTGGGCGACTTCGTCTTCTCGGCCAGCAGTGTGGGCAGTTCGGCCAATTCCCCGGCCCAGTCCCACACGTCGTCGGCGACCAGAGCCTCCCAGCCCCGGCCCATCGGCGGGGCCAGCGTGCGCATGGACTCGAAGCTGCCCGCGACCGGGTCGACGGCGACGGCGTCGAGCGCCGGCATGGTGCGCACACGCTGCTGGGTGGTTGAGGAGCCGAACGTGTCGGCGTAGAACATCTGTTCCTTGACCGTGTTCACCATGGCCGAGACGTGGTCGACGCCGTCGGCCGCGAGCAGCCGTCCGGAGTACTCCTCCAGCACCGCGATCTTGTCGGCGATTGAGACGGTGAACGGGTCGATGCGGTAGTCCGCGACCCAGGTGACGTCACGGTAGACGGGTTCGTCGGCCAGTTCGACCCGATCGCCGTTGAGTGCGGCCAGGGTGACCGCCACCCCGACGGCGTGGCGCGCGGACTCCGCCGCGATGTCGGGAGTGAGACCGGCGTGCGAGGCGAAGCCCCAGGTGCCGTTGACGATCACCCGAACCGCCAGGCCGATGTCGCGGTCGAGCACCGCCGACTCCAATTCACCGTCGCGCAACTGCACGATCTCGGTGGTCATGGCGTGCACCCGCAGGTCGGCGTAGCTCGCCCCGCCGGCCCGCGCTGCGGACAGCGCGGCGTCGGCCAGCTGGCGCAAGGGGAGAGCGAGGAACTCGTCGTCGACGTCCCGGGAACTCACGGGTTCCACCGTAGCCGGGCGAACCGCTGGATACCCTGACGGCCGACCCGACCGCCGACCCGATAGTCCCGATGACGCCATCTTCGCCGAGGTTCCGACTCCGCCCACTGGTGTGGGTGGGACTCGTCACGGCCGCGGTGGGGTCGGCGCCGCTGTTGTCGATGATCGCGGCGAGCAAGATCGGCGTGATCGACGATCCGAACCCTAATCCTGTCGGCTTCGGGATCCTTGCGGCGTGCACCTTCTGGCCGGGTATCGCCGCGGCCGTGGTGGGGACGGTGCTCTCGGTGCTCGACTTCCGCCGTTCCCGCAAGGACGGGTGAACGTGGATCGGAGGGCAGAAGCGAAGCGACCCGGGATTGGAATCCGGATGCGCTCGACCCTGCTGGGGTACGGGCTGTTGGCGCCGAGCCTGTTCGGGGTGGCGTGTTTCCTGGTGCTTCCCATGCTGGTGGTGGTGTGGCTGAGCCTGCACCGCTGGGATCTGCTCGGCCCGATCCACTATGTGGGACTGGACAATTGGCGGTCGGTACTGACCGACCCGTCGTTCGGCAACTCGCTTCTGGTGACGCTGGCGTTCATCGCGATCGTGGTCCCGGCGCAGGTGGTGCTGGGTTTGGCTGCGGCGACCATGCTGGCCCGGGGCCTGCCCGGCACCGGGCTGTTCCGGGCGCTGTATGTGATTCCGTGGATCTGCTCGCCGCTGGCGGTCGCGGTGCTATGGCGTTGGATTCTCGCCCCGACCGACGGGGCGGTCAGCACGGTGCTGGGTCATCGCATCGAGTGGCTGACCGACCCCGGTCTGGCGCTGCCGGTGGTGGCGGCGGTGACGGTGTGGACCAACGTCGGCTATGTGGCGCTGTTCTTCCTGGCCGGGATCCTGGCGATCCCGCCGTCGATCCACGCCGCGGCCCGCATCGACGGCGCGACGTCCTGGCAGCGGTTCTGGCGGATCACCCTGCCGATGCTGCGACCGACGTTCTTCTTCGTGTCGGTGACCGGGGTGGTCAGCGCCGCGCAGGTGTTCGACACCGTCTACGCGCTGACCGGCGGCGGCCCGGCCGGGCGCACCGACTTTGTGGCACACAAGATCTACGCCGAGGCGTTCGGCGCGGCGGCGATCGGCCGCGCCGCGGTGATGGCGATGGTGCTGTTCGTCATCCTGGTCGGGGTGACCGTGGCCCAGCACGTCTACTTCGGCAAGCGGACCAGCTATGACCTCACGTAACGCGCTGATCTACGGCGGGCTGATCATCGCGGCGGCGCTGACCGTCGCCCCGTTCGCGCTGGGACTTCTGACGTCGTTCACCTCCGCGAGTCAGTTCGCCACCGGCACTCCGCTGTCGCTGCCCCGGCCGCCCACCCTGGACAACTACACCGCTCTGGGCAGCGCCGGTTTCGGCCGGGCACTGGCCGTCACGGCGTTGATGACCGCGATCATCACCCTCGGCCAGTTGACGTTCTCAGTGCTGGCGGCCTACGCCTTCGCCCGATTGGAGTTCCCCGGCCGCGATGCCGTCTTCTGGGTGTACCTGGCGACCCTGATGGTGCCCGCCACGGTGACGGTGGTGCCGCTGTATCTGATGATGGCCGAACTTGGACTGCGCAATACGTTCTGGGCGCTGGTCCTGCCGTTTCTGTTCGGCTCGCCCTACGCGATCTTCCTGCTACGCGAGTACTTCCGCTCGATCCCCAAGGACCTGCTCAACGCCGCCCGCATCGACGGCGCCAACACCCTCGACGTGATCGTGCATGTCGTGGTGCCGGCCAGCAAGCCGATCCTGGCGACGCTGACGCTCATCACCGTTGTCTCGCAATGGAACAGCTTCATGTGGCCGCTGGTGATCACCAGCGGCGGCAGGTGGAGGGTGCTGACGGTGGCCACCGCCGGGCTGCAGTCGCAGTACAACGCGCAGTGGACGCTGGTGATGGCGGCCACGACGGTGGCGATCGTCCCGCTGGTGGTCCTGTTCGCTATGTTCCAGCGCCACATCGTGCGCTCGATCATTGTTACAGGTCTGAAGTGACGGGTCTGACGTGATTCCCCGACCTCGGTTTTCGACGCTGGCGCTGATGGCGTTGATCGGTGTCGCCGTCCTGCTGGCCGGGTTGGTGGTGCTGCTGGGCCGCAACTCCGAACCCGGCGGCAGGACCGTCGTCACGGTGCGACTGTGGGACGACCAGGTGGCCGCGGCCTACCGGGAGTCGTTCGCCGAGTTCAGCCGCACGCACCCCGACATCGAGATCCGCACCGTCCTGGTCTCCTACGCCAGCTATTTCGACACCCTGCGCACCGACGTCGCCGGCGGCGGGGCCGACGACATCTTCTGGATCAACAACTCGCACTTCGCCGAATACGCCGACAACGGACGCCTGATGGAGATCGCGCCGTCGGCGGACTGGGAGCCGTCCGTGATCGGGCAGTTCACCCGCGGCGGCGCGCTCTGGGGCGTCCCGCAACTGACCGATGCGGGAATTGCGCTGTACTACAACGCCGATCTGCTCGATGCCGCAGGCGTGACGCCCGCTGAGCTCGGTGCCGCGCGGTGGGACCCCGACCCGGCCAAAGACACCCTTCGGCCGCTGCTGGCCCGGCTCACCGTCGACGCCTCCGGAAAGACCTCGACGACAACCGGATTCGATCCGCGGCGGATCCGGCAGTGGGGCTACAACGCAGCCAACGACCTGCAGGGCATCAACCTCAACTACATCGGCTCGGCGGGTGGAACCTTCAGTGAGGGTGACCGGTTCGCCTTCGACTCACCCGCTGCCGCGGCCGGGCTGGGCTACGTCGTCGACCTGATCAACACCCACCACGTCGCCCCGCCGGCGTCGGACACCAACAACAACGGCGACTTCTCTCGCAACCAGTTCCTGTCCGGCCGGATGGCGGTGTTCCAGTCCGGCACCTACAACCTGGCCCAGGTCGCCGGGCAGGCCCGCTTCCGCTGGGGTGTGGCGATGCTGCCGACCGGTCCGGTGGGACGGGTCAGCGTCACGAACGGGATTGTGGCGGCGGGCAATTCCGCGACGAGGCACCCGGAGACGGTGCGCGCGGTGCTGGCCTGGCTGGGCGGCAAGGGCAACGAATACCTGGGCCGCAGTGGGGCCGCCATCCCCGCCGTGCTGTCCGCCCAGCAGGTGTACTTCGACTACTGGAAGGCCAAGAACGTCGACGTCACACCGTTCTTCGCGGTACTCGACGGCCCGCGGATCAACGCGCCCGGCGGGGCCGGGTTTTCCGCCGGCTTCCAGGCCATCAAACCATTCTTCGACGAGATGTTTCTGGGCCGCCGGCCAGTCGCCGAGACGTTGGCGACCGCACAGCGCGCGGCCAACACCGCGGCCCACCGATAAGCGCGCTAGGCCCGA
>CAZVST010000076.1:6993-19839 GCA_964629725.1 uncultured Mycobacterium sp.
CTGTCGCATTCCTCAGCGCGGCTCCCTCGTCGCCGCTTGATCGTCATGCGACTAAGCCCGACTGTCGCATTCCTCAGCGCGGCTCCCTCGTCGCCGCTTGATCGTCATGCGACTAACTGCCGCCCAGGCCGCGCATCTCCAGCACAATCGCCACCGCACACACCGCCGCGAAGATACCGAGTGCCAGCCAGTCGATGCCCTTGGGCCGCGACGGTGCCGCCGAAATCTGCCCCGTCCCGCCGCGGGCGGTGATGGCGTCGCCCATCTCGTCGGCCCGGCGCAGGGCGACCGTCACCCCGGCGGCCAGCAGGTCCACCAGGTCGGCGAAGAACCGCCGCCGGCGCGGCTGGCCGTGCGGCAGCACGACTCGCGGCCGCAGCCGTCGGGCGGCGAACAGCATCCGGAACTCGTCGAGCAGCATCGGAAAAGCCCGCAGCGCCAACGCCAACGCGACCGCCCAGTCGTCGATCGGGAACCGCAGCCACTTCAACGGCCGGCCCAGGGTGGCGACGGCCGGCGCGACGTCGGCGACGTTGGTGGTCCACGACACCATCGCCCCCAGGGCCAGCAGCACAATCGACAGCGCGGTGAACCGCAGGAACTTCAGCAGCCCACCGACTTCGACGTCATGGGAGAACAGGTGCAGCACCGGCTCGCCGCCGCCGAGCGTCGCGGTGACCGCGCCGAACAGCAGCAGCAGCCACAGCCAGCGCGGCACCGACGGCAACACGCCGCGCGGAATGCGCGCCAGCCGGATGGCCACCACCACCAGCAGCGCCATCAACCCGATTGCGATCCAGCCCGGGTAGAACGACAGCAGCATCGAGATGGCAAAGACCACAATCAGTTTCGTGCCGGCCCACAGCCGGTGGATGACGGAGTCCCCGGGGACCGGGCGCAGCAGCACCACCGGCCGGCGCTGACGGGCGGCGGTCACGACAGACCCCCCGCCGTAGTGGACGCCGATGTCAGCACCCCTTTGTCGAGATGCAGAGTCCGCGGACACAACTCCTCCAAACCGGCGAAGTCATGGGAGATGACGATCACGGTCAGCGCGGTGTTCAGCCGCAGGTCGGTCAACAGCCGCAGCAGGCCGCGCTGGCTGGCCGCGTCCAAACCGGCAAGCGGCTCGTCGAGAATCAGCGCCTTGGGGTAACGGGCCAGCAGGCCCGCCATGACCACCCGGCGCATCTGGCCGCCGCTGAGTTGGTCGACCGGCCGATGGGCCAGCGACCCGTCCAGGCCGACGGCGGCCAGCGCACCGACCACCCGGGCGGTGTCGTAGGGCGAAAACCCTGCCGCCGAAGCGACTTCGAGATCCACCCGGCCGCGCAGCAGTTGCAGCCGCGCCGCCTGGAAGGCGATCGCGACCTCGCCCACGCACTCGCTCGCGGGCTTGCCTTCGACCAGACATTCGCCGGTCGTTGGTTCGGTCAGCCCGGCCATGATCCACGCCAATGTCGATTTGCCGGATCCGTTGCCGCCGTGGATCAAGACGCCCTCACCCTGGTTGATGGTGAAGGTGACATCGCGCAGGGCGGGTTTGGCCCAGGGGGTTCCGTCGGCGTAGACGTGGCAGACGCCGTTGAGTTGCAGCACCGGCCGGCCGCTACGCAGTGCCGGCGTCGCAGGCGCACCGCGGGGCGCGACGGCCGCGTCGTCGACCATCACCATGTTGTCCACCGAGCCGCTGAGATTGACGGTGCGGTCGGATATTTCGGCTTCGCTGCTGTAGTGGGTGATGTGCACCATGGCCATCCGGTGCCGCTCGGTCAAGCCGTTGAGCACACCGAGCAAGGCATCGCGGCCGCGCTGATCGACCATCGTGGTGATCTCGTCGGCGATCAGCATGGCGGGCTGGCGGGCCAGCGCCGCGGCCACCGCCAGGCGCTGCAGTTCCCCGCCGGACAGCCCGCCGGTCTCGCGTTCCTCCATGCCGGTCAGGCCGACTTCGGCGAGCAGCCCGCTGACGTCGGTCCGGGTGCCCGGCGGCAGGCCCCACACCACGTCGTCGGCCACCCGGGTGCCGAGCACCTGACTCTCCGGATGCTGCATGACGACAGCGGTGCCGCTGAGTTCGCCGAGGCCCACCGCGCCGGGCCGTTCGATGCTGCCCGACGTCGGCGGGCGTCCGCACAGCAGCAGCATCAGCGTGGTCTTGCCCGAGCCGTTCGCCCCGACGACCGCGACGTGCTCGCCGGCGTCGATCGTCAGATCCACCGGCCGCAGCGCATCGTGGTCGGCGCCCGGATAGCGGAACCTCGCCTGGCGCAAGGTGACCGGGACCGGCCCTACGGGTCCGCTCTCGTCGGGCACGTCGAGTTTGTGGACGTCGGGAATGCCGCGCAGCCGCTCCAGGACGCGGCCCAGCACCCACCAGCCGACCAGCGACACGACCATCAACGTGAAGATCGAATAGAACATGATCAGCAGCGGCCAGTTCTGCAGCGCCAACCCGAACCAGTGCCGGACGATCTCGGCGGGGTCCTTATACATCTCGCCGATCACCGGGGCGCTGGTCAGGGCGCTCAGCAGACCCTCGACGTTGGCGGTCAGCGCTTCGAAGGTCAGGGTGCGCAGCCGTTCCAGCACCGTCAGCACGCCGATGATCCACAGCCCGTTGACGATTCCCGCGACGATCGACACCGCGATCACCGTGAGCGTACCCCGACCGCGGCGCTTGATGATGCCGGTGAGCCCACCGACGTAGGCACAGTTCAGCACCACCATGAAGCCGCTGATCCCGGCGATGAGGAAGGTGACCGTCGCCGCCGCGAACGCCGCCGCCAGCAGCACCCGCAGCCGGTACCGGTAGCCGAGCAGGCCCATCGGCACGGCCACCAACAGCGACACCCCGCCCGCGAACGGGACGACGATCGACACGATGGCCAGCGCCGCGCTCAGCGCGCCGGTCACGGCGGCCTGCGCCATCTCCACCGGAGTCAACGAGCGCGGGTTGCGGCGTGACGTCGAAATAGCGGGGCGCTGCGTCGGATCAGGGCCAGCCGCTTCCGGCCGGGTCGACGTCATCGCTCGATTCTGCCAGCGCGGCGGCCGTGACGGTGATCCGACCTGCCGCAACATCTGTGCAACCATGGGCGCCATGGCTGCGTCGCCTCCGCATCCGGATGAGACCGGTTCGGAGTTGCTGACGGTGGTGGCTCGGCTCAACCGGCTGGCGTCCCGGCGCATTCGGCTGCCACTGCCGTGGGCCCAGGCCCGGCTGCTGGGCACCATCGAGGACTGCGGGTCGGCCCGGATCTCCGAGCTGGCCGACATCGACCACTGCTCCCAGCCGACGATGACCACTCAGGTGCGACGGCTGGAGGCGGCCGGACTGGTGGCCCGCACCCCCGATCCGGATGACGCTCGCGCCGTGCGGATCGCGATCACGGCGCAGGGACGGACGATCCTTGCGCGGGTCCGCGCCGACCGCGCCGCGGTGATCGACCCCTACCTCGCGACGCTGCCCGACGAGGACCGCCGGGTACTCGGGGCTGCGGTGGGTGCGCTTCAACGACTGGTCGACGATCTGTCTGCCGACGCATAGTTCACATCCAGACGGTGGCCTCCGCGCCCTCCCGCGGCTGGGCCAGCGGGTGGCGCGATCCGAGCAGGTTGGCGGTGATCGTGCTGCAGATGCGGTACATCGAGATGTCGAAGATGCTGTTGTTCATCGGTTCCTCGATGAAGTGCCCGAGGCGCTCGGCGACGATGAACGTCGCCATCAGCAGCACCCCGACCAGGACACTGCTGGGGTGGTGGGCGGTGCCGTCGAGCCGGCTGAACGCCATGATCCCGAAGAACCACGCCAGGAACCGGATGAACAGGTCGTAGTGGACCGGCACCGGCTCATTGCGGATGCGCTCCAGACCGCTCTGCGCGGTGGCGGCCCCGGTGTTGGCGGTCATCAGCAGCACTCGGGCCTGGGCGTCGATGTGGCCGCCGGCGGCCAGCCTCGCGATGTCTGCGGCCTGCTGGTTGAGCAGGTCGACGGCGCTCGCGTCGGCGGGGTCTTCGGGCGTCAGGTCGACCACCCCGTCGACCGGCGGGATCTTCCGCAGTTCGGCGGCCAGCGTCCAGCAGTACCGCACCTGCCGGCGCCGCATCCGGTCGAGGATCTCGGCGACCGCCGGCGACCCGTCGTCCACCGAGGTCAGGCCGTTGTGCAGGGTGCGGGCATTGATGATGATGCCGCCCCACAGCGTCCGGGCCTCCCACCACCGGTTGTAGGCCGTGGTGTTGCGGAAGCCGATGAACACCGACGCTCCGATGCCGAGCACCGAGAGCACCGCCGCGGCGTAGTCGCTTTGGGTGGTATCGGGGACCGGGATCAGCAGGCCGACCACCAGCGCGATGGCCAGGAAGGAGTAACGCAGCTGCCAGAGCACCAGCCGGATCACCTTGAGTGGGCCCAGCCTGCCGACGGTTCTGATCATCGCGCCGGCGCGGACTCGTCGAGCATGGCGTCATTGTCGCGCATATCCGCGCGATAGGGCCGCGGGCCCCGTCCCCGCCGGCCGCACGCCGGGTGTGAGGATGGGCCGATGCATGGGTCTGACCTCGCTGCGGCGTTCGCCCTCGGTGCGGCCCTGTTGATCGCCGTCGGTGATGTCTTCCAGCAGCGGTCGGCCCACGACGTCACCGACGCGCCGGTCGGCCATGTCGCGCTCCTGCTGCGTCTGTTGGTGAACAAGCGGTGGTGGCTGGGAAGCCTGCTGGCGGGCGCCGGTTTCGGGCTGCAGGCCGCCGCCCTGGGGCTGGGTTCGGTCGTGCTGGTACAGGCACTGCTGGCCACCTCGGTGGTCTTCGCGCTGCCGCTGAGTGCCCGCTACGCCGGGCGGCGGATCACCGGCCGGCAGTGGCTGTGGGCACTGCTGCTGGCCGCCGCCGTTGCGGTGATCGTCACGGTCGGCGACCCCACCGAGGGCCAGGCTCGCGGAAGCCTGCGGACATGGGCACTGGTGATCGCCTGCCTGGGCCCGGTGATCGCGGTGTGTCTGGTGGTTGCCCGGCTGAGGGCCGACCGCCCGGTGGCGGCCGTGCTGCTCGGCGCGGTGTCGGGGTCGCTGTGGGGAGTGTTCGCGGTCCTGACCAAGGGCCTGGTCGACCAGCTGGATCAGGGCATCGTCGTCCTGCTCCGCACCCCCGAGCTCTACGGGTGGGTTCTGGTCGCGATCACCGCGACGATGCTGCAGCAATCCGCCTTCCGGGCGGGCTCGATGTCCGCGTCCCTGCCGGCCGTCTCCGCCAGCGAACCGTTGGTCGGGTCGGCGCTGGGCATCGTGGTCCTCGGCGAGTCCCTGCACCCGAGCAGAACCGGTTCGATCGGCCTGGCCCTCGCCGTCGTCGCGATGCTGGTGTCGATCGTGGCCCTGGCTCGCAGCCAGGGCACCACGACGGTTGGCGCAGCCCGACAGTCCGGCTGAACAGGGGCGAGCGATGACCACTAACCGACGCATTCTCTGCGGTGTCTACGCGACGATCGCCGTCGTCGCCCTCGTCTCCACCTGGAGCCAGAACATCGCCTACCTGCATGCCTCGGGCGGCTTCCTGTCCAGCTTCCTGAACGCCAACGCCAACGCCAACGCCAACGCCGCGGCACGGTCAATCACCGTCGACATCCTGCTGTTCTTCGTCGCCGCAGCGATTTTCATGGTGCGGGAGGCTCGCCGGCTCGCCATCCCCCATGTGTGGGCCCTCATCGTGAGCGGCATGCTCATCGCGATCAGTGTCACGTTCCCACTGTTCCTGATAGCGCGGGAACGCAAGCTGGCCGACACCGGTTCGGGCTCCTCGTAAGGAGGTACAAAAAAGCCCCTACCAGCGCCGAAACGCTTGAGGGGCTTTGCTCCCCCGGATGGACTCGAACCATCAACCGCCCGATTAACAGTCGGGAGCTCTGCCAGTTGAGCTACAGGGGACCGATCCCGGCTGCCCGGGACGCGGACCGACTTTAGCGTATCGGTCGCCGTGGATGCCAAAGCGGCCCACCCGCGGAGCTTCAGGCAGGATGGTGGCGGGCAGTCACCTCAGGACTTCAGGAGCGCAATGATCGGGTTTGTGGCCGTGCTGGCGACGGGCTACGTGTTGGGCACCAAGGCGGGCCGGGAGCGCTACGAGCAGATCGCCGGCGCGGCTCGCGCCGTCGCCGGGCACCCCGCCACCAAGTCGGTGATCGACGCAGGCCGACGCAGAATCGCCGAGAAGGTCTCCCCCGATCCTCCGGTGGTCAACCTGACCGAGATCGACTACACGTCGACCGTGATCGAACCCCGCAGGGACGCGACTACGGACTGACGCTCTTGGTGAAGGTCTGGCCGGGCAACAGCGGACCGGTGGACATGCCGGGGATGTTGTTGCCGTAACCCGGGCCGAAGACACCCCACGCCGGCGTGCCGATATAGGTCGGGTTGCCATTGGAATAGCCGATGCACTGGCCGTCGCCGCGAGACCCGAACCAGGCCAGGCACTGGCCCTCGGCGGTGGTGGAGGAACTCTCCGGGCCGCTGAGGGCGGCGACGGCCGGAACGGTCAGCGCGGCGAGCGCCAGCCCACCCGCCAAGACGGCGGAGCGCAGGGCGCGGTGGGCACGGTATGCGGTAGCCATAACTGACCTTTCGCTGAAGAGGTCCAACTCGTTAACTGTAGCCGGTTCGCCGAGCTCACGCAGTCAGGTCATCCCCGCTGGCCTGCTCCAACAGGCTTCGCCGGTAGGCCTCCAGCGCCACCAGATCGCCGAACAGTGCGTGGTACTCCTCGCCCTGCTCGATCGGCGACATCCGCTGAAGCTTGGACTTGACCTCGGCGATCTGCCGGCCCACCCATACCTCCTGCAGGCGCGCCAGCACCCCGCCGATGTAGCGCGGCAGCCGCTCGTCGTCCTCGACCTTGATGGTCTCCACCCCGAGTTCGCTGATCAGGCTCGCCACGGCTGGAGTGGCGGCGCAGTCGCGGACCGCTTCCATCCACTGCGCCCCGCTCAGCCCCGACGACGCCCCGCCGGCCGCCTCGATCGCGATCCGGACCGCCGCATAGCCCGGGTGCGTGAAGCTCTCCACGGTCAGGGCATCGAAGACCGGGCCGGCCAGCGCCGGGCATTGCAGCGCGGCTTTGAGGGCCTCGCGCTGTGGCCACAGGGTGGGGTCGCGCGGGTCGGGCCGCTGGGCCGCCGCATCGCGGCGAGCCGGGGTGGCCGGATGGCCGGCGCGGTCGGCGGGTTTGCGTCCAGCCTCCTCCCGGACGCGGGCGATCACCTGCGGGACGTCGTCCCAGCCGACCCAGCCGGCCAGCTGGCGAGCGTACTCGTCGCGCAGGGTGGGGTCCTTGATCTTGGCGACGATGGGCACGCATTGGCGCAGGGCGTTCACCCGGCCCTCGGCGCTGTCGAGATTGTGCCCGCCCAGCGTGGTGCGGATCGCGAACTCGAACAGCGGGGTGCGCCGAGCGACCAGATCACGCAGCGCCCCGTCGCCGGACTTCAGGCGCAGGTCGCACGGGTCCATACCGTCAGCGGCCACCGCGACGAAGCTCTGCCCGGCCAGGTTCTGCTCCCCGGCGAAGGCCTTGAGCGCGGCGGCCTGCCCGGCGGCGTCGCCGTCGAAGACGTAGATGAGCTCCCCGCGAAAGAACTTGTCGTCCATCATCAATCGCCGCAACATCGACAGGTGCTCGTCGCCAAAGGCGGTGCCGCAGGACGCGACCGCGGTAGTGACCCCGGCCAGATGCATCGCCATCACGTCGGTGTAGCCCTCGACGACCACGGCCTGATGGGACTTGGCGATGTCCCGCTTGGCCATATCGATGCCGAAGAGCACCGCCGACTTCTTGTAGATGACGGTCTCGGGGGTATTGACGTACTTGGCCTCGATCACGTCGTCGTCGAAGATCCGGCGGGCCCCGAAGCCCACGGTTTCCCCGCTGGCGCTGCGGATCGGCCAGAGCAGCCGCCGGTGGAACCGGTCCATCGGGCCGCGGCGGCCTTCGCGGGACAGCCCGGCGGCCTCAAGTTCCTTGAACTCGAATCCCTTCCGGATCAGATGCTTGGTCAGCGAATCCCATCCCGAGGGAGCGAAACCGCAGCCGAACTGACGCGCTGCGGCGGCGTCGAAATTCCGCTCGGTCAGATACTGGCGGGCCGGTGCAGCCTCGTCGGATTCCAATGCGGCGGAATAGAATTCCTGCGCGGCGGCATTGGCGGCGGTCAGCCGGCTGCGGCTGCCGCGGTCGCGCTGCATGGTGTTGCCGCCGCCGGTGTAGGTGACGGCGTAGCCGATCCGGTCGGCCAGCAGTTCGACAGCCTCGACGAAGCTGACGTGTTCGATCTTCTGGATGAAGGCGTAGACGTCGCCGCCCTCGCCGCACCCGAAGCAGTGGAAATGACCGTGGTTGGGCCGGACGTGGAACGACGGCGACTTCTCGTCGTGGAACGGGCACAGCCCCTTGAGCGAATCCGCGCCCGCCCGGCGCAACTGCACGTAGTCGCCGACGATGTCCTCGATCCGGACGCCGTCGCGGATGGCGGCGATGTCGCGGTCGGGAATGCGGCCCTTGCGGGTTCGCCCGCCACCCACCGCACCGGTCACGGGCCAAGTCTAGAACGCCTGCCCGCCGGCCTCGGACGCTAGAACAACCCGCCGGATCCCGCGGTATCGATGCGCTCCAGCCGGCCCTCGGTGTAGGACGCCACCTGGTCCACGACGACCCGCATCCGGGCCGCGTCGTCGGCGGCGGCGTAATACTCCGGCACCAGCAGGGCGTCCAGGGTGGCCGGGGCGCTGTCGAGGAGCCGCTGCGCCACCCGGTGGACGCGCTCCCGCTGCCGGGCCTGGGTCTCCAGGTGGCGCGGGTCGGACATGATGAACTGCAGCGCCAGCGTCTTGAGGACGGCGACTTCGGCCCGCACCGCCGGCGGCACCTGCAGGTCGGCCTGGTAACGAACCAGCGGCCCGGGTCCGAACTGCCGGTGGGTCTGGGTGATGGCCGCAGAGGCGAACCGCCCGACCAACTCGCTGGTGAGTCGCTTGAGGGCCACGGCCGCCGTCAGGGTGGCGTCGTACTTGCCCACCGCCGCGACCACCGGTAGCCGGGACAGCCGCCCGGCGGCCTCCTCCAGATCCCCGATCTCCTGACCGGATCCGTAGACCGACGCGCCGAGCCGGGCCAGGGTGGCCGCGGCGTCGTCGTCGGCGAGCACCCGCAGGTCGATGCGACCGGACACCACACCGTCCTCGACGTCGTGAACGGAGTAGGCGACGTCGTCGGCCCAGTCCATGACCTGCGCCTCCAGACACGGCCGACCCACTGGCACGTCGGCGCGCACCCAGTCGGCGATGGCCGCATCGTCGTCGTAAAAGCCGAATTTGCCGCCGGAGCCAGGACGCCGCCAGGGATATTTGGTGACCGCGTCGAGGGCGGCGCGGGTGAGGTTCAGCCCGACGCTGCGCACAGCCGAGCCCCCGACCTCAAGGACTTTCGGCTCCAGCCGGGTGAGGATGCGGAAGTTCTGGGCGTTGCCCTCGAAACCCCCGCAGCGAGCGGCGAATTCGTCGAGCGCCCGTTCGCCGTTGTGCCCGTAGGGCGGGTGGCCGATGTCGTGCGCCAGACCCGCCATGTCGACCAGATCGGGATCGCAGCCCAGCGCGACGGCCATCCCGCGGCCGATCTGGGCGACCTCCAGTGAATGGGTGAGGCGGGTGCGCGGGGTGTCGCTCTCCCGCGGACCCACCACCTGCGTCTTGTCGGCCAACCGGCGCAGTGCCGCGCAGTGCAGCACCCGCGCCCGGTCGCGGGCGAAATCAGTGCGGTGTTCGGCGCTACTGCCGGGCAGCGCCGCGGCCTTGGGGGGTTCAATCACCACGCGTTCGCGGTCGGCCGCGCCGTAGCGTCCCGGCTGGTTCGTCGTCACCGTCTGTGTCACCGGGGGACAGTCTGCCAGGCTGCGCTCTGGGCATGATCCGGGCGAAGTTTTGCTGGCATGGGGCTGACCCGGCCTGGGGGCTACTAGATTGGCGGACATGCGCCTTGCCCGTCTGCTCAGTCTGCTTGCCGCGATCCTGACGGCGTTCACCCTGCTGGCCCCGTCGGCCGTTGCCGAGCCGCCGTTCCGGCTGCCTGATCAAGTCACCGACAACGCCGGGGCGCTGAGCGACCGTCAGCTCGCTGACGTGCAGAAATCCGTCGACAAGCTGTACAACGACCGGCACGTCCGGCTGTGGGTGGTCTTTGTGCAGTCGTTCGCCCCGCAGGGTGCCGTCGGCTGGGCGCAGCAAACGCAGAAGATCAGCGATCTGGGCAATGAGGACGCCATCCTGGCGGTCGCGACCGACCAGCGGTCGTACGCGTTCCTGGTCTCCCCCGCAGCTGCCGGTGGCAGCTCGACGAAGGTCGACAACATCCGGCGCGACGCCATCGAGCCGGCGCTGCGCAACAAGGATTGGGCCGGCGCGGCGATGGCTGCGGCCAACGGGTTGTCAGGCCTGGGCAAGGGCCCCAGTGCGATCCCCGGCAAGGGCGGCGGCTTCTCGCTGATGCCACTGATCTTCCTGGCCGGTCTGGGTCTGCTGGTGTTCCTGGGGTTGATGCTGTGGCGTCGCAAGCGGCAGCGCAAGCAGCACGAAGCAGCGGTGACGGCAGCCAAGAACATCGACCCGACGGATCCGGCAGCGCTGGCCGACGTGCCGATCGACGCCCTCGACGACTTGTCGAAGTCGATCGTCGTCGAGGTCGACAACGCGGTGCGCACCAGTGCCAACGAGCTGGTGCTGGCGGTCGAGGAGTTCGGCGAGGCGCAGACCAAGCCGTTCGCCGACGCGGTGGAGAACGCCCGCCAGACCCTCAAGCAGGCCTTCGTCGTGCGCCAGAAGCTCGACGACGACATTCCCGATCCGCTGCCCGAGCGACGCGATCTTTTGACCAAGGTCGTGGTGTCCGCGGCGCGCGCCAACAAGGAACTCGACACCCAGACCGAGTCGTTCCACCAGATGCGGGACCTGGTCTTCAACGCCCCGGAGCGGTTGGACGCGCTGACCCAGCAATTGGTCACCGTCACGTCCCGCATCGAGCCGTCCGAGCAGAAGCTGACCCAGTTGCGCGGCGAGTTCGACGAGTCCGCCCTGGCGTCGGTGTCGCGCAACGTCAACGCGGCGCGTGAGCGGCTGGAGTTCGCCGACAAGGCGATCACCCGTGGCCGTGCCTTGGCCGCCAAACCGGTGGCCGGCGAGGTCGACGAACTGGTGGACTGCGTCCGCGGCGGGGAGTCGTCGCTGCAGCAGGCGAGCAAAATGCTCGACGCGGTGGACAGCGCTGCCACCGACATCCGCCGCGCGGTCTCCACCCTGCCCTCGGCGATCGAGGACATACAGCGCGGGATCAACCAAGCCTCCGAGCAACTCGCCCAGGGCGGCCTGGCGAAAGCCTCCGAACTGTCGGCGGCGCGGGACGCGGCCGTCAAGGCCGTCGCCGCGGCGCAGAGCAGCGGCGCCGCCGACCCGCTCGGCGCCTTCACCCAGCTGACCCAGGCAGACGCCGAACTGGACCGGCTGCTGGCCGGAGTCACCCAGGAGCGCGAAGCGGCTGACCGGCTGGGCCGCTCCTACGAGCAGGCGTTGTCCACCGCGCAGTCGCGGGTGCGCTCGGTGTCGGACTACATCGACACCCGTCGTGGCAGCATCGGGTCGGAGGCCCGCACCCGGCTCAACGAGGCCGTGCGTCAACTGGAGGCGGCCGAGGCCAAGAAGAGCACCGACATCGAGGCGGCGATCAAGCACGCCAACGGCGCCTCACTGCTGGCGGCGCAGGCTCAGCAGCTGGCCAACAGCGATGTGCAGGCCGGCCAAGCGCAGTACCAGACCCGCTACAGCGGACAGTCCGACATGGGCGCGATGGTCGGGGGCATCATCCTCGGCAACATTCTCACCGGCGGAATGCGCGGCGGTTATGGCGGCGGCTACAGCAGCGGCGGGGGCGCCGGGTGGTCGACGAACAGCTACGGCGGGTCCGGCGGCGACTGGATCGGCGGCGGCGGGCGGTTCTAGCCCGGACCTCCCCGCGCGCCTCAGCCGATGAGGCGCGCGGCCAGGTAGCCGGCCACGGCGTCCAAGCCCACCCGTTCCTGCGTCATGGCGTCGCGGTCGCGGACCGTCACCGCCTGGTCTTCGAGGGTGTCGAAGTCCACTGTGACGCAGAACGGCGTTCCGATCTCGTCCTGACGGCGGTAGCGGCGGCCGATGGCGCCGGCGTCGTCGAACTCGACGTTCCAGTTCTTGCGCAGTGCGGCGGCCAGATCGCGCGCCTTGGGGCTAAGCGCCTCGTTACGTGAGAGCGGCAGCACCGCGGCCTTCACCGGTGCCAGCCGGGGATCCAGGCGCAGCACCGTGCGTTTGTCGACGCCGCCCTTGGCGTTGGGCGCCTCGTCCTCGGCGTAGGCGTCGACCAGGAACGCCATGAAGGAACGGGTGAGCCCGGCCGCGGGTTCGATGACGTAGGGGATGTAGCGGGTGTCGGCGGCCTGATCGTAGTACGACAGGTCGACCCCGGAGTGCTTCGAATGAGTGCTCAGATCGAAGTTGGTCCGGTTGGCAATGCCCTCCAACTCACCCCACGGGTTGCCCTGGAAACCGAACTTGTACTCGATGTCGGTGGTGCCGTCGGAGTAGTGCGAGAGCTTTTCCTTGGGATGCTCATAGAGCCGGAGGTTGTCGCGCTTGATGCCGAGGTCGACGTACCACTGCAGGCGAGTGTCGATCCAGTACTGATGCCACTGTTTTGCAGTGTCGGGCTCGACGAAGAATTCCATCTCCATCTGCTCGAACTCGCGGGTGCGGAAGATGAAGTTGCCCGGGGTGA
>CAZVST010000077.1:0-18821 GCA_964629725.1 uncultured Mycobacterium sp.
TCACCGGTCGCCGGGCGTCCCCGCCGCTGACCCCGCCGGAAGATCAGCTCGATCAAACCGGCGCGAACTCCTGCGCCACCTTGCGGAACGCGGTGCCGATCTTGCCGATCTTCTCCAGGATCGCCGGCGAGGGAATCGGACAGCCAAGATGGGCGGTCATAAACGACGCCACCTGCCCGCTCACCTGCAGATTCGGCACATAGCCGTTCAGGTAGATCCGATCCATGCATTCCAGATCCAGGCCCACATGCCCGTCGAGCACATCATTCACCGTCACCATCGCAGCCATGACCCCAGCGTGACCGCAACCAACCCACTGCACCAGACCCCAGACTCGGTGGTCAGAGGCGAAGCCTCACTGGTAGAGAGGCACAAAAATCATCGGCGGGCAGGAGCGCAGCGACTCGGGGAATAATCGCGTTCGTGGCTACTGCCGACCGCACCTCCCGTCCGCCCCGCCCGCGGATGACCGGCACTGAACGACGCCACCAGCTGATCGACATCGCCCGGTCGCTGTTCGCCGAACGCGGGTACGACGGCACCGCCATCGAAGACATCGCCCGACGCGCGAACGTCTCCAAGCCGGTCGTCTACGAACACTTCGGCGGCAAAGAGGGCCTGTACGCGGTGGTGGTCGACCGCGAGATGTCGGCCCTGCTCGACGGCGTCACCGCGTCGCTGACCAATAACCAGCACCGGCCCCGGGTGGAGGCGGTGACGCTGGCGTTGCTCACCTACATCGACGAGCGAACCGACGGCTACCGGGTGCTCATCCGCGACTCACCGCCGTCGCTGGCGCCGACCACCTACTCCAGCTTGTTCAACGACGCCGTCAACCAGGTGGCCTCGATCCTGGCCGGTGACTTCGCCCGCCGCGGCTTGGACCCGGAACTGGCGCCGCTGTATGCCCAGGCCCTGGTGGGTTCGGTGTCGATGACGGCGCAGTGGTGGCTCGACGCCCGCGAGCCCAAGAAAGAGGTGGTGGCCGCCCACCTGGTGAACCTCATGTGGAACGGGCTGAGCCACCTCGAACCCGACCCGCGGCTGCACGGGGAGTAGCCGGGCCTGGCGGCACCATTGATGCTTTCCGGAAGTCGATACCGCCGGCGATATCACTGGGACGTTGGTAACACCGGCGGTATCGATTTCTGAACGACCTATATCCAACCCCGAGAGCCGGGCGAGTGGCCGTGGGCGCTTCAGAGGCCGGCCGACCCCGCTGCATAGACTGAACCGATCATGACCGGGCGCCCCGATGTCCAGACGCCCCTGGCGGGCCTGGTCGATCTTGCTGTGACGGCCCCCGACTTCACCGAACTGTCCGAACTGTCCGCGCAGCGGCCGGAATCGCTGGCCGTGGTGGGGCCGGCCGGCGCGCAGTTGTACGTCGCCGCCGCGCTGGCCCGGGGCGGACCGCTACTGGTGGTGACGGCGACCGGCCGCGAGGCCGACGATCTGACCGCCGAGTTGCGCGGGGTGTTCGGCAACGCCGCGGCGGTGTTCCCGTCCTGGGAGACGCTGCCCCACGAGAAGCTCTCGCCTGGGGTGGACACCGTTGGCGCGCGGCTGATGCTGCTGCGCCGCCTAGCCCGCCCCGACGACGCGCACCTGGGCCCCCCGCTGCGCGTAGTGGTGACGACGGTCCGTTCGCTGCTGCAGCCCACAGCCGGCGACCTGGCCGAGATCGAACCGGTGACGCTGCGGGTCGGCGCCGAACTGGACTTCGATGACCTCGTCGCCCGGCTGGTCGAACTCGCCTACACCCGGGTCGACATGGTCGGCCGGCGCGGTGAGTTCGCGGTGCGCGGCGGCATCCTCGACGTCTTCCCGCCGACCGCCGAACATCCCGTCCGCGTCGAGTTCTGGGGCGACGAGATCACCGAGATGCGGATGTTCGCGGTGGCCGATCAGCGCTCCATCCCGGAACTGGACCCCGGTGTGGTGGTCGCGGTGGCCTGCCGCGAACTTCTGCTGACCGACGAAGTCCGTTCCCGCGCAGCGGAATTGGTGGCCGACGCGCCGCGTGACGACAACCGGGTCACCGGTGGCGTCGCCGAGATGCTCGATAAGATCGCCGAAGGCATCCCCACCGACGGCATGGAGGCGCTGGCCCCGGTGCTGCGCCCGGAGCGGCTCGGGCAGCTCACCGACCACCTGCCGGCCGGCGCGCCGCTGCTGGTGTGCGACCCGGAGAAGGTCCGCACCCGCGCGGCCGATCTGATCCGCACCGGCCGGGAGTTCCTGGAGGCGTCGTGGTCGGTGGCGGCCATCGGCGGCGACGCCCCCATTGACGCCGAACAACTCGGCGGCTCTGGCTTCCGCGCCCTCGACGAGGTGCGCGCCGCGGCCACCGCCGGCGGCCACCCGTGGTGGACGGTCAGCCAACTGTCCTCCGACGGGGCAGCCACCCTCGATGTCCGCGCGGCGCCGTCGGCCCGCGGCCAGCAGTCCGGCGTCGAGGAGATCTTCGCGATGCTGCGCGCCCACGTACTGACCGGCGGGCTGGGTGCCGTGGTCGCCCCGGGCACCGGCACCGCCCACCGCGTGGTGGAGCAACTGGGCGAGCGCGACATCCCGGCCGGGATGCTGGAGTCCGGTCAGCCGCCCAAACCCGGCGTGGTGGGCGTCCTCAAGGGGCCATTGCACACCGGCATCGTGATCCCGGGCGCGCACCTGGTGGTGATCACCGAGACGGACTTGACCGGTAACCGGGCCACCGGCCCGGAAGGCAAGCGGCTGGCGGCGCGGCGGCGCAACACCGTCGACCCGCTGGCGCTGACGGCCGGCGATCTGGTGGTGCACGACCAGCACGGCATCGGCCGGTTCGTCGAGATGGTGGAGCGCACCGTCGGCGGGGCGCGCCGTGAGTACCTGGTGCTCGAGTACGGAGCGAGCAAGAGGGGGTCAGGGCCCAAAAATATCGGGGACAAACTGTTCGTCCCGATGGACTCCCTCGATCAGCTGTCCCGCTACGTCGGCGGTGAGCAGCCCTCGCTCAGCAAGCTCGGCGGCAGCGACTGGACCAACACGAAAACCAAGGCGCGCAAGGCTGTTCGGGAGATCGCCGGCGAACTCGTCGCGCTCTATGCCAAACGCCAGGCCGCCCCGGGGCACGCGTTCGCCCCCGATACCCCGTGGCAGGCCGAGATGGAGGACGCCTTCGGGTTCACCGAGACCGTCGACCAGTTGACCGCCATCTCCGAGGTCAAGTCCGACATGGAGAAGCCGGTCCCGATGGACCGCGTGGTCTGCGGCGACGTCGGCTACGGCAAGACCGAGATCGCGGTGCGCGCGGCGTTCAAGGCGGTGCAGGACGGCAAGCAGGTGGCGGTGCTAGTGCCCACCACCCTGCTGGCCGACCAGCACCTGCAGACCTTCACCGAGCGGATGGCCGGCTTCCCGGTGACGGTGAAGGGCCTGTCCCGGTTCACCGACTCGGCCGAGTCGCGAAAAGTGTTGGAGGGCATGGCCGACGGCAGCGTCGACATCGTCATCGGAACGCACCGTCTGCTGCAGACCAGCGTCCGGTGGACGGACCTCGGTCTGGTGATCGTCGACGAGGAGCAGCGTTTCGGCGTCGAGCACAAGGAGCACATCAAGGCGCTGCGCAGCCACGTCGACGTGCTGACAATGAGCGCCACCCCGATCCCGCGGACCTTGGAGATGAGCCTGGCCGGCATTCGGGAGATGTCGACCATCCTCACCCCACCCGAGGAGCGCTACCCGGTGCTGACCTACGTCGGCCCGCACGACGACAAACAGGTCGCCGCCGCGCTGCGTCGCGAACTGCTGCGCGACGGTCAGGTGTTCTACGTGCACAATCGGGTCCGCACCATCGACGAGGCCGCCGCCCGGATCCGCGCGCTGGTGCCCGAGGCGAGAGTTGCTGTGGCACATGGCCAGATGCCCGAGGAGCAACTGGAATCCACGGTGCAGGGCTTCTGGAACCGCGAATTCGACATCCTGGTCTGCACGACGATCGTCGAGACCGGCTTGGACATCTCGAACGCCAACACCCTGATCGTCGAGCGTGCCGACACCTTCGGCCTCTCTCAGCTGCACCAGTTGCGCGGACGGGTCGGCCGCAGCCGGGAACGCGGGTACGCCTACTTCCTGTATCCGCGCGACACCCCGCTCACCGAGACCGCGCATGACCGGCTGGCCACCATCGCCCAGAACAACGAACTCGGCGCCGGCATGGCGGTGGCATTGAAGGACTTGGAGATTCGCGGCGCCGGCAACGTGCTGGGCGTCGAGCAGTCCGGGCACGTGGCCGGGGTGGGTTTCGATCTGTACGTGCGACTGGTCGGCGAGGCCGTCGAAGCCTATCGGGCAGCGGCCGACGGCAAGATGGTCACGACGCCGGAGGAGACCAAGGACGTCCGCATCGACCTTCCGGTCGACGCGCACCTGCCGCCGGACTACATCGGCAGCGACCGGCTGCGCTTGGAGGCCTACCGCCGGCTGGCGTCGGCGGCCGACGAGGCCGGCGTCGCCGCGGTGGTCGACGAACTGATCGACCGGTACGGCCCGCTGCCCGAGTCCGCGCAACTACTGGTGTCGGTGGCGAGGCTGCGACTGCTGTGCCGGCCGTACGGCATCACCGAGTTGGCCGTCACCGGCGCCGGCGCGGGTGCGACGCTGCGGGTGTCACCGTTGAACCTCGCCGACTCGGCGCAGGTGCGGCTGAGCCGGATGTACCCGGGGGCGCGGTACCGCGCCACCGCTGCGACGGTGCAGGTCCCGGTTCCGCGCAGTGCGGATTCGGTGGGTGCTCCGCGTATCCGTGACCTTGAGTTACTGCAAATGGTGGCCGATTTGTTGCTCGCGCTTGATGGGCGTCCGAAGGGGGACGTTGATATAACGACTCTTAACCCCAAAGAGAGGGGACAGGGGAGATGACCGTCATTCTGGTCGATCCGCGGCGGCCTGCCGTCGTGCCGATCGACGCTGTCGAAATGCTTGGCGGTGACGTCCAGTACACCGAGGAGATGCCGATCCGGGTGCAGTGGTCGCTGCCCTCGGCGCGCTCGGCGCTGATCGGGCCCGCGGCCCCGGTGCTGTTGTCGTCGGATCCCGAGCACCCCGAAGTCAAGGCCCGTCTGGCCGGCGGTGAACGGGTGATCGCTGTGCCGTCGGGCCGGCCCGGCGAACGACTCGTCGACGCCGTCGAGATCATGGACCGGCTGCGGACGTCGGGTCCGTGGGAGAGCGAGCAGACCCACGACTCGCTGCGCCGCTATCTGTTGGAAGAGACCTACGAACTGTTCGACGCGGTGCACGGCGGCAACGCTCTGGAGCTTCGCGATGAACTCGGGGACGTGCTGCTGCAGGTGCTGTTCCACGCCCGGATTGCCGAGGAGGCGCCGGTCAACTCCTTCGGCATCGACGACGTTGCCGACGCCCTGATCCGCAAACTCGGAAACCGCGTTGCTGCGGTGCTCGCCGGTGAACAGATCACGCTGGAAGATCAACTGGCGCAGTGGGAACAGCGCAAGGCCGCTGAACAGGCCAGTGGGCACGGCCGCCGGTCCTGCGTCGACGGTGTGCCCACCGCGCAGCCAGCGCTGGCGTTGGCGCAGAAGGTGATCGACCGTGCGTCGGCGGCCGGGGTGCCCGAGGACCTGATCCCCTCCGACGTCAGGTCGGTGTCGTTGCGAGCGGACGGTGACGCCGAAAATGCGCTGCGCACTAGGACATTGGAGTTCATGGCCGACGTGCGCGCGGCCGAGCATTCCGTCGCGCAGGCCCGCCGCGGCCACGATGTGGCCGCCGAACTCGACACCCACCGCGCCCTCGGCCCGATCAGCGCGCAGGAGTGGCGCGAACACTGGCCCGGGGCGGTGCGTCAGGAGACGGCCGAGATGACGCGCGCCGTCGTGCACTGGCCCGAAGAAGAGTCCACCGAATCCGGCGCGGAATCTGCCTAATTCCGCACCCAACTCTCAGCGCATTGCCGGGGTTCGCAACGGCCCACGCTGCGCCGTCCGTGGGACGATACAGCGATAGAACGCGGAAGTTTGAGGGGAACTTGGTGACCTCCGGTCGGCCACGGCCGCACTGGCTCAACCCCGTCGCCGTCGTTGCGGCGACGGCGATGGTGCTGGCGTCGAGTTGCTCGTGGCAGGCCCGCACACCGATTCCCGAGGGCGTCCCGCCGCCGCCGGGCGACCCGGTGCCGGCGGTCGACACCCACGCCGCGGGACGGCCTGCCGATCAGCTCCGCGAGTGGGCCGAACAGCGCGCGCCTGGCCTGGGCATCCCGATTTCGGCGCTGGAGGCCTACGCCTATGCCAGCCGTGTGGCGCAGGTGGAGAACCCCAACTGCCACCTGGGCTGGACGACGCTGGCCGGTATCGGGATGGTGGAAAGCCACCACGGCACCTACCGCGGCGCGCAGATCGCGCCCAATGGCGACGTCAGCCCGCCGATCCGGGGGGTGCGGCTGGACGGGTCCAATGGCAACCTCACGATCCTGGAGAGCGTCGACTCCGGTGACGGCGATCCGGTGTACGCCCGCGCAATGGGGCCGATGCAGTTCATCCCGGAGACCTGGCGGCTCTACGGCGTCGACGCGAACAACGACGGTGTGGTCAGCCCGGATAATTTCGACGACGCCGCGCTGGCCGCGGCCGGTTACCTCTGCTACCGCGGACAGGATATGGGCACCCCGCGCGGCTGGATGGACGCGCTTCGCGCGTACAACCACTCCGATCTCTACGCCCGCACGGTCCGCGACTGGGCCGCCGCCTACGCGTCGGGACAACCGCTCTAAGCAAAGTCCGGTAAGGATCCCGGCTCTCCCTTTACTCTGACGAACGTCAGTCTTTCCGCCCAGCAAGGAGAACCCCGTGCCCATCATCGAGCAGGTCGCTGCACGCGAAATCCTGGACTCCCGCGGCAATCCGACCGTCGAGGTCGAAGTGGCCCTCATCGACGGCACCGTGGCTCGCGCAGCCGTCCCCTCCGGTGCCTCCACCGGTGAGCACGAGGCCCACGAACTGCGCGACGGCGGCGAGCGCTACGGCGGCGCTGGTGTCCAGCAAGCCGTTGAGGGTGTGCTCGACGAGATCGCCCCGGCCATCATCGGAATCTCCGCCGACGAGCAGCGCCTCATCGACCAGACCCTGCTGGACCTCGACGGCACGCCGGGAAAGTCGCGGCTGGGCGCCAACGCCATCCTCGGTGTGTCGCTGGCCGTCGCGAAGGCCGCCGCCGAGTCGGCCGGGCTGCCGCTGTTCCGCTACCTGGGCGGCCCGAACGCCCACATCCTGCCGGTCCCGATGTTCAACATCCTCAATGGCGGCGCGCACGCCGACACCGGCGTGGACGTGCAGGAGTTCATGGTCGCGCCGATCGGCGCGCCGAACTTCAAGGAGGCGGTCCGCTGGGGCGCTGAGGTGTACCACTCGCTGAAGTCGGTGCTTAAGAAGCAGGGCCTCAACACCGGCCTGGGTGACGAGGGTGGCTTCGCCCCCGACGTCGCGGGCACCCATGCGGCCCTGGACCTGATCTGCTCGGCCATCGAGGCTGCCGGCTTCAAGCCGGGCCGCGACGTGGCCCTGGCGCTCGACGTCGCCGCCACCGAGTTCTTCCGCGACGGCGCCTACCAGTTCGAGAAGAAGGCCCAGAACACCGAGCAGATGACCGAGTTCTACTCGCAGTTGATCGGCGCCTACCCGCTGGTCTCGATCGAGGATCCGCTCAGCGAAGACGAGTGGGACGGCTGGGCCGCCCTGACCACCGCGATCGGCGACAAGGTACAGATCGTCGGCGACGACCTGTTCGTCACCAACCCCGAGCGCCTCGAAGAGGGCATCGAGCGCGGTGTGGCGAATGCGCTGCTGGTCAAGGTCAACCAGATCGGCTCGCTGACCGAGACACTCGATGCCGTCGCGCTGGCGCACAACTCCGGATACCGCACGATGATGAGCCACCGCTCCGGTGAGACCGAGGACACCACGATCGCCGACCTCGCGGTCGCCGTCGGCAGCGGTCAAATCAAGAGCGGCGCGCCGGCGCGCAGCGAGCGGGTGGCCAAGTACAACCAGCTGATGCGTATCGAGGAGACCCTCGGTGACGCCGCCCGCTACGCTGGAGATCTCGCGTTCCCGAGGTTCAACGCACCGGAGTAGACGACAAAGACAGTGGCAGAAGGCAAACGGGGCGACCCGAAGCGTCGCGCGCCGGCGTCCCGACCGGGCGCTTCGGGTCGGGGCCGTTCCGGCCCGAAGCGCATCACCGCCCGGGAGTCCCGTCCCACTGTCACCCGTGAGCAGCAGGAGTCGACGGGTCACGGCCTGACCGAGCCGATCCGGCGGGTGTTCGCCGAGACGGTGCAGCAGCAGAGTGAGGACCGGCTGGGCTTGACGGCGCGGCGGGCGGCGATCTTGGCGGCGGTGATCTGTGTGCTGACGCTGACCATCGCCGGCCCGGTGCGCACCTACATCGCGCAGCGCACCGAGATGAAGCAACTGGCGGCCAGCGAGAAGGCGCTGCGCACGCAGATCTCCGAATTGGAAAGCCAGAAGGCCAAACTCGCCGATCCGGTGTACATCGCGGCGCAGGCCCGGGAGCGGCTGGGCTTCGTCAAACCCGGCGACATTCCCTACCAGGTGCAGTTGCCGCCGGGGCAGCAGCCGCAGCCCGCCACCGGTCCGCAGACCGAACTCAAGGCCAGTTCGGACCCCTGGTACACCGCGCTGTGGCACACCATCGCCGACACTCCGCACGGCCCGGCGACCTCCGAGGCGCCGACGCCACCGCCACCGCCGCCGCCGGGTCGGCCCGGTCCGGTGCTGCCACCACCTCCGCCGCCGCCACCCCCGCCTGCCCCCGGTGGTTGACCCCGCCGACCTCGCGGCGGTGGAACGGCAACTCGGCCGGCACCCCCGCGGGGTGCTGGAGATCGCCTACCGCTGCCCCAGCGGCGAGCCCGCCGTGGTCAAGACCGCGCCCCGGCTGCCCGACGGCACCCCGTTCCCGACGCTGTACTACCTGACCCATCCGGTGCTGACGGCGGCGGCCAGCCGGTTGGAGTCCGATGGGGTCATGCGCGAGATGTCGGCCCGGCTGGCCGAGGATCCCGATCTGGCCGAGGCGTACCGTCGCGCGCACGAGTCGTATCTGGCCGAGCGGGATGCCATCGAGTCGCTGGGGACGACCTTCTCCGGGGGCGGCATGCCGGATCGGGTGAAGTGCCTGCACGTGCTGATGGCGCATTCGCTGGCAAGAGGCCGGGGGGTCAACCCTCTTGGTGACGAGGCGCTGGCGATGCTGGCCGGTGAGGCGGAGATGGCCGGGATCCTGGCCCGGGAGGAGTGGACATGACGACTGAGCGGGAACCGCGAACATGAGCCTGGGCTCCGGCGTTGAGCGGGTGGCCGCGATCGACTGCGGTACCAACTCGATTCGTCTGCTGATCGCCGACCGGGACCGCACCCCCGGCGGTGGGCCCCTGCGGGATCTGCACCGCGAGATGCGGATCGTGCGTCTGGGCGAGGGGGTGGATGCGACGGGCAGGTTCTCCGCCGGGGCGCTGGAGCGCACCCGCGCCGCGCTGGCCGACTACGCCACGCTGATCGAGGGTTATCAGGCGCGCAAGGTGCGGATGGTCGCCACCTCGGCGACCCGCGACGCCGCCAACCGCGACGAGTTCTTCGCGATGACGGCCACCGTGCTCGGCGCGGTGGTTCCCGGCGCGGTGGCCGAAGTCATCATGGGCATCGAGGAAGCGGAGCTCTCGTTCAACGGTGCGGTAGGTGAATTGAAATCCAGCGCAGCGCCTTTCGTGGTGGTCGACCTTGGTGGCGGGTCGACGGAAGTGGTGCTGGGTAACGGGGGTTCACGCGGTGTGCAGGCGAGCTACTCCGCCGACATCGGCTGCGTGCGGATGACTGAGCGGTGCCTGCACTCCGACCCGCCGACGGCCGCCGAGGTCGCGCAGGCTCGCGCCGTGGTGCGGGAGAAGCTGGGCGAGGCCCTGGCGGTGGTGCCCGTGGAGCAGGCCAAGACCTGGGTGGGGGTGGCCGGCACGTTCACCACCATCGCGGCGCTGGCCCACGGGCTGACCACCTACGACTCAGAGGTAATCCACCTGTCGCGGGTGCGTTTCGGTGATCTGCTGCGGGTCTGCGAGGAACTGATCGGGATGACGCGCGCGCAACGGGCGGCACTGGGCCCCATGCACAAAGGCCGGGTGGACGTGATCGGCGGCGGAGCGATCGTCGTGCAGGAGTTGGCCGCCGCGCTGAGCGAGCGGGCCGCGATCGACGAACTGATCGTCAGCGAGCACGACATCCTCGACGGGATCGCGCTGTCGATTCCCTAGTCGTACCCGAGGGGCAGATAACACAAACTCCGGCGACGAGAGCCTCGGCGCCGGAGTTCGCGGTGTTGGTTTTAGAAGGTCAGAGCTTCAGTTTGCAGCCGCTGCCGATATTGCGGCAGTGAGCCTGGCTCTTGCAGGCGTTGCAGCGGCAGGTGCAGCCGCCGGTGCGCTTGGTCTCAACGATCCGCATAGTGCTCTCCTCCTTGCCCACGCCGCGCGGGCTCCTTTCTTAACCATAGTTGTCCCAGTGGCGGTGCGCAGCAGAACGTTGTCTCGTTTCGGCTGCGCCTCGGGGGGCGGGCCGGCGGCTGGCGGGTAAGTTTCTTGTGCCGTTCGCGGCGCGCCCCCATAGCCCAATTGGCAGAGGCAGCGGACTTAAAATCCGCACAGTGTCGGTTCGAGTCCGACTGGGGGCACGGTCTCACCAGTGGATACGTGATGCAGAACTCGTGGCGGGCTGGGCTGAGTGTCACAGATTGTCACAAGTACGAATTAACTGCCCTGGTGACCCGACCTGCGGCGACGCTTCGGGCGACCGAGGCTGTTGGCCGCATCCTTCAGCGCCGCATCCTGCGAGTGGACGTAGACGGCCATCGTGAATGCCGCGCTCGAATGCCCCAGCCACGCTGCGATCACCGCGATCGGCACACCCCGCAGGTGCATGAGAGTGCCGCAGGTGTGGCGTGCATCGTGGAGTCGCACCGTCTTGATTTTCAGTGTCTTGAGCATCTGGCCCCACCGGTAGTAGAGCAGGTTCGGGTGGTAAGGCTGGCCGAGCTCATCGCAGGCAACGTAGCCGCCTTCGCCGTAGCCGGGCCCGAAGGCGAGACGTTCCTCAAGCTGTTGCTTGTGCGCCGCCCTCAACACGTCGACGACCTCGTCCGGCAGAGGCAGCGTGCGCCGGGATGCCTTCGACTTCGGCGTGTCGGTGATGATCGTCTTTCCGATCGCAACCCGCGTGTCGATGATGCGCAAAGACTTCGCCGGGAGCGCCGCGTCGCCGTCACCGACCGGCTTGTCGGTCAGGTTCACGTTGTGCCACTTAAGGCCGGAGATCTCGCCGCGCCGCAGGCCGTAGAGCGCCAGCGTCCAGAGGTGACGGTCCCGGCAGTCGTGGTCGAGAATTCGAACCATCTCCGCTGAGGTGAGCGTCGGGTACTTCTGCGGATCACCCTTCACCCGATCGACCAGGGCGGCCACCTTGCGCACCACATTGCCCTGCGCGACCTGATCGTCAAGTACCGCCGTGGTGAGATAGAGAAGGTAGTTGCAGGAGCGGGGCGTCCACGGACGCTTGGTTGCTTTCGCCTCGCCGCTACGAAGCCGGCCGACCAGACCGTCAAGATCGGCCTTCGACAACTTTTGCACCTCGACGTGACCCAGCTCGGCGCGGAGCACCTTCAGCTTGGAACGGTGACCGGCGATCGTGGACGCCTTCAGGTTGTGCCTCGACAGCAGCCACGCTTCGCAGACGTCGTCGACGGTCGCGGCGGAGCGGTGGACGTACGTGCCGGCCTTCACCCCTCCCTGCACAGCTGCCAGCTCGTCACGCGCGGCCTTCTCAGTAGTGAACCGACGCCGGATCTGCTTGCGCTTCTTGGTCTCCGGGTCGACACCGGCGTCGGCGGTCACCTGGTAGCGCACGTCCGGCTTGCCGGTGGCGCGGTCGGTCACGCTGATCTTCTTGATCTGCGGCGGCAGCTGCTGTCTCTTCACCATGTCGACCCCTAGGCCTTTTTCTTTCCGCGCTGAGTTTTCGGCAGAAGGCCCTTTTCTCTCGCCTTCGTGACGTAGGTGGAGGCCATCCGGTCTCCTACTCCGAACTGTTTGGCAACGGCCTGCGTTGGACCGCGCTTATGAATGTTCGCGCGATACACATCGGCCACCTGCCGCAACAACTCGTCACTGATGATCCGGTTCTTCCGCTTCGCCCTCTGGCGATCACCGGATTTACGGGATTCGATGCGCCTCCTCCGAACTTCTTTGGCCCACTCGGTGATTTCTGCGTCCGTGGGAGGCGATCCATCAGCCCCTCTGGGGAAAGGGACCCCCCCAGACTGGGCGTAGGTGTCTACCGCCAGTTTCGCCAGATTAATCTCACGAAGATCCTTTTGACGGATGTCCAGCTGACCCGGACGTGAAATCCAGCTCAGTTCAACAACTTCCGGCGATCCATCGCGGATTTCAATCCTGACCTTCTTGTCCGGGCCGGCCCCTCCGGAGGTAGTGATCTCGATCCATTTGGGAACCTGCCGCTGTCCCATTGTCGTGACGTCGTCCGAGATCTTCCGAGTCGACCAGTCCTTCCTGGAGAACCTGATCTCTTGAAGGCGACCCGATTCATCGCGGTACGCGACGTGCATCACGCTGCCGTCGTCGGGGTGACCGATCTTCGACCCCCACTCGCTGCCCGACATGACCTCTGAACCTCCCAAAAAAGTACGCAGCGGGAAGTTTGATCCCCGCATAAAACCACGCAAGTATTGTCCTTGGCTGCCAGCGTACAGGCGGTTCCGAACGAATCAACACGAAGGAAGACAACGCCATGCGCAGAGAGTTCCGGCCACTGGTGCCGATGCCCGAGACGATGGAGGTACTCGGCGGCATTGGCCGCACCAAGCTCTACGAGTTGGTCAATGAGGGCCAGATCACCAAGGTCAACATCGGCTCTCGCTCTTTCATCACTGCCGACTCCCTGGAGGCCTACCTGGAGCGGCTCGTCGGGAATGCGCACGGGAACCCCCTGACTGCCGACCGGACGGCGGCTCCTAGCGAGGCCGGAGGGGAGGAGTGATGAACCTCGTGAGAGGAAAGTGCGCCGGCCCTCACACCGACCAAAGCGTCCGCGACCTGCTCGACGACCTCGGTCTGGTCGCCGGTGACGGCGTCGTCGTCGGCGCGGCCGCCCCTCGGATGGAGGTGGGGGGGTGATCGACCCTATCGAAGCGAACAGCCCCGGTGCTGAGAACACCGAGGCCATTCAGGAAGCTCATGTTGAGGGATCTATGGCCAACGATATCCCGCAGATATGTTCGTCGGCAACGGGATACGCCGATGTTTACGACCGTTACGTGGAACTGGGCTGGTCGGGTGTCCTGCCGTTGAAGCGGGGCACCAAGTTCCCGCCGCCGTACGGCTACACCGGCAAGGGGAAGCCAGACCCGACCGAGGAGAGGATGGCCGCCTGGGCGCAGAGCACCACCTACACGGGGGGTGGCTTGGGTCTTCGACTACCTGACGGTGTTGTTGGTATCGACGTCGACGCCTATGGCGCGAAGACGGGCGCTGAGACGCTGGAGGAGGCCGAAAAGCGTTGGGGGCCGCTGCCTTCGACGGTCCGGTCCACGAGTCGCGATGATGGCATCTCTGGTATCCGGCTCTTCAGGGTCCCGCTCGGCATGAAGCTGGCCGGGGTGATCAAGTTCGTTGGGTTGAAGATCGGCGACATCGAGATCATCCAGAACCACCACCGGTACATGGTGGTTTCGCCGTCCATCCACCCCGAGGGTCGGCCCTACAAGTGGTTCGACGAGAAGTCCGGCGACGAGGTCGCGCTGCCGCCGTCGCCGGAGGAATTGCCGGAGTTGCCGCCGTCCTGGGTGGAGGGATTGCGGGCCGACGCGCCGCGTTCCGCCGATGGGCCGAAGCCGAAGCCGAAGCCGAACGCCGGTGCGGCGGTCAGGTCGGTGGACTGCGGGCCGGTTTATGACGTCACGGAGGCGATGACTGCCGGTCCGCCGTCGCCGAAGGTGGCTACCCGGCTGGCCGAGGCCCTCCACGATCTGCAGGTTGGAGTGTCGCGGCACGATACGACGCTGGGGCACGTGTTGGCCTTGCTCCGCTACGGGCAGAGCGGTCAACCCGGTGTCGCCCTGGCGTTGGAGACCTTGTACCGCGCGTTCGTCGATGCTGTTGGGCAGGACCGTCAAGGTGGTGAGGTCGAAGCCGAGGAGGAGTTCACCCGGATGGTGGCTAACGCCGATCGTCTTCTGGCGGAGCCGGATTCCCCTGACGGGGATGGGGCCGAGGACCCGGCGCGGGCCGAAGCAGCGTTCTGGGCCCAGCGCCCGGTCCTCACCCAGATCCAACGCTATGCGGGGGTGCGTCGGGCCAACCCTTACGCGGTTCTCGGTGGGGTCCTGCGGCGCGCGATTGCTCTGGTGCCGCCGGGGGTGCAGCTGCCGCCTGTCATCGGCGGCACCGCGTCGGTGAACCTGTTCACGGCGAGTGTGGGAAAGTCCGGGCAGGGCAAGGACATTGCCAATGCGGTCGCTGGCAGCGCCGTACGGTTCCTCAACCCTGACCGCTCGGCCATCGAGGATGCGCCGTCGCCGGGGCTGGGGTCCGGGGAAGGCCTGGCGCGGTTCTTCCTCGGGCATGGCAACAACGACGAACTTGCGCAGGTGGCGGCCAATGTCGAGGTCAATGAGGTCACGACGCTGGCCTCGCTGGCCGAACGCAAGGGCGGGACCCTGGTGGGCGAGTTGCTGAAGGCCTTCACCGGCCAGTCCATCGGCTTCACCAACGCCCAGCGGGCCACGACCACGCACGTGGCGGCGCACACCTACCGGTTGTGTCTGGGGGTGAGCACCCAGCCGGAGAACGCGGGGTTCTTCCTCGACCGGGAGAAGGACGGTCTGCCGCAGCGGTTCTTGTGGTTGCCGATCGTGAACCCCTTCGCCCGCCCGCCCGGCGGCGGTGAGCAGCCCGAGGAGGTGGAACCCGCTGAGGTGGTGATCCGCGTCTTCCCGACGTTGCTCACAGGGACCTACCTGATTGGGGTGCCGCAGTCGATCCGGTCGCAGATCGAGAACTTCCGCTACTTGGTGGAGATCGGCTCCGACGGCGTCGATCCGCTCGACAGCCACCTCATGCTGCTGCAGTTGAAGGTCGCCTTCGGGCTGGCCGTACTCGATGAGCGCCGCGACATCACCGAGGACGACTGGCGCATCGCCGGGCAGCTGATCGTGGTGTCCAACCGGGTGCGCGCCGAGATGCGTCAGGTCGTCAAGGACCGGCACCGCAGGGTGAACAGTGCTCGGGCGCATGCCGAAGCCGACCGGCAGGCCATCATCGGCGAGCGCACCGCTGAGGCCACCCAGCGGCGGGTCTCCGAGGCGATCCAGCGGAAGCTGGAGCGGGTCGGGCGCGCGACCAAACGGCAGCTTCAGAAGTCGTGCACGACTGCGATCCGGCGGGACTTCGAGCCGGTCTTCGATCTGCTGCTTGAGACCGATGTGGTCCGTCCGTGCGACGACGGCAGCCAGTACGAGCTGGTAGGCGGCTGAGGGGCAGTGGTGGGGTCACATGACCCCACCATGACCCCACCCTGGCATCGGCGTAACCGCAGATCAGCGCTGTTTTCGGGGTGGGGTCACCCCTGGGGTCACATGACCCCACCAAACCCGTACAAGAAAGGAAATGCCCTGGTGAACAACATCCTGGAACAAATGACTTACCAGGCCCTGGACGTGGTGACCGGTCGCGTGCACAACCGGACGATTCGGGTGCGCAACCTGGCAGTCGACGAACTCAGGCAGGGCGCGGAGCGCCGACGTGCAGCGGAGCGGATCGAACGGGTCCTGTCCAACGAGAAAGGTCTGTAGATGCCGAATAAGCAAGAACCCCTCAGGAACTGGCTCCGATTTGACCCCCGCCGTCTCGTCTCCCTGGACGATGTCGGCAGCGGCGACTACCAGGCCGCCGTCATCCTGGACCCCGACGACGAAGAGACCTACGCGCTCTTGAGCACCTCAGCCTTCAAGGCCAACGTGCCCTTCCCGGCGAGCAAAGTGCCCTTCCACGAGTACCTGGGGCGGCTTCCGTACTGGTACCAGAAGCGCGTCGAGGTCGTGATGTCCGGCATGCCTCACCGTGATGGGATGCCCTGCTGTGGTCGTCTCACCCAGAGCGGCCAGTCCTGCCGCAATCAGGTCCGCCGTCTCGGGTCGCCCTGCTACCTGCATTACAACCAGCCCCTGCCCGGCGACGGCGAGTAGCGCAACCGGCGCTCACCTACCTCCGCACACGGCAGCCAGCGGTGCCGAGCGACTCTGCGTTAGGGCCGACGAGTTGTCCCGCCCGAAACATTCCGAGTGGGCGTGGTCGTCGAGCTTTACCGCCGCTGACTCCCTCGGGGCCGGGACAGATGCGAGCCGCCGTTGGCGGTGCGGACGGTTTTGCGAACGCGGCCACGGTGGCCGGTTCGGCGGTCCGGCCGCCACCGCCGCGCATCGCAGACCGATTCCCCAATTAGTTTGGGCGGCTTCCAGCCTTACCGGGTGGGACTGTCCGATCTATCGGTGTAAGTCGCGTTTTCGGTTTTTCTTCGGGTCAGCATTCTTCGGCGGCTGGCATGCACGGGATACAACCCGTGATCGTGCGAATCGTTGCTAACATATCCTCGATCCTGGTCAATCAGGGAAACGAGGGGATAAGTTTCCATGCAGCCCATGAGCAGAAGCGACGAAACCGAGCGCCAACTAGCGGCACAAGGAGTTAATGAGTCGATAAACCGGCTTGTTATGAGATTAGCGGTTCGCGCCGAAACGTTGCCCGAAAGCATTGCTCATGCTTCCTTTGTTTCAATACGTGATGTCACTGACGGACTTCTGCGGCTAGATCATCAAGTTATCTACGGCCGTCGTGGCACTGGCAAGACACATGCTTTCCGTAACTTAGAATCTGTGGTGGATAAGCAGAATGATTTACCGATCTACATTGATCTACGAACGGTGGGTTCGAGCGGCGGATTGTACGGCGACACGACGTTGTCGCGAACTATTCGTGGCACTCAGCTACTCATTGATGTACTCGATGCGGTTCATTCAAGGATGTTGGCCGCTGCGATAGAGGACGAGCGATTCGAGGGTTTGTTACCGCATTTAGACGCAATTGCAGAAGCGGCGAGCCGAGTTAGGGTAGAAGGTTCCTATAGTGAGACGACTGAAGATAGCAGTTCAGCTGAAGAGGATAAAGAATCCGCGCTAGACGCAGAACTTAACGTTAGGACAGGGTGGCCGACGGCCAAACTGAGAGGAAAACGAGGCAAAACGGCGGTACGGAAGGTCGCCACCAAGACTGTACGAAATCGTACCGGTTCGGAAGTTCCACGAATCCTCTTTGGCCGTCTGAATGGCGCTCTCCAGGTCGCACTCTCTTCGATTGCGCCCGTTCGCATTTGGATACTTCTCGACGAATGGAGCAGCATTCCGACCGATCTCCAACCTATCCTCGCTGACTTACTTCGGCGCGGCGTCTTCCCGGTTCGCGGTATAACCGTAAAAATCGGCGCTATCGAGAGACGAACGAAATTCACCGAGAGATCTGAAGGCAACTCGGACATTCTCGGCATCGAACTCGGATCTGATACTGCAGCTGCAATAAATCTAGACGAGCACCTCACCGAATCTGTTGATCGCAGGCGTTTTTTCTCCGAACTAATTTTTCGACATCTACAAGCGATGCTGCAAGACGATCACGGAAAACGACTCCGGTTCCCGGTGGCTCAAGATCTTGTCAAGGTGATGTTCCACGCGAATGGCCTCGAAGAATTCGTACGCGCTTCCGAAGGCGTACCGAGAGACGCGATCCAGATTGCTTCTCTGTCCGCGCAACAAGCGCGACACCGGCCCATATCAGTAAGTGACATACATTCTGCTGCCCGAAAATTTTATTTGCAAGATAAAGAAGCTGCGATTGCGGGCAACACGGCGGCCGAGGCCACTTGGCGAAAGTTAATCCGAGACATCGTGGAGCATCAGCGGTCGCGTGCATTCCTCGTACGCCGCGACCGGATCAACGTTTCAAACGGTTTACTGGATCTACATGATGCTCGCTTAATCCATCTGATGAAACCGGGGCTCCATACCAAGAAAGAGCCAGGCCAGATGTTTGACGGCTACTGCTTGGATTTTGGTTCGTATGTAACAATCTTGGAAGAGGCCGAACTAATGCGCGTTTATAGCGCAAATGGCCGAATCTGGAATATTAGCGACGGAGAATCGCTACTCTCAGATAACTTTGACCGCGAGCTCATTTTCAGCCCACCCACCCCCAGCCGCAAGAAATGACTACTCAACTGCTTCGTCAATCGAACGGAATCACATTCGTTTTCGTTGCAACAGGTCGTGCCAAGCCAGCTGGTTGGGAAACGTCTTCATTGCTGTAATCGCCGTAAACGTCCAAAGTTGGCGTAAACATATAGTGCCCTTAACCACTTTGAACGACTTTGACCCCCGGAGAGCGAAGGTCTGTCCCGTGGTGAATATCGCCCGGTCGAAATAGGTCAGTTTCCCGGGCCTGAACGCCGCCAGTTCGAACGAGGTCTGTGTTCACGTGTCGCTTGCCACGGTGATGGGACCACCTGATTGCCAGGGGGATGGGACCACCGTGGCGCGTTATTGAGGATGGCCCTCGGGGTGGTCTGGGTCAAGCCGGCTCTTCCGACTTGGCGGGGGTCTGGTGTGACCGATTGGGATCGTGTCGGTGA